>JAGRGB010000129.1 GCA_020445745.1 Rhodocyclaceae bacterium | reverse complement strand
TGCCGATCCTGACCGACTCGCCTTCTCCGACCATCAGAACCTGGTCGAGGGTGATTTCCGAGCCCACGTCTGCCGGTATCTGTTCTACCTTGATCTTTTGGCCGGCGGACACTCGGTACTGCTTGCCGCCGGTTTTTACGACCGCGTACATGGTTGCTCCAGTAATTGGTTTTGAGCGAAACCGTAAATTCTATTCCGCCGCTCGCCGCAAGTCAAAGGCTTGTCCCGGTTGGCGTGGCGGCGGATCGCGCCTAGCGGTCTTCGCGATGCACTGAAGGCGACGACGCCGAGACCCCAGATCGCCCGGTTTCGAGCAGGTGTCGCACCGGGCGCCGAAACGTCGATCCGGCTGCGTGACGCGATGCGGACCTCCGTGGGAGCGGGTTTACCCGGCTGTGTCGGCCCTGCGCAAGGGGGTATCATGCGCCAAGTTGTCAGACAAGCAGATAAGCAGACAATCGAATGCCGGAATGTGCCCATCTCCCCCGTCCGCTGCGGCTGGCGGATACTTTGTCGCGGTCGCTGCAGGACTGGGTAAAACAAGGTCGCCTCGCCGAAGGCGACCGGTTGCCGACCGAAAAGCAATTGTGCGAGCGCTTCGGCGTCAGCCGCGCGGTCGTCCGGGAGGCCATCGCGCGGCTGCAGGCGGACGGTTATGTGGAGACTCGTCAGGGGCTCGGCGCCTTCGTCGCCGCCGGCGCCGGTGTCAGCCGCTTCCGCATCGACCGCCCCGACGGCATGGCGGCGGGCGAGGGGCTTCGCGAAGTTTTCGAGCTGCGACAGTTGATGGAGAGCGGCATCGCCGAGCTGGCGGCAGCTCGTCGTACCGACGGCGATCTCTCGCTGCTGCGGGACCTGCTCACGCAGATGGAGATTGCGCTGGCCGAACGACAGCAGGCGAGCGAGCTCGACGATGCATTTCATCGCGCGATCGCCGCCGCGACCGGCAATCCCCTGGTGGCGCGGTTCATGGAGTTCATGGGTGCACAGATCCATGGCTCGAGGGTGCCGACCTGGGACGCGCAAGGCCATCAGCGCGGCTTGGCCGCGGCGGCCCACGAAGAGCACCTGGCGATGTATCGGGCGATCGCCGCCGGCGACGCGAGTGCGGCCCGTCGCGCGGCGGCGGGGCATCTGCAGGCCGCGGCAGAGCGGCTCGGTCTGGTGTCGGTGGATCGGGAGCCCGGGACGGATCGGAGGCGGGCATGAAGGAGGGAAGCATGGGCGAGCGGGCTGGTGTGGCTGCGATGGCGCAGCGTGAGGCGGATTTCTCGCGGGTCGATCGGGCGCGCCTGATCGAGGCGCTGGCCGGCGCACTGCCTGCCCAGTGCCTGCTCCACGCACAGGAAGATCTGAGGCCCTACGAATGCGACGGCCTGTCCATCTACCGTCAGGTGCCGATGGCGGTGGTGCTGCCGCGGACCGAGGCCCAGGTGGTCGCGGTATTGCGCATCTGCAGCGAGCAGGGGGTGCCGGTGGTCGCACGCGGCGCCGGAACGGGGCTGTCGGGCGGCGCCCTGCCCCACGCCCATGGCGTCGTGCTGAGCCTCGCGCGCTTCAACCGCATTCTCGAACTCGACCCGAACGCGCGCATCGCGGTGGTCCAGCCGGGGGTGCGCAACCTCGCGATCTCGGAAGCCGCGGCCGGTCACGGCCTGTACTACGCGCCTGATCCCTCCTCGCAGATCGCCTGCTCGATCGGCGGCAACGTCGCGGAAAACGCGGGCGGCGTCCATTGCCTCAAGTACGGGCTGACCGTTCACAACGTGTTGAGGGTGCGCGGCGTGACGATCGACGGCGAGATCGTCGAGATCGGCTCGCGGGCGCCGGACATGCCCGGCTACGATCTGCTGGCGCTGATGCACGGCTCCGAGGGGATGCTGGCCGTGGCCACCGAGGTCACCGTGCGCCTGACGCCAAAGCCGCGACTGGCGCGCTGCATCCTGGCGAGTTTCGACGACGTCGCCCGGGCCGGAGACGCGGTCGCCGCGGTGATCGCGGCCGGCATCATTCCGGCCGGCCTAGAGATGATGGATCAGCCGGCGACCGCGGCGGTCGAGGAGTTCGTTCACGCCGGCTACAACCTCGACGCCGCGGCAATCCTGCTGTGCGAGTCGGACGGTACCCCCGAGGAGGTCGCCGAGGAGATCGAGCGCATGCGCGAGGTGCTGCAGGCCAGCGGCGCCACCGAGATCCAGGTTTCCCGCGACGAGGCCGAGCGGCTCAAGTTCTGGGCAGGCCGGAAGGCCGCGTTTCCGGCGGCGGGCCGCATCTCGGCAGACTATTACTGCATGGACGGCACGATCCCGCGCAAGCGGGTCGGCGAGATGCTGCTGGCGATCCAGGGCATGGAGAAGAAATATCGGCTGCGCTGCATCAACGTGTTTCACGCCGGTGACGGCAACATGCACCCGCTGATCCTGTTCGACGCCAACCAGCCCGGCGAACTCGACCGCGCCGAGGCCTTCGGTGCCGACATCCTGGAACTGTCGGTGGCCCTAGGGGGCAGCATCACCGGCGAGCACGGGGTCGGCATCGAGAAGATCAATCAGATGTGCAGCCAATTCACGACGCCGGAGATCGAGACCTTCTTCCGAGTCAAGGCGGCCTTCGATCCGTCGGGTCTGCTCAATCCCGGCAAGGCCATTCCGACGCTGAATCGCTGTGCCGAGTACGGACGCATGCGGGTCAGCAACGGACAGCTGCCCCATGCCGACATCGAGCGCTTCTGACGTGCCGGGCTGCTGTCAAAACCGAGGCGAATTCGAGGAGCGAATCCGATGGACGAATTGATCCGCGAATGGCGCGAGCGCATTCAGGCGGCCGCGTCCCGTGGCGAGGCGTTGCAATTGCGAGGCGGCGGCAGCAAGGATTTCT
>JAGRGB010000128.1 GCA_020445745.1 Rhodocyclaceae bacterium | reverse complement strand
GCGGTCTGGATCAGCACCAGCGACAGGCCCCAGGTGGCGAGCAGCGACTCCAGCGGCCGGCCGTACAGGAAGCGGATCACGGTGCGCTCCATCAGCACGCCGACTGCGGCTGCGACGAAGAACGACACCGGGATCGCCGCCAGCAGGTAGTTGTCGGCCATCGCCGGCCAGTGGCTGGCGAACTGCCCCTGCACGACGTAGGTGGCGTAGGCGCCGACCATCAGCAGTTCGCCGTGGGCCATGTTGATGACGCCCATGACGCCGTAGGTGATCGCCAGGCCGAGGGCCGCCAGCAACAGGATCGACCCCAGCGACAGGCCGGTGAACAGCGTGCCGGTGGCCTGGGCCATCGCCAGCCGGCGCTCGATCGACGCCAGCGAGCCCTTGACCGCGGCACGCACCGCATCGTCGCCCTCGACCTCCGGCTCGAGCCGCGCCCGCAACAGGTTGATGACCGCCTGGTCGGACGATTCGGACAATGCCTCGGCCGCCTTCAGTCGCTCGATCGGCTCCGCGGAGCCGAGCTGCACGCGCGCCGCGGCAAGCTCCAGCACCGCGCCCACGTCGGAATCCTTCTCCCGTTCCAGTGCCTTCTGCAGCAGCGGCAGCTTCGACGCGTCGCCGCGCTCGCGCAGCACCTTGGCCGCCGCCAGCCGCCTCGCGCGCTCGGGCGAGAACAGCTCCATCGCCGACCGGGCGGCCTCGATCGCCACCCGCAGGCGGTTGTTCACCATCACCTGGTCCATGTTGTCCGGATAGTCGGCGAGGACCTCGCCGGTGGCCGCGTCGAGCACATTCTCGCCGTCGAAGATCAGCACCCGCTCGCCGGCGACCATCAGGCTCTCGTCGGCCAGCGCACCGAGCACGCGACGGGCGTCCTCGTCGCCGATTTCGCCGAGCCGCGCGATCGCCTCGAGCTTGGCGCCGAAGTCGTCGTCGACGAAGCCCTGCAGCAAGGCCGGATCGAGGGCCGCGCGCACCGGTGCCGCGATGGTCAGCAGCAGGATCAGCGCAGGCAGCAGAATGCGTCGCATGGATCGGTATCCGTCCGGGGTCATGCCCCGCAAGGGTGGCGGGCCGGGCGCGACCGGCCCGCCGGGTGACAGGCGCTCAGATGTCCTGCTTGGACTCGTTGCCGGGGATGAACGGGCTCCACGGCTGGGCGCGGATCGGCTCCTGGGTCTTCCACACCACCGAGAACTGGCCGTCCGAGCGCACCTCGCCGATCAGCACCGGCTTGTGCAGGTGGTGGTTGGTGGCATCCATCGTCAGCGTGAAGCCGGACGGAGCCTTGACGGTCTGGCCGCCGAGGGCGCCGATGACCGCATCGACATCGGTGGTCTTGGCCTGCTCGACCGCCTGCTTCCACATGTAGATGCCGACGTAGGTGGCTTCCATCGGGTCGTTGGTGACCACGGTGTCGGCGTTGGGCACGCCGTTCTTCTTGGCCCAGGCCTGGTACTTCTTGATGAAGCCGGAATTGGTCGGGTTCTTGACGCTCATGAAGTAGTTCCACGCCGCCAGGTGGCCGACCAGGGGCTTGGTATCGACGCCGCGGAGCTCCTCCTCACCCACCGAGAAGGCCACCACCGGCACATCGGTCGCCTTCAGGCCCTGGTTGCCCAGTTCCTTGTAGAAGGGCACGTTGGAGTCGCCGTTGATCGTCGACACCACGGCGGTCTTCTTGCCTGCCGAGGCGAACTTCTTGATGTTGGCGATGATG
>JAGRGB010000127.1 GCA_020445745.1 Rhodocyclaceae bacterium | reverse complement strand
GGCTGGGACTGCCATGGCCTGCCGATCGAGCACAAGGTCGAGGTCACCCACGGCAAGGGCCTGCCGGCCGACCGGGTGCGCGAACTGTGCCGCGCCTACGCGGCAGAGCAGATCGAGGGCCAGATGAAGGACTTCATCCGCCTCGGCGTGCTCGGCGACTGGGACGATCCGTACAAGACGATGGCCTTCGCGAACGAGGCCAACGAGATCCGTGCGCTGGCGAGAATGGTCGAGGCAGGCTACGTGTTCAAGGGCCTGAAGCCGGTGAATTGGTGCTTCGACTGCGGCTCGGCGCTGGCCGAGGCCGAGGTCGAATATGCTGACAGGAAGTCGCCGCAGATCGACGTCGCGTTCGCTGTCGCCGATCCGGCGGCGCTGGCTGCCGCCTTCGGTGTGGCCGCGATCGACAAGCCGGCATTCGCGGTGATCTGGACGACGACGCCGTGGACGATTCCGGCCAACCAGGCACTGAACGTCCATCCGGAGTTCGACTACGTGCTGGTGGACAGCGGCGAGCGTATGCTGGTGCTGGCCAAGGAACTCTACCAGTCCTGCCTCGATCGCTACCAGCTCGGCGGCAGCGTGGTCGCCACCGCGACCGGCGCAGCCTTCGACCGGCTCGAATTCCGCCACCCGTTCTACGACCGCCCGTCGCCGGTCTATCTCGCCGACTACGTCGGCCTCGATGCCGGTACCGGCATCGTCCATTCGGCGCCGGCCCACGGCGTGGACGACTTCAACGCATGGCAGGCCTACGGCCGCAGCAACGACGAGATCATCGCCCCGGTGACCGGCGACGGCCGGTTCGTGTCGGATCTGCCCTTCTTCGGCGGCCAGGCGATCTGGGATGCCAACGGCCCGATCATCGCCAAGCTGGCGGAAGTCGGCGCGTTGCTCGCCAAGTCCTCGATCAGCCACAGCTACATGCACTGCTGGCGCCACAAGACGCCGGTGATCTACCGTGCCACCGCGCAATGGTTCGTCGGCATGGACACCCGGCCGGCGTCCGGCGCGCCACTGCGCGAGCGCGCCCTGCGGGGCGTCGAGGCCACCCGCTTCTTTCCCGCCTGGGGCCAGTCACGGCTGCATGCGATGATCGCCAACCGTCCGGACTGGTGCATCTCGCGCCAGCGCAACTGGGGCGTGCCCATCCCGTTCTTCCTGCACAAGGAAAGCGGCGAACCCCACCCCCGCACGGTCGCCCTGATGGAGGCGGTCGCCGAGCGCGTCGAGCGCGAGGGCATCGAGGCCTGGTTCCGCCTCGACGCCGCCGAACTGCTCGGCGATGAAGCGACCCTGTACGAGAAGATCAGCGACACGCTGGACGTCTGGTTCGATTCCGGCACGACCCACTGGCACGTGCTGCGCGGCTCGCATCCGGACGGTCACGCCGAGGGTCCCCGCGCCGACCTCTACCTGGAAGGCTCGGACCAGCATCGCGGCTGGTTCCATTCGTCGCTGCTGACCGGCTGCGCGATCGACGGTCATCCACCCTACAAGGCACTGTTGACCCACGGCTTCGCGGTGGACGGCCAGGGCCGCAAGATGAGCAAGTCGGTCGGCAACGTGGTGGTGCCCCAGGAGGTGTCGGGCAAGCTCGGCGCCGAGATCCTGCGCCTGTGGGTGGCCTCCACCGACTATTCGGGGGAATTGTCGATCTCGAAGGAGATCCTCGACCGGGTGGTCGAAATCTACCGCCGGGTGCGCAACACGCTGCGTTTCCTGCTCGCCAACACCGCCGACTTCGACAACGCCACCGACGCCCTGCCGGTCGACGAATGGCTCGACATCGACCGCTATGCGCTGGCGCTGACGCGCCGCCTGTCGGCCCAGGCAGAGGCCGATTACGCCCGCTTCGAATTCCACCGTGTGGTCCAGGCACTGCAGGTGTTCTGTGCGGAAGATCTGGGTGCCTTCTATCTCGACATCCTGAAGGACCGCCTGTACACCACCGCACCGGGATCGAAGGCGCGGCGCTCGGCGCAGAGCGCCCTGTGGCATGTCACCCAGACCGTGGTGCGGCTGATGGCTCCGGTGCTGTCATTTACCGCCGAGGAAGCGTGGGCTGTGATCACCACCGACGCCGACGACTCGGTGATGCTCCACACCTGGCATGCGCTGCCGGGCCAGGAGGGCGAGGCAGGCATGGTCGAACGCTGGCGTCTGATCCGCGAGGTGCGCGGCGACGCATTGAAGGTCATCGAGACACTGCGCACCGAAGGCAGGATCGGCTCGTCGCTGCAGGCCGAACTCGACCTCGCGCTGACCGCCGACAAGCACGACGCCCTGGCCTCCCTCGGTGACGACCTGCGCTTTGCGATGATGACCTCGGCTGTCCGCCTGCGGCGCGTCGACACCGTCGGCGCCGAAAGCGTCGTTGCGAGCCCGTCGTCCCATGCCAAGTGCGGCCGGTGCTGGCATTACGTGCCGTCGGTCGGCCAACTCGCCGACCATCCGACGCTGTGCTTGCGCTGCGACGGCAATCTGCACGGCAGCGGGGAACAGCGCAGCCATGTCTGATCCGAGCCGCGAGGCGGTATCGTGAGCGCGCGCCTGGCCGGCTGGCTGGCGCTGTCGGCGACCGTGGCGGTACTCGATCAGCTCAGCAAGCAATGGATCATGCACGGCATGCAGCCGGGCGAACGGATCGAACTGACCAAGTTCTTCGACCTGGTGCTGGTCTTCAACCCAGGCGCCGCTTTCAGCTTCCTGGCCGATCATTCCGGCTGGCAGCGCTGGTTCTTCGTCGTCCTCGCCGTGCTGATCTGCGGCTGGCTGCTGGTGCTGCTGCGCCGCCACCAGGCGGAGCGCCTGCTGCCGTTCGCGTTCGCGATGATCATCGGCGGCGCCGCCGGCAACGTGGTCGACCGCTTCCTGTACGGCGCGGTGGTCGATTTCCTGTATTTCCACGCCGGCCGCTACGGCTGGCCGGCCTTCAACCTCGCGGATTCCGCGATCACGCTGGGCATCGTACTGATGATATGGGCCCAGATCCGTGACGCGCGGCGATCCACCCAGGAGTCCCTATCGTGAGCCAGATCGTCCAGACCGACAGCCTGATCACCCTGAACTATCGTATCGAGCTCGACAACGGCACGTCCGTGATCGACACCTTCCAGGGCACGCCGGCGACCCTGCAGCTGGGGGCCGGAGAGATGATGCCGGCCCTCGAGGCATGCCTGACCGGCCTCGACGTCGGCCGGCGCGAGCGATTCACCCTCGCCCCGGAGCACGCCTTCGGCGATTACAAGCCGGAACTGGTCGAGCGCGTACGCCGCGAACACATGGCCGAGGACAACGTCGAAGCGATGAGCGTGATGGAGTTCGTCGCCCCCGACGGCTCGCGCTACCAGGGCCTGGTACGCGAGGTGGACGACGAGATCGCGGTGATCGATTTCAACCACCCGCTGGCCGGCAAGACGATCGCTTTCGAGGTCGAGATCATCGGCATCCTGTGACATACGCCGGCAACACAGAGAGAACACAATGAGCGACAAGGAAGTGCTGCTCGCCAACCCGCGCGGCTTCTGCGCCGGTGTCGAGCGGGCGATCGAGATCGTCGAGACCGCACTGGCGCGCTTCGGCCCGCCGATCTACGTGCGCCACGAGGTGGTCCACAACAAGTTCGTGGTCGACTCGCTGCGTGAAAAGGGCGCGGTGTTCGTCGAGGAACTGGACGAGGTGCCCGCCGGCAGCACCGTGATCTTCAGTGCCCACGGCGTCCCCCGCGCGGTTCGCGACGAAGCCGGAACGCGGGACCTGCGGGTGTTCGATGCCACCTGCCCGCTGGTCACCAAGGTCCATCTGGAGGTCACCCGGATGCGCGCCCAGGGGCGGGAGATTGTCATGATCGGTCACCGCGGCCACCCCGAGGTCGAGGGCACGATGGGCCAGGTCAGCGACGGCATGCTGCTGGTGGAGAGCGTCGACGATGTCGCCGGGCTGGAGGTCGTGGATCCGGGCAAGCTCGCCTACGTGACCCAGACCACGCTGTCGGTGGATGACGCCGCGTCGATCGTGGACGCGCTCAAGCAACGCTTTCCCGAGATCATCGGGCCGAAGAAGGACGACATCTGCTATGCCACCCAGAATCGACAGGATGCGGTCAAGCTGATGACGGAACGGGTCGAACTGGTCCTCGTCGTCGGCTCGCGGAACAGTTCCAACTCCAATCGCCTGCGCGAAGTCGCGGCACTGCGCCGGGTGCCCGCCTACCTGGTGGACAACGCCGACGGAATCGACCCGCTGTGGCTCGAGGGCGTGCGCCGAGTCGGCGTCACTGCCGGCGCCTCGGCGCCGGAGGTGCTGGTGGACCAGGTGATCGAACGGCTCGGCAACCTCGGCGTGCGCTCGGTGAGACCCCTCGAAGGCGTCCCGGAGAAGATCTACTTCCCGATTCCCCGCGAGTTGCAGGGCTGAGGCGCACCGGCCACCGAGCCGGGCGTGCCGTCAGTCGTCGTGATGGCCGTGGCCATGGCCACGGTGGCCGTGCTTGTGGTGATGCTTGCGTCCGTGGCGGCGCTCGCCTTCGTCGCGATAGACCACGCGTTCGCGCACACGCTCGTGCACCACCCGGTCGCGGCCGCCATCGTGGGAACCGATGTCCTTGCCGATGGCCGCGCCCAGCGCGCCACCGATGCCGGCGCCCAGCAGGCCGCCGTCGCGCCCACCGGCGGACTGGCCGGCCGCGGTACCGGCCGCACCGCCGAGGGCGCCGCCGACCATCGCGCTGGTCCGGCCACGGCCCTCGCTGCCCACCGCACCGCCGACCGCGCCGCCGACCGCGCCGCCGAGCACCGCCCCGTCGCGGCCACCCATGACATTGCCGACCACGGCACCAGCCGCGGCACCGAGACCACCGCCCAGCGCACTACCGACATCGCCGCCGGCGAGCGCCGTCCCATGGGCCACGGCAACCACTGCCAAGCCCGCTGCAAGCCTACCCAACATGGCAATTCCTCGCGTGTTTCGATGGGCGAATTCTCCCGCCCCGCGACCGCAAGTTCTGCCATCGGGTGTTACCGCTGGTAAATGGCCACCCGGCCCGTGCCATCACCGCGCGCAGAGTATCAGCGCCCGATTCGGGCGATCACGCACGCTGCCGCCGCGCCACGGCATTGCCAGCGCTTACAAATCAGCCCTCGACATGCGTCGCCAATGCAACGGTGCCCGGCACCGGCCGGGGCGCTGCACCGAACTCAGTGGGCGTGCCCGGTGGCGTCCGCGCCTGCCTTGCGGTCGAGTTTCTCGAGCGTGTAGTAGACCGGGCAGAAGCCGGAGAACGCGCTTTGCAGCATCAGTGCACCGACGATGCCCGGCACCAGGATCCAGTAGGGATGGACGAATGCCGCGAGCAGGGATCCGAGCAGTATCAGGGCGCCGGCGATACCGTCGTGCATGCGGGTGTGCTGTCCCATGATCTTCTCCTGAGCATGCCGCGAAATCGCGGCAGTGATGGGACCGCCAGCTCTGCCGGCAGTTCGTTGCCGGCGACCGGCGGCGCGAATTCAGGTCGTGATGACACCGCCGCCAAGACACACACGGGATTCGTACACGACCACACTCTGGCCGGGGGTCAGAGCCCACTGGGGCGTGGCAAAGGCAATCTCGGCGCGGTCGTCGGCGAGGGCGTCTATCTCGCACGGCATGTCGGGCGTACGGTAGCGCGGCTTGGCCGTATACACCCAGTGGGTGCGCGGCTCGCGGCCGGCAATCCAGGAAAGTTCGGTGATCACCACCCGGTCGCGCAACAAGGCCGGATGGTCGTGCCCCTGGACCACGTAGAGCAAATTGTCGGCCACGTCCTTTGCGGCCACGTACCAGGCTTCCTGCTCCCCCGCATCGTCCTGACACCCCTTGATGCCGCCGATCATCAGGCCCTTGCGCTGGCCGATGGTGTGATACATCAGGCCGCGGTGCTCGCCGACCACCCGGCCACCGTCGAGCGTTCGGATCTCGCCCGGCCGGGCCGGCAGGTAGCGCATCAGGAAGTCGCGAAACGGTCGCTCGCCGATGAAGCAGATGCCGGTCGAGTCCTTCTTGTCATGGACATGCAATCCGGCCTGTTCGGCGATCTGCCGGACCTCACGCTTATACAGCTGGCCGAGCGGGAACAAGGTCTTCGCGAGTTGCTGCTGGTCCAGTCGATAGAGGAAATAGCTCTGGTCCTTGGTACCGTCCTCGGCCTTGAGCAGCTGGAATTCCGAGCGGTCGTCGTTGTACCACTGGCGCACCTGGGCATAGTGGCCGGTGGCGATGCGGTCTGCCCCGAGCGCCATCGCGTGGTCCAGGAAGCATCGGAACTTGATCTCGGAGTTGCACAGGATGTCCGGATTGGGCGTGCGCCCGGCCTCGTACTCCCGCAGGAAATGGGCGAAAACACGATCCTTGTACTCGGCCGAGAAATTGACGACCTCCAGGTCGATGCCGAGGCGGTCGCACACCGAAGCCACGTCCACGAGGTCTTCGCGGGTCGAGCAGTATTCGTCGTCGTCATCGTCCTCCCAGTTCTTCATGAACAGGCCGATCACGCGATAACCCCGCTGTTGCAGGAGCAGGGCGGCGACCGACGAATCCACGCCGCCGGACATGCCGACGACCACCGTCAAGCCTTCGCCATCCTTGATTGCATCAGTGGACATCCGGTCCCTCTCCATCCAGCCAGGCCTCGAGCGGCAGCACCACCGCCGGCTCCCCCTGTTCCACAGACCAGGAATCTATCGCAAAGCGCCGTGCAGCGCCGCTGCCGTCGGCCGGCAGCTCTTCGACCACCGCCGCGTAGTGCTGGAGGAGCAGCAGGCGTGTGCGCCGGGTTCGCGCCAGGACGCGGTGATGGTGCAACATGCCGCGCGCCTCGAGCAGGCCCAGCATTCGGGTCGTGGAGATCGAATGATCGATGCAATCCATCTTTCCGAAAACCCCGTCGTCGCGGACGTTGCCCGCACGATCCGCAGAGATCGGCGCCTGGCGGCCAGCCTCGCGATAGAGCCGGCCGACGGCCGCCGCCAGGCGCTGGCGTTCGACCGCGGCATCACCGGCCTCTGCCAGGCCGGCTCCGATGTCCGCGAGCACTCGCTCGTCGATGACCACGGTGACTTCCGACAGGCATCCGTAATTGAAACAGACGCGGACCTCGGCGGCGATCGCCGCCAGCGGCAACAGCAGCATCGAAGTCAGCCAGCGACGCATCGACTCAGTCGTAGTGGCGCAGCAGCGCCAGGTCGTAGCGATGTCCGTCTACGTAATCGCGCACGCATTGCATCACCAGCGGGCTGCGATGGCGCTCGCGGCAGGCTTCGATTTCGTCCAGGCTCAGCCACAGCGCCCGTTCGATGCCGTCGTCGAGCGCGCGCTGTTCGAAGTGCCGGCCGAGCGCGCCGCTGAAGGCGAAACGCAAGTAGGTCAGGTCACCGCTGGGTCGCGGCCATTGGTAGATGCCGACCAGCATTTCCGGCGTGAATTCCCAGGCGGTTTCTTCGAGGGTCTCCCGCCGCGCGGCGTCCACCAGCGATTCGTCCGGCTCCAGGTGACCGGCGGGCTGGTTCAGGCGCAGGCCTTCGCTGGTCTGTTCCTCGACCAGCAGGAAGCGGCCTTGCCGTTCGACCACCGCCGCCACCGTGACGTTGGGTTTCCAGATTCGGTCCATGGGCGGCATTCTAACCGCGCGACCAGCATTTCTGCGGCGGCGCAAATCCGCTAGAATTTCGCCTCTTGACCTTCAGGCAGTTGGAGAAACCCCATGTCCATGGCCGATCGCGACGGCTTCATCTGGTACGACGGCGAACTGGTACCGTGGCGCGACGCCACCACCCACGTGCTGAGCCATTCCCTGCACTACGGTCTGTCCGTGTTCGAGGGTGTGCGCGCCTACAAGACCGTCAAGGGCACCGCGATCTTCCGCCTGGCCGAGCACACCCAGCGCTGGATCAACTCGGGCAAAATCTACCTGATGAACCTGCCCTATCCGAAAGAGCGGCTGATGGAAGCCCAGCTCGAGGTGGTCCGCGCCAACAAGCTGGAAAGCTGTTACCTTCGGCCGATAGCCTTCTACGGTTCGGAAAAGATGGGCATCTCGACCCGCGGCACGACCGTACATGTGGCGATCGCGGCATGGCCGTGGGGAGCCTACCTCGGCGAGGAAGGCCTGCAGCGGGGCATCCGCGTCAAGACCTCGTCTTTCGCCCGCCATCACGTCAACGTGACGATGCCGCGGGCCAAGGTGGCGACCACCTACGCCAACTCGATCCTCGCCAACCTCGAGGCCACCCAGGACGGCTACGACGAGGCGCTGCTGCTCGACACCCAGGGTTTCGTCGCCGAAGGCGCAGGCGAGAACCTGTTCGTGATCAAGGACGGGCAGATCTACGAACCGGAAATCGCCTCGGCACTGACCGGCATCACCCGCGACTCGGTGATCCAGATCGCCCGCGAATTCGGCTACGAAGTGCGTCCCCGTCGCCTCACCCGGGACGACATCTACATCGCCGACGAGGCGTTCTTCACCGGCACGGCCGCCGAGGTCACGCCGATCCGCGAACTCGACAACCGGACCATCGGCGGCGGCAGCCGCGGCCCGGTGACCGAAAAGATCCAGGCGCGCTTCTTCGACGTGGTCAATGGCCGCGCGCCCGAATTCGAACACTGGCTCAGCTTCATTTGAGGGGGAATCCATGGCCGAGAACAAGGACAAGAGCGTTTCGATCGAAGTGACCGCCAACGACCTGCCGTTGCACTGCCCACAGCCCGGCGCTCCGCTGTGGGCACGCCATCCGCGGGTCTTTCTCGACGTGCTCGGCAGTGGCGAGGCGGTGTGCCCATACTGCAGCGCCCATTACAAGTTTACCGGCGAGCGTCCCAAGGGCCACCACTGACGGGTCGGACCGCCCCGCCCGCAGGCGGGTCGCACCGAAGCCAGCCGATGTCGAAGACAGGCCCGATCCAGAAACCGATATTCACCTCGGCGCGGGACGTCGAGGCGGCGTTCTACGAAGCGCTCGCGCATTCCGACCTCGAAGCGATGATGGCAGTGTGGTCGGAGGACGAGGAAGTGATCTGCGTGCACCCCGGCGGGCCCCGGCTGCAGGGCCTGACCGCGGTACGCGAGAGCTGGCGCGAATTGTTCGACGGCAATCCGCGGCTCGACATCCGCATCACCCAGGGCGTCGCGCAGAACTTCATGATGGTGGCGGTACACAGCGTGCTCGAGTTCATCAGCCTCGAAGGCGACGAACAACTGGGCCCGCCGATGATCGCCACCAACATCTACAGCCGCGGACCCGACGGTTGGCGCATGGTCATGCATCACGCCTCGCCGGCGCCGGAGGAACGCACCCTGATGGTCCAGGACGCGCCGCGAACCGTCCATTGACGCCGTATCGTCCGCCGCGCTGGCTGTCCAACCGCCACGCCCAGACGCTGTGGCCGCTGGCGGCCAAGGCAGCGCTGCCGCCCTACCGCCGCGAGCGCTGGAACACCCCGGACGGCGACTTCATCGATCTCGACTGGCTGCCGCGGCAACCGGGCGCGCCGCTGCTGGTGCTGTTCCACGGCCTCGAGGGGTCGAGCCGCTCCCATTACGCCCGCAGCATCATGGGTGCGGCACTGGCGCGCGGCTGGAACGGCGTCGTGCCCCACTTCCGCGGCTGTTCGGGCGAGCCCAATCGTCTGGCGCGGGCCTACCATTCGGGCGACAGCGCCGAGATCGCCTGGATTCTCGCGCGACTGGCCGATCGCCATCCGGGTCCGATGGTCGCCGCCGGCGTGTCGCTGGGCGGCAATGCGCTGCTGAAGTGGCTCGGCGAGAACGGTGATGCCGCCGAACTTCCGATCGCCGCGGCGATGGCGATCTGCCCGCCCCTCGACCTGGCGATCTCCGGACGCGCGCTGGCCTGCGGTTTCAACCGCATCTACACCCGCCACTTCCTGTCCACCCTGAAGGCCAAGGCCCTGGCCAAGATCGCTGGCGGCGTTGCCGGATTCGACCCGCGCCGGATCCGCAAGGCACGCACGCTGTACGAGTTCGACGACGCCTACACCGGTCCTGCCCACGGCTTCGACGGCGCCGACGACTACTGGCGCCGCGCCAGTGCCCGCCCGTGGCTGCCGCAGATCCGCCAGCCCTGCCTGCTGCTGGTCGCCGGCAACGACCCCTTCGTGCCGACTTCCGCGTGGCCCGACCCCGCCCGCCTGCCGCCCGCGCTGCGCTTCGAGGTATCCGCCGGCGGCGGCCATGTCGGCTTCCCGTCCGGCAGGGACCGGCACCGGCACGGCTGGCTGGCCCGCCGGACGCTCGCCCACTTCGCCGGCATTTTGCAGTGCGACATCAGGTGACAATTGGCGAACCTGCCGGGCGCCGGCTTTGGGATAATCGGGGCATCGCAATCAACCCGAATCCGCCGCCGATGACCGACCGATACGCTGCTCCCGCCCCCGAGATCTTCAAGGCCTACGACATCCGCGGCATCGTCGAGCGAACATTGACGATCGACGCCGTGCGGGCCATCGGCCACGCCCTCGGCTCGGAAGCCCGCGACCGTGACCAACGCGCGATCGCCGTCGGCCGCGACGGCCGGCTTTCGGGACCGGCGCTGGCCGGGGCGCTCGCCGAGGGCATCTGCGCCGCCGGCATCGACGTCATCGACATCGGCTGCGTGCCGACGCCACTGGCCTACTTTGCCGCTTTCGAACTCGGAACGGATTCCTGCGTTTCGGTCACCGGCAGCCACAACCCGCCGGAATACAACGGCCTCAAGATGGTGCTCGGCGGACAGACCCTGCATGGCGAGCTGATCCAGGATCTGCGCCAGCGCATCATCGACGGCCGCCTGCACCAGGGCAGCGGCACGGTCAGCGAAGCCGACGTGGCGCCCGCCTACGTCGAACGCATCGTCGGGGACGTGCGCCTCGCTCGTCCGATGAAGGTGGTCGTCGATTGCGGCAACGGCGTAGCCGGCGCGGTGGCGCCCCAACTGTTCCGGAAGCTCGGCTGCGATGTGGTTGCGCTCTACTGCGACGTGGACGGAACCTTCCCGAACCACCACCCCGACCCGTCGAAGCCCGAAAACCTGAAGGACGTGATGCGCGCGCTGGCCGACACCGACGCCGAAATCGGCCTTGCCTTCGACGGTGACGGTGATCGCCTCGGCGTCGTCACCAAGGACGGCAGCATCATCTATCCGGACCGCCAGTTGATGCTGTTCGCCAAGGACGTGCTGTCCAGGGTACCCGGCGGCCAGGTCATCTACGACGTCAAGTGCACCCGCAATCTCGCCGGCTGGATCCGCGAACACGGCGGCCGGCCGCTGATGTGGAATACCGGCCACGCGCTGGTCAAGGCCAAGCTCAAGGAGACCGGTGCGCCGCTGGCCGGCGAGATGAGTGGCCACGTGTTCTTCAAGGAGCGCTGGTACGGCTTCGACGACGGCCTCTACGCCGGCGCCCGACTGCTCGAGATCCTGTCGCTGCAGGACGACCCCAGCGCGACGCTGAAGGCCCTGCCGGACGCGGTCAGCACGCCCGAACTCAACATCAAGATGAACGAAGGCGAACCGTTCGAGCTGGTGCGGCGGCTCAAGGACGGCGCGCGCTTCGACGGCGCCCGCGAGCTGATCACGATCGACGGCGTGCGCGTCGAATACCGCGACGGCTTCGGCCTTGCCCGCCCGTCCAACACCACCCCGGTCGTGGTGCTGCGCTTCGAGGCCGACAGCGAAGCGGCGATCGCACGCATCCAGCAGGCGTTCCGCGAAGCGATCCTCGGCGTCTGGCCCGGTCTGGCGCTGCCCTTCTGACGCACCCGCGGCACGGTCGCGGTCACCTCGGTGACCGCCGGCCGCCGCTCAGGAGGGCACGCCCTGGGGCGCCGCGACGGCGACCCGCGCCTTCAGGAAGCGGCAGGCGGCATCGGCGTCGAGCGGTCGCGACAGATGATAGCCCTGCACCATGTCGCAATCCATGCCGGCCAGGGCGTCGAGTTGCGCCGCTTCCTCGACTCCCTCGGCGACCAGTTCGAGTCCGAGGCCGTGGGCCAGCGCGATCGTCGAGCGCACGACATGGGCGCCCTTGGCGTCGAGCACGGTGTCGATCATGCTCTTGTCGAGCTTGAGGCAATCCACCGGCAGATTCTGCAGATAGGTCAGCGAACTGTAGCCGGTGCCGAAGTCGTCGATCGCGAGCCGCGCGCCCAGACCGCGCAGCCGCTCCAGCACGTTGCGGCCGTCCTGCAGATTGTCGATCACCATCGATTCGGTGATCTCCACGGTCAGCGCCTGCGGATCGACACCGGTCTGCGCGAGAACGTCGGCGACCGTCGCGACCACGTCCGACAGCAGCAGTTGCCGCGCCGAGACGTTGACGCTGATCCGCAGCTCCGGGCAGAGCTGCAATTGCCATTGCCGGAGTTGCCGGCACGCAGTGTCGAGGACCCAGCGACCGACCTCGACGATTTGCCCGCTGCGCTCGAGCAATGGCACGAACTCGGCCGGAGAGACCTGGCCCAGCACCGGGCTGTGCCAGCGCAGCAGTGCCTCGAACGACGCGATGCGGCCCGACGTCAATGCCAGCTTGGGCTGGTAGGCGAGGCTGAACTGGCGTGCACGCACGGCCACCGGCAACTCGCGCAGCAACGCATTGCGGCGATCCGCGCGGCGGCGCATCTCGTCGTTAAAGACATAGTACTGACGCGCACCGGTGGCGCTGGCATGGTGCTGGGCCTGCTCGGCGCAGACCATCAGGTCGTTGCTGTTGGCGGCATCGTCCGGGAATACCGCGACGCCGGCGCTCAAGGTCACCTCGACCGGCTCCCCGCCCAACAACACCGGCTCGCGGAATGCGCCGATCAGCCGCTCGGCGACGACGGCGACGTCGTCGGCCCGGGCCAGATCCTCGAAGATCAGCGTGAAATCGTCGCCGGACAGGCGCGCCAGGGTAGTACCCTCATCGCCCAAGGCCACGCCCAGCGTGACCTCGTCGCCGCAACGCAGCGTATCGCGCAGCCGTTTCGCCACTGCCACCAGCAGCGCGTCACCGCTTTCGTGCCCGATGGCGCTGTTGATGCTGCGGAAATTGTCGACGTCGAGGAACATCAGACCGAGCCGGCTGCGGTGACGCCGGGCGCGGGCCAACGACTGCTCGAGCCGCTGCATGAACAGTCTGCGATTGGGCAGCTCGGTGAGGCTGTCGTAATGGGCCACCCGGACCAGCTCGGCATGGTGATGGCGCTGATCGCGGATCGCGCGCCACAGTACCAGCATCAGGCCGGCCAACAACAGCAGCCGCGCCGCGACCACGCGATCGCGCTCGCTTCGCAGGTTCCCGGCGAGATCCTCGATGTCTGCCGGCGACAGATAGTGATGCAGCGTGAATACCCCGTCGGTGCGGCCCCGCAGGGCCACCTCGGCCCAGCGGCCGCCATCGGTCCGTTGCCGCGCGGCGTCGAAGCCTTCGGCCAGCAGCGGATTGCGCCGATCGAAGATCTCGATGCCATAGCCGGTGTGGCGGAGGACGAAACTCGCGGTCTCCCGCGACATGTCGAAGCCGAGCCGGCGGGCGCTCGCCGAATCGGCGTCGGTGAGGATCAGGTGGGGCACGCCGACGATCAATGCTTCCAGCACGTTGGCCCGCAGCACCACCGAGATCAGGCCCTTGAAGCGACCGCCTGCCGCGCCATACACCGGTACCGAGTAGAGCAGCCCGGCGGCATCGCGCGGATCGGGATGGGTGGCGTCGGCCACCTGGGTGAGGTCGCAGGTCTGCAGCGGCGGCGACAGGATCGCCGGAATGCCGTCGATGTTGTCATCGAACAGCCACTGCGGGTAGCGCGAGCGAAACCAGTCGAGCTGGCGCTGATAATGGGCGTACTCCTGCTCTTCCGAGGCCAGATCGTGGTCGCCGCCGCCCGACCCGAGCCGCCCGTCGTGGTCGTCGCCCTCGCCGCTGATCAACTCGTCGTACATGAAGAACGGAACCTCGCCCAGGTCGGGGCGGAAGCCGTCGAGCACGTAGTAAACCTCGGAGACGCGGATGTTGCGGTAAAGGTTCTGGTAGATCTGCTGGACGGTATGGTGGATGTCGGTGGACAGTCGCCCCTGGCGCTCGACCCGCTCCAGCGCATTGTGCCGATTGCCGCCCTCGACCGAACGGATCGCAGGGATCAGCGCGATCGTGCGGGCGCTCTGGTAGAGCGCGCGAAAGACATCCTCCAGTTCCTCCTGCTTGCGTTCCAGCAGCAGGGCCTGGTGACTGGCCAGCATCGCCTCTTCGCGCTGGTCGTAGTCGGCGACCACGGCGCGAATGTTGAGCGCGCCGAAGGCGACGACCACCGCAGCCAATCCCCAGACCAGATAGGAATGGGCAAAGCGGTCGAACAGGTCGGTCCACCAGTCCTTCAGGAAAATATGACGTCGTGGCATCAACGCGGGAATTGGAACCATGCCGATGACACGCATTGTCCCTCGTGTCGCCACGAGTCACAAACGCGACACTATGTCGAACGTGATATTTCTCTGGCCACCCTGCAATCTGTCCGCAGCCGTGCCGCCGCATCGCCCCGTCCGATAGACATCCTGCCCGGCGGCGGCGGACGCGGAGGCCAACACCGACATCGTTGCGGTGGCGGCTATAGTGGGAGGAATCTGCACCGACGGCGGAGGACGACGATGATTCTCGAACAGTTCCGCAGCGGGGGCTGCCTGTCCTATCTGGTGGGATGCGATCAGCACGGTGTCGGGCTGCTCGTCGACCCCGAGATCACGCTGCTGGATCGCTATCTCGCGGCAGCCGCACAACACGGGCTGCGGCTCCACTACCTGGTGGACACCCATACCCACGCCGATCATTTCTCGGCCTGTCGCAAGCTGGCGCGGCGACTCGAACTGCCGGTCGTGATGCACCGCGCGAGCCCGGCACCCTTCGTGGACATCCGCGTCGACGAGGGCGAGTGCCTGATCGTCGGCCAACTGCGGCTGCAGATACTGCACACCCCCGGCCATACCGCCGATTCGATCTGCCTGAAATTGGCCGACTGTGTGCTTACCGGCGACACGCTGCTGATCGGTGCCACCGGCCGCACCGACCTGCCGACCGGCGATGCCTCCGAGCTCTATGACAGCCTGTTCGGGAAGCTGCTCGAGCTGCCTGCCGAGACGCGGGTGTTCCCGGCCCACAACTATCGCGGCCAGAGCAGCACCACGATCGGCGACGAGCGCGCCACCAATCCGCGCCTGCAGGTCGATGGCCGCCAGGCCTTCGTCGCGTTGATGGACAATCTGAACCTGAAGGCACCAGATCACCTGACCGAGGCGCTGCGCGTCAATTGCAGCGGCGGCCGTTCGGTCGCGCAACTGATCGCCGAGGCTGCCGACCACATCGCCTTCATGCCGATCGACGAAGTGCAGCGGCGGATCGCCGACCCCGCCGGCGAACTGGTGGTGCTCGACGTGCGCGAGGCCGAGTCCTTCCGCGAGGGCCACATTCCGGGAGCGCGTCACGTGCCGCGCGGACAACTGGAGCTGCGCGTCGACAGCGTGCTGCCCGACCCGTTGCAGCGCATCGTCGTCTACTGCGAGTTCGGCAAGATCTCGACGCTGGCGACGGCGATGCTGCGCAGCATCGGCTTCGCGCGTGCGGTCGCGCTCGACGGTGGCTTCCAGCAATGGCGCTCATCGGGCCTGCCGATCGAATCCGGGTCCGGATCGGTCTGACCGGCGCCGGGCGTCGGGTCGCCGCCGGCACGGTTCGCGTTGCGCGGCGTGCCCGGCGAGGCGGTCAGCGAGCGGCACCAGCGCCTGCCGCGACGCAACAGAAATCGTTAGTTTCCGTCAATCAATTGGTGTAGCGTATGCGCTTTGCACAGTCGCGCGATCGTCGCAGGAGCCCCCATGCCCGATGGTACTTCCCAGAAAACCGCGCCGCTCGCGCGCCTCAATGCGGATCTCGGCCAGAGCTCGGTATCCGGCCTGTCGTCCGGCGCGTTCATGACGGTGCAGTTGCACCTGGCCCATTCCTCGACCTTCATCGGTGCCGGCATCATTGCCGGCGGCCCCTATCGCTGCGCCGAGTCCTTCCGCGCCGCAGCAGCGATCGCCGAGGACGCATGGACGCTGAACGCGCTCTACGTGTGCATGAACCCGCTGATCCCCCAGGCCGCACCGGATCCGGCGCGCCTTGCCCGGGTGGCGCGCGAGACCGCCGCGCGCGGCCGGATCGACGCGGTCGAGAATCTGCGCGACCACCGGCTCTACATCTTCACCGGCAGCGCCGACAAGGTGGTCGATTCCAGCGTCGTGCGCACGACCCGCGACTTCTACAGGCTGCTCGGCGTACCGGACGAGGCGATCCGCTTCGAACAGGACCTGCCGGCCGGGCACTCGATCATCACCGACAATCCCGAGGACAACCCGCTCGACGCCAACCGCCCGCCGTATCTGAACAACGGTGGCTTCATGCAGTCGCGGCGCATCCTCGAACACCTGTACGGGCCGCTGAAGCCGCCGGTGGAGAAGCTCTCCGGGCGCATCGTGCGCTTCGACCAGACCGAGTTCTTCGACGCCGACCCGCGCGCCAGCATGAGCGAATTCGCCTACGCCTACGTGCCGCAGGCGGTAGCGGATGGTGCGCCGTGCCGCGTGCATATCGCGCTGCACGGCTGCAAGCAGGGCTACGACTACGTGAATTTCGTCAATGGCAGGCCAGATCTGGAAAACTCGGTGCCCTACGGCAATCGTTATTTCACGACCACCGGCTACAACGAGATCGCCGACGCCAACAACCTGGTGATCCTCTACCCCCAGGCAAGCGGCACCGACAATCCGACGACCCAGAATCCCGACGGCTGCTGGGACTGGTGGGGCTACACCGCCGAGGATCCGGAGAATCCGGATTACTATTCCAAGGACGCCATCCAGATCCGCGCCATCCACCGCATGCTGCGGCGGCTTGGCGGCGATTGAAGCGCCACGTCACCGGGAGACCGAAGCATGTTCCAGGCAATGATGACTCTGGCCGAGACCACGGCACAGCAACTGCGCGATGCCGGCGACAATCTGGCGCGAACCGGCAACGCCGCGCTGCCCCACCCGGCGCTGCTGCCGATGAAGCACGCCAGCACCTTCCACGAGTTGATCGGCCGCGCCGCCCAGCGCCAGTTCGAGGTCCAGCGCGCGCTGGTCACGGCGATGCTGTCGCCCCGCCCCGACTACTCGCTGGTCGCCGAAACGATCAAGATGCAGCAGGCGGCGATGACGCGGCTGGCCACCGTGCAGACCGAATCGATCCGCAAGTTCGCCGAACTGACGGCCAGCGCCGCCAGCATCGACAAGGCCAACACCCTGTCCAAGCTGATGGACCAGGAATACGACCTGGTGTCCGGCTTCGGCGCCATCCTCGCCGAGCAGATCACCGCGATGGTCGAGTTGATGGAGAGCCTGCAGATCGGCTACGGCTACCTGGTCGCCCGACGTTTCGAGGATTGACGCCGGCGCAGCGGCGTCCGGGTACGGGTCAACGGGGCGGCGCGCCGAGCATGAGCTCCACGGTCACGGCCCGGCCGCGCCGCAAGACACCGAGTCGCACCCCGTCGCCGGGGCTCGAGCGCCGCACGCGTGACACGAGATCGGACGCGCCGCGGACGGCCACGTCATCGAATCTCAGGATGACGTCACCTGCCACGAGGCCGCCTTGGTCGGCAGGGCCCGCAGGTGCGACATCGACGACCTGGACGCCCTGCCCGCGTTCCACTCCGAGTTCCGCCGCGGATTGCGATGAAAGGTCGGCAATTTTCACGCCCAGCCAAGCCCGCCCCGCTCCCTTGGCCTTCACCGATTCGATCAGCGCCTTGAGGTCCGCCGAGTCGGTCAGATCGATCGCCCGGTAGCCGCGCCCGGTGCGGGCCAGCGGATCGGCACCTGCCTCGAGCAGCAGCCGGACCATGTCGGCCTGGCCGGCGGCGACCGCCCCATGCAGCGGCGTCCACCGCTTGGGGGGCGCCTTGCCGGCGTCGATGTCGGCGCCGGCTGCAATCAATAGCCGGGCCACTTCCAAGTGGCCTTTTCGTGCAGCCCGGTGCAGGGGTCCGTCACCGGATACTCCCGTCATGTTCACGTCGGCGCCGGCCGCCAGCAGGATGTTGACGACCTCCGGATTTCCGCTGTCGGCGGCAACCCACAACGGGCGGTCGCCCGAGTCTGCATGGTTCGGCCTCGCCCCCGCGGCCAGCAGAATCCGCGCTGCGTCCGGTCGATTGAACTTCGCAGCAATGGCCAGCGGGGTGCCGTCCTCCCCCAGCCAATCGACGACGGCACCATGGGCGAGCAGCAGCCGGATCACCTCGGAACGGCCGCCGGCGACCGCGGCATGCAGCGCCCCGCCCTTCCATGGGCGGCCGAAGTAATCGACCGCGCTGACGTTGATCCGCGCGCCCCTCGCCAGCAACAGGCGTGCGACATCGACGGCGCCGGCACCGGCGGCCAGATGCAGGGGCGTACGCTGTTTGATCAGTGCACCTGGCCCTTCCTCGGTCAGGGCGTTCGGATCGGCACCCGCTTCCAGGAGCAGCCTCGCGCCTTCCGCCCACCCCGATTCGGCGGCGTGGTGCAGCGCCGTCCACCCGTTCTCGCCGTGATGTCGAACGACTGCGCAGCGCGTCACCAGACGCTTCAATTGATCCAGATCGCGGCCGGCAATCGCCGGGCCCACGGTCGCCCACGTGTCGAGTCCCGTTCGCCGGAGCTGAAACGGATACCCCCATTGCCGGACGCGTTCGCCTATCCGCCCAAGATCCGTGGCGATCCCGAACGGCGGGGCGTCCGCCCGGATCATCCCGATCAGTTCGCCGTCCGGAGAGATCAGCGCGCCACCCGAATGGCCGGGGGCGATGAAGTTCGACTGGAATGTGATCCGACCACCCGCGACCCGGGCGATCCGGTCCGCGTCGATCGGCATCGCCCAGGCCTCGCCATGGGGATTCCCGACCGGAAAGATCTCGTCCCCGCGCCGCGGGTCGCCGGAATTGCCGAACCCGCCGACGGGCAGACTGCAGAACTTGAAGTCCCGGCGTTCCAGTTCGCCGACCCGCAGCACGGCCAGGTCGAGATCCGGATCGCTCTCGGGGAGGAGTTGCGCTTTCAAGGACTCGCCCGCAAGCGCCTTGATCCGGACCTTGATCTGATCGGCCGTGCTGCCGCCACTGCGAACCACGTGATTCGCGGTGACGATGTAGGCATCCCCGTTCGACTGTCCCACCAGGATTCCGGCACCGTAGCGTGCAGATCGTCCGAGCTGCACATCGATCATCGCGACCAGCTCCGAACTCAGTTGCGGGCTGCCGTACTCGAGGAGCGGGTTCGAATACAGACTGCGGTTGCGCAATCGCAGCAGCAGCCGCTGGTATCCCGGCTCGCCCTGCAGCGGCTGCAGGATGTCGTCGTCCTGCAGTTCCCGGACCGTTCCGAAGCCCCAGTCGATGGCCCGTGTCAGCCATTCCAGGGCGTTTCCGGCATCGCCTTCGCGAACCCGGGCGCGGGCGATGTCCCGTGCATAATAGGGTTCGTGGCTGAAGATCTTCAGTTGCGGATCGGCCTCGAGCCTGCGCGGATCGTCGTAGCCCCGTTCGACGGCGACCCGCAGCCAGTGGAATGCGCGACCCTCGTCACCCTTCAGGACATAGGCACGCGCCAGATTGACGGCCGCGGACATCGACGCCGGCTGCTGCTGCAGGCTCTGTTCGAAGGCGGCAATGGCGTCGTCGTATCGACCCTGGCTCAAGGCCGTCGTCCCTGCCATCTCCAGCCGCCGGAATTCCGTTTCGTCGGACGCGGCCGACAGGGCGGCAGCGAGAAGCACGGCGCTCACGGCGAGGAGGGCCATCCGGCGTTTCATACCGGCCCCCCCCACCAGCGCATCAGTCCGGCGCACAGGCCGAACAGATAGAGCGTCGCGCCCCAGAACAGGCCGAGCCCATGTCGCGCCTGGATCCATTCCAGGTAGCTGGGCATGAGGCTCCGGCAATATGCGCCGGCGAGCGAGCACATGCCCCGGACCCTGCCGTGAAATTGCAGCGCGATCCGATCGTCCTGCAGCTGCAGCGCACGAATGACGCCGTCCACCGAGGCAAAGGAAAGGCTCTCTCCGGCACGCAGCGGGTAGACCTTGCCGTTCAGCGAGTCCTGATACAGCGTTCCGGACAGGATCGTGGACAGGCGTCGCAGTAGCGTCATTTCGGCATGGTCGTGCTCCTCGATGCGCGCGAACGAAAGCTCGGAGACGCGAAGCTGCGAGGCGAACGAAACGGGTTCCGCGGCGGGAACCGTCAGGTAGAGTGCCACGGCGTCAGGCCCCGCGATCAGGCGTATCGATCGCGGCGTCCCGAACTCGCGCGGCCCGGGCGGGGTCTCCGGCCAGCCGACACGGACGGTGCCGCTGACGTCGGCCTGCAGCTCCAGATCCGCAGCGGCGAGTTCGAGGCTGTAGCGGCCCCGGCCAAGCCGGCG
The DNA here is from genome assembly GCA_020445745.1 of Rhodocyclaceae bacterium. GTDB lineage: Bacteria > Pseudomonadota > Gammaproteobacteria > Burkholderiales > Rhodocyclaceae > Cognatazoarcus. The sequence continues at coordinate 9,520 of JAGRGB010000127.1, read as the reverse complement.
CAGACGGACACGAGACGACGAGCCCAGCGTGATCGGTGCGAGGCTGATCCTGCCGCTGTCATCGCCGGCGCCATCGACCGCCAGCCGCACCGCACCGACATGCCTGGTGAGCAGGCGTGGCGAGCCCGCGGCCGCTGGCAACTCGACTGCTTCGAGCCCGCTGGCGCCGAGCGCCACCAGCGGCACGCCTTCGACGAGCACCTGCGACCGGGCCATCGCGAATGCGGCCTCGGATACCACGACGTCCAGTTCCACCGCGGTCTCCCCGACCCGCGCAAAGACGAGGATGCTGACCAGCAACATCGTGACCACCAGCGCCACCGCCAGCGGCCAGCGTCGTCGCCTTGGCCGCGCCGCGGCGGAGGCGCGCAGTTCCACCAGTCGTGCGAGGGCTTCGAGCCGTGCCAGCGTGTCGGCATCGAGGTGCGCCCCCGCGAGCGCCCGCTCGCTGGCCCGGTCCAGTTCCTGGCGCAATGCGGCGAGGAGCGGATCCGGTGGTGGGGCAGCCATGGGCCTGGTCTCCGCTGCGCTCAGCCGCCGGCGGAGCGCAACCAGAAGCGGATCGTGGCGATGCTGCCGTCCTGCAGCTCGGCGCCCAGCTCCACCCGGTAGTCTCCGATACGCGACAGCCCGGTGAGGGGCACCCGCAGCGCCCGCCCGGCGGGGTAGTAACCGTAGGCAAGCGGTTCGCCATCGCGAATGGGCACGCCCGGGTCTCCGGCAGCGCCCACGTAGCTCAGGCTCACGTAGAGTTCGCGCAGTTCGCGCCCCGGCACCAGCACCAGGTCCACCTCACCGCTGGCTGGTCCGCCTGCGGAGCCGCCCACCCGCAGCGGCAGATAGAGCCGCCGCTCGGCGCCTTCCACGGTCCGCCGCGCCCACGCCAGCACACCCAACTCCGCGCGCCGCAGGTTCAGCGCCGCCAGGATGTCGGTCGGCCACGCGTAAGCGTCAGTGCCCGGAGACCGCACGGTATCCATGCGGTAGTACAGCCGGTGGCGCAGCGCTTCGGCCCGCAGGTGGACCGGATCGTCGACCAGCGGCGCCCAGGCCACCTGCAGGGCATCCATCCCGACCGGGTCGTAGTCGTCGAATCTCGCGGTCAGCGACGCCAGATGGAGGGTATCCGAACCGAGCTGCCGCAGATAGATGCCCTCGCAGCGCCCCGGCCGGTTGCGATATCCGAGCGGATGGATGCGCGACACTTCGAGTCCGGGGTCGCAAAAATCCGTGCTTGCTAGGCGTTCCGCGCCGGTGCCGTGCAATGCGAACAGCAGCAGTACGAGCAAACCGCTCGACAGCCGGGTGACGGGCAGATGCACACCAGCCGGCGACCGCCGGGACGGCGCGGCATCGTCACCGCAGGGCATGCTCCGCAGCCTTTCCCGGCGGCCTATCGTCGAAGTCTTCGTCGGGCACGGCCAGGGGTCTTGCGCGCCGTGCCCGCCGGCGGGCATCCGCATCCTGTCTCTCCCGAGCCTCAGCGAGGTCAAGCAGGCGCCGGCAGTCGTCCTTGCCTACGTAGCATCACTATAGACCAGGCGTTTTCCTCGAACGTGTCGCGGACTCGCCGGCAAGCTTGCCTTGCCAGGGGCGACGTCATGAAGACCCGCGGCGGCCGCCCAGCCGGCCCCCCTCGCGCCACAGCTTGCACGAGCCGAGACACCCCGCCCCGCAGTCCGGCGCCGTTGCGGACAAGTCGTCACAGAATCGAATCGCGAAATCTGCCGGGACGCGGGCGCCACCGCGACGACGATCCGGTCAGCGGGCCGGATCGACACCTGCCTGCGTAGCGCCAGGACTCGGGTGCTCGACTTCGCCCAGGGAGCGCGCGCCCGGCGCGACCCAGCCCAACGCCAGCCCGACCAGCAGGAACAACGCAGCGGTCGGCGCGAAGGGCAGCCACGTCCTGCGCAGTGCCGACTCCAGCCAATGACGGCGCGGCTGTCGATGTAGTCTGCGGTAGCGCGCCAACGACAGCACACCGTCCACCACCAGCTCGGCAAACAGCACCGGTGCGATCCATACCACGTAGAGCACCGCCAAGGCCATGCCGACGAACACCAGCACGGCAGCGAGCGGAATCGCGAACTCGTCGGCACCGTCGACAGCATCCGGCAAGTCCGGTCAGCACGACGATCAGGGCCATCTGCAGCCGGGGAAAGGAATCCCGTTCGAGGCGTCTCCGGATGGTCAGAATGTGCCGCCGGCGCGCCAGGACATATGAAGTTCGCGTCAGCCTATTGTGCCACGCGGACGAATCGGCGGCGGCTCGCGCGCGGGTGTCTCGGGGTGACGCGCGGCGTCGTCTTCCGGCGCGATTCATCCGGCGTCACGGGCACCATCGCGCGCGTGCGCGCCATGGGCCGCCTCTACCACGTGCAGGCTCGGCGTCGACAGCCCGACGCCGCGCATCCTCGCCTCCTCGATGATCGTCGCCAGCACGCTCTGGCGCGTCGCCAGCAGGCGGCGGATGTCCTTGGTGTAGTAGAACACCGTCCACGCCACCGCGAAATCGCCGGCATCGGTGGCCCGCAGTTCGGCCGGATACTTGTGCTCGACCGCACAGTCGCCTTCGCTCGCCAGCCGCTCGAAGACCGCGTGGACCAGTTCGCGCATCTCGCCCTCGGTGGTGTCGTAGCCGACCTTCAGCACGATCGCCTCCCGCAGGCCGCGGGCCGACGCGAACTTGGACAGGTTGTGGATCGTCATGCGGCGCAGCGCCGCGTTGCCGATCATGATGCGGTGGTTGTTGACCAGGTTCAGCAGCTCGGTGTGGAAGATCTTGGTCTTGTAGACGGTGCCGATGATGCGCTCGCCGGGATTGACCTCGATGACGTCCCCCTCCTCCACCAGCCGGCTGTTCAGGATCACCAGGCCGCCGATCATGTCCGGCGCCCACGCCCCCTGGGTCAGCGCCAGCATCACGCCGACGAAACCGATCACGCCGCCGGCCTCGAGCAGGCTGTCGAAGCCGAAGATGCGCACTTCGGCGATCAGCACCATGACGAACAGCAATACGCTGGAGAGCAGGCTCAGCACCCGCACGTTGTAGGTCTCGGTCCAGGTCTGGCTGCCGTCCACCTCGCGCAGGCGTCCGAAGCGGCGCTTGATCAGGTAGTTCGCGACGTGGGCGGTCAGGTAGCCGAGGAAGGCCACCAGCACCGCACCGAGCAACCGCGCCATCCACGAATGGGAGGCCACCGGCAGCACCGCGTTGGCGAACACCACCAGCAGCACGACCAACACGTTCGCGGCACGGAAGAAATGCAGCTTGCCGCTGAACGCCTCGTCGCTCGTTCCCGAGCGCGACAGCGCCCGCAGCAGTGGCCGCGAGAACGCGATCAGCAGCAGGTTGGCAGCGATCAGCAGGGATTCCGCGACGGAGAAGTTGTGCAGCCAGCTCGGGTACATCATTCCTAGTCCTGGGACGTCTGCCGGCGGGCAGGAGCGATCGAGCCGTCCAGCGGTGCCATGGGCCAGGTCTCCCGTGGTCGGCGGAACACCATCGCGCTACTCGAACTCCGTCGCGATGCCATGCAGCTCACGGCTGACGGATTCCGCGGCCGAATCCTCGCCTCGCATCAGGTATCGCAGGCGCTCCCGTTCCAGTTCGGCCCAGTTCACCAGCCGCGCCTGCATGCCGTCCTCGAACTGGCCATCGGCCGGAGCCCAGTCCGACAGGAAGCGCGTCCAGCGCTCCATGGCCTCCGCCTGCGACACGGACGACGCCGCAGAGGCGAAATCCTGCTGCAGAGGGCTGCGCCCACCATCGGGCGACGGGCTCGGCGGAAAGAGGCTCGCCCACACCGACCGGTAGGCGTCCTCGCCGCGGACGGTATGGCCGGACCCCGTGCAAGCCGCCAGACCGAGGACGAGGGCGGACAACAGGCCCAGCAGTGCGGCGGCCCGGCTCAGAATGGATCGCTCGCGCGATCCATCGCGACCGGAAGGGGTTGCCGTCACCGCCGTACCCGCAAGTCGTCGACCAGGGCTTCGGCGATCGCCCTGGCGATGGCGTCACGAGCGGCTTGCGCATTCGGGCCGGTATTCAGCAGTTCGTCGACCGGCGGACTGTCGATGAACTCGACCTCGACCAGGCACGCACGGGTCTTGTTCGGGATTCGCGTGTTGCCCAGCGAGATGTCGTTCAGCACCCCCAGCTTCTGGCCGTTCTTGACGCCCCGGTCGCGAGCATCGGGGTCGAACCGACGGATCGCCGCGAGCATCGCCGACTGAACCCGCTGCGCCAGTTCGCGGTCTTCCTGTTCGTTCACGTTGCCGTTGGCGGTCGAGATTATCAAGGTCTCGGTGCCCCGGGCGCGGCCGTTGAAACCGTTGAAATGGATGCTCAGAAAGATGTCGGCCTTGGTGCTTTCGGCCAGTTGGGCGCGGTCGCTCAGGCTCAGATTGACATCGCCGCTGCGGGTCAGATGGACATCGATGCGCGAGCCCGGCATGGCGTTCGCCAGATCCTGCAATTGCGTCTCCACACGCCGGGCCAGATCCAGCGTCATGGTCTTTTCCAGCACCCCGCTGGCGCTGGTGGCGTTGTTGCCCGACGAGCCTCCGATCTTGCCGCTGCCGCCGTGACCGGGATCGATGACGATCACGCCGCTTATCGCCCCGCTCGCGGCGTCCTCCACGATCTGCTCCTCGCCACCGACTTCGAGCCCGCGCTGGGCCAGATGATCCGCGTAACGCGCGAAGGCCTTGTTCGACAGATCGCCCCACAGGCCGTCGATGTCGCCACTGTAGAAGCCCCGGTTGCGGAGGTAGGCCTGGGCCAGTTTCTTGATCTCTTCGTTGCTTGCGCTCATGGACGTGATTCCTCGCTTTTCTCGTCGACATGCGACCGGAAGATGCGGCGGCCAGCGCCTTGACGAATCAGGCGCGGGCCGTCTCCACTTGCTGCAGGCCGCCGGCAGCGCGACACCGACGTGCCCCGCGTGCCGCGGGACCGGCACCGTCGCGGTACCGAGGACGCACGGACTGCCGGTCACGCCGGGCCACCTGTCGCCGAACGACAGCTGCCCGAACCGCCGCACGAATGCCGCCGGCACCCGGTCGGCAGCGATCAATGAGATACGGCGTCCGACCTGCGGCGACCCCGATGGATTATGCACGACGGGCGGGCGCCGCAGCACCGGGACTGGCAGCACGGACGGATTGCAGCGGGCGTCATGGCCGAAGCTGACGCCCGTGACCCTCCGCATCGGCACGGACGGCACCCGGACCGCCCCTGCGAATGCGCGATTCCGATCGGCGCGGCGGCCTTGTCCAGTCATCCGGCATGGAACAATGGGCGTCGCTGGCGAAGCTTCTCGCGAAGCTCGCGCCAGACCACCCGGAGGAGCCAGACATGGAAATGAGCTACGAAGAAGTCGAAGACATGGCGCGCCACCCCCACGGCCAGGAGCCGACGATCAAGGTGTTGCGCGTCCCGACGGACGGCAGCCTGCCGGTCAATGTCCAGGTCGGTCCGACCTGCGGCATCTACGCCCTCGACGCCGCATTCGCCTTGCGCGGCAAGCGGGTCGCCCCACCCCGCAAGCACCAGTTCAATGACGAGGCAGCCGGCGACTGGCGCCAGCAGGGAATTGCGAGGACCGCTTCGATACGCGGCTTTGCCAAGAGCGAAGGTCTCACCCAGACCGGCGAAATCGGCGGCTGTCGGGACATGCTCGCGCTCGCGGCCGGCCTCGGCGTGGAATGCGAGCTCAGGACCTTCTCCGGCCCGGACAGCCTGTGGCAGGTGGTCCGGAGCGCCGTGGACAACGGCAAGAGTGTCGTCTTCCCGTACAACGCCGACGACGATTCCGGCGCGCCCGGCTGGAAGAGCGCCGCCGGAGGCTTCGCCCACTGGACACTGCTGTTCGGCTACCACGCCTACCAGAGCGGCCGGCACGAGCTGCAACGCATCCTGATGACCACCTATGGTCGCTACCATCGGGTCTCGCCCTATCGGCTGTTCAAGGCCAACCAGCACATTCAGGACTGGCCGCGGCAAACCTGGATCAAGCTGACGCTGTGGGCGAAACCGCCCGGAGAACGATGGGAAGTCTGGCAGGATGCGTGGCAAGGTCAGGACACCCTTACCGCGGATCTGACCCAGATGGCCCGGTCCACCGGCGCGGGCTGGGGGTTCGGGCTGGGGGACAAGTCCACCATGCTCCACGCCATCCTCGAGCCACCGCGACTCATCAGCCCGAACGTCTCCGTCCCCGCGCACATCCTGCACAAGGCAACGGCCAAGCAGGCAGACCTGAATCGCGTCGAATACACCAAGACCATGCGTGGGCAGTGCGTCGTGGTCTGACGCCGGCAGCGCCGGCCAGCCGGCCGACCATAGATCGTGATGCGAGGCCCTGGCGGCGTCGATCGGGCAACCGCCAGGTGCCTGCCCGATCGTCGACGGCCGCTGCCTTCGGTCAGGCGGTCATTCCGGAACGGACCCGCCGCCCTTGCGCTGGCCCTGCCCCGACGGTTTGGCCGCGAACAGCGCCGGCCGTTGCCGGTCCTGGCCCCGCCGTGGCGTCGGCACCTTCGCGGCGGGTTCGGTGCTGCGCTGCTCCTTGCCCCCGCGCGCCCGCCCATCGCCCCGTGGCCGATCCGGATGCAGGGGTGGCCCGGCTTTCGCCCTGCGTGGCTTGTGGGGGCGCTCCTGGACACGACGACCCTGGCCTTCCCGGGCCTGGCGCGGTGGGCGCGCTTCGCGGGCGGGTTCGGCCGGCTCGGCCGGCTCGGCGACCGGCGCCACGAAGCCTTCCGCCTCGACGCACGCGATCTTCTGCCGGATCAGGCGCTCGATCGCGGTCAGGTGCTTCGTTTCCTCGGGATCCACCAGCGACACCGCACATCCCCTGGCGCCGGCGCGGCCGGTGCGGCCGATGCGGTGCACATAGTCTTCCGGCACATTGGGCAGCTCGAAGTTCACCACCTGGGGCAATTGGTCGATGTCCAGGCCACGCGCGGCGATGTCGGTCGCGACCAGAACCTGCAGCTTGCCGCGCTTGAAGTCCGCCAGAGCGCGGGTGCGAGCGCCCTGGCTCTTGTTGCCGTGGATCGCGGCGGCGCCGAAGCCTTCCTTGCCCAATTGCTCCGCAAGGCGGTTGGCGCCGTGCTTGGTGCGGGTGAATACCAACACCTGGTACCACATCCGGGTGCGGATGAGGTGGCTCAGCAGGTGGCGCTTGTGCTTTTGCGGCACCCGGTGCGCAGTCTGCTCGACCAGCTCGGTGGTGGTATTGCGGCGGGCCACCTCGACATAGCCGGGCTGGTGCAGCAGGCCGTCGGCCAGTTGGCGGATCTCGTTGGAGAAGGTCGCCGAGAAGAGCAGGTTCTGGCGCTGCCTGGGCAGCAGCGCGAGTACCTTGCGGATGTCGCGGATGAATCCCATGTCCAGCATCCGGTCCGCCTCGTCGAGCACCAGGATCTCGACGCCGGAGAGATCCACGTTGCGCTGGTCGGCGTGATCCAGCAGGCGGCCCGGGGTCGCCACCAGGATGTCCACCGGCTTGCGCAGGGCATTGACCTGGGGCTGGATGCCGACGCCGCCGAACATCACCATACTGGTGATCTTCAGGAAGCGGCCATAGGTGTCCACCGATTCCTTCACCTGGGCAGCCAATTCGCGGGTCGGGGTGAGGATCAGGCAACGCGGGCGGCCGGGCTTCGCCTTGCCGTTACCGGTCGCGAGACGCTGCAGGATGGGGAGCGTGAAGCCGGCGGTCTTGCCGGTGCCGGTCTGGGCCGCGGCGAGGAGGTCACCGCCCTCCAGAACCAGCGGGATGGCCTGGGCCTGGATCGGCGTCGGCGTGCGATAGCCGGCTTCGGCAATGGCACGCAACAAGGGTTCGGCCAGCCCGAGGCTGGCAAAGGAATGCTCGATGTTCACTCAAAGTCTCCAGCGACAACCTGTCGCTCTTGCGAGTGACACCAATTGAGGTATGCGGGGAAAAAAATATTGCGGGTCGGACCGTCACGATCGGCCGGCACCAAGGCTCGGAACTCGTGATCCGGAGCCCGCGCGTTAATTGGCAGAGCGGCGGGCGAGCTGAAGTGTATGGGCTGATCCCCGCCTTGTCACGAAATTTCTTGTGCATTGCATCAGCAACGGCATGCCCGCCGGACACCAGCGGTGATTCCCGGTCTCTGCGGTCCGCCCCTTGCTCTTCACCACCGCCTTCCGCCAACATCGTCCTCGCCCCATGACGCGAACCGTCCTCTGCATCCTGCTCACCGCACTGCTTTCCGCCTGCGCGCCGACGCGTCGCGGTTCGGCGCTGGCCGACACCTGGATCGCCTCGCCCAATCACGGCCCCCGCGAGCCGAATCTGGTGGTCCTGCACTACACCACCAACGACGACGCCGAAACGGCGATACGCACGCTGATCGATCCACGGCGCGAGGTCAGCGCCCACTATCTGATCGGGCGAGACGGACGTATCTATCAACTGGTCGACGAACTTCGCCGTGCCTGGCACGCCGGCGCCGCGTACTGGGGCGGCATGCGCGACATCAATTCGGCATCGATCGGCATCGAGCTGGACAACAGCGGCCACGAGCCCTTTCCGCCGGATCAGATCGAGGCCCTGCTGGCGCTGCTCGCCGACCTGCAGACGAGGTACGACATCCCGACCGCCAACTTCATCGGCCACTCCGACGTCGCGCTGGGGCGCAAGGTTGATCCCGGGGTGCTGTTCCCGTGGCGCACCCTGGCGGCCCAGGGCTTCGGACGGTGGTGTGATCCACCCTACCCAGCGGTCCCGCCCGAGTTCTCCCTCGACACGGCCCTGCATGCGCTCGGTTACGACACCGCCGATCCGGACGCCGCCCGTCGGGCCTTTCGCCTGCACTATCTGGCCGAATTCGACGAGCTCGGCGCTGCGGCGCTCGAAGCCGATCTGGCGCATTGCCTGTTGCACCGGACCTGCATCGCCTCCGACCCGGCGAACGCCGGCCGCTGCCGCAAGCCGGAGCCGGGGCAGATCCGGCAATAGAAGCAGCCCCCCCGAGCGCAGCGCATCGACCGGCACGAGGCCCGCCCCGCCCTGGGCCGGATGGCCACTGCGGCACCTCATCGGTCGGCCGTCGCATTCGGCAGAACCGCGACTGGCCGCGGCGTGGCCGCGAGTGGCGTCGAACCGGGGCAGCACCGGCCTACGAGTCAATCGCCTGCCCGGACGCCACCGGGAGTGGACGGTCCCCGCGCCGACCGCCACGCCTGGTCCGGCGATGCCGTGCGTGCGTCGCCCACCGGTGTCCCGCGCGCCCCTGCAAAAAAGATCATCGAGGCATCAAAAAACACTTGCAAAGCGAATTGCTGCAGTGCACAATAAGCCCATACCGATTCACTTTTGTCAGCAACCGCTCTCACCAGAACTCTTACTCGAAGGAATCCATCATGTCCGTCTCGCCCGAAAAAGTCGCCGCCGCCGCCAAGTCCAACCTCGAAGCCGGCCTCAAGTCCTCCGCCGCCGCGGTCAATACCGTGTTCGCCGCCGTGGAGAGCCTGTCT
>JAGRGB010000126.1 GCA_020445745.1 Rhodocyclaceae bacterium | reverse complement strand
CGAGATCACGCTGATCATCCTGCCGCTGGTGGCGCCGGTGGTCGAGTCGATGGGATTCGATCTGGTGTGGTTCACGATCCTGTTCGCGGTCTGCCTGCAGACCTCGTTCCTGACCCCGCCGGTCGGTTTCGCGCTGTTCTACATCAAGGGCGTGTGCCCGCCGGACGTCAAGATCGGCCATATCTACCGCGGCGTGATGCCATTCATTGCGCTGCAGTTGTTCGGCCTGGCGATGTTCTACGTCTTCCCGCAGATCATCACCTGGCTGCCGTCGGTAGCCTACGGCAATTGATTGACCGGCGGGTCGGTGCGACGCACGTCTGCGCAATGATCTAAAACGAGGTCATGGAAGCGGCCGACGCCGCCGGACCGACCCCGGAGCCTGCCATGCCCAGAGACCAGGGCCTGCTGTTCACGCCGATCCGCATCGGAGCGCTCGAACTTCCGGCCCGTCTGTTCAAGACAGCCACCGCCGAGACCCGCGCCACCGCCGACGGCGGCGTCACCGACGACGTGGTCAACTTCTATCGCCTGCTCGCCAAGGGCGAGACGCCGTTGATCGTCACCGGCAACATCTACGTCAACCGCCAGGGCAAGTCGGCGCCGCGCCAGCTCGGCGCCGACGACGACGACAAGATCCCCGGCCTGAGCCGTATCCCGGACACGGTTCACGCCCACGGTGGCCGCATCTTCGCCCAGCTCAACCATTGCGGCCGCCAGGTGGTGCCGGACTTCGTCGGCGCGGCCGACGTGGTGTCGGCCTCCGGCGTCACCGACCTGCTGACCGGCACCCGGCCGCGGGCGCTGGGAGCGGACGAGATCGCTTCGATCGTCGACGACTTCGCGACGGCCGCCGCGCGCTGCCGCCGTGCGGGCTTCGACGGCGTGCAGTTGCACTCGGCCAACGGCTATCTGCTGAGCCAGTTCCTGACGCCGTACACCAACCGTCGCGGTGACGAATACGGCGGTTCGCTCGAAGGGCGCACGCGCCTCGCACGCGAGATCCTGGCCGCGATCCGCCACTGCTGCGGCGAAGACTTCCCGGTGATCATCAAGATGAACGGTGCCGACAAGCTGGCGCTGCGCAACGGTCTGACGGCGAGCGAGCTGGCCCAGGCGGCACATCGGATGGAGGCGGCGGGCATCGATGCGGTGGAGATTTCGGTCGGCCACTACGAGTCCGGGTTTCCGATGGTATGCGGCAGCTTCGACCTGTGCCTGCGTCACATGGTACGCGGCAGCATGGCGCAGCTGCCGACCGTGCGTCGCGTCCTGATGCGCGCCTTCAGGCCGCTGGTGGCCTTTGCCAGCAACCACCTGTGGCCGTCCCGGGAGGGCTTCAACCTCGACCACGCGCCGGAATTCTCGCGCCGGCTCACGATCCCGCTGATCTGCGTCGGCGGCTTTCGCAGCCGCGACAAGATGGAGGCGGCGCTCGCCGCCGGTCTCTGCGATGCGGTCTCGGCGGGGCGGCCGTTCATCGCCGACCCGTTCTTCTTCCGCCACCTGCGCGACCGACAGCCCGGCCCGGCGTGCGTGGATTGCAACGGCTGCGTCGGCCACCTCGGCGCCCAGCCCGCCGACTGCTACCATCCCGCCGTACGCAGCGAGAAGGATGCGATGCTCGGCCGCGAAGACATCTGACACGGCCGCGGCGCTTTCGCGGCCGACAGCGATTGCCGCAGCGCGCACCACGCGGTAGGCTGCACCATCGATCCCGCGCCCGATGGCCGTCCATAATGTGACCATGAACCCGAAACGCGTCGTCCTTCCCGTCCTGTTCGCCTGCCTGCTGGCCGCCTGTGCCGGACGCCCCAGCGGACCGCCCCAGCAGAACATCGCCTTCATGGACTCGCGGATCTTCGACGACGAGTTGTCACGCGCGCTGCAGGCGGGATTCGACGAGGTCACCGTCGAGACCGATGCCAGCGTGAAGCTGGCGGCGATCCCGGAGCGCATGGACAAGTGGCTCTACACCGTGCGCGAGGCCGACCATCCGGTGGTCGCCAAGCCGAGCGAGCCCCACCTGACGCGCTCGATCGGCCTGGTCGCGCTGATCCAGGCCATCGCCACCGGCACCTACGACTGGCTGCGCGACAACATCAAGTACTCGCCGGCACGCAACTACGACGCGACGCTGATCTACGACAAGACCAGCGGTCGGGTCGAAAAGGTGGTGTTCCGGGCCGTGCCGAAGACGGCCGGCAAGACCCCCCTGCCGTAACGCCCGACGCGGCCGCGCCACCGGCCGCCGCTCCGTCGATGTGCGCCGACTACAACCCTGCCCGCAAGCCCTACCTGGAACGCCTGTCCCCCGGCGCCCATGTCGTCCAGCCGCCGTCGTTCGCCTACGGCGAGACCTTTCCGGGCGGCGTCGCGCCGTTTCTCGCGAACGTGCTGCCGGGCGAGTGGCTGCCGGGCATGTTCGGACTGGTGCCCCACTGGGCCGATCCCCGCAGGCTCGCACGCATGACCTACAACGCGCGCAGCGAGACGGTCGCCGACAAGCCCAGCTTCCGCAATGCCTGGCGTCGCCGCCAGTTCGCGCTGATACCGGTCGAGTCCTTCTACGAACCCTGCTACGAGAGTGGTCGCGCGGAGCGCTGGCGGATCGAGCGAGCCGACCGCGAACCGTTTGCGCTGGCCGGCCTGTGGGAGCGGCGCATCGGCGACGACGGCCCGGCGCACTGGTCGTTCGCAATGCTCACGATCAATGCCGACGAGCACCCGCTGATGGCTCGCTTCCACAAGCCCGGCGACGAAAAGCGCAGCGTGGTGGTACTCGAAGCCGCCGACTACGAAGCCTGGCTGGCAGCGCGCAGCGAGGCCGAGGCGCGCTCCCTGCTGCAGGCTTTCGATGCCGACCAGATGGTCGCCCATCCGGACCCCAGACCTGCCGGCCGGCGGCGCTGAGCCCACGGCGGCGATCCGCCCTGGCCGGCGCCGACGACATGGGTCGGGCACGATCGCATCGGCCAGGCCTCCCGTCTGGCCACTATCGTCGGTGCGTCGTCCGGCTCGGACGAACCGGACGAAAGGCGGGGTCGCCGGCTTGATCGCTGATCGCGGTGGCGTCGATCCTTGGCTGCAATGCGGCATCCCGGCAATCAAGCCCGGCCACGGCCACATTGCAAGCCGATGATTAAAAACAACAAAAACAAAATGAAACCAGTTTAACGAATGCTGCACTGCGCCATGGCTGTTAGAATGGGGTGGCTCTCGACCTGGAAGGGGTCCATCTGGTGACCATTCACCGACAACCCGCGACTGCCGCCCTCCGGCCCCGACCGGAGCACAACGCCAAGCCGGCCGCCCTGGCCGCGCTGGAGTCGTCGCTCGAGCGCAAGTCCCGTTTCTTTCTCGAATCGACGGCGGCTCTGACCGGCATCGGTGCCCGCTGCGCCGGCGATTGTGCCCGGACCGGTTGCCGTGAGCAGCGCTGCGAGACCGATCTCGCGCAACTCGGCGCCCGCGTGCTGGCCTTCGTGCTGGCCCAGCGGGTCAAGGAAGAAACCAGCTTCCGTCAGTGCCGGGTGCGCTTCGACGCCAGGGTGTGGGAGGCGCACCGCCAGGATCATGCGGCTCTGGTGCGATCGGTGACCGAGGCCCTGGCAACGGATCCGGCGCGCCCGGCGGCGGTCCGTGCCCTCGATCTGGCGTCGCTGCTCGATCGACACTGGGCTTCCCACCACGTGGACCACGACGAACCGGCGCTCGCCGCGATCCAGGCGCAGTTGCCCCGCGCCGCCGGCTGACCACCGGCCACCGTCGCGCCGAAGGGGCGGCGTGGTGCCGAAGGGGCGGCGTGGTGCCGGACCCGGCTCCCCGCATCCCGCTCACGGTGTGCGGAGCAGTTCGAAGCGGGCACCGCCGTGGTACGCCAGCAGCAGGGTGCCGGCGCGGGCAAACTCGCGGAACAGATAGGCCACGACCGGCCGCTCGGCCGGCCACGGATAGATGTAGACCAGATCGAAATCCAGCGGCGAGAATCCCAGCTCCGAGTCGAGCCGCGCGGCGAGCACACGCCGCTCGTGGCTGCCCGGCGGCAGGTAGGAACCTTCGTGGAACGCAACGTCGAGTCCATGGTCGGCGGCCAGGCGACGGGAGATCGCGACCAGCGCGGCGGCCTGCTCGATGCCGCAGGCACGCAGCCCCAGGGCCTGCGCGATGCAGGTGACGACGCCGAATCCGCTGCCCCACTCGCAGAAGCGGCGACCGGCGGGCGGCCAGCGCTCGACCACGTTTGCCAGTGCCGCGTGCGCCAGCGCGGGGTCGGTGGCGACCAGCGACGGAATTCGCCCAGCGGCCGATGCGAAATCCGCTGCCCGGCGGCGTCCGTCATCGATCAGCGCATCGATTGCCGCCGATCGGCGCAACTGCGGAGCGTCGAAGCTGGCGACGCACTCGAGCCCTGGAAAGCATTCAGCCTGCATGCCTCGACCCCGGCCGTAAAAAGCGGTTTCCGATGATAGCCCGGCGGTGCTCGGCTTGACGCGAGTCAAGGCAGCCCGGCGGGCCGCAAACGCATCATCGGCGCCAGATCGCGCTGCTGGGGCGCGGGCACTTCGGAGGATCTGCGATGAGCGGTACATTCACCAAGAGCATGGCCCGGAACGTCTTCTACGGCGGTACGGTGTTCTTCATCCTGTTGTTTCTGGCGCTGACCTTCGACTCGATGCGGACGCTGCCGAACCGGGACAACCGCCAGGCCCTGACCGCGCAGGTCGCCCACGGCAAGAAGCTGTGGGAGACCAACAACTGCATCGGTTGCCACACGCTCCTCGGCGAGGGCGCCTACTTCGCGCCGGAACTGGGCAACGTCTATGTGCGGCGGGGCCCGGAATTCATCAAGGCCTGGATCAGGTCGCAGCCGACCGGCACGCCGGGTCGCCGCCAGATGCCGCAATTCAATTTCAGCGACGACGAACTCGACGCGCTGGTCGCCTTCCTCAAGTACAGCTCCGAAATCGACACCAACGGCTGGCCGCCCAACGTCGAGGGCTGAACGCGCGCATCGGTCCGCACAGCCGGGCCGCCCTTCACCGAATCCAAGGAGCGACAAGCATGCAGTACAAATCCCAGGCCGTCGCGAAGCCCTATTTCATCGCGGCAATCGCCCTGTTCGCCGGACAGATCCTGTTCGGACTGATCATGGGCCTGCAATACGTGGTCGGCGACTTCCTGTTCCCGGCCATCCCGTTCAACGTGGCCCGCATGGTGCACACCAACCTGCTGATCGTGTGGCTGCTGTTCGGCTTCATGGGAGGTGCCTACTACCTGATCCCGGAGGAGTCCGAGACCGAGCTCCACTCGCCGAAGCTGGCGCTGGCGATGTTCTGGATCTTCCTGGTGGCCGGCGCGCTGACCATCGTCGGCTATCTCGCGGTGCCCTACGCGACGCTGGCCCAGGCCACCGGCAACGACATCCTCGAGACGATGGGGCGCGAGTTCCTCGAACAGCCGCTGATCACCAAGGTCGGCATCGTCGTGGTCGCCCTCGCCTTCCTGTTCAACATCAGCATGACGGTGCTGAAGGGCCGCAAGACGGCGATCTCGCTGGTGCTGTTGCTGGGCCTGTGGGGTCTGGCGGTGATGTTCCTGTTCTCGTTCTACAACCCGTCGAACCTGGTGCTCGACAAGTTCTTCTGGTGGTGGGTGGTGCACCTGTGGGTCGAGGGCGTGTGGGAGCTGATCCTCGGCGCACTGCTGGCCTTCGTGCTGATCAAGGTGACCGGCGTCGATCGCGAGGTGATCGAGAAGTGGCTGTACGTGATCATCACGCTGACCCTGGTCACCGGCATCGTCGGCACCGGCCACCATTACTTCTGGATCGGCACGCCGGGCTACTGGCAGTGGTGGGGTTCG
>JAGRGB010000125.1 GCA_020445745.1 Rhodocyclaceae bacterium | reverse complement strand
GAAGTTCGCCTGCCAGGCCTGCGACTGGGCAACCTGGAAGATCGTCGCCGGGCGCCAGTTCGAGATCGACGAGATCGAAGGGCTGCTGTCCACCGGCCGGGTCGGCCCGTTGACCGGATTCCGCAACAAGATGGGGCGTCTGTTCAACGCCGAGGTGATGCTCAACGACGAGCAGTTGCCGACCTTCGACTTCGGCCAGCCGAAGGAGGACGAAAACGCCGAGCCGGTCGATTTTTCCGGGCAGGAGAGCCTCGGTCGCTGCCCGAAGTGCGGCGGCGGCGTGTTCGAGCACGGCACCTCCTATGTCTGCGAGAAGTCGGTCGGCCCCGCACGCAGCTGCGATTTTCGCTCCGGCAAGGTGATCCTGCAGCAGCCGATCGAGCGCAGTCAGATGAGCCGCCTGCTCGACGAAGGGCGAACCGAATTGCTCAGGGGCTTCATCTCGAACAAGACCCGCCGCAAGTTCTCGGCCTTCCTGAAGTGGGACGCCAGCGCGGGCAAGGTCGGCTTCGAGTTCGAGCCGAAGGCGCCGAAGGCGGCCAAGGCGGCCAAGTCCGGCGGCGCCCGCAAGAAGGCCACGAGCTGAGGCCCGGTGCCTGAATCGGCGGCGTCGGTCCTCGAATTCTGGTTCGGGGAAGAGCCCGCCGCGCAGGCTCGCGGCTGGTGGTTCGCCAAGGACCCCCACCGCGACCGGCTGATCGCCCGCCGCTTTGCCGGTCTGGTGGAGCTGGCACTGGCCGGCCGGCTGTCGGGCTGGGGCACGGCGCCCCGCGCCCGTCTTGCCCGCATTCTCGTGGTCGACCAGTTGCCACGCAACATCTACCGCGGCAGCGCCCGCGCCTTCGCCGGCGATGCACTGGCCGTGAGCGAAGCGCTGGCCCTGATCGACGGCGGCGAGGTCCACACGCTGGCACCGCTGCAGCGGGTGTTCGCCTACCTGCCGCTGGAGCACGCCGAGGATCTTGCGCTGCAGCGACGCTCGGTGTCGCTGTTCGCAGCGCTGGCGGCGCAGGATGCCACCAGCGCTCACTTTCTCGCGTACGCCCGTCGCCACCACGACGTGATCCAACGCTTCGGCCGCTTTCCCCATCGCAACGGCGTGCTCGGGCGCGCCTCGAGCGCCGCGGAACAGACCTTCCTGGCGAGGCCCGGATCCGGTTTCTGATAGGCTGCTTCGTCAATCAAGGGACATCACGAAAGTGATGCGTCGGGCCGGGTGGCAAGGCGCGAGCCGATCGCCGCCTTCCGCGCGATGCCGACGTCGCTGGCCAGTGGCGCGACGCGCGGGCGTTCGCTGCCGGCGCTCAGCGCGCGAGCCGGGCGAGCCAGGCCTTGCGTCGGTCCACCGCGCTGCCGGCCAGCGCGAAGCCGCGCAGGCGGCCGTTGCGGTCGATGAAGGCCGAGCCGACCCCGCCCGGTGTCGCCCGCTCCTGCCATTCTCCGGCGATCGGCGGCGGCTCGAACAACACGAACTCGGCGTCCGGCGTGTTCAGGCGGATCGCCTCGGGCCGGCTCTCGGGCTGGGTCGAGCGTCCGCACAGAGTCTCGGCGAGGGCCTGGGCCTGGGCCTCGATGCCGGCATGGGCGATCGCCGAGGGCAGGCGGGCACAGGCGCCGATCGCGAAGACACCGGCGACTCCGGCACCGAGGCGGCCATCGACGTCGATCCCGAGCCTGCCGGCGGACAGCCCGGCGGCGCGCGCCAGCACGACCCGCGGCCGCGGCTCGATCAGCGAGATCACCGCGTCGACCTCGATGCGATCGTTGCACGAGGTGTACGCCCGGTAGCGGTTGGCGGCGATCGGATCGACCGAGAGCAGGCGCTCGCCGAGCCGGAACTGTACCCCCGCGCGTTCCAGATCGGCCCGCAGGCGGCGCGCGGCGAGGGCCGGCAGGCGCTCGCCGAGGGGGTGGCGGGCCGGATCGAGGACGATCGCCTGGCGGCCGCTCAGGGCCAGTTCGTTGGCGAACTCGCAGGCGCGGATGCCGGCGCCGAGGATCAGCACCCGGCGGGCCCCGGCCATCCGCGGCCGCAGCCGGCTGTAGTCCGCGAGCCGGTTGATCGGGCAAACCGCCGGATTGCCGCGCAGCGCGTCGGGCATGCCCACTTCCTCGCCGACCGCCAGTACCACGCGCTCGAACGGGATGCTGCCGTGGACCATCTCGACCGCACGCTGCGCCAGATCGATGAATTGCACCGGACTCTGTTCGATCAGGTGAAGGTCTTCCCGTGCGGCGACCATCTCGGCCGTGGCCTGGACCAGACGCAGCGGGTCGCGCCCGGCGGCAAGCGCCGTCGCCAGTGCATTCTTCGGATACACCGCGGCGGAGTGGGCCGCGATCAGCGTGATCGTGCACAGCGGGTCGCGACGGCGCAGCGCGCGCGCCAGCGCGTGGCCGGCGCTGCCGGCACCGATGACGACGACGTCGGCATTGGCGGAGTGCATCTGTGTGACCCTCTCGAATTGTCGCGTCCGGGCGATCGACGGCGTCGTCGCTCGACCCGCCGATGCCGTGCCGACCCGCATGCCGCGTCGAATTGCCGCACGCCACACAGGCGTCACCCCTGCGCAGTCCGTCGGATCGGCCGGCGGTCCTGCCGCGCGGTCCGGGCCAGTGCTAGTTCATTATGGACCAGCGGCGCGCGCCGCCGCCCTCAGTGCATCACGACGCCGGGCAATTCGGTGTCGCGGATGGCGCGGCCGATCACGTCGATGGCGCCGCCGCGCGGATAGGTCACACGCCACGCCAGGGCCACCTTGCGGGCGGGCTCGGGCTCGGCGAAAGGACGCACCGCCAGCAGCGAATTGTGGCCGGGCAACTCGTCGGCCGCCGAGCTCGGCAGGATCGTGACACCGACGCCGGTCGCCACCATGTGGCGGATGGTCTCCAGCGAACTGCCCTCCAGCGTGCGCTGCAGGCCGCTGGCGGAGCGGCAGTGCGGGCAGACCTCGAGCACCTGGTCGCGGAAGCAGTTGCCGGCACCTAGCAGCAGCAGCTGATCCTCGGCCAGCATGTCCGGACAGATGTCGGTCTCGGCCTCCCACGGATGTCCGCTCGGCAGCAGCACCCGGAACGGCTCGTCGTAGATCACCTGGGTGACGATGCCCTGCTCCTCGAACGGCAGCGAGATCACGATCACGTCCAGTTCGCCGCGCTTCAACGACTCGGTCAGCCGTGCGGTGTAGTTTTCCTGGATGAACAGCGGCATCCTGGGGGCCAGCTCATGCACCCGTGGAATCAGGCGCGGCAGCAGATACGGTCCGATCGTGTAGATCACCCCGAGTCGCAACGGCCCGACCAGCGGATCCTTGCCCGATGCGGCGATCTCGCCGATCTGTGCCGCCTCCAGCAACACCTTCTGGGCCTGCTCGACGATGCGCTGGCCGATCGCCGTGATCTTGACTTCGGCGGCGCTGCGTTCGAACAGCTGGACTCCGAGCTGATCCTCGAGCTTCTTGATCGCCACCGACAGGGTGGGTTGGCTGACGTGGCACTTCTCCGCCGCGCGACCGAAGTGTCGTTCGCGTGCCAGCGAGACCAGATAGCGCAAGTCCGTAAGGGTCATGGGCGGGACTCCTGTAACAGCGCTCAGTCCATCATCATAGTCGTTCCGACTGAGCCGGTGGGCAGGGCCGCCGGCCACCTGCCACCACATCTATCTTTCGCGCCGATTGGCGCTTAATCTATTGCGATCTCAAGAACAAGCCCGCGTAGCGCACGCCTGCTGCGGTGCCCCGGATGACGTCCATCCGGGCCGGCGGCGGCCGGTGCTCGACGGTAAGCATGAAGATTCCCGGTACCAAAACCATTCGCGGCGTGCTGCTGATCGCCGCCGTGCTGTTCTCCAGCGTGATCGTCGCGACCACGCACTTCGCCGTGTCTTTCCTGTTCGAAAGATCTTTGCGCAAGGAGGCTCTGGCCGATGCCGAGAGTTTCGCCGAGATCACCTTCAAGTCGATGTTCCAGTTGATGAGAACGGGCTGGAGCCGACAGCAGCTCGAAGGCTTCATCGCCGCGATCCAGTCTTCGATAAAGGAAAGCCGCCGGCAGATCGACATCTATCGTGGCAACCGGGTATCGGTGCTGTTCGGCGAGATTCCCCAGCGCGAGCCGGACGAGGCGATCGAACAGGTGTTCCGCGAAGGGCACTCGCGCAGCTTCGAGCAGGACGGCAGGGTCCGCTACCTCTATGCACTGAAGGCCCAGGAAGTGTGCCAGGGTTGTCACACCAATGTCGAAATCGGCGACGTGCTCGGGGTCATCGACGTCCGCCAGAACATCGCCCCGGTGCTCGAGGCCCACCAGTTGACCTTCGCCATCGCGATGATTCCGCTGGCACCGGTCGCGGTGCTGGCGACCTTGATGATGGTCGTCTTCATCCGACGGCGCTTCGAAGGGGCGATCGTCGAACTCGCCGGCAGCATCCGCTCGGTCAATCGGCTCGCCGACCTGCGCAAGCTCGAAGACAGTCCGCCGAGCCTAGGCTTTGCCGAGTTCGACCCGGTGTCGCGCGAGATCGGCGAACTTACCAGCCGGGTGCGCAGCATCGCCGTGGACAAGGACATGCTCGAGTTCGAGATCCGCCTGCTCGAGAAATTCGTGCTGACCTCGGACGTGATCCGCGACTGGCGCGACTACGTGATCCGGCTGCTGCTCGACATCGACGGCGTGATGCCGGCCTACGCCCTGTTCTCGATCTTCAAGACCGGTGACGACGCCTTCGACCTGGAGGTGTTCTGGCGCTTCTCGCCGAACAACGAGATGAAGGAGGACTTCGAGCGCCGGCTGCGCGACGAGCTGAAGCGCACCGACTACTTCGATGCCGGCTATGCAATGCGTGTCAATCACCACGTCGCGGACCACGGCCAGCCGATGCCGGAAATCACCGGCGATGCCGTCGCGCTGCAGAGCAAGTCGCTGCTGGTGGACGCGCCGCGGATCGGCGGCATTGTCGGCATCGGCATGGAGGCCCAGGGCGATGTCGAACCGACCCATGTGCTGGTCATCGAGAGCGTGCTGTCGACCCTGCTCAACGTGGTCGGATCGGTCAAGGCGATCGACCGCTACACCAAGGATCTCGAGTACTACGCGACCCGTGACCCGCTGACCAACTTCTACAACCAGCGGGTGTTCTGGGAGGTGCTGGAGAACGAGATCCACCGTTCGGCCCGCCACAACTATGCATTTGCCCTGCTGGTGGTCGACACCGACGGCTTCAAATCGATCAACGATCGCTACGGACACGGTTTCGGCGACACCTATCTGCAGTGCTTTGCCGACACCCTGCGCGGCGCGATCCGCGACGACGACATGCCGGCGCGCTACGGCGGCGATGAGTTCGTCGTGATCCTGCCGGAAACGGATCTCGCCGGTGCCGTCGAGGTGGCCCGTCGGGTCGCCGCGAGAATCGCCGAGCTGTCGGTCGACACGCCGGACGGCAGTCCGTTGCGCAGCTCCGCTTCGATCGGCATCGGCTGCTACCCGACCCACGCCACGGTCGCCAAGGACCTCTTCATGTTCTCTGACAGCATGATGTACCGGGCGAAGGGCGGCGGCGACTCGAAGGTCGCGGTGCCGACCGAGGAGGATGTCGTCGACATCTTCAAGAAGCTCGGCGAACAGAGCATGATGATCCTGCAGGCGGTCGACCGGCGCGCGGTGGTGCCGTATTTCCAGCCCATCGTTCGCACCCGGGACGGCGCAGTCGAGGCCTTGCAGGTGCTGTCGCGGATCCGATTGGCCAACGGCGACCACGTGCTGGCCGAGGAATACGTCGCGGCCGCCGAGCGCATGGGGGTGATGCACAAGCTCGACTACATGCTGATGGAGCAGGCGCTCTACGCGATCGAGAACAGCGGCTACGAGGGCGTGATCTTCCTCAACCTGTCGCCGCGCGCGATGCAGGTGGACGAATTCGTCGGCGAGATCCGCAGCATCGCCGACGATTTCAATGTCGATCCGTCGCGCATCGTGCTGGAAATCGCCGAGCGCGAGACGGTGCGCAACATGTCGGTGCTGGAACGCTTCGTGGCGCGCCTGCACGGTGAGGGCTTCAAGCTCGCGATCCACAACTTCGGCTCCGGCTTCTCGTCGTTCCACTACGTCAAGCGCCTGCCGATCGACTACCTGAAGATCGAGGGCGGCTACGTTCTCGGCATGCGTTCGAACGAGAAGGACCGCGCGCTGGTGCGCAGCATCGCGGCGCTCGCCAGCGACCTCGGCATCCGCACGATCGCCGAGCATGTCGAGGACGAGCTGGTGATGGCCCAGGTCGTCGCCCAGGGCATCGATCTGGCGCAGGGTTTCCACGTCATGCGCCCGACTGCCGACATCGCCGCCGCCCTTGCACCCGGCGCGCCCTGAAGCAGCACTTGCGCGGCTCGCACCGGCCCCCCCGCTGTGGCACAGTACGGGCCTTTGACGGGATCGGGCCGATGCAATCGCAGTTGCCGTTTCACGACGTCGATATCCTCGGACAGGTGTTCACGCCGACCGCGGTGGTGGACGCGATGCTCGCATTGCGGCGCAATCACGGTCGGGCGCTGGAGCCCGCCTGCGGTGACGGCGCGTTTCTCGATCGCCTTCCCGGCGCGATCGGCATCGAGATCGATCCGGCACACTGCCCGGCGGCCGCCCGGTGCATGGATTTCTTCGCCTTCCCGGAGCACGAACGGTTCGACACGATCATCGGCAATCCGCCCTATGTCCGCTTCCAGGACATTCCGCCGGCGACCCGCCGGCTGCTCGCCACACGACATTTCGACGGCCGC
This sequence comes from Rhodocyclaceae bacterium, assembly GCA_020445745.1. Classification (GTDB taxonomy): domain Bacteria; phylum Pseudomonadota; class Gammaproteobacteria; order Burkholderiales; family Rhodocyclaceae; genus Cognatazoarcus. The sequence continues at coordinate 85,093 of JAGRGB010000125.1, read as the reverse complement.
TCCAACCTCTATCTGTTCTTCATCGAGAAGTGCCTGCGCCACCTCGCCCCCGGCGGCGAGCTGATCTTCATCACGCCGCGCGACTTCCTCAAGGTGACCTCGGCGGTACGCCTCAACCGGCTGCTGTGGGAGGCCGGCTCGATCACCGACGCGATCGAGCTGGGTGACGCGCGGGTATTCGACGGTGCGCTGCCCAACTGCCTGATCTGGCGCTTCGAGAAAGGTCGCCAGGACCGCAGCATGCGTTTCGCGGAGCTCGGCCAGGGCGACGACCTCGTGGCCGGCCTGGCGGCGCCGGCATGGCAGCCGCGGACACTGCTGGAATGCGCGGGACACCTGATGTTCGTCCGCGGCGAGCACCCGCTGCGCCTCTCCGACATCGCCTTCGTCAAGGTCGGCGCGGTCTCCGGCGCCGACGAGCTGTACGCCGACGAGCGCCACGGCAACCGCGACTTCGTCTGTGCCGGGACGGTACGCAGCGGCAGGACACGACGGATGATCTGGTGCGAACCCGGCGATCCTCCGCCGGCGGCACTGATGCCCCATCGCGCGCGCCTGATCGCGCGCCGCATCCGCCGTTTCGGCGACGACGACTGGTGGCACTGGGGCCGCGGCTACTACCGCAGCGATCAGCCGCGGATCTACGTCAATGGCAAGACCCGCAGTACCAGCCCGTTCTTCCTCCACGAATGCCCGCACTACGACGGCGCGGTGCTGGCGGTGTTCCCCCGCCGCCCGGACGTGGACTGCGGCGCGCTCAGCGCTGCCCTCAACGGGGTGGACTGGGGGGAACTCGGCTTCGTCTGCGACGGTCGCTACCTGTTCACCCAGCGCAGCCTGGAAAACGCCCCGCTGCCCGCGTCCTTTCAGCGCTTCCTGCCGCGCTCGACACCGCGCCCGGGCGCGCCCATGGCGGCGCCGGGCACGACGGCGGACCTGGTGTAAGATCTGCCGCAGGACAACCGAAGCGGTGCGTCAGGGTCCCGAGCTCGCGGGCCCGTCGCGTCGTCGCGACCGGGGTCGCGGAATATGCGAGAACATGCATGGTCCCTCATCTCACCACTGCACTGACCGGCCCGCTGCTCGAGCTGGAAACCCATTTCCTCGACCAGGCCACCGAGATCGAACGCTGGATGCGGGTCCAGTGGCACGATCACCTGCCGCCGTTCTACGCGTCGACCGATCTGCGCAATTCCGGCTTCAAGCTCGCGCCGGTCGATCTCAACCTGTTCCCGGGCGGATTCAACAACTTGAACGACGCCTTCCTGCCGCTGTGCATCCAGGCGGCCCAGGCGGCGGTCGAGCGGATCTGCCCGAATGCCCGTCAGATGCTGCTGATCCCGGAGAACCACACCCGCAACCAGTTCTATCTGCAGAACGTCGCCAAGCTGGTCTCGATCCTGCGCCTGACCGGCCTCACGGTCCGCATCGGCTCGCTGCTGCCCGAGGTCACCGAGCCGACCACGATCGAACTCGCCGGCGGCTCGAGCCTGACGCTGGAACCGCTGCGGCGGGTCGGCAACCGCCTCGGGCTGGGCGACTTCGATCCCTGCGCGGTGCTGCTCAACAACGACCTGTCGGCCGGTGTGCCGGCCAGCCTCGAGGGGCTCGACGATCAGTGGGTGATTCCGCCCCTGCATGCCGGCTGGCACAGCCGGCGGAAATCGCATCACGCGGCGGCCTACGACCGGGTGGCGCGCGAGTTCTCGGCCCGCATCGGCATCGACCCGTGGCGCATCAGCCCGGCCTACGACACCTGCGGCGGCATCGACTTCCACGCCCGCGCGGGCGAGCAGGAACTGGCCGACAAGGTCGCCGACATGCTCGCCAGCATCCGCGCGAAGTACCGCGAGTACGGCGTCTCGGACGAAGCCTTCGTGGTCGTCAAGGCCGACGCCGGGACCTACGGCATGGGCGTCATGATGGTCAAGGACGCGTCCCAGGTGGTGGGCCTGAATCGCAAGCAGCGCAACAAGATGAGCGTGGTCAAGGAAGGTCTCGCGGTGCACGACGTGATCATCCAGGAGGGCGTGCACACCTTCGAGACCCTGAATGGCTCGGTCGCCGAGCCGGTGGCCTACATGATCGACCATTACGTCGTCGGCGGCTTCTATCGCGTCCATACGCAGCGCGGCCGCGACGAGAACCTCAATTCGCCGGGGATGCACTTCGAACCGCTGGCGTTCGAGACCTGCTGCTCCTTGCCCGACTGCGACCAGGCCCCGGACGCCCCGCCGAATCGCTTCTACGCCTACGGCGTGGTCGCGCGCCTGGCGCTGCTGGCAGCCTCGGTCGAGATCGAGGAACAGGCGCCGAGCGAACTCGCCGAGGAAGCGGCCTGAGGCGATGGATCTGGCGCTGATCCTCGACCCGCTGGATTCGCTCAAGGCCTACAAGGACTCGTCGGTCGCGATCATGCGCGCTGCCGCCGCCCGTGGCCACCGGGTCTGGAGCATCCAGCGCGAACACCTGTGCTGGCGTGAAGGTCGCAGCAGCGCCCACGCGCTGCCGATCGAGACCCGGCCGGACGATGCACCCTGGTATCGCGCCGGTGCCGGAGCCAGCCGTGTGCTGAGCGAGTTCGACGCGGTGATGATGCGTCAGGATCCCCCCTTCGACTTCGAATACGTGGCCGCCAGCTGGATGCTCGAGCGGGCGGTGGGCGAGGGCGCGCGGGTGTTCAACGACCCGCGCGCGATCCGCGACCATTCCGAGAAGCTGGCGATCGCCGAGTTCCCGCAGTTCACCGCGACCACGCTGGTGACGCGCGACGGCGATGCGCTGCAGGCCTTCATCGACGAGCTCGGCGACGTGATCCTGAAGCCGCTCGACGGCATGGGCGGCAGCGGCATCTTCCGCGTCCGCCGCGACGATCCCAACCGCAACGTGATCGTCGAGACCCTGGCCGGCCCGGGCCTGCACACGGTGATGGCGCAGCGCTACCTGCCGATGATCAGCGACGGCGACAAGCGGGTGCTGATCATCGGTGGCGAGGTCGTCCCCTACGCCCTCGCCCGCATTCCCCGCGACGGCGAGACGCGTGGCAATCTGGCTGCCGGCGGTCGCGGGGTCGCGATGCCGCTCGACGCACGCGAACGCGAGATCGCCGAGACTCTCGCACCGCTGCTGTGGTCGCGGGGCCTGCTGATCGTCGGTCTCGACATGATCGGCGGTCACCTCACCGAGATCAACGTGACCAGCCCGACCTGCATGGTCGAAATCCGCGAACAGACCGGTTTCGACGTCGCCGGTCTCGTCGTCACCCACCTCGAACAGGCGCTCTGAGGATCAGCGGGCCCGACCGACGGTCCCGCCACCGCCGCCCGGCCCGCCACTCGTCGCGAGGATGGGCCCCGGGGCGTGCAAGTGACGCCGGCGGAGCCGCCGCGGCCTAAAGCGCCATTCGGTCGAGGCCGTTAGATCCCCTGTTTTCCCGACTACGGCAGGCAGCCCCGCCGAGGGCGCCGCGACGAAATCATGCCCGATGCTTCTCCGCGTGCCGGTCAGTTCGAACTGATCGGTCGGATCTCGCTTCTTTTTGCCGTGCTGGCGACGGCCGGACTCGTCGGCGTGCTGCTGCTGGCACGGCCGGTGGACGGCGACTACGTCGCGATGATCCAGACGCTGAGCGCAAGCCGCGCACGCTTGCCCGGCCTGATGGCGGTCACCAGCCTGCTGCTGGTGCTCGGCACCGCGCTGACCACCTGGCTGATCGCGCTGTACAGCAGCTTTCGCGTCGCCGGCCCGTTGTATCGCTTCTGCATCGACCTCGAGCAGGGGATACGCGACGGTGAAGTGCCCCCGATCCGGGTGCGCGCCAGCGATCGGGCCCAGGAGGACGCGCGCTACCTGGAGGAGACGGTCGCTGATCTCTACCGGCGTCAGGACGAAATCAGTGCCACCGTCGACGACGCCGCCCACCGGTTGCGCAACGGCGACCGCGAGGCCGTCGCTGCTGCGGGCCAGCGCCTCGTCAGCCTGACCGACGCGTTCACGCTATGACCGCCACTCGCTACCTTGCCGCAGCCTGTCTGTTCGCCACCCTGGCGATCGTGGCGGTCGCCGATCGCGCGCCTCGGGATCCGCTGGCCGGCGGCGACTGTGCCGACTGCCACGTCAGCTCCGGTGCAGTCGAGGCATCGACCGCCCGGGTCCTGCAGGCCAGCCAGGAGAGGCTGTGCGCGAGCTGCCATCCGCGCGCAGCGGTAGCCAGTCATCCCACCGGCGTGCGCCCGAGCATGACGGCGGTGGCCGACTACCCCCTCGACTGGAAGGGCGAATTGACCTGCAGTTCCTGCCACGAAATCCACGGCCGACACCATGGTGGGCTTCGCGGCGACAAGCGCCACCGCGACTTCTGCCTCGCCTGCCACCGCGACAGCTTCTTCCAGCGGATGGCCGATGGCGGTCGCTCGCTGGCGGTATCGGGCCATCTCGACGCGGTCGGCCTCGCCGGCCAGCCGGCGCTGCTCGATCCCTACACTGCCCAGTGCATGGACTGCCACGGCGAGCGCGGCGATGCCCAGGTCGAGGTGGCCGGCGCCGCCAACACCCGCCACCGCGGCAGCGGCATCAACCATCCGGTCGGTGTCGATTACCTCAAGGCCAGCGGCTACGGCGGCTTTCGCGATCGCGCGGCGCTCGACCGCGCGATCGAGCTGCCCGGCGGCCTGGTGAGCTGCATTTCCTGCCACAGCGGCTACAGCGGACGGCACGGCGCGGTGGTCCAGGTTGCAGCGCGGGGCCGGAGTCTGTGCCTGGAGTGTCACGACCTATGAGTACGCCCGCCCCTCGCCGTCACAGACGCCGCCGGGTCTTCGTCGATGGCCAGCTGCAGGGACGGCTCGCGGCGGCCCTGGTACTGCTCGAGGCAGGCTTGCTGGTGCTGGCATGCGTCTACCTGTACCACGCCTTCGGACAGATCATCGACGAATCCCTGTACGTGATCCACGCCGCCGATCGCACGCCGCTGCTGCCCCGCCTCGGGGCCGCCTTCGGCAGGACCTTGCTGGTCTGCGCGCTGGTCAACACTGTCGCGCTGCTGGTCGCCCACGCGATCTGGTCGAGTCACGTGCGCGCGGTATTGGCCGCGTTGCGACAGCGCCTCGACCGGGTGCGCGCGCGCGACCTGCGCCCGGACACGACCGCCACCGCACACATGCCGGCGCACCGCCTGCTGACGGTGACCGAGCAATGGATCGCCAGCGAACGCCAACGGCTGGCAGCCGCCCGCGAGGCGGCTGTCCGTCTGACTTCGGCACCGCCTCCGGGAAACACCGACGTCCCGGAACTGCTCGACGCCGCGCACCGCGCACTGCGGCGTGGGCGGCGCGCCGATCGAACTTGAGCATCGGGATGGAGCCAGCCACATGCTGATCAACGAGTGGAACCCCGCCCTGGAAGTGGGCGTCGACGAAATGGACGAGGATCACCGCACCTTGTTCGGACTGCTGATACGTGTCCAGCGGGCCAGCGACTGCAATGATCGCGTCGCCGCGATGGGCGTGCTGAAGGAGCTGTCCGACTACACCGAGTGGCACTTTGCCCGCGAGGAGGCGCTGATGCGGCGCCACGGCTACGAATTCGCCGCCGAGCATCGCGAAGAGCACCAGCGCCTGGCGCGCCAGGTCGCCCATATGGTCGCCGACCTCGATCATGGTCACGTCGTGCCCCAGGACGTCGCGACGTTTCTGCAGCGCTGGCTGATCGGCCACATCGCCGGCGCCGACCGCCACGCCGGCGAGGCGATCGCACGCGCTCGCCGCAAGGCCGCCACGACCTGACCCCCCGCTCGCCAGTGGTGGCATCCGACGCAACACGCGATTCGGCGTCCGTCGCCGCGGCGAGGGGCGCAATGAGGGCTAGAATGCGGGCCTGACCAGAACGAGTTTGGAGCAGGCATGAGCCACAAGGTGTTCATCGACGGTCGGCATGGCACGACCGGTCTGAAGATCGACGAGCGGCTGGCGCTACGCCCTGAAATCGAGATCCTGAGCATTCCCGAGGCCCAGCGGAAGAATCCGTCGGCCAAGGCCGAATGCATCAATCGAGCGGACATCGTCTTCCTGTGCCTGCCGGACGCGGCCTCCCGTGAATCGGTGGCCCTGCTCGCCGCCGACAACGGCGATACCCGCTTCCTCGACGCCAGCACCGCCCACCGCACGCATCCGGACTGGGTGTACGGCCTGCCCGAACTCTCGCCGGCCCACCGCGAACGAGTCCGCAGCGCGCGCCGGGTGGCGGTGCCCGGCTGCCACGCCAGTGGTTTCGTGATGCTGATGCAACCGCTGGTGGCCGCCGGCCTGGTAGCGCCGGATTATCCGGCGACGACCTATTCGGTGACCGGCTACAGCGGCGGCGGCAAGGAGATGATCGCCAGCTACGAGGAGCCCGCCGCGCTGCCGGCGGCAATGACCAGTCCGCGCTTCTACGCACTGGGCCTCGGCCACAAGCACCTGCCCGAAATGCAGAAGATTTCCGGTCTCGATGCACCGCCGTTGTTCACGCCGATCGTCGGCAACTTCGCCCAGGGCATGGTCGTCGCGATACCGCTGCTGCCGCGCCTGCTGGCCGGGAAGCCCAGGCCGGCGGATATTCAGCGCTTCTATGCGGAACACTACAAGGACCAGATCTTCGTCCGCGTGATGCCGCTCGACGCCGCCGCTGCCCTCGACAACGGTTTCCTGCCCGCCACCGCTTGCAACGACACCAACCGGGCGGAAATCTTCGTGTTCGGGCACGCGGACCAGATCCTGCTCGCGGCCCGCTTCGACAATCTCGGCAAGGGCGCATCCGGAGCCGCCATCCAGTGCATGAACCTCATGCTCGGCCTTCCAGAGGACAGCGGACTCGCGGTTTGAGCCGCTGCCGGGCACGGCAGGGTGACGCGATCGCCGACCGCCGAGTTGCCGCTGGTGCTGGCCGGCCCGCAGTTGCGCCGGCTCGAAGCCAGACGCCTGGTGCTGTGGTTGGCGACTTCGTGCGAAACGCGCGTGAGGTTCCGCCTGTGGGACGGTGACGCGATCATTGCCGCGTATGACGCGACCGCTGCCGGCAGATCGCTGAGGCGGCTCTCGACCGGCGGGCGCCTGCACTACCTCCTGCTCGATCTGGCCTTCGAGCAGGACCTTCCCGCGGGCCGCTGGATCCGCTACGAACTGGAGCTGGCACCACTGGCAGAGCCGGCCCCGTGCTGGCAGGGTTGGCGCGACTGGGCGCCGGACCTGAGCTATCCGGGCCGGCACGGGCCCGGCTTCATCCGCCAGGCACGAGTCGCGTCCTTGCTCCACGGTTCGTGTCGCAAGCCGCATCACGGCGGCGGCGACGGCCTCGCCGAAGCGGACGGCCTGCTGGCGCGCTGTCTCGAGCCCGGACCCGACGCCGCTGACCAGCGGTTGCCGCGCTGGCCGGCGTTGCTGGTGCTGAGCGGCGACCAGGTCTATGCGGATGACGTCGCCGGTCCGATGCTGCGGGCGATACATGCGCTGATCGAACGCCTGGGACTGGCCAACGAATTGCTGGCGGGTGGTGACGACGCGAACATTGAGGATGCCGCGTCGCTGTATGCGCACCCCTGCTGCTACTACCAGCGCGAGCGCCTGCTGCCGCAGCGCAAGCGCGACTTCGCGGTGCTGGAGATCCTGTTCGGCGGCGTCGAGAAACCGGTGTTTACGGCCGACAATGCCCACAATCACCTGATCACGCTGGGCGAAATGCTGGCGATGTACCTGCTGGCCTGGTCGCCGGCGGCATGGCAGGACTTGGCGCCCGAGCCCCCGCGCGGCATCGGCGCTATGGATCGCCAGCGCTACCTGGAAGAGGCCTCGGCCCTCAAACGCTTCGTTGCCGACCTGGGGCAGGTGCGACGGCTGATGGCCCATCTGCCGGTGGCGATGATCTTCGACGACCACGACGTCACCGACGACTGGAACCTCAGCCGCGAATGGGAGGAGGTCGCCTACGGCCATCCCTTTTCGCGACGTGTCGTCGGCAACGCGATCATCGCCTATCTGATCAACCAGGCCTGGGGAAACCGACCGGAGGCCGTCGACACGGCTCTGCTGGCGCGCACCCAGGCCGGCCTGCTGGGCGCCGGCGGCCAGCAGCACGACGAACTCATCGACGCGTTGCTGCGATTCGGCGAATGGCACTATGCCTGGCCCACCACGCCGCCGCTGCTGGTGCTCGACACCCGCACCCACCGCTGGCGTTCCGAAATTTCGGCGCGACGGCCCTCCGGCCTGATGGACCGGGAATCGCTGACCGACCTGCAGCAGGCACTGCGCGATCGAACGTCGGTGCTGCTGGTCTCGCCTGCGCCGATCTTCGGGGTCAAGCTGATCGAGGTGATCCAGCGCGTTTTCACCTGGCTGGGCAGGCCATTGCTGGTGGACGCGGAGAACTGGATGGCCCACGGCGGCGCCGCGAAGACCATGCTCGACATCCTCCGCCACCCGCGCACGCCGCGCTGTTTCGTGGTGCTGTCGGGCGATGTCCATTACTCGTTCGTATACGACGTCGAACTGCGTGGCCGCGAACACGGCCCGGAGATCTGGCAGATCTGCAGCAGTGGCTTGCGCAACGAATTCCCGCCGAAGCTGCTCGACCTGCTCGACCGCGCCAATCGCTGGCTGTTCTCGCCGCGTTCGCCGCTCAACCTGCTGACCGGTCGCCGCCGCACCCGCGTGACCCCGCGCAAGCCCGAGGGCACGCGCGCCGGGCGCCGCTTGCTCAACGGCAGCGGCATCGGGCTGGTCGAACTCGATGACGAGGGCCGCCCGTGGCGCATCCGGGAATTGCTCGCCGACGGCCACCAGTACGAATTCAGCCGGCGCGACGACGAATCACGCTGGGACTGACGGTCGTCCCGTTCGGGTGACCGGCGTCGCCCCGTCGTGAGAAAATTCCTGCACCGCAACAAGTCAGTTGCGCGGGAATCACCAGCTGGGGAGCCGCGTGCTTTCGATCACCGACTTGCTGGATTTCGTCGAGCTCGATCTCGAAACCGTGACCATCGTTGCAGGCGCGACCGGTCTCGGTGACGCCGAGTCGACGGCCCCGGCCCGTCAGTTGCTCTCCGGCGAGGACGGCATCACACTGATCCACCCCAAGTACCGTGGTCAAATCGACGCCCGATCGGCGGCACGCCGGGATCGGAACGAACCGGCGCAGTGCTACCGACGCTTTTCCCGCAAGTATCCGGTGCCGGGCGCGTTCTCGGACGCCTGAGCGCCATTCTCCAGCGAGGCAGCGACAAATTGTGCATTCTCGTCACAAGATCAGCACCGCGCGCGGCGTCCGCGGTCGAACGCGAAGTCGAAACAGGCCACACCCGCGATGCAGAAGCTGATCGCGCTCTACCGTCTGATCCGCAGGGATCTCCGCATCCTGTGGTTCGCGCTGGGCGATCCACGGCGACCCCGCTGGCTGCTGCCGGCCGTCGCCGGGCTGGCCCTGTACCTGTTCTCGCCGGTGGACCTGTTGCCCGACACGCTGCCGCTGATCGGCATCATGGACGATCTCGTGTTGATACCGTTGGCGGTCGGCTGGCTGGTCGGCCGGCTGCCGCCCGAGCTGCGCCGCGGCGGGTCGGACTGATCCGGCCCAGAAGCGGCGTTCGCCATCCCTGCGCTCCCTGCTCATGCGGCGTGCCTGTTTCTGCTGCAGCTTGTCGAGGTGCCTGCGTTGATGCCGGGTGATCCTGCCATCGGCCTCTGCGGCACGAACCGCATCGCCAATCCGGTCCTGACCTTGCCGCAGCGCCATCGCCTCCCGCTCGCTCAGGTCGCCGGCAACGATGCCGCAGTCGATCCGGCGCTGGTGGTCGCGGCTGCGCTCGTGGACACCGGTGCTGGCGGCAATCCGTTGCAGCTGTCGTGCCGCCGGCTTACGGCAAGCCCGTCCGATTCCGCAGGGCGGCGGATGGCCCGCGCCATGAAGCAGTGGACGGCCATCCGTCGGCTGCTGAGCATGCTGCTGGCGATCATCTGCCTGACCGGCTGCGCCCGCGACGAATTGTTCCGGCAGGAATCCTACGTCTTCGGCACCCGCGTCGAGGTCGTCGTCTATGGCCACGATCCGCAGCTCGCCAACGAGGCGCTGGCCGCGGTGCTGCGCGAGTTCGACCGCCTGCACCGCGCCTATCACGCATGGGAGCCGTCCGAACTGACCGAACTCAACGAGGCGATCGAAGCCGGTCGCCACCATCAGGTGTCGGCCGAGCTGGCGACCCTGCTGGCCGACGCCAGACGCCTGTCGGCACTCGGCGACGGACTGTTCGAGCCGGCCATTGGCCGCCTCATCGAACTGTGGGGTTTCCATTCCGACACCTTCCGGCCGAAGGTCCCGGACGCCGCCGCGGTGCGAGCCCTGGTGGCACGCCGGCCGCGGATCCTCGACCTGGTGATCAACGGCCGCACGGTAAGCAGCAGCAACCGCTTCGTGCGCCTGGACCTGGGTGGCTACGCGAAGGGCTACGCCCTCGATCGCGCCGCCCGCATCCTGCGCGACAAGGGCATCGAAAACGCCCTCGTGAACATCGGCGGCAACGTGCTGGCGCTCGGCGCGAAGGGCGATCGCCCGTGGCGCATCGGCATCCAGCATCCGCGTGACGCCGGCGTGCTGGCTTCGCTGCCGCTCTACGACGGCGAGGCGGTCGGCACCTCCGGCGACTACCAGCGCTATTTCGAGGTCGATGGCGTGCGCTACAGCCATCTGATCGACCCGCGCGACGGGCGTCCCGCCCGCGGCACCCAGTCGCTGACGGTGCTGGTCACCCGGCGACCCGGCGCCGGCACGCTGTCCGATGCCGCCAGCAAGCCGCTGTTCATCGCCAACGACGGCTGGCCCAGCCTCGCCGGACGCTACGACGTCGCCCACGTGTTGCGGGTCGACGATCAGGGCAGGATCACGGTCAGCAGCGCGATGCACCGCCGCCTGAGCTATCACGGCGAGGTCAAGCCGGCCGAGATCGTCGAGTAGTCGTCGGCTGGCGCGGACCGCGCGCCCCGCCGGGAAGTGCGAAGATCCACCACCTGGCCGAGCACCGTGCCGCGACGGGTCACGGTGTGGATCACTGTAGCACCGCGGGGCACGACGCAGCCGGGCCGGCCGGCGGTGATCAGGAATTCGGCGTCCGCGGCGTCGACACCTGGCTCGAAGTAGCGCGGCATCGCCGCCCTGACCTGCTCCGGCTCACCACACACCTGCACCGGCACCGGCCGCGAGCGGCCGCCTGCCCCTGTTGCCGCCACGCTTTCGAGGTAGCGATCGAGGAACTGCGCGCTCTCTCTCAGGGAACTGCCGTTGTAGTCGAGCACCCAGCCGTAGGCCGCGCCACGCAGGCCGCCGGCGAGACTGTTGTAGAAGGTATGGCCGTAGGGCTGCAGATGGACCAGGGTGGTGATGTGGATCGCCACCAACAGGCCGGCGACCGAGGCCATCAGCCACGCCGCCGCCGGGTTGCCGCGCAGCGCCTGCCAGAATACGCGCCAGCCCAGCGCCGCGGCGACCGCCAGCGGAGGCAGCAGGAACAGGAACTGGCGCAGCCCGTCGGCCAGCGCGGGCCGCATCACCCATGCGTAGGCGATCGGCAGCACGATCGCCAGCGCCAGCGGCAGGTGCAGCGGCCGCTCGCGCCGCGACATGATGCGCCGTTCGCCGATGCCGTCGGGCCGCTCAGCCGTGCGCCACGGTCGTCCACCGAGGGCCAGGCCGAGGCCGATCAGCATCAGCTCCGGCAGTTTGACGACCAGATATTCATGCAGATAGCTGCGCGGCACCGCGCTGCTCGGCAGCAGCCGACCGTCCACCAGGGTCGGCACCACCGCGCCGACCTCGGGCCCGGCGATCCCGGGCCACAGCGTCGGGCGGCCCAGCAAAACCAGTCCCAGGCCCACCACGATGCCGGGCAGCAATGCCCCCAGCCAGCGGCCGGATCGTGCAATACCGCCCGGTCCTTCGCGGCGTGCCGCCTCCGCCAGGCACACCGTCAGGCACAGCGGCATCAGCCAGCCGCTGTCAGCGATTGCCAGCGCGGCACCGGCGCTGCTGCCGAAGCCCAACGCCAACGACGGCTCGAGCCGGGGCAGGTCGGCAATCAACCTGGTCAGCAGGTAGAGCGCCCAGCACTGACAGGCAGCCAGCGGTATCTCGGCGGTATGGGTGAACAAGGCGCCGCTCCAGGCACCGGTCAGTGTCAGGATCACGACCGCCGCCAGCGCCGCCGTGTCGCCGCCGAGGAGCTTCGCCAGGCGCCACACGGCGAGCATGCCGGCCAGCCCGAAGCTGGCGCCGAGAAGATGGCGCATGTCCCATACCGAGCCATGCCAGACCGGTTCCAGCAATGCGGCGAGAAGGTCGAACAAGCCGCCGCCGCCGATCTGCGCCGCCTGCCGCAGCAGGTCTGCGTCGGTCATGCCGGAGCGCAGGAAAGCTGCGACGAGGCGGCCGTAGATCTGGCGCTGGGCCTCGTTTTCCGCGATGCCGTAGCCGCTCCAGGTGGTCGCCAGATAGGCCACCAGGCCGACCGCCATCGCGATCGACGCGGGGCGCGCCAGGCGACGCAGGTCGGCCTCGCCGATCGACAGGGTCGGTGCGGCCGCCTGTTCGATCGGGTGGCCTGCTGCCGCTTCGTGTCCGAGATCGCGCGCCGGCACGACCCGATCTCAGCTTGCCGCCAGCGGGGATTCGGCCACCGCCCCGGCCGGCTCGCCGCCCTTGCGTTCCGGCAGATAGGCGGCGAACTGGCACAGGATCGCACCGACGTAGGGCAGCGTCTGCATCAGCAGGATGCCGACCCATACCCGCGACTCCATCGCCTGCACGTCCTGGGTCCCCAGCAGGGCGACGGCGGCCAGCAGCAATGCGACGAGCAGGCCGATCTCTTCGCGGATCGGCGAGAAGAACGCCAGCCGACCCTTGGCCTTCCAGCTTTTCGGCGTGCGCACGAATTCGCCGCGGCGCTTGAAGATGCCGGCAAAGATGCCGCGCGCGATGGCGTGCGACAGGCCCACCGACAGCACCGACGCACCGAGGATGTCGGTCCACGGACAGGCCATCGTGCGGCGGTACAGGATCGGCCCGAGGGCGGCCTTGAACACCATGAAGCCGAGCACCGGCAAGGCCAGCGTGACCACCGGCAGGCCGAAGGCGGCCGGCTTCGCGAGGATGCCCAGGGTCCACGCCAGGCTGGCGAACACGAACACCAACTGCAATGCGTCACCGAGCCACTGGAACCAGCCGGTCAGGAAATGGTAGCGCTGGGCGATCGTCATGCGCCCGCCACCGAGCAGCGCCGGCAGGTGGCGCTTGAGGATCTGCATCGCGCCGAAGGCCCAGCGGAAGCGCTGCGACTTGATCGCCGCAAAATCCGACGGCGTCAGGCCACGGCCGAGGACATGGTCTACGTAGCGCGTGTCGAGCCCCTGCTTGATCAGGCGCAGGCCGAGCTCGGTGTCCTCGCAGATGCACCATTCCGACCACGCGCCGTGCTGTTCGAGCTGGCTGCGCCGCACCAGGGTCATCGTGCCATGCTGGATCAGCGCGTTGCGTTCGTTGCGGTGATGCATGCCGATCCGGAAGAAGCCGTCGAACTCCCAATTGCACATCCTGCGGAAGGCCTGGCCGGCCCATTCGCGGTGGGCCTGGGGCGCCTGCACCACGGCCACCTCGGGCGAATCGAGGAAGTGCGGGACCAGCACCGAGAGCCAGTCGCGCTCGACCACGTAGTCGGCATCGACGACACCGATCACCTCGGCCCGGGCATCGGTCTGGCCGAGGGCGAAATTCAGTGCGCCGGCCTTGAAGCCCGGCCATTTGGGCAGGTGGAAGAAGCGAAAACGGGGTCCCAGCTTCGCGACGTGCGCTTCCACCGGCAGCCACAGGGCGGGATCGGTGGTGTTGTTGTCCACCACCAGCACCTCGAAATTGCGATAGTCGAGCCTGGCCAGACTGTCGATCGTCGCGATCACCATCTCCGGCGGCTCGTTGCAGCAGGCGAGATGGATCGACACGAAGGGTTCGCGGTCGGCCGGCAGCGGTGGACGGGGCCCGAAACGCCGCCGCCAGCGACCCTTGAACATCAGCTCGCCGAACTCGAAGCCATGGGCCAAGAGCACCGCCGCGGTCAGCCCGGCGGCGCAGATCAACAGCGCCAGACCGATCTGGTCGTTGTCGGTCAGATAGTACTCCTGGGGCACATTGACGCTGACCACGAACACCGAAACGCAGGCCTGGATCAGCGCCGCGAGCCACAGCCGGCCGCGTGCCCCCCAGCCGCGCAGCAGCAGGGCCGCCAGGAACATCGGCACGAACGCGATCTTGACCGCGGTGAGCGCCTTCTCGTGCCAGCGGATGTCGTTGAGAATCAAGCCGTCGAGCGGGAACTTCGGCGTGCGGTCGGCCTTGAACAGCCCCCAGTACGGCCCCGCCCAGCCTTCCAGGTCGACCTTCCAGGGCTGATCGAAGGCCTCCATCAGGTAGTAGTCGAGTCCGCGCTCACGGGCCAGCGGCAGGAACTCGCGAATGAAGCGCGCCTCGGCGGCGACACTGGCCTCGGCCTGCTGGATCTCCGGACCGCGGCTCGGCCAGCCGATCTCGCCGATCACCAGCGGCTTGCCGGGAAAGGCCCGCGCCAGTTCGTCGTAGCGCTGCATCGCATAGCCCACCGCCTGCTCCGCCGGTACGCCCTCGTGGAAGGGCAGCAGATGAACGGTGATGAAATCGACGTGATCCGCCAGCTCGGGATGCTTCAGCCAGACGTGCCAGGGCTCGGCGGTCGATACCGCCTTAGAGGTGCCCGCAAGCTGCTTGCGCGCCACATCGAGATACACACCGAGTTGCTCGACGGCGAGGTCGTTGCGCAGCAGCACCTCGTTGCCGACGATCAGGCGGTCCACGTGACGGTAGTCGCGCGCGAAGGCGATCGCCGCGCCGAGCTCGCGGACGTTGTTGGCGTGGTCGCCCGACAGCCAGGCGCCCGCGGTGACCTTGAGGTCGTGCAGTTCGGCGAGCGGGATGATGGAAGGATTCTCCAGCGCGCCGTAGGTGCGGATACGGGTCGTGGATCGGGACAACAGCAGCAGGTCGGTGCTGATCTGCGCCAGGCTCGGGAATTCGCCGCGAGACGGCCACTGGTCCCGCTGGAAGGGACTGTAGGCATAACCGCCGATCTCGCCGGCGGCATCGCCGAAGGCCACGCCGCGATTGGTCCAGCCCCAGATCAGGTACTGCAGGTAACCGACCAGCGCAGCCACCAGCAATGCGGCCAATACGCGCCAGGTCAGGTGCACGGCTTTCTTCATGGCTTCCTCGTGGCGAATGGCCGATGACGCTTGCGCTGCGTGCCGGCACGCTGGAGAATGGGCAACCGACGCGCCGTGCGAGGCGGCGTGCCGGGTCCGGCAACCGGCAGCTGCGCCCGCAGCACGTCGATTGCGGATGCGATTCTAAGTGGGGCGACAGACCCCGGCGGCCGCAATTTGGTAACAAATTCTGCGTCGCACAATACGGCAAGGAGAGCGCATGAACGCCGACGCCAGGAACATGCTCGGGATCATGGTGGTGGCCGCTCTGGTGTTCCTGCTGGCGCTGGCCGCGCGCCTCGGGCTGGTCGAGAACGAAAGCCTGCTGGTGGCCTGCAGTGGCCTCGCGGATACCGCCTGCGGAACGGCCATCGTCGCCCGCGAAGCGGTCGTCAGCAGCTTCGTCGGCGGCCACCTCGGCTGGCTGGCGGTGGTTGCCGCAGGCGTCGGTCTGGTGGCCCACTGGCGCCCGGCGGCCTGGTCGGCATGGATCCTCGGCATCGCCGGCATGGTGCTCTACAACGTCGAGCTGGCTTCGGCCGCCGCCTTACTGGCGCTGCTGCTGCTGGCCCGCCGCCCATCCCCCCGCCGCCAGCACCAGGCACAGCAATGACCAGCCGACCGCCTCCGGGTTGATGGATTCCGGCAGCAGTCGCACCAGCCCGGCGAGCGCCGTCACCACTGCGCATATCCGAATCCCGCCGCGACGCCAGCCGTCCACCGGCTCGCCGATGACCAGCAGCGCCGGCGCGGCAAGACCGTGCAGCCATAGCGGGAAATCCCGGTAGCGGGGATCGGCGGCCAGCCACAACGCGGCGACGGCGGCGCAGTAGCTGATCGCCAGATGAAGCGATTGGCGCACCCGGCCGCCTCGCACGCCCAGTCGCGGCGCCAGCGCCCGCAGACCCAGCCAGCATGGCGCGAGCGCCGCTACCGTGCCGAGCACCAGCCATTCGGTGGTGTCGCGCCAGGCCAGCCGCGCATGCTCGAGCAGCATTGCGGCCGCCATGCCGAGCCACATTCCGGACGCCGCGAAGGCGGCGACCTGCGGCCACGGGCGCCCGCTCACCCGCGCCAGCACGCCGAGCAGTGCGGCAACCGCCGCGCCCAGCGCCGGCGCGGCGCCGATGCCGGCGCGTGGCGCGACCGGGCCGGTCAGCGGAAATTGGAGCCGGCCGTCACCCGTGAAGATGCCCCAAAAGCCGCCGACCGTACCCTCGAGCCGGCGCTTCCATGGTTGATCGAAGGCCTCGATCAGGTTGTATTGCCACTGTTCGCGCGACGCCGCGGCCAGGAACTCGCGCACGAAGCGGGCCTGCTCGAGTCGGCCCGGCGCCGACCGGCCACGCTGCCTGCCGGCCCTTGGCCAACCGCTTTCGCCGATCAGCAGCGGCTTCCCGAAGGCATCGGCGAGACGGTCGTGGACTGCCGCGACGTGCTCGACCGCATGCTCGAGGGGCACCGGCCGGTCCTCCCAGAACGGCAGGATATGGACCGTCACGAAATCCACCGCATCGGCCAGATCGGCGTGGCGCAGCCATACTTCCCAGACGTCGGCATAGCTGACCGGCACACTCACCCGTCGGCGGGTCTGGTCGATCATCTGGCGGATATCCGCGGCGCTCTGCTCCCGTCGCAACAGCACCTCGTTGCCGACCAGCAGCGCGCGCACCGTCGCCGGATGGCGCTGGGCCAGCGCCACTGCGCGTTCGAGCTGGATCTTGTTGGCAGCGCTGTCGCGTCCGATCCAGGCGCCGAGGATCACCTTCATGCCGAGCGCCTCGGCTACTTCAGGCACGGCCTCGAGACCCTGGTCGACCGAATAGATGCGCACGCAGGTACTGAATCGGGCGATCGCCGTCAGATCCGCGCGTATCTGCTCTACGCCGATCGCCCCGCTTGCGGTCAGCGGCGAACTGTCCGGCCCATGGAACGGGCTGTAGGACAGACATTGGATGCGCTCCCCGGGGGCGTCCACCAGCGACACCGGCCGGCACTGCCCGACCAGCCAAGCCGCCAGCGCCAGCGCGAGGCCCGACTGCAGCCACAGCAGGGCGCGCCAGCGATGGTTTGCGAGCACCCGGGCGATCCGGCCGGAATCCAGGTTCTGCCGCGCTTTCCCAAACATAGGCTCAAAAACGGGTGTCAAATTCCAGTTGTGCTCGGGACCGTCGAGCGGGTCGCGACATGGCCGCGCGGCTTCCGCCGCGCCGATCACCAGCGTGTCGCCGTCGACGGATGCCCACTATGCCGTGCTGCGTTGCCGCATGATGCATCGACTTGTAAGCATGGCCGGCACCCACCGATACTGCCGCGATGCGACTGCCGCCCGTCTCCGTCATCGTCGTCAGCGAGTTGTTCGGGACCTCGCTGTGGTTCTCGGCCAACGGCGTCGCCGACGCCCTGGCAACGCAGTGGCGGATCGGCACCGTCGAACTGGGCTGGCTGACCAATGCGGTGCAGCTCGGTTTCATCTGCGGCACCCTGGTGTTCGCATTGACCGGGCTGGCCGACCGTTTCGCGGCAAGCCGCATCTTCGCCCTGTGTGCGCTCGCCGGCAGCGTCTTCAATGCCGCCTTCGCGCTCCTCGCCGACGGCATCGATGCCGGCTTGCCGCTGCGCTTCGCGGTCGGCCTGTGCCTCGCCGGCATCTACCCGTTGGGGATGAAGCTGGTGGTCGGCTGGGTTCCGGAGCGCGCCGGTGAGGCGCTGTCGCTGCTGGTCGGCATGCTCGTGCTGGGCACCGCGCTGCCCCACGGGGTACGCTGGGCCGGCGCCAGCTGGCCGTGGCAGGCGCCGATCCTGGTGGCCTCGATGCTCGCCCTGGTGGCAGCGGCGATGATCCTCGCGCTTGGCGACGGCCCCCATCTGAAGCGTCGCGCGAACGCCCCGCCGATGCGTCTCGGACGGGTCCTGGTGGCATTCTCCCAGCCCGCCTTCCGGGCGTCGGCACTCGGCTACTTCGGCCACCAGTGGGAGCTGTACGCGATGTGGACACTGATCCCGGTGCTGGCCGGGGTCGGGGGCGTCGATGTTCATTTCGGCGGCGCCTCGGCGGTGGCTTTTGCGGTGATGGCGGTAGGCGCGCTGTGCTGCATCGCCGGCGGCCGGCTGTCGTCCCGGATCGGCAGCGCGCGGGTGGCGGCGATCGCGCTGGCGACCTCGGCGACGTGCTGCGCGCTGTTTCCCCTCGCCGGCCATCTGCAGCCTTCCGCGCTGTTCGTCCTGATGCTGCTGTGGGGCGCCTCCGCGGTGGCCGATTCGCCGCACTTCTCGGCTCTTTCGGCGCGCGCCTGCCCGCCCGACATCGTCGGCAGTGCGCTGGCCCTGCAAAATGCGCTGGGCTTCGCGATCACGATGGTCTCGATCGCGATCGGCACCCACCTGGTCGAGGCCTGGGGCAGCCGCGTGGCGTGGCTGCTGCTGCCCGGCCCGCTGTTCGGTCTGCTGGCGCTGATGCCCCTTTGGCGGCGGGGCCGATGAACCGCTCGCCGCCGATCCGCTCCAAGTACTGCGCTACCGGGCATGGCACCGATGTAAGCCCGCAACGCGCTCGCCGGTCAGATGCAGTGACGAGGCCATCGCGGCCGGCTCGACGGAGATCAGGAAATGAAAAGACGTGACATGCTGGGTGGTCTGCTGGCGCTGGCGTTAGGACGCGCCCTGCCGGCGTCCGCCGGACAAGGAGACGCGACGATGCGAGTGAACAAGTCCCGCCAGGAGTGGGCGGCCCTGCTGTCCGACGCGGCCTATGCGGTGCTGTTCAAGGAAGCGACCGAACGGCCCGGCAGCAGCCCGTTGAACGACGAGAAGCGCAAGGGCACCTATGTCTGTGCCGCTTGCTTCCAGCCCTTGTTCAGCAGCGAGGCCAAGTACGAAAGCGGCACCGGCTGGCCGAGCTTCTTCCGCCCCTTGCCGGACGCCGTCGGCACCAAGACCGACTGGAAGCTGATCGTGCCGCGCACCGAGTATCACTGCGACCGCTGCGGCGGGCACCAGGGCCACGTCTTCGACGACGGCCCGCCGCCGACCGGCAAGCGCTACTGCAACAACGGCGTCGCCCTGCGCTTCGTGCCGGACGACGAGGAGCTGCCGGCCCTGCGCGGCTAGCCGGACGCCGCCGCACGGCTGCATCGCGCTTGGGGGTTCGCGAGAGCTCGGGTATGTTAGGTGGACCTGCCCAGGGAAGGCCGCCTTGCCGCACCAGCCGCCGCTACGCTCAGCCGTCGACCGTACCCGCCAGATCCTGCTGTTCGAGCTGGGAGGTCTGCTGCTGATCACGCCGCCGTTCATCTGGCTGTCCGGTGTCGGGGCCGGCGAAGCCCTCGGATTGCTGGCCTCGGCGGCGCTGATCGCGGCGGCCTGGAACGCTGTCTACAACACCGGGTTCGACGTCGTCGAGGGTCGCATCAGCGGGCGCGCGGCCGATCGCCGGGCGCTGCCCGTGCGCCTCGTCCAGGCGCTGGGATTCGAACTCGGCCTGCTGCTGCTGTCGCTGCCGGTGGTGATGGCATGGACCGGCATGGACTGGATTTCCGCCCTGATCGCGGATCTCGGCCTGGCATTGGCCTATGTCGCCTATGCCTTCGTGTTCAACCTGGCCTACGACCGCGCCTTCCCGATCGCTTCGCGCGGGTCGGCCGGTTCGCTCGCCGCGGACTGACCCGGGCCTGCCCGGACCTCGCTCGCCGCCCGGAGTTCGGCAGATATGGCGTCCCAGCCGAAGATCGACAGCGATGTGCCGCTCGGCCCGTTGAATACCTTCGGCCTGCCGGCGCGAGCGCGCCATCTTGCCCGGATCGACTCCCTCGACGACGCCCGCGCCCTGCTCGAGGCCGGCGCCCTGACCGGCGGACACCAGATCCTCGGTGGCGGCAGCAATACCATCTTCGAGGACGACGTCGACGCGCTGGTGCTGCGGATATCGATCCGCGGCCGGCGGCTGGTCGCGGGCGAGCACGACGCCTGGCTGGTCGAGGCCGGAGGTGGCGAGGACTGGCACGGCTTGGTGCGATGGACCCTGGAGCGGGGCTGGCCGGGCCTCGAGAACCTGTCGCTGATCCCGGGCACGGTCGGTGCCGCGCCGATCCAGAACATCGGTGCCTACGGCGTGGAGATGGCCGAGCGCTTCGACTCGCTGGAGGCGCTCGACCTGGTAACCGGCGAGTTTCGACGATTTGCCCGCGACGAATGCGGGTTCGGCTATCGAGACAGCATCTTCAAGGGTGCCCGGCAAGGTCGCTGGCTGATCGGTTCGGTGCGTTTCCGCCTGCCCCGGGAGTGGCGGCCGAACCTGGGCTACCAGGATCTCGCGCGCGAGTTGCGGACCCTGGGCGTGGCGCAGCCGGAACCACGGCAGGTCTCCGATGCCATCGTCGCGATCCGTCGTCGCAAGCTGCCGGATCCGGCGCAGTTGGGCAACGCCGGCAGCTTCTTCAAGAATCCGGTGCTCGGCGCCGACGCTCTCGCCGAATTCCGCGCCCGCTGGCCCGAGGCACCCGCTTATCCGCAGGCCGACGGTTCGGGCAAGCTCGCGGCCGGCTGGCTGATCGAGCGCTGTGGCTGGAAGGGGCGCGACCTCGGCCCGGTCGGCGCCTACGAGAAGCAGGCACTGGTGCTGGTCAACCGGGGCGGCGCGCGGGGCGCCGACGTGCGTCGCACGGCCGAGGCGATCCGCTCCGACGTCCGGGCCCGGTTCGGCATCGAACTGGAAGCCGAGCCGGTGTTCGTCGGCGGCAGCGAACGCCGCCGGCCCTGACCTGGAACGCTTGATCCGGCTCTGGTCTCGACGGACCGGGCGTGCCCGCCGGGAATGAATGGCAGCAGCCACGGCCGGCCTTGCGAAGATCGCATCCTGCGACCGCCGCGACCAGCGTTTCCGCGGGTCAAGTCCTGCGCAATGATGCCGAAAAGATAAGGGCGACACTCATCCCGGAGACCGAAGGACCATGGACGAAACCGAACTGAAACGCGGCACCCGGGCGAACTCGCCGGATCTCGACTGGAGCCAGGTTCGGGAGACCGTGCTGATGCTGCAGCTCGCCGCGGCCCAGATCGAGGCCGCCATGCGCGAGGGCAACAGCTCGGTGGACGTGCTGACCGACAGCTTCACGACCCTTGCCGGCAACATGCGCCGGATCGCGTGCACCGCTGCGGAATTGCCCGATTCGCCGGAGACCTTGCCGATCAAGAAGCAGCTCTGTGCCCAGGCCGGCGAAGCCGGGCAGATGGTGCATTCCTCGATCGTCGCGTTCCAGTTCTACGACAAGCTCGCGCAACGCCTGGCCCACGTCTGCCACAGCCTGGAGGCGCTCGGCGCCCTCGTCGCCGACACCGGCCGGCTCTACAACCCCGGCGAATGGGTAGGTCTCCAGGAAAAGATCCGGGCCCGCTACTCGACCGCCGAGGAACACGAGATGTTCGAAGCGGTGATGCGCGGCATCGGCGTCCAGCAGGCCCTCGAGGAGTACCTCGCGGCGTCCAGCAAGAGCGGTTGCGACAGCGTCGAGCTGTTCTGAACCCGGCATCGCGCAGCGGCACCACCGCGGTCGGCCGGGATGGCGTCACCGCCCGTGGCGTGCGACGATTCGGGAGTCTTCCGAATCGGGACCTTTGATGAAGCTGTGCACCCTCGACCGCGGCGGCCGCGACGGCCGCCTCGCCGTGGTCAGCCGTGATCTCACGATCTGCCAGGCGGTAAGCGACATCGCGCCGACCCTGCAGTCGGCACTGGACGACTGGTCGGGCTGCGAGCCGCGCCTGCGGGAAGTTTCGGCCGCTCTGGAAAATGCCCACGCCCGCCACGCCGAACCCTTCGAGCCGCGCGCGTGCCTGGCGCCGCTGCCCCGCGCGTTCCAATGGGCCGATTGTTCGGCCTACCTGAGCCACGTGCTGCTGGCACGTCGCGCACGCGGTGTGCCAGCACCTGAAGACCTCGAATCGGTGCCGCTGATCTACCAGGGCGGTTCCGACGACATGCTGCCCGCTACCGCGGAAATCCCGGCCGATCCCTGCTGGGGTGCCGATTTCGAGGCCGAACTCGCGGTCATCACCGGGGACGTGCCGGCCGCCACCGGGGAGGCCGAGGCGGCCGCGCATATCCGCCTGTTGACGCTGGTCAACGACGTCTCGCTGCGCGCGCTGGTGCCGGCCGAGCTGGCTCGCGGCTTTGGCTTCTATCAGTCGAAGCCGGCCAGCAGTTTCGCGCCGGTGGCGGTCACCACGGACGAACTCGGCTCCGCCTGGCAGGGCTGCCGGGTCCATCTGGAGATGCGGGTGGACCTCAATGGCAGGCCGTTCGGCCGCGTCGCCGCCGGACGCACCATGCATTTTTCGTTCGCCGGGCTGATCGCCCATGCCGCCCGCACCCGACGCCTCGCGGCGGGCAGCATCATCGGCTCGGGCACCGTCTCCGAACACCAGGCCGATCTCGTTTCGTCACTGGTCGAGAACGGCGGCAGCGGCTGTTGCTGTCTGCTCGAGCGGCGACTGCTGGAAACGCTGGACGGCGGCACCGCCCGTACGCCGCTGTTGCGCCCTGGCGACCGGGTGCATATCGAGATGCTAGACGGCGATGGCGCCAGCGTGTTCGGCGCCATCGACAACCGTTACGTCGAGCCGGCCGTGGCGCCGGTCAATCGGGGTGGGGATCAGGCCCCGAGGTGATAGCGCAGCAGGCCTCGACGACCGCTGCCGAGGCGCAGGGCGTGCTCCTCCGCAAACGAACCGGCCTGCAACTGGACCAGATAGTCACCGGCCGGCAGCGGGCCGACCGTACATTTGCCGTGGGTGCGCGCATTGAGTACGCAGCGCCCCTCGGCATCCAGCACCCGCACGCTGATCGGCTCGGCAACATCTTCCTCGGTGCTGCCGATCTTGGGGGCCAGCTTCAAGGGAAACAGCGGCGTCGCGTCGGTGGCCTCCTGCCTGCCCGCGGTGGCCGCCGCCGAGCTGGCAGCCGTCGGAAGAGCGATGGCAAAGGCGGCGGTGCGCAGGATCTGGCGCACCGTGGTATCGGTCTGGCGATTCATCAAAGGCTCCGGTCGCGCCGCCGCCGGTCGCGGCAGGCATGCATCTAAACTCGCAATCTGGGGATGACTTGTCGATAAGACAAGGGTTCAACGAAAAATTTCTTCGGGCTCTGGAAAGGCTCCGGCACCGGTCGCATCAACGGATTTCGCGGGATTCCTGCCGCTGACTCCGGGGAATCTGTAATTCTCTCTCGGAATCGATGTCCGACGCCAGTGCGCGTGACGAATTTCCACCAGTCGGCGGCGTCGATGCCGTCGGCATGGCCGAAACACCGTCGGCTCGGGCGACCTCGTTGCCGAGCGCCAATGCAACCGCGGCCACTTGCAGAAACTGCCTGATCGTTGCTTGCGAAATGTGCTTCACGTCCACCTCCAGGGGGAGCGGACGGACGGCATCGACCGCCCGTCGCCTGTTCATCCGATTTCCACCGGTACGAAGATCCGGGCATCGGCGCGCTGGACCAGCAGCGCCACGTGCTTGCCGACACCGTCGAGCAGCTTCCGCAACGACTCGACGTCACCGACCGCACGGCCGTTGAGCGCCAGCACCACGTCCCCCGGCCGGATCCCGGCGCGCGACGCCGGCCCGGCGACCTCGAGCACCAGCAACCCTTCGTCGACGCCGCTGCGACGCCGCTCGTCGTCGGTGAGGGGCCGCAAGGCCAGGCCGAGACGTGCCTGATCGGCTTCGCCCGCCTTGGTGCTGACCACGGTCGGGCCTTCCATGCGCCCGATCTCGACCGCGAGATGAATGCGCTTGCCGTCGCGCCACACCGTCAAACCGGCTTCGCTGCCCGGTTTCATCGCGGCGACCTTGGGCGGCAGTTCTGCCGAGCGGGTGACCGCGGTACCGTCCAGCTCGAGGATGACGTCGCCCGAATGCAGCCCTGCCCGTTCGGCCGGGCTGTCCTTCTCGACCTGGGTCACCAGCGCCCCGCCGGCCGATTCGAGACCGAAGGACTCCGCCAGCGCCTGGTTGAGATCCTGGATGCCGACCCCCATCCGACCGCGGGTGACCCGTCCGTCGGCCAGCAGCTGATCCCGGATGCCGGCCGCGACATCGATCGGAATCGCGAACGACAGGCCCTGGTAGCCGCCGGATCGCGAATAGATCTGCGAGTTGATGCCGATCACTTCGCCGGCCATGTTGATCAGCGGCCCCCCGGAATTGCCGGGGTTGATCGCGACATCGGTCTGGATGAACGGCACGTAGCCCTCGTCGGGCAGCGAACGCGACCTGGCCGAGACGATGCCGGCGGTGACGCTGTTCTCGAAGCCGAACGGCGAGCCGATCGCCAGCACCCAGTCGCCGACATGGACGCTGTCCGGGTCGCCGAGCGGCACCGTCGGCAGGTCTTCGGCGTCGATCTGCAGCACTGCCACGTCGCTCGGCCCGTCGATACCGACCACCCGGGCGGGGTACTCGCGGCGGTCGGTCAGGCGCACCGTCACCGTGGTGGCGTTGTCGACGACGTGGGCGTTGGTCAGGATCACGCCGTCGCTGCTGACGATGAAGCCGGACCCCTGGCCCCGGACGTTGCGTTCGGAACCAGGCGGCTGCAGCGGCCCGAAGCGCTTGAAGAAATCGGGCAGCTCGAGGCCCGGTGGCACCTGCGGAATCCGCGAGCGGGTAGCGGTGCGCACCGTGCCCTCGACGGCGATGTTGACGACGGCCGGGCCGAGGCGCTCGGCGATCGTGCGAAAGTCTGGCAGCGCGCCCACGCTGGTCGCGACCGGCGCCACGCTCGGTGGCGCGGCGTAGGCATCGCCGACGACGCTACGGCCGAGCTGAAAGCTGCCACCGACGGCCAGCGCGATGGCGATCGCCGTCGCGCTGCGGCGCAGTCGAATGGATCTCATGGCTGTTCTCCTTTAGTCGATCTCGTTGTTCGCGCGGCATCGCGCTGTGGCATCGACTATCGGAGAAGTGGACTTAAACGATACTTAAGGGGCGCCCGGACGCTTGTAACAGAAGCTTGCCGGGGCACGACGGTGGCCGCGCCGACGATCTTCGCCCAGCGCGTCCCGGCCGTCAGCGCGTGTCGAAGCCGGCTTCCTCGACCGCGGCGCGGATCTCGCCCTCGCTGAGCATGCTGGTGTGCTCGACGGTGGCGCGGCCGGTGGCGATGTCCACCTCCGAATGGGAGATGCAGGGCAGATCCTGTATCGCGTTCTTGACGCTGCGCAGGTCGTCGTCGTTGCGCACGCCTGCAATCGTGAATTCGGTGGTCGGCATCGGTAGTCTCCTGTTGGCAATTGCAAGAGCACGTTGCCGAAGGATCATCGGCAAGTGCGGCTTCGACCTTCCGCCCAACGGATCGGCAGCCGAAGGATGTAGGGTAGCGGGGACTCGTCCACACCGCAGATCAGCTCACCGCAGGCGCCGCAGTCCGCTATTTCGCAAACAGCTGTCCGATGTCGGCGAAGGCCTTGAATTCCAGCGCATTGCCCGACGGGTCCAGCAGGAACATCGTCGCCTGTTCGCCGGGCTGAGCCCTGAAGCGCAGGTGCGGCTCGATCACGAATTCGGTGCCGGCGGCCCGCAGCCGGGCGGCGAGATCGTCGAACTGCGCCATCGTCAGCACGACGCCGAAGTGGGGCACCGGGACGTCGTCGCCATCGACCGGATTGATCGCGCGATGGCCCGCCGCACCCGCCACCAGGTGGGCGACGATCTGGTGGCCGTAGAAATCGAAATCGACCCAATGTTCGTCACTGCGCCCTTCGGGGCAGCCCAGCAGTTCGCCGTAGAAGCGTCGCGCAGCGGCCAGATCGTGCACCGGAAACGCAAGATGGAAGGCTTGGGCAGGCATGGTCCGACTCCTCCTTGGCACGGCAGATCATCGCAGGACCGGGGCGGCTTCGCCAAGGGCCGCTGGCTCGACGGGCCCCGCGACAGCCAAGCACCGCTGAGGCTCAGCCGCCGTCCGGGCGTGCCGCGCCGCCGCCGGGGTCGCCCTCCCCGGCGCCGACCGGCGCAAACTCGACCCGCACCAGCAGACCGCCGATGCCGGCTCCTGCCAGCTCGACGCGGGCCCGGTGGCGCTCGGCGATGGCCTTGACGATCGACAGCCCGAGTCCGCTGCCGGGCTGGCTCTGGCCGGCGCGGCGATAGAAGCGGTCGAACACCCGCTCGCGCTCGCCCGGCGGAATGCCCGGCCCGCTGTCGGCAACCTCGAGCCACACCCGGTCCCCGTCGCGCCGCACCCCGAGATCGACCCGGCCACCGGCCGGCGTGTAGCGGATGGCGTTGTCCAGCAGGCTGCCGATCAGCGTGCGAAGGGCCGCGCCGTCGCCGAGCACGAATGCGCCCGGGTCGCGGCACGCGGCGCCGAGGTCGATGTCCTTGGCAAGCGCCAGCGCCGAATGGTCGGTGATCGCCAGCGTCGCCAGCTCGGCCAGGTCCAGTCGCTTCGGTACCGGCCTGGCATCGCTGTCGGGCTCCTGGCGGGCCAGCGTCAACAACTGGCCGACCAGGTGGATGGCCCGCTGGAGACCCCGTCTCAGCTCGCCGAGGGCCTCGGCGCGGGCGGCGTCGTCGGCTGCGCGCTCGGTGAGCTGGAGCTGGAGCTGGAGCGCGGTCAGCGGCGTGCGCAGCTCGTGGGCGGCATCGGCGACGAAGGCGCGCTGGGTGGCCAGAGCCCGCTCGAGGCGGCCGAGCAGGTCGTTGAGGGCGTCCACCAGGGGCCGTGCCTCGGCCGGTACACCGCCGGCCGCCAGTGGCGACAGGGCGTCCGGGCGCCGCGCCGCGACCCCCCGGGCAAGCCGGTCGAGGGGACGCAGGCCGCGGCCGACCATGTACCAGATCATCCCCCCGAGCAGCGGCAGCATCAGGAACAAGGGCATCAGCGTGCGAATCGCGGCGGAGGCGGCGACCCGGCTGCGCACCCGCATCGGCTGCGCCACCTGGACCACGCGGTCGCGCATCGCCACCGTGAACATCCGCCACCGCCCCTCGTCGGTGCGGGCATCGGAGTAGCCGAGCTGCACCGTCGACGGCAACTCGCTGTGGGGATTCGACAGGTACAGCTTGAGGCCGCGGGGATCCCAGATCTGGATCACGATGTCGAGCGCCTCCTCGGGCACCCCGGCGGGCGGGGTGATCGGCTGGCCAAAGCGCTGGTCGCGCAGTGACAGCGCGAACTGGCGCAGGTGATAGTCCATCACCTCGTCCACCTCGGCCCGTGCCATGTAGTAGGTGGCGGCGCCGCCGAGCAGGAACGCGGCCACCACCGAGCCGAGGACGTAGACCAGCAGGTCGCGTCGCAGGCTCCTCACGGCTTTTCCGGCACGTACCAGCCGACACCGCGCAGGTTCAGGATCCAGCCGGCGCCGAGCTTGCGGCGGAGGCCGTGGATATGGACTTCGATGGCGTTGCTCTCGACCTCTTCGCCCCAGCCGTACAGGCGGTCTTCGAGCTGGCCGCGCGACAGTGGCCGGCCGGGTTGTTCGAGCAAGGCCTGCAACAGCGCGAACTCCCGGGCGGACAGCTTCACCGGCCTGTCGTCGAGGGTCACGGCATGGGCCGCGGGGTCGAGCGCCAGCGGGCCATGGCTGACCACCGGCTCGGCCTGGCCACGCTGCCGCCGTCCGAGGGCGCGAATGCGGGCCGCCAGTTCATCGAGGTCGAAGGGCTTGACCAGATAGTCGTCGGCGCCGGCGTCGAGGCCCGCGATCCGATCGGCGACCGAATCGCGGGCGGTCAGGATCAGCACCGGCACCGGGTTGCCGGCGGCGCGGATCTCGCCCAGCAACGCCAGCCCGTCGCGGCGCGGCAGGCCGAGGTCGAGCAGCACCAGCTCGAACGGATGATCCCGCAGCGCGAGGGCGGCCGAGACACCGTCCTCGACCCAGTCCACCGCATGTCCCTCGAGGCGCAGCCCGCGCTGGACCGCGGCACCGACCATCGGATCGTCTTCGACCAGCAGCAGTCGCATCGACGGCCGGATTCCTGCTCACACCCCCCAGGTCACCGGTTTTTCGTCTTCGAGGGCGTACTGCATCAGTTCGAGGAAGGGGATCGCGCGCTGCGCCAGATAGATCCTGCCCTGCCCGGTGGCCGGATCCACCGCGTCGGGTTCGCCGGAGTCGCGCTCGGCGCGACTGGTCTTGTCGTCGTCGATCGCGCGCCGCAGCCGGGCGATCGCGTCCGGCAGCTGCTCGACGGTGATCACGCCTTGGGCGGCTTCGGGGTCCTTGCCGATGATCCGCATGAGTTCCTTGGCGTTCTTCGCGAACATCATGACATCGCCGCTGGCCTGGGACTTGAACGTTATCATCGCTGCGCCTCCTTTGATCGAGCTTGGCCACCCATCGCCGCATTGTAGCGGGGCGACCCGTGAGCCGGACCGGAAGTGGCGGCTCAGGCGTCCCGGCCGATGCGGCGGCCGAGGCGTTCGGCGCGCCGCAGCACCGCGGGCGACAGCGGCATCGGATCGCGATTCACCAGCCCCTGCCAGACGAAGCCGAGGGGCCGGAAGCCGAGCATCGTCGCCAGCTGGGCAAGGGCGGATGCCGCACCGGCGAACCAGCGTGCCATCCACGCCGGCGCCGCGCTGGCACTGATCAGCACCGCCGGGCGACGGGGCCTGGGCCGGCGCAGGCGCGGTGCCGGCGTCCCCCATGGCCACCACGCCGCACCCGCGCAGCGTTCCATGAAGATTCGGGTCAGCGCCGTGACATTGCCGAGATTGACCGGCGCGGCGAGCACCATGGCGTCGGCCCGGTCGAGGCGCGACAACAGTGCCGGCACGCCATCATCGATCACACACTCGCCGCGCGCCTCGCCGGGCTGCTGCATGCACAGCCGGCAATTGGCGCAGTGTCGCATCTCGAGATCGCGCAGGCGCACGACCTCGGTTGCGGCGCCCTCGGCCCGTGCCGCGGCCAGCGTGGCCTCGACCAGCCGCTCGGTGACGCCGCCGGCGCGGTAGCTGCCGACCACGGCGACGATGTCGCGACGATCCATCTGCACCCCCGGATTCCAGTCCGTGACGATGCCCCTGTCTTGTTCTACGCTGCGCCCGGTCGACGGTCCAGGTCGGCGCGATCGGCGGACATGGCTGGTGGCGCAATTCCGCCAATTCGGGTCCAAAGACCGGCGAATTGCCGCCATTCATCGCCCCATGGAATTTCCTGAAACTTATTCACATTATTGATTTACAACGTGTTTCCAGCATTCATCGAGCCTGGTCCGATTGCTGCTCAAGCCATCCCGAGGACGAGCCCGGACCCACTCCGCAAACCCCCTCCCCCCTCCTGCGATTGACCGGGCTCGCACCTCGCCACAACAAGCCGCCTCGCCACAACAATCCGAGGAGACAACCGTGAAGCAGATCAAGAAGCTGCTTGTCGCCGTAGCGTTGCTGGCTGCGCTGCCGGCGATCGCCGAACAGAAGTTCATCACCGTACTGACCGGAGGCACCAGCGGGGTCTATTACCCGATGGGTGTCGCGATGTCGCAACTGTTCGGCGCGGCGATGCCCGACGCCAAGGTCAGCGTGCAATCCACCAAGGCCAGCGTCGAGAACGTCAACCTGCTGCAGGCCGGTCGCGGCGAGGTCGCCTTCGCCCTCGGCGACACCGTCTCCAACGCCTGGCAAGGCAACGCCGAGGTCGGCTTCAAGAAGCCGCTGGACAAGCTGCGCGCGATCGCCGCGATCTATCCCAATTTCGTCCAGATCGTCGCATCGAAGGAATCCGGCATCCACAGCCTGGCAGACCTGAAGGGCAAGCGTGTGTCGGTCGGCGCACCGAAGTCGGGCACCGAGCTGAACGCACGAGCCGTATTCAGTGCCGCCGGTCTCGGCTACGGCGATCTCGGCAAGGTCGAATACCTGCCGTTCGGCGAATCGGTCGAACTGATCAAGAACCGCCAGCTCGACGCCACCCTGCAGTCGGCAGGTCTCGGCGTCGCCTCGATCCGCGATCTGGCAACCGCGATCGACATCGTCGTCGTGCCGATTCCCGGCGATGTCGTCACGGCGATCGGCGATTCCGCCTACCAGGCCGGCGTGCTACCCGCCGGCACCTACACCGGCCAGGAGGCCGACGTGGCCACCGCTTCGATACGCAACATCCTGGTGACCCACGAAGGGGTGGAGGAAGCCGCGGTGTACGAAATGACCAAGGCCATCTTCACCAACCTCGACGCCCTCGTCGCAGCCCACTCGGCGGCCAAGGGTATCGTGCCGGACAAGGCCGCCCACGGACTTCCTGTTCCACTTCATCCGGGCGCCGAACGCTACTACCGCGAAGCCGGCCTGCTCCAGTAGGCACCGCCCCTCCAACCGCGCCGCCCAGGCGCGGGCTTCCGCCCCCTCGCTCATCGGGGGGCGGTTTTTAACCCATCATTCCGGAAACTGCGGTCGACCCCGCGTGTCAGTCCTCGAAGCCGTCGATCCGGGAATCATGTCTGCCTGGTCGGGCTCGGGCGACGGGTGGACGCGCCGCACGTCCGAGCACGGTTTCGAGAATGATTGCAGCGTATTGGCCCACCCGCCCGGCGCATGCGGGAGACGTGCATGTCAGACATCGACGGCCGGGTACGGGAATACGGCTGGAACAGCGGTCCGGCGGGCCGGCTATTGTTCCTGGCCGGTATCCTGTTCTCCGCGTTCCAGATCGTCACCGCCTCGTACAGTCCGTTGTCGTCGGGGATCGTGCGCGCGGTACACGTCGGCTTCCTGCTGCTGCTCGGCTACGGTCTGTTCCGCGGCCGCGCCGATCAGCCGCTGCTAAGCGCGCTGTCGTGGCTGGCAGCCATCAGCGGCTTCGCCCTGGCGTTCTACCACTGGGTGTTCGAGGAAGACCTGATCCTGCGCGCAGGCGACCCCAGCGAGCTCGACCTGGTGGTCGGCGGCATCACCCTGATGCTGGTGTTCGAGGCCGCCCGGCGGGTGATCGGCATCGCCCTGCCGGTGATCTGCGGCCTGTTCCTGGCCTACGCGCTGTTCGGCGAGCACCTGCCCGGCGACCTCGCCCACCGGGGCTATGCGCTGTCGCAGGTGATCGACCAGCTCGCGTTCGGCACCGAGGGCATCTACGGCATCCCGACCTATGTCTCGTCGAGCTACATCTTCCTCTTCATCCTGTTCGGCACCTTCCTCGAGCAGGCCGGCATGATCCGGCTGTTCACCGATTTCGCGCTCGGCACGGTCGGCCACACCCGCGGCGGACCGGCCAAGGTGTCGGTGGTGTCGTCGGGCCTGATGGGCACGATCAGCGGATCCGGGGTCGCCAACGTGGTCACCACCGGGCAATTCACGATCCCGCTGATGAAGCGCTTCGGCTACCGTGCGGAGTTCGCCGGCGGGGTCGAGGCGACCAGTTCGATGGGCGGCCAGATCATGCCACCAGTGATGGGGGCGGTGGCCTTCATCATGGCCGAGACGATCGGCGTGGCCTATGTCGAGATCTGTCTGGCCGCGGCGATTCCGGCGGCGCTGTACTTCTTCACCGCGTTCCTGATGGTTCATCTCGAGGCCGGCCGCGCCGGCCTGCTGGGGCTGCCGCGGGACGAATGTCCGAACCCCTGGGCCGCGGTTCGTCGCGACTGGCACTTGCTGTTGCCGCTGATCGCGCTGGTGTGGCTGCTGTTCGCCGGCTTCACGCCGCTGTTCTCGGGCACCGTCGGCCTGGCCCTGACCGCGATCCTGATCTTCGCCAGTGCGCTCGCGCTGCGCATTCCGGCCCGTGGCCTGCGGATCGCCTTCTGGATCGCGCTGGGCATCGTCTGCAGCGCCTTCGCGCGGTGGGGGATCACGGTGTTCTTCGCGCTGATCGGTGCCCTGGTGGCGGTCTGCCTGCTGCAACCGGGCGCCCGCAAGACCGCGCGCATCGCCGTCGAGGCGCTGGCCGAGGGCGCCCGCCACGCGCTGCCGGTGGGGATCGCCTGTGCGCTGGTCGGGGTGATCATCGGCAGCCTGACCCTGACCGGTGCGGCCACCAGCTTCGCCAACGTGATCATCACGCTGGGCCGCGACAGCCTCTTGCTGTCGCTGATGCTGACGATGCTGGTGTGCCTGATGCTGGGGATGGGCATCCCGACCATCCCGAACTACATTATCACTTCGTCGCTGGCAGCCCCCGCGCTGCTCGAGCTGGGCGTGCCGCTGGTGGTCAGCCACATGTTCGTCTTCTACTTCGGCATCATGGCGGACCTGACGCCGCCGGTGGCGCTGGCCGCCTTCGCCGCGGCACCAATAGCCCGCAGCAGCGGCCTCGCGATCGGCGTTCAGGCGGTGCGCATCGCGATCGCCGGCTTCATCGTGCCGTACATGGCAGTCTATGCGCCGGAACTGATGCTGCAGGGCGACTGGTCCGTCGCCGCGGTGCTGTTCATCGTGTTCAAGGCCTGCGTCGCAATCGTGCTGTGGGGCGCCGCCTCGATCGGTTACCTCGGCGGGCCGCTGCCCTGGCCGGCCAGGTTGTACGCGGTGGTCGCGGCGGCCACGTTGATCGCGGCCCAGCCATTGACCGACGAGATCGGACTCGGCATGGCGGCGGCGTTCTTCGGCTGGGTCGTGCTGCGAGGCCGCGATGCACGTCGAAGCGCAGGGCAGGTCTGACACCGGGCACGGAGCCCGGGGCCCGGCCGCCGGGTTTTCGATCGTCGGCGCCCGCCGTATGCTAGCGGACAGCCGCCTCAGCCTCGCCGACGCGATGACCCCAGCCCGCCAATTGCGCAGCTTTGCGCTGCGCCTGTTGCTGATCCTGCTGCCAGGGGTGCTGGCCGGCGGCCTGGCCTACCGGCACTTCCTCGACAGCGAGCTCGCCCAGCTGGCCCGTGCCAACGAGGCACGCCTCGAGTTCTACCGCAGCAGCCTGATCCAGACCCTCGAGGAATTCCGCCTGCTGCCCGGCGTGGTCGGCCTCGACGGCCGGGTGCAGCGGCTGCTCGGGCAGCCCGGCCAGCGCGACGCGGTCGAGGCGGTCAACCGCTACCTGGAGCAGGTCAGCACGGATCCGGCGATCCAGTTCGTGTTCCTGCTCGGCCCCGACGGCACCGCGCTGGCCGCCAGCAACTGGCGCGACGAGCTGAGCCTGGTCGGGCGCAACTACGGCTTCCGCCCGTACTTCGAGGACGCGATGGCCGGCCGGGCAGGGCGCTTCTATGGCATCGGCGTCACTACCCAGCTGGCCGGCTTCTTCCTGTCGGCGCCGGTGACCCTCGGCGAGCGGACCGCCGGTGTCGCGGTCGTCAAGATCAGTCTCGACCGCCTCGAGGACGCCTGGCGCCGCTCGGGCGATCTGCTGATGCTGACCGATCGCCTGGGCGTCGCGCTGATGGCTTCGTCGCCCGGCTGGAAGTTCCGCAGCCTGCGTCCGATCGGGCGTGAGCAGGCCGAGACCCTGGCCCACACCCAGCAGTACCTGTTCGAGGAACTGCCACCACTGCGCGACGCCGACGGCGCCCCGCTGGCGCCGCAGCCGGGCGAAGCACGGGTGGTGTCCCTGGCGGCGTCCGCCCAGCCCTTCGTCAGCGCCGGACGCCGCGGCGACCGCGACTACCTGCTGCAGGCTTCGCCCCTGCCCGACTATGGCTGGCAGCTGCTGTTCTTCGCCGAACTCACCGACGTCCGTGTGCCAGCGATGACCGCCGCGGTCGCCGTCGGCCTTGCCGCCCTGCTGCTGCTCACTGCCGGCCTGCTGCTGGAATTGCGCCGCCGCCGCCTGCAGGAGCGAAGGGCGGCGCGCGCCGCCCTCGAAAAGATCCAGGCAGATCTCGAGGCCCGGATCGCCGAACGCACCGAAGCGCTGACCGAGGCCAACCGCAGCCTCGAGCAGCGGGTCGCGGCGCTGAAGGACGCCGAACAGATCCTGACCCATACCGGCGACAGTGCGGTGCAGGCCGGCAAGCTCGCGGTACTCGGCCAGATGGCGGCCGGCATCAGCCACGAGATCAACCAGCCGCTCGCCGCGCTGACCACGCTGGCGGACAACGCGGCGACGCTGGTGGCCCGTGGTCGCAACGACGAAGCCCGCCGCAACCTGGGCTACATCAGCGAGCTGGCGCAGCGCATGGGGCGCATCGTCGGCCAGCTCAAGACCTTTGCGCGGCGCGGCGAGGAACAATTGTCGGCGGTAGCCGTATCGGACGCGATGAACAACGTGCTGCGCCTGTTCGGCACTCGCGGCAAGCAGCCGGGACTCACCATCGACATCGAATGCCGGCATCCGGGACTCCACGCCCACGCCGATCCGGTGCGCCTCGAGCAGGTGCTGCTGAACCTCGTCACCAATGCCGCCGATGCAATGGACCAACAGGCCGAGGGTCGGCTCGCCATCGTCTGCGAGCGCGACGGTGACGTGGTCGAGATCACCCTGCGCGACAATGGGCCGGGGATTCCGCCGGAGGTGCTGCCCCACCTGTTCGAACCGTTCTTCACCACCAAGCCGGCGGGCAAGGGGCTGGGCCTCGGGTTGGCGATCTCGCGCTTGATCGTCGAGAGCCTCGACGGCCGCCTCGTCGCCGGCAACAATGCGGACGGCGGCGCCTGGTTCCGGCTGCGCCTGCCATCCGCGGAGCCCCCCGACTGATGCCTCATTCTTCCCTCGCGATCGTCGTCGAAGACGACCCGGCCGTGCGCCTCGGCATGCTCCAGGCCCTGGACCTGGCGGGCATCATGGCCCGCGGCGCGGACCGTGCCGAAGCCGCGCTGGCCGGCCTCGACGCGGATTTTCCAGGGGTCGTGGTCAGTGACGTTCGACTGCCGGGGATAGATGGTCTAGCCCTGCTTGCCGAAATCCTCGGCCGCGATCGCGAGATCCCGGTGATCCTGGTGACCGGCCACGGCGGCATCGGCATGGCGGTGCAGGCGATCCGCGACGGCGCCTACGACTTCATCGAGAAACCGTTCACCTCGGATCGGCTGGCCGATGTCGTGCGGCGCGGCCTCGCCCACCGCCGGCTGGTGCTCGAGAACCGGCGACTGAAGGAGCGCGTGCTGGAGAAGCGTGCGGTCTTCCTGCTCGGCGACAGCCCGCAGATCGTGCACCTGCGGCGGATGGTCGCGGCGATCGGCCCGACCGAGGCGGACGTGCTGATCTATGGCGACACCGGCACCGGCAAGGAGGTGCTGGCGCGCGCGCTGCACGCGGCCAGTGGCCGTAGCGGGGAATTCGTCGCGATCAACTGCGGCGCGTTGCCCGAATCGGTGTTCGAGAGCGAAATCTTCGGCCACGAGGCCGGCGCCTTTACCGGCGCGCTGAAGCGGCGCATCGGCAAGATCGAACACGCCCGCGGCGGCACGCTGTTCCTCGACGAGATCGAGAACATGACGCCCCAGCTGCAGGTAAAGCTGCTCCGTGTGCTGCAGGAGCGCGTCGTCGAACGCCTCGGCAGCAACCAGCCGATACCGGTCGATTGCCGCATCGTCGCGGCCAGCAAGAGCGACCTCAAGGCGCTGTCGGATACCGGCGAATTCCGCGCGGACCTGTATTACCGCCTCAACGTCGTCTGCCTCGAACTGCCGCCGCTGGCCCAGCGCAAGGGCGACATCCCGGTGCTCGCCGCCCATTTCCTTCACCAGGCCGCCCAGCGCTACCATCTCGAGGCGCCGGCCCTCGGCCAGGGCCAGCTCGATCAGTGGCTGGCCCACGACTGGCCGGGCAACGTGCGCGAGCTGCGCAACGCCGTCGACCGCTTCTGCCTCGGCGTCGCCAGCGGCCCGGCGAGCGCCCCGGCGAATTCGCTGAACGAGCGTGTCGCCCAGTTCGAGCGCGGCCTGATCGAAGCAGCGCTGCGCGAAGCGCAGGGCCGCGTCAGCGTCGCCGCCGAGAAGCTGCAGATCGCGCGCAAGACGCTGCACGACCGCATCGCGCGCCTGGGGATCGATCCGGAGCGCTTGCGCTAGCGGACACGGACGACCTGTCCCATCGGAGCCCGCGGCGGCTTGCCCGTGCTGCGGTCTGATGGCGTTTCCCTTGCGCTCAATGCCGGTGCGAGATCTCTTGCCGACCCCCAGCAGAAGGCAGCTCAGGGCACAGCAGCTTTGCAGCTGCCGCCACCTTCGGGGGCCAGCCACGGCCGCAGGACCGGTGCCATCGCCTTCAGGATCTGCACCGGCAGCGCCGAGGTGAAGTGGTAGTCGGCAGCGCTGCTGCCGGTCACGTAGGCGGTGAGCGTGCCGTAATATCGCTGGCCGAGGTAGAACACGAAGGTCGCCGTGCGATTCGATGCCACCGAGTTGCGACCCTTGTCGCCGCTGACGACGATCCGGTTGTCGCCGGTGCCGGTCTTGCCACCGGCGGCGATTGCGGTTCCGTCGGCAAGCCGGAAGGCGCCCGCCAGCCGGCGTGCCGTGCCGGCCTCCACCACCTGCCCGAGGGCCTCGCGCAAGGCCGTGGCGACTTCCGGCAGCATCACCTGCTCGACCGGGGCGCCGCCACGCACGAAGCGGGTCTCGTAGGGTGTGTCGGCAGCGAACCGGAGCTCGCGGACCCGCTGGGTCGGCAGGCGGCGGCCGTCATTGACGATGATTCCCATCAGTTCGGCCAGCGCCGCGGGGCGGTCGCCGGAGCTGCCCAGCGCGGTCGCCAGCGAGGGTACCAGATGATCGAACGGGTAGCCCAGGCGCGACCAGCGACGGTGGATCTCGAGGAAGGCCTCAACCTCCAGCATCGACAGGATGCGCTGGTCCTGGGCATTCCTGGCGCGGGTCTTGAACAGCCACTTGTAGACCGCCTGGCGCTGGGTCCGGCTGGCCTCCGCCAGCTCCGCGAAGGTCGCGGCGGGATGTCGGCTCAGGTAGCCGACCAGCCACAACTCGAGGGGGTGCACGCGGGCCAGGTATCCCTGGTCTGCGAGATCCCGGGCGTCCGGCCGGAAGCGCTGATACAGCACCTCCAGGCGGGCGGGATCCAGCCGCGTGTCGCCCATGCGGTCGTTGAGGAAAGCGCCGAAGGCGGCCGCGTCGGCCTGCGGATTCAGATAGCGGTAGGCCGCTGCCAGGCGGTCGGGCACCCGGCGCAGGCCATCGAAGATGCTCGCCTGCATCTCGCCGGTCGGATGGTTGCGGTGCTTGCGCCAGAAGCGGCGCAGGAATTCCTGTCCCTCGCGGTCGGCGAATCGCGCGAGGTATTCGTCGCGTCGCGGGTCCTGGTGGTTTTCGAGCAGGCGGGCGGTGCTGCCCGGGATCTGGTACATCTCGTAGCGCACCAGCTCGCGCATCAGCCGCACGAAAGGCAGGTTGATGGAACCCTGCAGCGCCTCCCGCAGGGTCGGGCTGCGCCGATCGTCCTCGTGGCGGAAGTTGTTGAACAAATGGACGCCGCCGCCGGTGAAGAAGGACTCCTTCGGCGAGGCCGAAAATCGCCGCTCCAGCGCCGCTGCCAGCATCTCGGCGAGCCCGCGGTCGCGTCTGGCAGCGAGGTAGTCGCGCGCCCAGCGGCTCAGCGGATCGCGCCGCTCGGCCGACGTGGCGGTGAACTCCTCGTCGCTCATCGCGGTCAGCCGCTGGTGCAACTCGGCGACGATCTCGAGGTAGCTGGCGAGCACTCTCAGCTTGGCCGTCGAGCCCAGTTCCAGCTTGGCCTGCTCGTTGATGTCGAACGGGATGTTGGCGGTGTCGGTCTGGACTCGCACCCGGTTGCCGTCGCTGCCGCTTTCCACCAGCGTGAAGCTGTAGCGCACCGCCGTGAGCTTATCCGGTGCCAACAGGCGCTCGCCGAGCAAGCCGTGCTCGGTCGCGAAGCGTTCGTCGCCCAGCTTGCCGAGGAAGGCGTCCACCTCGTGCTGCAGACGGCGGTCGAGAGTCGACGCGACTTCGAGATCGAGGCGGTCGAGCTCGTATTGGGAGACTTCCAGCATCCCGGCGAGCCGTGCCCGCAACGTCGAAGGCCCTTTGCCGATGCCGTTGCGGCCCACTACGGATTCCTCGGCAGGCTTGCGGAAGGTCAGCCGCGCCGCCAGCGCGGCATCACGCAGTCGTGCGTCGATGTTACCGGCACTTTCCAGCAGGCGCAGGTAGGCGTCGGCCAGTTGCTCCAGTTCGTCGCGACCGCGCGTCAGGTAATAGCTCGGACGACGATGGGCGATCATCAGTGCCAGCACCTGACGCAAGGCCAGGCCCCGGGCCTCGAGTGCACGCGCGTGGTTCGCTCGCGAGGCAAGGCTTCGATTGACGCCGTCGAACGCGGCGCCGAACCATACCCATAGTCCGTCTCCGAGACCATAGACCTCGCCGAATCCCGGCGCGGCGGCGAGAGGAACGGTGTTGATGTACTGGAGCACCAGGTTTCGGCGTGCCTCGAGGGTGTCGGCTCCGCCACGGTAGGCACGCACGCTGGCGGAGACCATCTGTCGCAGCTTCTCGCGGACCGAATAGGTGACGCCGTCCGGCGAGTGGCGGAACTTTTCCACCTGGGTCGCCAGGGTGCTGCCGCCCGGCGCGTTGTAATCACCGTCGACGATCTTGACCAGCTGGGCCAACACTGCCTTGCCGAGCCGAGCCCATTCCAGGGCCGGATTCAGGCGGGGGCGCTGCGTATCGAGCAGGTTGCGGTCCTCGATGAACAGCAGCGTTTGTCTCACCAACTCGGGTATCGCGTCGAACGACGGGTACTGGTGTCCGGGATAGGCAGCCCGGAACAGCTGCTCGTCCCGGCAGTCGAGCATGGCGAGGCCCGACTGCATCTTTTCCCGATAGGGCGGGAAGTAACCCTGGCCGGCAAAATTCATCAGGGCCGGGGCGAATCGCGCCTGGCGCTCAACCAGGTAGCCTCGATTGTCCAGCCGCTGGGTGATCTGGGGCAGCAGGGAATAGCCGAGGCGCGCGTCGTAGGGACCGTCCTTGGGGAACTGGATGCGCTCGCTGGGCCCCGATTCGACCTGCCAGGTTAGCTGCGAGGCATAGTCCGGAAGCAGTTCGGACTGGATCCAGGAGATGCGCATTTCGACGACACCGACCAGTGCCGCAATCGCGGCGAATGCGAACAGCAGAAGCAGGACTACGGTCAACGCCGGACGGCGGCGCCGCTCGGATTCAGGGCGCGACGCGATATCGATCAAGGATGGCTCTTGGAGGCAGGATCATGCAGTGCGCAATGCGCCACGGGTGGTATCGGTGCAACATGCTCGCTGGTTTCCGGAGCAACAGTCTAGCGGCGAATTTCGGCTACGTCACCGGGGAAAGCAGGATTCAGGCTCGCCTCCAGAGCGGCTCCGGGTCCCGTCCCGGGACGCCAGCGAAGGCCTCTTTGCAGGAATGAATGCTGCGCCGCGCCATGAATTGCCGCTGTCATTCGGCGCGCATCCGCGGCGCCCGGGTACCCGCCGCAACTGGGCCGCTACGGCACGGCGAAACGACGTACGAGGGTCGCCGTGCCGGCCACCAGCAGGTATCCGACGGCCGCCAGCAGCAAGGTGAACTTGAGGCCGGCACACCATGTCGCCAGCTTGGCCAGGAATTCGGATGCCCCCTGCGACAGCATCGTCAGCATCGCCAGGTTTTCCGTCGCGTCCAGGGGCGTCGCCGCCAACACCGCCCAGGCCACGAATGCCCCGATCATCGCCACCGGATTCTGTTCCGCCTCGGACAGCATCGCGCAGGCAAGCGACAGCGCGGGTGGGTAGCACAGCAGGAACAGGTTGTCCCACCAGGTCTGACGTCGAACCAGGTCCTCCAGTCCGTGCCATGCGTCGAGGATCATCCGTGCCCGTTCGCCCGTCCATGAGAACTCGAGCGCGAAGATGCCTCCCGTTACCCGGGACTGGAGCATCTGGTCGATCGGGCCGAGCCGGCGGACCATCACCCAAGCGGCAACCGCCGCCAGAGCGCCCAGCAGCAACCAGCGCTGCGACCACACGAGGCTGGTAAAGGGGGGACTCAGGCTGCTCATGTCGTCGTAAGGGCCCTGTGTCGACGGTCGTCGCCGGCCCGAGGATACATGTTTGCGACGTCTTCGGGACCACTCCGCGAACCTTGCCAGTCAATCATCATGGCGGGCGATCTGCCCGATCGGCCGTGCGCGGCGCAGCGGGCGGGAGGCCGGGTCTCGATCCCATGGCGCGATCCGACGGTGCATGAGGATACGACCCTGCCATGCCCAAGCCTGTCGTTCCCTCGCGACCACAAGCGGCATGCCGACGTTGCCGTCGGAAAGCCATCTCGATCGACGGTCGATCCTCGCCGTGCGGCCTCATTCACCAGGACCGGATCTTCTTCATCGCCGGCAGCTCGACGAAGCGATGCAGAGCTGCCGCAAAGACCAGCGACACCGACAGGGCAGCCAACAGCGCTTCGGCCATGGGCAGTTCGGCATCGTTCAGGGCAAAGATGATGGCACTGCCGACGTTGTTGTGCAGCAGATACAAGGGATAGGAAATCGCCCCCAGAAACAGCAACGCCGGATGGCGCAAGAATGACATCTGGCGAGTTATTGCCAGGACCAGGAATGCAAACAGGATCAGGATGATGGAAGCATGCATCAGGTGCAGGTGCGGGTTGGATCCAATAAAGCAGATTGCGATTATCAAGACGAAGCCGCTGCTACTGATCATGTCGTTTCTGACGAAATAGAGTGACGCTCCGTACAGGAACAGGTGCAACTGCTCGATTGGCAGAATTGCGTATATCCGCCACAAGCCTGGCACTTCGGACTTCAAGCCCGACATCTCCAGCAGTGCCTGAGCGATGACGAATGACGCCATGACAAGCAAGGTCAGGCCACGGGAACCGAGATAGTAGATGACGCCTGCCATCAGATAGAAGCCCAGCTCCTTTTCCAGTGACCAGTACACGCCGTCGACACGACTGGCGCCGAAAATCGCCGGCATCATGGTCATATTGACGAGCGCCTCCCTGGGCGACACCGTCCAGCCCGGAAGCTGGAACAGCCTTGCCATCACGTAAGTCACGAGGACCGCGCACCAAAAGGCGGGGAACAGCCTCGAAAATCGCGACACGACGAAGTCCGCGGGCCGCTCGGTCTTGTCCAGCGTGAGGAAAATTACATAGCCGCTTATCATGAAGAAAAGGTCGACGCCATACCTGCCGATCCAGAAGTCGATGGGCCACGGCTGTTGATGGCTGTACAACTTCGCATAATGCGTCGTGAACGGCCGAACGCGACGGCGATTTCGCCAGCCGGGATGCAACGGCGCGTCGTCCTCCCGGCATGACCGTGTTCGTGCACCGGCCCTCGCGGCAACGCGAATCGTCGGTGCCCGAGCGCTGCCCGCCGTGGCGCTTGTCGTCGCCGTCCGGTGGCCGCCCGCCCGGCCTCCGATGTGCTTCCGCCGCCGGCTCGTGTTGATCATCGCGTGGTCATGGATCCCCACCGACGAGCCCCCTCGGGACCTCCACTCGACGGATCGGCACCCATGCCGGGCGCTCGGTGGACTACCCTGTCGCTGTGCGACCTCCTGCGGACGGGTTTCCACGAAGCGCGGCCGGCCGACGGTGACGGGCGCACCCCGGCAGCATCACCAGAGAATCTGCCTCGCTCGGTCGGGCGGGTCGATCCACGGAGCGGACATGAGGATTCTTCGCGTAGTCGTGATCGCAGCCTTGCTGTCGAACATTCCGCTGGCGGACTCGCAACAGGGCCGGTCCGACGAGCATCGCATCGAGTCGGCCCTGCTGGCGGCCGATGGGCTCGTCGAAGTTCGTGCCGTGGCCGATGTTCCGCCAGACGTGAGGGAGGCCTTCACGGCTGTCGTTCCGTGGGATGCGATGGCCGAACGCGGCGTGCGGTGGAACTCGACCGATCTCATCGTTCCCGACCAGCCGTACAGCCAGCACATATTCTCGGCGCTGGCACCATCGGTCGCGGTGGTGGTATTCCAGATCGGCGGGATCGCCGGCCCGCACACGAATATCGTCGTGGGCCAACGCGCTGCTCCGGGCTTCTGCATCTACCGGATCGGTAACGTGATACCGAAAGACATCGAGGCGGTTCGCGCATTGGTGCGCGACAAGCACCCGGATCGGAACGGGGTTCCGATGGCGTGCGAATACCATGCGTCTTGAATCGACCGTTCGTCCTGGCGGACTTGTCCCTGCGCCCGTCCGCGCAGACAAGCCGACCTGCGCGCAGGATCACGTCGAACCCGCCGGAAAGCCATCATGTCGCTGACCCTGCTGCTGCGCTGCAAGGACCTGGGCGAGACCGAGAGGTTCTATCGCTCGGTGCTCGATTTCCACGTTTCCGACGGCGCCGCGACGATCACCGCAGAGCACTACGGCGGCAAGCTCGTGTTCACGACGCAGGACCTGTGGCGAGGCGAGCTGGCGTTCTCCGGCACGATCTATTTCACGGTCCCCGATGCCGATCGCCTGTTTGCCTCGCTCAAGGACACCGTCACCGTGGCGTGGCCGATTCAGGACATGCCATACGGTTCCAGGGAGTTTGGCATCAGGGACTGCAACGGCTACTGCCTCGCCTTCCAGCAGCGGATCTGAGCGCCGCCTCGAGCGAAGCACCGGCGAGGCACGACGGCCGGCTCGCGCTGGGCGGCGTGCCACCGCGAACGGCGACCTTGCCGACCACGATCGCCCGTGCCGCC
Organism: Rhodocyclaceae bacterium; assembly: GCA_020445745.1. Taxonomy (GTDB): domain Bacteria; phylum Pseudomonadota; class Gammaproteobacteria; order Burkholderiales; family Rhodocyclaceae; genus Cognatazoarcus. The sequence continues at coordinate 42,251 of JAGRGB010000125.1, read as the reverse complement.
GGCTGGACGGCGAACTTCGCGATTGCCGCGTCTCACCGCGAGCGGCACCATGCCTGCCACATGCCTCGCCACATCTGCTCCAGTTCACAGGCGAAGCGCGTGCCGTGGCACAGTGCAGAGGTCGTCAGCCGCTCGAAGAGGGAGAATGGGTCAAGGGAGAATGGGTCAGGTCTTGAATTCGAGCACATCACAAGCGGTGGGCTCACCTCTTGAGTTGCGACATCGAATACGGCGAGCGCACAAAGGGCAAGAGGTCACGTCTTGAAATGCCATTCGGCATACGGAGACCAACTGGAAATGCATACAAGCGTGCCACTATGTCGTGAGTCTTGTCAGTGGCTGCCGGTGAGCGCCCGATGAATCGAGATACTGGGAATAACTGGCGAAGCGAGGGGGTCGTCCCCCGTTCCACGAAGAAGCAGGCCGATCAGTTCGCGGGAAAGAGCGTACAGAAGTGCAGCCCTAACGCAGCAAGCGAACTTCTGACCGGGAATTCCAATGGCAGCCGAGCCCCTTCGGGACCGGTCGGCATGCTAGGGCGCAGCCTGGAAATACTTTGTCTGGTCATATTTGCCGGCGCCGTTGCACTCGTTCCGACGGCCCTGTCGATCTGGATTTCGTCGGAAATCTCAATCAGGGCTTACATGGAAAAGCACGACCTCTTGTTCCGCACCGATCTCGAGGATGACTACGGTCTGGGGTTCGATCTGCTAATCGACACGATCGTCGTCGGCACGGTGTCCTATGTCATCTTCCTTGCCGCGCTGTTGCTCGTCTTCTTGCGCCTCGAAAGAAAGGCCGACGCGAAAGCGAGTGCAAGCGCACACACACGTGATCAGGCATAGGCATGAGCAGGTGTCGAAAGTGGGCTGGTGCCCCGATTCCGTAGGTCTGAACAATCGGATTCGGCCCCCGACAGGTCGTGCAGGTTGTTTGAAGGGCACCGGCAAGCCCATGCGGCTTGCGGACCTTCGCGCCATACGTTGTCGCACGCCAACTACCGCCGCCTTCCTGCGCAGACGCGCCGGCTTCCGACGCAATCGAGAAAGTCAGTCCTTGACGATCTCGCCCGCCAGATTGTCCACGACGACGGGCGTCTCGAAGAACCGGCACTCCGGCTCGGCGCCGCATAGCGCTCTGAGCTTTTCGCGAAACACCGTGCCGTGCCATTTCTCGGCGTGAGCACGCGCCGTCCAAATATAGACGTCACCGGCAACGCCGTTCTCGGCGTCGTGGAGGTAGTTCTTTCTGATCAGATCCGGATTCTGCTGCCACGTCGGCGCGGTCTTCTCGAAGTTGCGGAAGACTTCTTCCCGCGTCGCGCCTTCGGGCAGTCTGAACGTGACGATTTCGTTGATCACACGCTCATCCTTCATGGTCGCGATCCGTTCATCATAGACGGCGCGGACGCGCCCGGACACATGGCCGGGACTGTCCGCTTCAAGCACCGTGGAGACCCAGCCATGGACCGCCTGTTCGACGTGCCGGCCCGAGGCCTTCAATCCGAAACCGATCGAGACCCTGAATGCATATGGAAGGCAGGCTGTCGAAGTGGAACGATGCGCGCGGATTCGGTTTCATAACACCCGAACACGGCGGTGGTGAGGTCTTCGTCCATATCTCGGCCTTCCCGAGAGACGGCGTTCGCCCGATGCCCGGGGAATTGCTCAGCTTCGAAGTCGAAATCGACAGCAGCGGCCGGCGACGGGCACGCAAGGTCGCCTGCCCGCAGCGGGCGGCTGCCGCGCGACCGTCGTCGCGGCAGCAATCGGGACGACCGCGCCGCGGCGCAGGCCCGGGCATTCGCGGGCGCCTCGTCGCGCTGCTGATCGTCGCCGGCCTGGGCTTTGTTGCGTACGAGGAACATTCCCGCGGCGGCTGGCTGGCCAAGCTGTTGGCAATGCTGCCGGGTTCCGAGAAGACGCCCTCTCCCTATCGCTGCGACGGGCGCACCCATTGCTCCCAGATGAGGTCCTGCGCCGAGGCCACCTATTTCCTGCGCAACTGCCCGGGCGTCAGGATGGACGGCAACCACGACGGCGTGCCCTGTCAGCAGCAGTGGTGCACCAGTCCCTTCGCCGACTGAACGAGGGTGCACGGCGAGCGCTCGGGCAGACCGGCGGCGGCGACCCGCGCCCGGCGGCAATCAGCGTCGCGATTCGCACCACACGCGCCACATCCCCCGCCAGGCCTGCTCCAGTTGGCCGGCGAAGCGGGCGCCGTCGCACAGCTGCGAGGCGATCAGCCGGTCGCGCAGGCCGACGCGCAGTGCGGCCAGCTCGTCGAGCTGGCCGGCGAGCGCCACCGCACGGGCAACGTAGGCTGTGCGATCCGGCGCGATCCAGTGGTCGAGGCCGAGGGCGTGGAGCAGCATCTCGCCCTGGTGGGAGATGAACCGGTCGCCGCGCAGGCCCAGCGTCGGCACGCCCATCCAGCTCGCCTCCAGCGTGGTCAGGCCGCCCGGGAACGGAAAGCTGTCGAGGGCGACATCCACCTCGCCGTAGGCGGCGAGGTGTTCGGCCCGGCCGCTGCGGCCGAGCAGGCACAGGCGACCGGCGTCGATGCCGCGCTCGGCGAACTGCGCAGTGAACGCCGCGGCGACCTCGGGCTGCTCGATGCCGGCGGCCTTGATCACCAGCCGCGCGCCCGGCAGCCGGGTCAGGATCTCGCTCCAGCAGTCGAGCACCGGCGTCACCAGCTTGGCGAGGGCGCCGAAGAAGCCGAAGCTGATCGCCCCGCGCGCGCGGGCCGGCAACGGCGCCACCTCGACTGCCTCGGTCGGCGGCGAGAAGGTGTAGTAGCTGTCGGGCAGACGCCAGGGCTTCTCGCAAAAGTGCGATTCCTCGGTCTCCGGCAGTACCAGCGGATCGCCGACGAAATAATCGATCGCCGCGAGGCCGGTGGTCGCGAAGTAGCCGAGCCAGCTCGCCTGCACCGGCGCCGGCCGCATCGCGAACAGCGGCAGGCGGTTGTGGGCGGTGTGGCCCGACAGGTCGACCAGGATGTCGATGCGGTCCTCGCGAACTCGCTCGAAGAGCTGCCGGTCGGCGAGCCGTTCGACCCCGTGCCAGGCCTTCACCGAGCGCTTCAGTGCACTGCTGACGTCGTCGTCCACCGGCCTCGTCGCGTAGGCGTAGATCAGGGTGCGTTGCGGGTCCAGTGCCGGCAGCACGTCGCGCAACAGGTAGCCCACCGGGTGACGGCGGAGATCGCCGGACACCAGCCCGACCCGGAGCGGGCGCTCGGGGTCGGGCGGATTGGGCCAGCCGCGGGCCGGCTGCACCGAGGCAGCGACGATGGCGCCGTAATGTTCGGCGGCTGCCCGCATCTCGGCCGGCCTCACGCGTTCGGAGTAGTTCAGCGCGAACAGCAGGTTGTCGGCGGCCACCAGAAAGCCCGGCCGGCAGCGCAAGGCGGCGCGGTAGCAATCGATCGCCTCGTCGAGACGACCGGGAATGCCGAACAACGCGTGGCCGAGGTTGTTGTGGGCTTCGGCGGTGTCCGGCGCGATTGCCAGCGACTGGCGGAACTCGGCGATCGCCTCGTCGCGGCGGCCCTGGTCCATCAGCACGTTGCCAAAGTTCATCCGGAACAGCGGATGTACCGGATTCAGCGCGACGGCCCGCCGCAGGGCCGCGTCGGCGTCGGCCAAGGCGCCGCTGTCGCGCAGCGCGTTGCCGAGATTGGCCAGCGTCTCGGCGTCGTCCGGCAACAGGCTGGCGGCACGGCGCAGGGCCGGCAGCGGGTCGCGCCCGAGTAGCTGGCAGGCCACGCCGAGCGCCTTCCAGCCGAAGGCGAAGTCCGGCCAGCGCCGCACGTGGCGGTCGGCGGCGGCCTTCAGTTCCGCCGGCCGGCCGGCCTGGAAAAGGGCTACCAGCTCGCGCTGCGCGTCGCCACGGCTGCGCGCCGCGCGCGTGTCCTTCCTTGTCGATGCCATCGAAGCCTGGTCGCGAAAAATGGGCCAGCGCCGAACTATGGCAGTTCGCCACCGCCGTGCAAAGCGAATGCCGCGCGGCGCCGTCCGCGCAGCCGTGCGCGACCTCGGTTGCGAATGGTTGCATCATTACGGCTCGGCAGCCGCTGCCGGCTGCGCGCCGTGGAAACCAAGGTGCCATTGAAGGCGATAAAATTCCGGGTGCATGTCTTCGCGACCCTGCTGCTGGCCAGTTTCGTGGTGTCGCTGGTAGCCCTGTTCCTGCTCTTCGCGACCGGACGTTTCGGACGCATGGCCGAGGACAACGCCGAGGCGATCTTCGCCCACATGGCCGACGCCCAGGCACAGAAGCTCGAGGGCCTGGTCCGTTCGGCGACCCAGGCGGTGCAGACCGCCGCACGGATGCCGATGCCGGACTACCGCGCGATGCGAGCGGATTCGTCGATGGCGGCGCTGCTGACCGCGCTGGTGCAGGTCAACCCGTCGCTCTACGGCGCCTACTTCGGGCTCGCCGACGGCAGCTTCTTCCAGGTCATCGGCTTCGCCAGCGACCCCGTCGCCGGCAGGCGGCTCGGTGCCCCCGGGGCGGCCCGCTTCGCGATGCGCAGCATCGACGGAGCGCACGCCGGTGAAAGCGAGCAGTGGCGGTTCATTGCCGCCGACGGCCGCATCGTCGGACAGCGAACCGACCCGAGCGACTACGATCCGCGCGCCCGGCCGTGGTACGGCAGGGCCCCGGCCAGCGGCGCGCTCGGCCTAACCGAGCCCTATCTGTTCCAGTCCTCGCCGACCCTCGGCGTGACCCTGGTGCAGCGCATCGCGGCGGTGGACGGTGTCGCCGGCGTCGACCTTTCGCTGTCGTCGTTGAGCGAGTTCGTGCAGCGCACGGTCGAGGCCCAGCCGGGCGGAAGCATCGTCCTCGACGATCAGGGACGCATCCTGGCAAGCGGGGGCAGCCTGCCGGGCGACGGACGCCCACCGGCGCCGCTGACGCGTCTCGGCGACAGCAGTCATCCCTTCCTGGTGGCCCTGTACCGGCGCCTGTCCGGCGCCGCACTGCCGGAACTGCTGGAGATCGACGGCGAGCGCCATCTGCTGGCGGTGCGCGAAGTGCCGCTCGCGCCGCAGCTCAGCTACCGGGTGGTGTCGTTCGCGCCATTGCAGACCTTCGCCGCGCCGGTGCTGGCGGTGCGCGACCAGATCATCGCCCTGTCGGCACTGGCACTGGCGATCGCGCTGCCGCTCGCCTACGGTGTCTCGCGTCGGGCGTCGCGCGCCCTCGACGACCTCGCGGCGGATTCGGAGCGGGTGCGGGAACTCGATTTCAGCGGCGACACCACGGTGAAATCGATGTTCTACGAGATCGACGTCCTCGGCGATGCCCATCGCACCATGAAGCATTCGCTACGCGAGCGCACCGAGGCGCTGAAGCTGGCGCGCGACAAGCTCTCCAGCCTGGTGGACAGCGGCCTGGCGCTGGCCGCGGTGCACGACAGCGACCGCCTGCTGGCGAGCATCCTGCTCACCGGCAAGCGCCTCGCCAACGCCGACGCCGGCACGCTGTACCTGGCCACCGGCCGCGACAGCCTGCGCTTCGCGCTGCGCACCCGCGAGGACGGTCTGCCGGCAACCGAGATCGCGCTCCACGACCCGGTCAGTGGCGAACCCAACGACCATTTCGCGTCGGTGCATGCGGCGCTGAACCGGCGCACCGTGGTGATCGACGCGCTGCGCAGCGAGACCCGCTTCGACGTCAGCGGCGCTCTGGATTTCGACGAAGCCACCGGCTACCGCACGGTGAGCCAGGTCAGCGTGCCGATGATCGCGGCCAGTGGCGAGTTGCTGGGCGTGATGCAGCTGATCAACGCGCTCGATCCGGAGTCCGGCGCGGCGATCCCGTTCGACCCGGAAATCGTCAAGTTCATCGAAGCCCTCGCGGCCCAGGCGGCGATGGCGCTGGACAACCATCATCTGCTGGAAAGCCAGCGCGAGATGATGGACTCGCTGATCCGCATCATCGCCGGTGCGATCGACGCCAAGAGCGCCTACACCGGCGGCCACTGCGAGCGCGTGCCGGAGCTCGCGGTGATGCTGGCCGAGGCGGCCTGCGAGGAGGACGAGGGAGCGCTGGCTTCGTTCTGCTTCGCCGACGGCGACCAGTGGCGCGAATTCCGCGTCGGCGCCTGGCTGCACGACTGCGGCAAGGTCACGACGCCCGAGTACGTGGTCGACAAGGCGACCAAGCTGGAGACCCTGTACAACCGCATCCACGAGGTCCGCACCCGCTTCGAAGTGCTGCTCCGCGATGCCCGCATCGACGCGCTCGAGGCCCGCCTGGCGGGCCAGGACGCGGCGGCCTGCGCGCGCCGCTTCGAGGACCGCGCGGCCAGCCTGCAGGAGGATTTCGCCTTCGTCGCGGCCTGCAACATCGGTGGCGAAACCATCTCGGAGCAGTGCCTGGCGCGCCTCCGGCGGCTCGCCGGGCAGACCTGGCTGCGCCACTTCGACGACCGCCTGGGGCTGTCCCACGAGGAGGCCGCCCGCCACGCCCGGACGCCGGCAGCGGCCCTGCCGGCCGTCGAGACCTTGCTCGCCGACAAGGACCATCATCGCATCGAACGCCTGGCGCCGATGGCCGACGACCCGGCACTGGGCCTCAACATGGCGGTGCCGGAGCTGCTCTACAACCTCGGCGAGCGCTACAACCTGTCGGTGGCGCGCGGCACGCTGACCGACGAGGAACGCTTCAAGGTCAATGAACACATCATCCAGACCATCGTCATGCTCGACCGCCTGCCGCTGCCGAAGAACCTGCGCCGGGTGCCGGAGTACGCCTCGACCCATCACGAGACCCTGACCGGCACCGGCTATCCGCGGGGACTGGTGGCCGAGCAGCTGTCGGTCCCGGCGCGGATCATGGCGATCGCCGACATCTTCGAGGCCCTGACCGCGTCCGATCGCCCGTACAAGGACGGCAAGCCGCTGTCCGAGGCGGTGCGGATGCTGGCGGAGTTCTGCGATCGCGGCCACATCGACCGCAACCTGTTCGAACTGTTCCTGCTGCGCGGTGTGCATCGGCGCTACGCCGAGCGCTTCCTCGCGCCGGAGCAGATCGACGAGGTGGACATCGCGCGCTACCTGCGCAGCGGTGCGCCCGGCGCCCGACCCGTCGGCGGCCGCGGCCACTGCTGAGCCGGCGCGACTTCGCCGCGCCGGACGATGGCCATTGACGTGCGGCGCCGATTACATGCACCATCACGACATGATCACCGCTCACCGCGCCCACCCGATGCCGATTTGCCGCCGCAAGCTGCGCGCGTGGCGCGTCGTCGCGTCTCCGGGGCCGTTGCGATAGATCCGGCGCATCCTGCGCCAGCCGTTCGAGACAGGCCGCGGAACACCACCGCGGTCTTTTTTTTGCCGCTGCAGGCCACCCACCGCCACCACCGATCACCGGCCGCCCCGGCAGGCGCCGATTCGAGGAAAGACGATGTCCGTACCCGCCGCCTACATCTGCCTGGTGCTGACCTGGAGCACCACACCGCTGGCCGTGCAATGGAGCGCCGATGGCGTCGGTTTCAGTTTCGCGGTGCTGTCACGGATGCTGGTCAGCGTCGCGCTGGCGGTCGCGCTGCTCGCCCTGTGGCGGAAGCCGCTGCCGTTCCACCCCCGCGCCCGCGCGCTTTACCTGGTGAGCGGCGTCAGCCTATTCGTGGCGATGTCGCTGGTCTATTGGGCGGCCGGCGAGGTGCGTTCGGGGCTGATCTCGGTGATCTTCGGTCTGTCGCCGCTGCTGACCTCGCTGATCGCCGCGCTGTGGCGCGCCGAACCGCCGCCGGGCCGGCGGGCGCTGGCCGGCATCGCGCTGGCCATCGCCGGACTGGCCGCAATCTTCGTGCGCGGTGACGACGGGGCCGACGGCACCGCCGGGCTGTTGGCGCTGCTGCTGGCGGCGCTGGTGCATTCGGCCAGCCTGGTCATGCTGAAGCGCATCGGCGGCGACAACCCGCCGCTCGCCACGACCCTCGGCACCTTGCTGGTGGCACTGCCGATGTTCGCGCTGCAGTGGTGGCTCGGCGACGGCACGCTGCCTGCCGACCCGCCGGCGCGGGCGATCGGCGCGATCCTCTACCTCGGGGTGTTCGGCTCGCTGCTGAGCTTCACGCTGTACTACTACGTGATCAAGCACCTGGCCGCCTCGCAGGTCGCGCTGGTGACGCTGATGACGCCGGTGCTGGCGCTGGTGCTGGGTCAGCAGGTCAATGGCGAAGTGCTCGACGCCCGGGTGTGGCTGGGCAGCGCCCTGGTCCTGCTCGGTCTCGCGCTGCACCAGTGGCTCGCGCTGCGCCGGCTGCTGCCGATCCGCCGGCGGCGCCGGGTCGCGCCCGAGGTCGCCGCCTCAGAACAGGCCGTCGAATAGCTGGATGCTGACGGTATCGCCGGCGGCGACGTTGCCGCACGCCTCGTCGAGAACGATGAAGCAGTTGGCCTCGGCCATCGAGCGCAGCACGCCGGAGCCCTGGTTGCCGGCCAGTCGCACCCGCCAGCCGCCCCCGCCGGGATAGAGTTCACCGCGGGGAAACTCGCGGCGGCCCGGGTTCTTGCGGATCGCGTCGTCGCACGGCACCTCGAACAAAGGCCGCGGCGGCAGCGGATCGACGCCCATCAGCCGCAGCAGCGCATCGACCACGAACTGGGCGTAACTCACCATCACCGCGACCGGGTTGCCGGGCAGCCCGAACAGCCAGGCGTCACCGATGCGGCCGAAGGCCATCGGCCTTCCCGGCTTGATGTCGAGCTTCCAGAACCGCACCTCGCCCAGTCGCGCCATCAGCTCGCGCACGAAATCCGCCTCGCCGACCGACACGCCGCCCGAGGTGATGACCACGTCGGCGCTGGCTGCGGCGGTGCGGAAGGCGTGCTCGATGAGCTCGGGCTCGTCGCGCACGACCCCCATGTCCACCAGCTCGACACCGAGCGCGGACAACGCGGCGTGCAGCGTGTAGCGGTTGCTGTCGTACACCTGGCCGGGCCCCAGCGGATTGCCGATCGACGCGATCTCGTCGCCGGTGGACAGGAACGCGACGCGCAGCCGACGGAACACGGTGACTTCGGCGACGCCGAGGGAGGCGAGCAGGCCGAGATCGGCAGCGCCGATGCGCTTGCCGGCGGCCAGCGCCGGCTTGCCGCGCGCCAGATCCTCGCCGGCGCGGCGCAGGTTCTGGCCCCGCTTCTGGCCGGGCGGCACGACCACCCGTTCGCCCTCGACCCGGGTCACCTCCTGGACGACGATGGTGTCGGAGCCGCTCGGCACCACCGCACCGGTCATCACCCGCACCGCGTGGCCGGCGCCGACGATGCCGGAGAACGCGCGCCCGGCGTAGGCGGTGCCGACCAGCCTGAGGGCGGTTTCGCCGTCGCCGGCGAGATCCTCGAAGCGCACCGCGTAGCCGTCCATCGCCGAGTTGTCATGGGCCGGTACGTCGAAGGGTGCGATCACCGGCCGCGACAGCACACGCCCGAGGGCGTCGCGGATCGCCACGCATTCCCAGCCGGCGACCGGGCCGAGCGTGGTCAGCAGGTGCTCGCGCGCCGCGGCCACGGTGAGTCTGGGATCCTGGGGATTGGGGTGGGACTTGCTCATCGATGTTTCCTCGTCGATCCGGGCCGGCGCCACCGGGGCCCGGTTGAAATCGCGAACCTGAGCGTCCTATGATAATGCCCCGACGATGAGCGACACCTTGTTCGCAGCCCTGCGACTGCTCGGCAGCTTCGACAGCAAGCTGGTCGACATCGTCTGGCTGTCGCTGCGGGTGTCGATGACCGCGGTGTTGCTCGGGGCACTGATCGGGCTGCCCCTCGGTGCCTGGCTGGCGGTCGCGGAGTTCCGCTGGCGCAACCTGCTGGTGGTCGTCGTCAACGGCTTGATGGGCCTGCCTTCGGTGGTGGTCGGTGTCGTCGTCTACCTGGCGCTGTCGCGCTCCGGTCCGTTCGGCGGTTTCGGCCTGCTGTTCTCGCCCGGCGCGATGGTGATCGCGCAGATGATGCTGGTGGTGCCGCTGATCGCCGCGCTGAGCCGCCAGATCGTCGAGGACGCTTGGCGCGACTACGCGCCGGAGCTGCGGGTGATGGGCTTCAGCCGCAGCCAGAGCGTGACGACGCTGATCCACGACTGCCGACACTCGCTGCTGGTGGCACTGCTCGCCGGCATCGGCCGGGCGATGTCGGAGGTCGGCGCGGTGATGATCGTCGGCGGCAACATCGACCACGTGACCCGCGTGATGACCACCGCGATCGCCCTCGAGACCAGCAAGGGCGACCTGCCACTGGCGATCGCGCTGGGCATCGTGCTGATGAGCGTCGTGCTGGCACTCAACGCCGCGGCCTTCCACATCCGGCGCTGGTGAGGGGGGAAGGGATAAGTGAAGGGGTAGTGAGCAGGAAAAATGGGATACACAGGAAAATTTTGGGAACGAATGGGATAAAAAATAAAAAGAATTGCACAGGGCAAAAGGCCGGGAGGGTCGGGCAAATGTGCCGACGTCGGCACAAATCGAAGAGGTCTTCAGTCGTCGCCCGATCGACTGTGATGGGTTGCCTTTGGTTGCGGCTGGGCGCTCGTCGCCTTGGGGCGCTGCTGTAGTTCATCGACCCGGCGGTGGATCTGGCGTTTCGAGTCGCGCAGGGCCTTCACCTCGGCGGGGGTGAGCATGCGGGGGCGGTTGTCGGCGGTCATGGCTCGATTGTAGCCGGTGGCGAGGGGCTAAGTGCCTGGGATTCTGGAAGCCGGACTGGCGAGTCGGGTCGAAACAAATAGCGGGCTGGAAGCGGTGAAAGACTGGTTTGCGGGCCTATGCTGGGTGCGTCGGAACTCAGCGAGGGGCGGACCATGGACAGCACTCAGGCGCGGTTGGCGCAGATCGAAGGGCAGATGAACGCATTGGCGCAGGCGTGGCTGTACCTGGCGGCGAGCGTGGAGATGCAGTGCGGCGCCGACCTGGTGCCGATGGAGGATGCGCTGACGGCGAAGACCTGGCAAGGCTCGCCCGAGCTGGGCCGGGAGGCGCGCAAGGCGACGGCGTGGCTGTGTCGCGAGCTGGCGGCAGCGCGGGCCGTCAGGAACGCTCGGTGGCGGGACCGAGATGACTACTGAAAATCGCCAATGTGGCGGGTCTGGCTGCGACGGTGTAAATGGAGAACCGTTCGTGAAAAAGGCCAATTTGGCCGTTTTTTTTTGCACCGTGCCGCCAAGTACGAACTCGATCAGGGTCGCTTCGCGCGGCGGGTTGCTTCCTCAAATCGTGCGTTGACGCACGATTTGAGGTAATGCCGCTTCACGCGACTTGCGGTTTCCCGGGTCGGGCCTTGGGAGACAACCGCGCCTTACGCATGGACTTCGCGACGGCGGTGGCCATGTCTTCGCCTTCGGCGGGGCCGATTCGAGACAGATCCAATGGGTCATTGGGCGTGGTCTCGTGCTGTGGCTTCAAGCGGTTGCGAGGAGTCTTCGCCTTTGCCGTTGGAGGCGAGGAGGCTGGCGGGACGTCAGCTAGTTCCGCGATATCTTTCGCGCTCGGCAAGCTGTCCATGGCAACCAGCGCCGGGTTCTTGCGTGTGGCTGCAAAGCCGCGCATGAGGCAAACGATGCCATCGCGTCGCGGGAGCAGGGCCGGATCGGCAATTTCATTGATTATCCGCGCCTGCAGCCACTGGCTTAGCATCCGTTCCGGCACATGGTCGGACTCGCGGCGCAGTGTCTTCTGAATCCACTTGCGCAGCCCTGTGGGGTTGCCAAGCTGGGAGTCTAGGCAGTTGATCCGGGCCATCATCAACCACGCCAGTTCATCCGGGATCGTGACGGTTGTGCGCTTCCCGCGCAGGGAGACATGAAGCTTCATGGGTGGCTCCTCACAGCGGATACTATTTTATCCGGGCGCGCGTTTGACGGCGCGGCGGGTATTATTGTATCCACATCGATTGCTTTTAGCTCTCTGATCGCTTACCCTTCGTCTGTCCGTGAAAGCGGATGGAGCTAGTCACTCCAGGTACAGGCGGCAACGCCCCACGCCCGTCAGCCGTGGTTTTTTTGCGCCCGTGATCCGTCGTCGGAAGGGCTATCAATCAGTTTCCATGGCCGGGTGTCGGTGAATACAAGACCCTCCGCAAGGGGGGGAATCAACCGGCTGAACCCTGTGCTCAGTGACTAGCACCCGGCCGCCCTTCGGGGCGATTCGACTAGTCATCGAAGCATAGGAGGCCATCATGGCTGATCTCTTCAACAAGTCCGGCGAGACGCCGGCACCCGAGGGCGCGCAGGCGCCCGCACATTCCAGCGACAAAGCGCTCGGCGAGCTGATAAAGCAGATCCGAGTCCAGCTCGACAACAAGACCAACGGCCCGGCGGATGCGGTCCAGTCCATGCTTGAAGCCGGCCATCTGATCGTCCGCTTGCGCGGGATCGCCGGGCGGGGCGGGAAATATCACCGTTCGCTCGAACAGGTGGGCGTAAAGCCCGCGTGGGCCAATCAAGTGGTGAGAGCCGCCACGAAGGTTCAGGAAGCGAATCTGTCCGCCGAGGCCATGGAAAGACTGACCCGGCTGGGGCGCTGGCGTGTCGGCATGCTCGGCCGGCTCGAAGCCGAAGAGTTGTCAGAGCTGTTCGAATCCGGCGAATTCGAAAATCTGCGCGTGCAAGACCTCATGAGTTTCAAGAAGGTCGAACATCTGCGCCCGGTGCTCTCCGATGCGATCGAAACCCGGCGGGCGAAGGCCGTGGTGATTCCCGAAAACGCGGGTGGGTTGCCCAAGGGCCAATCCGCAAGCGACGAGTCGCAGACCGGCGCCGAAGGGTCGGGCGAGGTCGTGGGCAAGGCGGACTATCTTCGGTCGGATGTGGTCAACGGCGAGCATGTTCATTTGCTCTCCTTCCGTGGCGCGGCATGGATGCGTCTGACCGATGTGACCAAGATATTGGGGCTTGGCTTCGACAAGGGAGAGGTCCATCGCTTGCTGAGCCGCTACAAGCTCGAAGGCGACGAGTTCACGGTAATGGCTATGACCTCGGGCTTTCCGCATCCGGTTCGTCTGCTTTCCCCGCGCGGGGTCGAATTGTTGGCGGAATGCGTGGCGCTGTATGCGCGCCTCCCGCAGCGTGAGACGGCTGGGCGCCTGGTGCTGCGGTGGCTGAAGCTCGGCGGCATGGCGATGAACCCTGAGACCGCCACTGAGCGCAAAATTGAGCCCAGCGACCGCGACGCTTCGCGGCTCAATATTGAGCCGCCAATCTCCCCCGAGCCCGCCGCTGCCGCCGTCAAGGCGAGCATCCACGACCTGAACGAAGCGCGCCTCGGCCCGGCCGGCGACGAGGGGGCGGACCTGGCCCCCGGCGACCGGGTGCGCAGCGCCTTCGCCGCGCGGCCAGGCCGGGTTGTCAAAGTGTACGGCGACAGCTCGTGCTCGGTGGCATGGGATGATGGATCGCCGCAGCCGGAGGGCCTGGGGAACGAGCGGCTGCCGCGCCACTTGCTGGTGCGCGTCGACGAGCTGGCGGCGCCGGCCGGGGCGACGCTGGGAAAGCGCCGCTTTTACGGTCTCGAATTGCTCAAGCTCATATTGAGGTACGCGACAGACAGCGAGGTCGATGACTTGGTGCAGGCGATCGAGGACGAAGCGAGGGAGATCGCCGAGAGGCGCTATGCCCCAGGTCTGCAGGCCGCCCGTTACGACCTTCACGCGCGCTTCTGGCTCGGCCGGGAGGGCTCGAAATGAACGCGACGACTTGCAAGGTGGATGGGCTCGGATTTTCCGAGCGGGCGCGGTCAATCACCCACGAAGCCGAAGAGCATCTCAACGAGGCGAGCGAGCGCGTGCGCCGGGCTCGGGCGGTGCTGAGGGCACTGCACGCCGGGATGATCGAGCGGTGGAGCCGCCTCGACGGCGTCGATGCCGACGAGGCCAGCGACGCGGAATGCCTTGTCGACCTGGCGCTGGAGCTGCTGCCGCACCACTACGACGGCGAGATCAACGCCATCGAGGGCGAGCTGAGGCAGATCTACCAGCTCGACCGGGACCGCGAGGCGCGCGAGGGCCTGCTGGCCGAGTTGCTGGAGGCGATGACGCTGGCGAGCCTGCCCGATACGCCGATCGAGCACCTGCAGAAGGTGGCCAGCCGGGTCTATGCGATCGCCACTGAACACGCGGAGTTCGCCGGCCGATTCGAGGACCTGAGGGCGGCTCTGCAGCGGCGCGGGCTGGTGGTAGAGGTGCAGATCATCCAGGGCGTGGACCTCGGTCCGGCGGTGATGACGCCCGAGCGGGCGAAGGCGACCAAGCGGATTGCGAAGCGCAGCGAGCGCTTCGTCCGTTCGGTGCGGCGCGAGCTTGCCCAGGTGGGCGAAGGGGGCGGCGATGCTTGAGCACGACTACGCGCGCCAACTGCGGGCCGAGTTCATCCGCAACGCCTCCCGCGATCGGCTGCGGGTGCGCCTGTGCGCAGTGCTGCGCTCGGGGGCGCTGCGGCTGCGGCTGCGCCTGGCGCGGCACGAGGGCTTGAGCCTGGCGCGCTGCCGCCACGCGGACGGTTTGCTGTACCTGGACGTGCGGGGCTGACATGCCCGGCGCGATTTGCGGCCCTGTGAGCGGTTTTTCGGGTCTGGGTGCTACCGACACCCATCGCGCCCGAGAAATCGGTTTGCCACGTGTCGTGCGGGCCTGCTGGTGCCACGCGCACGCGTGGTCGGCGACCGTTGCCGGGCTGGCGCGTAGCTCTGGGGCTGAGACCTTCGAGTAAACCAGTTTAGTGGCGCCGATTTATAGGGTCGCCGACGATCCGCCTCGTTCTCCTCGGGAGGCGGGGTTTCACGTCCCCCAACCTCCTCGGGTGGGAAGGCTCACAAGGCCTTCCCACCCGTTCTTACTTGAACTGCAGGGGGTGTCATGGCAGTGCCCGAAATGAAGGAAAGCCGCGGCGAGCTGGTGCTCACGCTAATCGCGGATGCGGTGTCCCGGCGGCTGCAGCGCCGGGGCATGGACAAGGAGCAGGCCGACGAGGTCGGCGCCGAGTGCGGCGAGGACGTCCGCACCAGCCTGGGCGGCGGGGTGCCGGTCTACATCCCGAACGGTAAGCAATCCACGGGGCGCATCGCCGAGCGCAACGCCGAGATCTGGAAGGCCTTCAACGGCAGCAACTACGAAGAGCTGGCCCGCGCGTACGACCTGAGCGTGATGATGGTTCGCCGGATCATCGCCAAGGTACGGCGCGAGAAGCAGTGGAGGCCGGCATGAAGGTGGCCATCCCCGGCAGCTTCATGGAAGCGATCGACGGTGGGGCCGGTGGGCGCTGGTTGATTCGGGTGATCCGGGCCGGGCTGTCCAAGAACGCCAACTATTACCCCGATGCGGTGCTGCGCGAGATGGTGCCCTTGCTCGAAGGCGTGCGCGTGTTCGAGAAGTCGGACGCCGAGCACCTGCAGCGGCAGGGCAAGTCGGTGAAGAACCTGATCGGCGGGCTCTCGAAGGTGCGCTTCGTCGAGGGCGGCCCTTCGGCGGACGCCGGCCAGATCGTGGCCGAGCTGGCACTGATCGAGCCCGAGGGGGCGGTGGCGCAGAAGCTGCGCAGCGCCTATTCGCGCGGGCTCTCGCACCTCTTCGGCTTCTCGATCGACGCGGCCGGGATGGGAGAGCCGAGCCTGGTAGAAGGGGTGCGGGCCAAGCGGGTGACCACGATCCGCAAGGTGCATTCGGTGGACCTGATCGTGGAGCCCGGCGCGGGCGGCGAGCTGGTGACGGTAATCGAGGCCGCCGCGGGCGGCGACAAGAATTCAGATGCGACGGAGGGAGCGATGGAGCTTCGCGAGATCATGATTGCGGCCATCAAGGCCAAGCGGCCCGACTACACGGGCGAGGACGTATCCGACGAGCAGCTTGCCAAGGACTACCGGGAGGTGGTCGAGGCCGAGTTGAAGAGCAAGGACCGCGAAGACCCCGAGAAGGCACTGAACGATGCCAAAGGCAAGGCCAAGCAGGTAATCGAGGCGGCCAAGTTGCCGGCCTACGGCAAGGCGCGGCTGCTGGAGCGCTTTACCGGGGCGCAAGAGCCTTTCACGGAAAAGCAGGTGATCAACGCGATCGAGGCCGAGCGCCATTACCTGGCGCGGGCGACCGACAGCGGCAAGCCGACGATGGGCGACTTCGGCGACCTGGAAGTGGAGGATCGCGGCAAGAAGGTTGCCGACATGATGGATGCCTTCTTCGACCCGACCCACAAGAACCACGGCAAGGTACGGTCGTTCCGAGAGTGCTACATCGAGGTGACCGGTGACCGGGACATTACCGGCGACGTGCGTTTCTGCGACCTGCCCCGGCTGCGCGAGGCCGCCGGCCTGCAGTTGCGCGAAGCAGTCTTGTCGACGAGCTGGGCCAAGGTGCTGGGCGACGCGATCACCCGGCGCATGCTGAAGGTGTATCAGGGCGAGACCGACCTGAAAGCCTGGCGCAAGGTGGCCAGCGTGGTGCCCGTGGGCGATTTCCGCACGCAGGAGCGGCTGCGCATCGGTGGCTTCGGCAACCTGCCCACGGTGGCCGAGTCGGCCGCCTACACGGCGCTGGCGAGCCCTGGCGACGAAAAGGCGACCTATGCGGTGGCCAAGCGCGGCGGCACCGAATCGGTGTCGATCGAGGCGGTCACCAACGACGATGTGAACTCGGTACGGATGATCCCCGACGAGCTGGCACTGGCGGCGGCCAACACCCTCTATGAGTTCGTCTTCGACTTCTTCCGCACCAACCCGGCGATCTACGACGGCACGACCTTTTTCCACGCCTCGCGCGGCAACCTGTTCGCAGCGGCGCTCACGCCGGCCGAGTTCTCGGCCCACCGCCTGGCGATGGTCAAGCAAACGCGCGCCGACAGCGGCAAGCGCCTGGGCACCAAGCCCAAGTCGCTGCTGGTGCCTTTCGAGCTGGAAGAGACCGCCTACAACCTGTTCCAGCGCGATACCAACCTGGATGCGGACTTCGTCCAGGCGATCAAGCCGGAAGTGATCACGGTGGCTTACTGGTCGGATGCCAACGACTGGTGCACGGTGTGCGACCCGGCGCGGCTGCCGGCGGTCGAGGTGGGCTTCCTGCACGGCAAGGAAGAACCCGAGCTGTTCGTCCAGGACATGCCCACCGCCGGATCGCTCTTCAGCAACGACGTGATCACCTACAAGATCCGCCACATCTACGGCGGCACGGTGCCGGTCGACGGTGGCAAGGCCGCGACCAAGGCCGTGGTGGTGTAACCGCACGAAGCGCAAGGGAGACCGCGAGATGAGCATGGAAGTGACCGAATCCGTAGGCATCGAGACCGTCGATGACTTGATCGCCTGCCTCGAGGACTACCCCGGCAATCTGCCGGTGCAGGTGGCCGGGGTGTTCCGGCTGCGCCTGGTGCGCAGCGAGCACCCGCCCCACGAGCCCGCGCGCTACCGGCGCGGCTCGCTGCTGATCGTCGGCGACGATGAGGGGGCTTGAGGCCATGAAGGTGCTGAACGGCAACAAGGACCGCAGCAAGGCCGATGTGCTGCTGGATGAGTTCTTCGCGGGACAGCGGCTGTCGCTGCGCGAGTGCTACATCGTGCTGACCGGCGACCATGGCGTGAGCGGCGAGTTCGCCCGCTGCGACCCGGCCCGCATGCGGGAGCACTTCGGCGCGGCCTTCGTCGAGGCGCTGGACTCGACGAGCTGGGCGGTCGCCCTGGGCAACGCGATCGAGCGACGGGTGCACGCCGAGATCGACGACATGCCCGAGCTGCAAGCCTGGCGCAAGATCGCCCGGCCGGTGCCGGTGAAGTCCTTCCGCCCGCAGCACGGCACGCGCATCGGCGGCTACCCCAATCTGCCGGCGGTGGCCGAGCAAGGCGCCTACGCGGCGCTGGACAGCCCCGGCGACGACAACGCGAGCTACAGCCTTTCCAAGCGCGGCGGCACCGAGAGCATCACGCTGGAGATGCTGGCCAACGACGATGCCGGCGCGGTGCGCCGCGTGCCGGCCGAGCTGGCGCGCTCGGCGGCGATGACGCTCTATGAGTTCGTCTTCGACTTCCTGCGCACCAACCCGCTGATCTATGACGGCGTGGCGCTCTTTGACGCGACCCACGGCAACCTCGGCGCCGCAGCGCTGGACACCTCGGCCTACTTCGCCGCCGCCACCGCGATCGGCAAGCAGACCCGGCCGGGCTCGGGCAAGCGCATCGGCTTCGGCCGAAAGTACCTGGTGGTGCCGCTCGACCTTCAGGAGGCCGCGTTCACCGCGTTCGTGTCCGGCCAGCGCGAAGTATCCCAGGCCTCGGCGCTGCTGCCCGAGGTGCTGCCGGTGCCGTATTGGACCGACGCCAACGACTGGTGCGTGGTCAACGATCCGCAGTACTGCCCCACCATCGAGATCGGATTCCTCAATGGCCGGGAGGCGCCCGAGATCATTACCGCCGACGCTCCAAGCGACGGCAGTCTCTTCAGCCACGACAAGATCATCTACAAGATCCGCCACGCCTACGGCGGCACCGTGCTGGACTACCGGGGCATGTATAAGAACGCGGTCGTTTGATGGCAAACAGTGACCCGCACTGGGTCACTGACTGGTCTCTCGGGCGAGGGTCAATCGACCTCTCGCCCGTCATTTTTCTCGGCTCTGGTTTAGCCGTGCTCAATTCGTTTAGGCTGTGCAAAACCGCGAAGGAATCCAATTATCCTGCAGAAATGGCTTCAATTATCCCGGCGCGCTTCACGCTGGGCGATGAGGCGCTACGCCTGATGTTCCCGATCGAGTTCAAGAGCGTCGCGTTCCGGCCCCAGGGCCGCAGCGTGCTCGACGGTGTCGACCTGCGCGTCGACGGCGAAGGCATCAGCGTCGTGCTCGGACCCAATGGCGCCGGCAAGAGCGTGCTGCTGCGGATGATCGCCGGCCTGCTGCCGGTCAGCGAGGGTCGCCTGGCCTGGGGCTCCGCGAGCCGGCCGGACGAGTCGATCGCGATGGTGTTCCAGCAGCCGATGATCCTGCGCGCCAGCGTGCTCGACAACGCCGCGCTGGGCCTCAAGCCCCTCGGTCTCGCCCGCGGCGAGCGCCTGCGCCGCGCCCTCGACATGCTCGAACGGGTGGGCCTCGCGAATCGCGCCGGCGACAGCGCCCGCCTGCTCTCCGGCGGCGAGCGCCAGCGGCTGGCGCTGGCCCGCGCATGGGCCGTGCGACCCCGGCTGTTGCTGCTCGACGAGCCCACCGCCAACCTCGATCCTTCGGCGGTGGAGGCGGTCGAGCGCATCATTCGCGGCATCCGCACCGACGGCTGCAAGGTGCTGCTGACCACCCACAACCTCGGCCAGGCGACGCGGCTCGCGGACGACGT
Source organism: Rhodocyclaceae bacterium (assembly GCA_020445745.1). GTDB lineage: Bacteria > Pseudomonadota > Gammaproteobacteria > Burkholderiales > Rhodocyclaceae > Cognatazoarcus. The sequence goes on along the minus strand of JAGRGB010000125.1, from coordinate 22,934 downwards.
GGTGTTCCTCGCCGACGGCCACGTGCAGGAGCACGCCCCGGCACAACGCTTCTTTGCCAGGCCCCGGTCGACGGCGGCGCGCCGCTTCATCCAGGCCGAGTTGCCGTGGCGGATCCGTTTCGACGAATGACCCGAGGCCGCTGTGGCGGCCAAGCCAAGGAGGAAAGACGATGGACGTGGTGGACTACGAGATCTTCGGCACCGACATGCAGTACGTCGAGGTGGAACTGGACCCCGGCGAGGCCGCGGTCGGCGAGGCCGGAGCGATGATGTACATGCAGGCCGGCATCGAGATGGACACGGTGTTCGGCGACGGCTCCGAGCAGCAGGGCGGCCTGTTCGGCAAGCTGCTCGGTGCCGGCAAGCGCCTGGTCACCGGCGAGTCGCTGTTCACCACGGTGTTCCACCACGAGGGCCGGGGCAAGGCCCGCGTCGCCTTTGCCGCACCCTATCCTGGCCGCATCATCCCGATGGACCTTGCCAGCCTCGGCGGCACGCTGATCTGCCAGAAGGATTCCTTCATCTGCGCGGCAAAGGGAGTATCGCTCGGCATCGCCCTGCAGAGGCGCCTGGGCACCGGCTTCTTCGGCGGCGAGGGCTTCATCATGCAGAAGCTCGAGGGCGACGGCATGGCCTTCGTGCATGCCGGCGGCACGCTGATGGAGCGCCAGCTGGCGGCCGGCGAGGTGCTGCGCGTCGATACCGGCTGCGTGGTCGCCTACACGCCGGAGGTGGACTTCGACATCCAGTACGTCGGCAAGCTCAAGTCGGCGATCTTCGGCGGTGAAGGATTGTTCTTCGCCACACTGCGCGGGCCCGGCCGCATCTGGCTGCAGTCGCTGCCGTTGTCGCGGCTGGCCAGCCGCATCGTGCAGGCCGGGCCGGGCGGCACACGACGCGGCGAAGGCTCGATCCTCGGCGGCATCGGCGACCTGCTCGACGGCGACAACGACTGACGGGGGGGGCTCAGCCGGCACGCCGGCGCAGGCGGTGGCCGAACAGGTTGACCGCCAGCCCGCTCATCAACAGCGCACCACCGGCGAAATGGGCCGCCTCCAGGGCCTCGTCATAGACCAGACTGCCGGCGGTGAGGCCCACCAGCGGCACCAGCAGCGGAAACGGCGCGACCTGGTTGGCCGGGTAGCGTGCCAGCAGGTGGCTCCACAGGCCGTAGCCGAGCAGGGTGGCCGCCCAGGCCAGATACAGCACCGCGCCGCAGGCCCGCCAGCCGAAGCCCTCGATCGCCGCAATGATCGCCTGCGGACCCTCGATCGCCAGCGACAGGCCGAGAAAGGGCAAGGGCGGCACCAGGCTGGCCCACACCATGAAGGCCAGCATGTTCACCGGGCCGTGGCGGGACAGGCTGCGGCCGACGACGTTGCCGGCACCCCAGCTGGCGGCTGCGGCGACGGTCATCAGGAAGCCGGCCAGCGGCATCGAGGCACCGTGGGTCGAAGCGATCGCGGCCAGCCCGACGGCGGCCAGCAGCAGGCCGGCGAGTTGTTCCGGTCGCCAGCGTTCGCCGAGCCAGAACGCGGCGAACAGCATCGTGAACAGGGCCTGGGACTGCAGCACCAACGACGCCAGACCCGACGGCATGCCGACGTGGATTGCCGTGAACAGGAAGGCGAACTGGCCCAGCGCGATGGTCATGCCGTAGGCGACATAGAGACGCAGCGGCAGCTTCGGCGGGCGCAGCACGGCCACCGCCGGCAGCGCCGCGGCGAGGAAACGCAGCGCGCCGAGCAGCAACGGCGGCACTTCGCCGACGCCCGCCTTGATGACGACGAAGTTGACACCCCACACCACGACCACCACCAGCGCCAGCACTACGTCGCCAGGTCTCATCCGGCGCGGCTCGCCAGGAAGAGGCCGGCAGCGATCATGATCGCCCCGGCGCTGCGGTTCAGCGCCCGTGTCGCGCGCGGCGAGCGCAGCAGCCGCCGCGCCCGCGCCGCGGCGGCGGCGATCGTCATCAGCCCGGCCATCAGCGCTGCGAGCGTCAGCGCCGCCGCCAGCACGATGTCGCCCGCCCGCAGGCTGGCGAGATCCATGAATCCCGGCAGGAAGGCGATGTAGAACAGGATCACCTTGGGATTCGAGGCCGAGATCAGGAATCCCTGGACGAAGCTCGCCCGCCGCGACACAGGCGGCGCCGCCGCGCGATCGACGCCGTCGTCGGCCGGCGCGCGCCAGATGCCGATGCCGAGCCATATCAGGTAGACGGCACCGAGCCAGCGCACCACCGTGAACAGCTCGGCCCAGCCGTGCGCGATCGCCGCCAGGCCGAGGCACGCGAACACCAGGTAGGCGATGTCACTGACGGTCATCCCCAGCGCCAGGAACAGGCTCGCCCGGGCGCCGCCGCCGAGCGCCCGCGCCAGCACCGCGAACACGCCGGGACCGGGCGTGACCCCGAACACGAAAATCGCCATGAAGAAGGCGAGGGCGCTGTCGAAGCTCATCGTTGTCGGCCGGCCAGGGTTGCACGAACGAGGGATTAGAGCGGCACAGGGGGGGGTGGCGTCAAGGGCGAGACCGGGTGCCGGCCGGCGTCGTCGTGCGCTCCGTTGCCGCGGCTCGAAACGAGGCCAGTTTCGAACTCACCCGATGGCAGGCGTTGATCGGGCTGGAGCTGCCGGTCGTCCGGCGGTCGCGATGCCAACCGCATGACCGAGGGCGGTCCTACGGTGCCGCCACCGGGCGTGATCGACGGCTCGTTGCCGTGGGCAGCGGACGCGCCGACGGAGACTGCCGGCACCAGCGTGACGCCCGCCGAGCGTTACTGGGCGCAGCATTGCGGCCGACCGGCCGTCTGCGCAATCGGAGGCGGACCGCGTCGCTGCGGTTTCTCGCGCCGCTGCGGCGGCAGCCTGCCGGCATCGGCCGGAGCGGGCCGCTTGCGGTGGCGGTGGCTGCCGGGCGGGGCCGACCCGTTCGTCAAGATTCGCCGCCGGCTGCCGATGCTGGCGATGACATCATCGCAATCCGCGCGCCACGGCCGGGGTCGGCGGAAGGAGTTCGGGATGGGACGCCTGATCCACATCGGGCTGATGCTTTCGGCATTGCTGGCTGGGCCGCCGGCGCTGGGCGATACCGTGTTGCTCGACAACGGCGATCGCATCAGCGGCAAGATCACGCACAAGGGCAAGGACAAGATCGACATCGTGACGCGCTACGCCGGCACCTTGTCGGTGCGCTGGCGCCATGTCGTGGCGGTCACCAGCGAGCGTCCGCTGACGATCCAGCGACATTCCGACGACGAACTGGTGCACGGCACGCTGATCCATACCGAGGCCGCATCGCTGGCCGTCGATGCCGGCCGGGGAGGCGTCGTCACGGTGCCCCTGGACGACGTCGGCTTCGTCAATCCGACACTCGCCGAATCCGGTCGCGGCATCGTCTACAAGGGTCGCGCGAGTGCCGCCGCCAGCGGCAGCGCCGGCAACAGCGACACCCGCCGCCTGTATGGCGAGGTGTCACTGGCCGGCACCGCCCGGGTCTATCGGTTCAATCTCGGCGCCAGTGGCGAGGCCCGCCAGGACGACGGCAAGACCAACGCCTTCAACTGGCGGCTCGGCGCCGACTACGATCAGTTCACCCGGCGCGACCGCCGTCGCTTCGTCTATGGCCGCGCATCGTTCGAGCATGACCGCTTTGCCGACATCCGCCTGCGCGCGATCAGCGGGGCCGGCTACGGCTGGCAGATCATCGACACCACCGCCACCAGCCTGTCGGTGCGTGGCGGTGTCGATCTGGTCTTCCTCGACCGCATCGACGACGCCGACGAGCGCTATCCCGCTGCCGGCTGGGGCCTGCGCTATAGTCGTGCTCTGCTCGCGGACAAGGCCCGCTTCTTCCACGAGCAGGAAGGCTTCGTCGAGCTCGGGGCGCCGTCCAACATCAGCGTGCTGACCAAGACCGGACTGCGCTTTCCGGTGGTGGACAACCTCAACGCGAGCGCCCAGTACAACCTCGATTACGAGGGCCAGCCGGGCGACGACCGCAAGGCCCTCGATTCGAGCCTGGTGCTCGGCCTCGGCTACGACTGGTAGCCGTCGCGGCAAGCGCGGGTCGGCACGGAGTGACGAAATGGATGGCGCATCCGCGCTGACCCTGTCGTTCGGCGGCGTCGGTCTGTTCCTGCTCGGAATGGCGCTGATGACCGACGGACTCAAGCTGGCGGCCGGCCCGGCCCTCGGCCGCCTGCTGGCTTCTTCCACCCGCACCCGCCTGCGCGGCCTTGGGTCTGGCATCCTGGTGACCGCCCTGGTGCAGTCGTCGTCGGCGGTCACGGTCGCCGCGATCGGCTTCGTCAACGCCGGTCTGTTGTCCTTCGGCCAGACCTTGTGGGTGCTGTTCGGTGCCAACGTCGGCACCACGATGACCGGCTGGCTGGTGGCCCTGATCGGCCTCAAGTTGAAGATCGAGGCCGCCGCGCTGCCCCTGGTCGGCATCGGCATGGCGCTGCAGCTGGTCGGCGGCGAGGGCCGCCGCGGGCCGATCGGCCAGGTGTTGACCGGTTTCGGCGTGCTGTTCATCGGCATCGGCTTCATGCAGCAGGCATTCTCTAGCAGCGGCGAGGCCTTGGATCTCGCGCGGCTGGCCGGCCACGGCGTGCTGTCCACGCTGGCCTTCGTGGTCGCCGGCGCGGTGCTGACGATGCTGATGCAGTCGTCCAGCGCCTCGCTGGCGGTGGTGCTGACCCTCGCCCAGACCGGCGTGCTGCCGCTGTCGGAGGCGGCGGCCGGCGTCATCGGCGCCAACATCGGCACCACCATCACGGCGATCCTGGCGGCCCTGCGCGCGACTCCCAACGCGCGCCGCGCCGCAGCCGCCCACGTGCTGTTCAACGTGATCACCGCTGCTGTCGCGCTGCTGCTGTTGTCCGGCCTGATCCGCGCCGTGGACGGGCTGCGCGAGGCGTTCTCGCTGGACGCGTCGCCGGCGGTCGGACTGGCCTTGTTCCACAGCGTCTTCAACCTGCTCGGTGTCGCCCTGATGTGGCCGCTGGCGGGCCCCATGGAGCGCGCGCTGGCGGCGCGCTTCGGGCCGCGCGACGAACAGTTGCGGCCGCGCTACCTCGATCGCAACGTCGCCTCGGTACCAGCGCTGGCGATCAATGCGCTGGATCTCGAGCTGCGCCGCCTGGGCGGCATGAGCGTCGCGGAACTGCGCGAGGCGGTGCACCGGCCGTCCGGCGCGCCTGGCGGTCAAGGTTCGCCCCAGGGCCGCTCGGCGGCCCTGGTGACGATGATCGAAGACTTCGTCACCAGCCTCAGCCGCCGCTCGATGTCGGCCGAGAGCGCGGCACGCCTGGCGGCCCAGCTGCGGGTGCTGCACTACTACGAGAACTGCGCGGAGCAACTGGTCACGATGCGCAGGGCGAGAAGGGCGATGGGCGGCGAAGCCATCGGCGAGTCGCTGGCCGACATGGAACGCAAGGCCGATCGCCTGCTCCGCCATTTCGACCCCCAGGGAGAGGACTTCGCGCCGCGCCAGCGCGACCGTGAATCGGAGTTCGAGGCCGCCTATCAGCGGGCCAAGGCCGACGTGCTGGCGGCCGGTGCCACCGACCGGCTCGACTTCGCCGCGATGGACAGCCAGTTGCACGGTCTCAGCGCCCTGCGCCGCGCCCTCGACCAGGCCGGCAAGGCGGCCCGTCTGCTGGAACGGCCGGCCGTCCCGGACGAGGTCGCCAAGTCCGCTGGCTAGTCGAACAGCTCGGACACACGCTCCGGCGGTCGCGCCACCACCGCGCGATCGCCGCTCACGACGATCGGCCGCTCGATCAGGATCGGGTCGGCGACCATTGCCGCCACCCAGTCGTCCTCGCTCATCTCCCGGCCCCGGTATCTTTCCTTGAACACCGTCTCGCCGCGCCGCACCAGATCCGCTGCCGGCATGCCGAGCAGGTCCAGCAGTCGTCGCAGGGCGTCGGCCTGCAGCGGTTGCCTGAGGTAGTCGACGACCTCGGGCTCGAGGCCCCGCTCGCGCAACAGCGCCAGCGCGCCACGGCTCTTGCCGCAGCGCGGATTGTGGTAAATCACCAGATTGGACATCCCGAGCTTCCTGCCGGCCAATGGACCGGGGGATCATAGCCGATACGCCCGATGGAATTCGAAAAGCCTTTCTCGGCGGCCTGCGAGCGCAATCGCGGTCCGATCCTCGCGAAGCTCGAGGGCCTGCTCGCGGATTGCCGCGACGTGCTCGAGATCGGCAGCGGCACCGGCCAGCACGCGGTGCATTTCGCGGCCGCGATGCCCTGGCTGCGCTGGCAGTGCTCGGATCTCCACGAAAGGCTCGACGGCATCCGCAGCTGGCTGGCGGAGGCGGCCTTGCCGAACCTGCCGGCCCCGATCGAACTCGACGTCGATGGCGCGGCCGAGGCGGTCCGGCAGGATGCGCTATTCACCGCCAATACGCTGCACATCATGGCCTGGGACACGGTCGCGCGGCTCTTTCGACAGGCACCGCTCTGGCTGCAGCCGGCGGGCCGACTGATCGTCTATGGCCCGTTCCACCGCGACGGCCGGCCCACCAGTGCCGGCAATGCGGCCTTCGATCGAGCATTGCGCGTGGCGAATCCGTCCTCGGGCATCCGCGACCTGGCGGCGGTCGATGCGCTGGCTTCCGGCGCCGGTCTGCATCGCACCGACACCTGGTCGATGCCGGCCAACAACCTGTTGGTGGTGTGGCGGCGCGACTGACGGGTGGCCGGCACTCGCGCTCGCCGCCGTAGTCCACACCGTGCAACGGAACGGAGCCGAAGCTCCGGGGATGGACGCGACGATGCATATCCCCGCGGTCAGCAACGAAGTGATTTCGCCGGCCAGGCTACTGCGCCAGCTGCGCGAGACCTCGAACGAACAGGTGGCGGCACCGTCACCGTCGGCCGCGGTCAGCCTCAGTACCGACGGTCGCCTCGCGAGCCTCGTCGAGCGGCTGCTGAGCGACGACGACGTGAAGGCCGACCTGTCGGCGATCATTCGGCTGATCGGCGAGGCGCCGCAGTTCACGGACGCCGCCCGGCGCCTGGCGGCGCTGCCGCACGGCACGCCGGACGCCCTCGGCGCGCTGCGCGCAGTGATTCGCGGCACCGGCCTGTTGTCACTGCTGCAGACCGCGCTGGGAGAGACCGAGGCGCTGCCGGCCGGCGTGCGCCTCTATCTGGCCAATGGCGGCATTGCCGGTCTGCGGCTGGATGCCGCGCGCCAGCCCGATCTGTTCGCTCAACCGCCGTTGCAGTGATCCCCAGCCGGGCCCGGAGACAATCCGAAGGCAGCCGCCGAAGCGACCGCCGCCCGGGCTTCGCTGCGTACCCAGACGGCAAAGCGGTCCACCTCCTGGCGGCGGGGTGGCCCCGGCAGGATCAGCCAGAAGCCTCGGCCCTCGACCTGGCGGAGGCTGCTTCCGAGGATCTCGAGCTGGCCGCCTCGCGTCATCCGGTCGACCAGTTCTGCGCGACCGATCGCCACGCCCTGCCCGGCGACCGCGGCCTGGATCAATTGATCGTAGTGCGAGAACGACAGCCTGGTGGCCGGAGCGACCTGCTCGAGACCCATCGCCGCCAGCCAGTCGTCCCAGCGCAGCCACGGATATCGGGGATCATCGAACTCGAGCAGGGCGAGCTCGGGCAGCGTTTCGCGGTCGATCCGGCGGACACCCAGCGCGGGACTGGCGACCGGCACCACCGATTCACCGAATAGTCGCTCGGCGCCGCCCGGCGCGTCCCTGTCACGGCAATAGCGGATCGCCACGTCGATGCCCTCGCTGGCCAGGTCGACGATCCGGTTGCCGGCCGCGATGCGCACGTCGATGCCCGGGTTGGCCGACTGGAATCCGGACAGCCGGGGCACCAGCCACAGGGCCGCGATGCCGATGCTGGCGGTGACGGTGATCGGGCGGCGAGATTGGTGGCGGGCGAAGTCGTCGGCCAGGCGCGCGTACTGGTCGAGCCAGTCGGCAGCGGCGGCGAACAGCCGGTGACCGTCCGCGGTCAGCCGAAGCTCGCGCACGCCGCGCTCGAACAAGGCGACGCCGAGCGCCTGTTCCAGGGTCTGGACCTGACGGCTGACGGCCGACTGGGTCAAGTGCAGGGATACCGCGGCGCGCGTGAAGGAGAGCGCCCGGGCGGACGCCACGAAGCCTTTCAGGGGCTCCAGCGGTGGCAGGCGACGACGCGATCTAACCATGCATAAATCTCATACGTTGGATGCGAACTTCGCGTTTGTCCGAGGCTCGCAGTGTCCCGATACTGCTTGGGCCAGCTCGGCGATTTCCCGCCTCTGGCAAGGATAGCCGAAGGAGAGGATCATGAATGCACAAAACGCATGGAATACCTTGCTCGTGCCGGGCGGCACTTCGCGTTTGCTCGAACACGCTGCCGGCGTCGAACTGCAATGTCGTTCGGGTAGCGCCTGGATCACCCAGTTGGGGGACGACCGTGACGTGGTGCTGACATCCGGCCGCAGCGTGGTGTTGTCCCTGCCGACCGCGATAGTGATGACGTCGCGCGCCGGCGCCACCCTGTCGTACCGGCCGGCGGGCCCGCAGCACCGACCCGGCGGCTGGCTGAAGCGAGTGCTCGGCCTGTTCGATCCCCGCTGGAGCGGTGCCGCCGCCCGCTCGCTGCGCGGCCGCGTCCGGCGCGCCGCGCCGTGACCGAAGCGGCCGCGAGGCGACCGGGCTTCGGCGGCAAAAAGGGGGCGCCGGCTTGTCGCCCAGTCCGGCCGCCGCCACAATTGACTGTGTCTGCGCAGCGCAAGGCGGCGAGGGCGCCGAACCAGGAGGGCTTCACGATGCTCCCGGAAAACTTCGTCGAACAGGACATCTCGCTGGGCGATTTGTCGATCAGAACCAGCCACGGCGGCAGTGGTCCACCACTGCTGTTGCTACACGGCTATCCCCAGAACCGCCATATGTGGCACCGGGTGGCGCCGGCCCTCGCCGAGCACCACCACGTCATATGCGCCGATCTGCGTGGCTACGGCGACAGCGCCAAGCCGCCGGGGGGTGCGCGCCAGGCGGCCTATTCGAAGCGTGCGATGGCGGGCGACATGGTGGCGGTGATGGAAGCCCTCGGCCATCGCCGCTTCGCGCTCGCGGGCCACGACCGCGGTGCCCGCGTCGCCCATCGTCTGGCGCTCGACCACGCCGAGCGGGTGACTCGGCTGTGCGTGATGGACATCGCCCCGACCCGGCACATGTTCCGCACCGCCGACCGGCATTTCGCAACCGGCTACTACCACTGGTTCTTCCTGATCCAGCCGGACGGACTGCCCGAACGGATGATCGCCGCCGACCCGGAATACTGGCTGCGGGAGAAGCTGCGGCGCTGGGCGGCACCCGGTGCCGAGTTCGACGAGGCCGTGGTGCGCGACTACCTGCGCTGTTTCGCGGGCGGCGACGGCATCCGCGCGAGTTGCGACGATTACCGCGCCGCGGCCGACATCGATCTGGAACACGACGACGCGGACTTCGGGCAGCGCCGGGTCGAGTGCCCGCTGCTGGTGCTGTGGGGAGATCGGGGCTTCGTCCATCGCAGCTATCCGGTGCTCGAGGTGTGGCGGCAGTATGCCCGCGAGGTCTCTGGCCATGCCCTGCCGTGCGGCCATTTCCTGCCGGAGGAAGCGCCACGTGAGGTAAGCGCGGCGCTGCTCGCTTTCCTGGAGGCGTCATGAACGACGACACCGTTGTCGGCCGCCCGACCATCGAATTCTGGTACGAATTCGCGAGTTCCTATTCGTACCTGGCGGTGATGCGGATCGAGGCGCTGGCAGCCGCCGCCGACGTACGGGTCGAGTGGCGGCCATTCCTGCTGGGACCGGTATTCATGAGCCTCGGCTGGAACGATTCGCCGTTCAACATCTACCCGCCGAAGGGGCGTTACATGTGGCGCGACCTGGAGCGCCTGTGTGCGCGCTACCGGCTGCGGCTGACACGGCCCAGCGTCTTTCCCCGCAATGCCTTGCTGGCCGCCCGGGTGGCCTGCCACGGGCAGCGCGAGCCGTGGATCGGCGCCTTCAGCCGGATGGTGATGGAAGCCAACTTCGCCGACGATCGCGACATCGGCTCGGAACAGTTGATCACCGAACTGCTGAGCAGCCTGTCGCTGCCGGCCGCGGCGCTGATCGCCGCCGCCCGTCAGCCGGCCGGCAAGGAAGCGTTGCGCCGCCAGACCGAGCGCGCCTGCGAGCTCGGCCTGTTCGGCGCACCGAGCTTCGTGGTCGGCGAAGAGCTGTTCTGGGGAAACGATCGCCTCGAGGAAGCGCTCGACTGGGCACGAGGGCGATCCACGCTGCCGCCGCTCGGCTGAGAAACGTCGCAGGCGGGCAGGAACGCGGCCCGCCTACCAGCCCGCCGGCATCGGGGTCGGCGGCAGCACCCCACCGGAGGTCGCCCACACCACGGCCAGCGCCACCGCCACCGCGATCGCAAAGGCCAGCGGGCCGCCGCCGCTGGCCGAGCGGGCGTCACCATCGGTGGTGCGGGCGAGGCCGGTGATCATCGGTCGCACCAGGTTCTGCTTCTTGACCCTGAGGTAGTAGAGGATGGCGCTGACGTGCAGCGTCACCAACACCAGCACGACCAGCTGCGAACGGCGGTGCACTGCCGTCATCCAGTCGGAGTAGTCCTTGTCGACCAGCGGGAAGAGGGGGCCGTTGAAGGCGATGTCGTCGTTGGCAATGAGACCGCTAGAAGCCTGGAACAGCAGAAGGCCGAGGATCGCGAGCACCGCCAGCCCTCCCAAGGGGTTGTGACCGAGGCCGCGCCAGTCGCCGCGCAGGTAGGTGATGATCGCAGAGGGCCCGCGCACGAATGTGAAGAAGCGGGCATAGGTGGAGCCGATCAGGCCCCAGACCAGGCGAAAACTCAGCAGCCCCATGATGCCAACGCCGAACGTGCCATGCCACAGCATCGCACTGCCACCGATCTTGCCGCTGGTGAAGGAGCCGACGACCAACAGCACGAGCGACCAGTGGAAGATTCGGGTTGGCAGATCCCACACTGCCACGCTCCGCTTCATCTCGTCCACCTCGTTATTGTGCAGTGCACTATTTTCCACGGCTCGGTGCCGGATGGGAAGATGGCGGCCCCGCCAATGCGGGGCGATGTTGATCCTGGACAATGTTTTGCCGCGCGCCGGGGGGCGGCCGAAGGGCCAGCCCCGGGTCGATGGCGGCGCTCATCGGGTGCCGCCGGATCGCCTCAGACGGCGCTCGAGATAGCGGCCGGTATGCGATTCCGGATGTCGCCGCAGGCGCCGCGGCGGACCCTGACAGACGAGCTTGCCGCCATCTTCGCCCCCCTCCGGTCCGAGGTCGATGATCCAGTCCGCCTCGGCGATCAGATCGAGGTCGTGTTCGATCACGAGTACGCTGTGGCCGCTGTCCACGAGGCGGTGCAACACGTGGATCAGCCGTTCGGTGTCCGCCATGTGCAGGCCGACGGTTGGCTCGTCGAGGACGTACAGGGTGTGCTTCTCGGGCTTCCAGGCCCCCTTGTCCGCCCGCACCTTGGCCAGTTCGGACACCAGCTTGAGGCGCTGAGCCTCGCCACCCGACAAGGTCGGGCTGGCCTGACCGAGGGTCAGGTAGCCGAGGCCGACGTCATCGAGCAGGGCCAGCGGATGGGCGATCGACGGATGGGCGGCGAAGAAGCCGCGCGCCTCGGCCACCGGCATCGCCAGGATCTCGGCGATGTTGCGCCCCTTCCAGCGCACCGACAGGGTCTCGCGGTCGAAGCGGGCGCCGGCGCAGGCTTCGCACTGGACCTTGACGTCCGGCAGGAAGTTCATCTCGATCGTGACCTGACCCTGACCCTCGCATACCGGGCAGCGCCCGACCCCGGTGTTGAACGAAAAGCGGTTTGCCTTCCAGCCATGGGTGCGGGCATCGAAGGTATCGGCAAACAGCTTGCGAATCGCGTCCCAGAAACCGATGTAGGTGGCCGGACAGGATCTCGGCGTCTTGCCGATCGGGGCCTGGTCCACCTCCAGCACGCGGCCCACCGTCTGCCAGCCTGCGAAGGATTCGCAGCCGTGCGGTTCCCGGCCGCCGGCCAGGTGGGTGACGAGGTTGGCGTAGATCACGTCCCGCGCCAGGGTGGATTTGCCCGAGCCGGAAACCCCGGTCACCACGGTCAGCCGCGCCAGCGGCACGCGGACGTCGATGGCCCGCAGGTTGTGCAGTGCCGCAGCGCCGACGCGGATCGAAGGATGGGCCGCTGCCACCGGCCGGGCCGGCCGCAGGGGATGGCGAAGCGGCTCGCGCAGACAGCAGGCGGTGGCGGATCGGGCGACCGCCGCGATGTCGCCGAGCCGGCCCTGGGCGACCACGCGGCCACCTTCGACGCCGGCGCCGGGGCCGAGGTCGACGATGTGGTCGGCGCGGCGAATGGTCTCTTCATCGTGTTCGACCACCAGCAAGGTGTTGCCGCGGTCGCGCAGCGCCTCGAGCGTGTCGAGCAGTAACGCGTTGTCGCGCGGATGCAGGCCGATCGTCGGCTCGTCCAGGATGTAGCACACGCCGCGCAGGTTGGAACCGAGCTGGGCGGCGAGACGGATGCGCTGGGCCTCGCCACCGGAGAGGGTCGGTGCGGCCCGGTCGAGTGCCAGATAGCCGAGGCCTACCCGCTGCAGGAAGGCGAGGCGGCTGGCGATCTCGGCCACCAGGTCGCGAGCGATGTCGCGCTCCCGCGCGCCGAGTTCGAGCCCATCGAAGAAGCGCGCCACCTGTCCGACCGGACGGGCTGCGAGCTGGTGGATACCGAGTCCGCGGAAACGCAGCGCACGGGCCGGCGGATTGAGCCGCGCGCCGTCGCAGGCCGGGCAGGGCAGGTCCGACAGATGATCATCGCCGGCCAGATCCAGCGCGTCCGGATCGTCGACGCGGCCGCTCAGCTGGACGCCGGTGCCGAAGCACGACGGGCACCAGCCGTGCTTTGCCGTATAGGACAACTGGCGCGGATCGGGTTCCGGGAAGCCCTGGCCGCAGGACGGACAGGCGCGGCGGGTCGAAAAACGCTGCGCCTCGGCCCCCAGCTCGCCGAGGGGCAGCACCTCGACGACGCCCTTGCCGTGTTCGAGGGCGAGCGCCAGTTGCTCGCGCAGGTGATCCTGGTGCCGTGGCTGGACCGCGACCATCGCCACCGGCAATTCGATGCTGTGCTCGCGGTAGCGATCGAGGCGCGGCCATTTGCGGGTCGGCAGGTAGTCGCCGTCCACCCGCAACTGCTCGAAGCCCTTGCCGCGCGCCCACTTCGCGAGATCGGCGTAGAGCCCCTTGCGGTTGCGCACCAGCGGCGCCAGCAGTTCCACCGAACGTCCGCGATAATCCTCGTCGATCCGCGCGAGGATCGCCTCGAAGCTCAGCGGCCGCACCGCGACCTCGCAGTCGGGGCAGTACTGGGTGCCGAGCTTGACGTAGAGCAGCCGCAGGAAGGGCTGGATTTCGGTCAGGGTGGCGACGGTGCTCTTGCGCCCGCCGCGCGACACCCGCTGCTCGATTGCCACCGTCGGCGGGATGCCGAACACGGCGTCCACGTCCGGCCGGCTCGACGGCTGGACGAACTGGCGCGCGTAGGCGTTGAGCGATTCGAGGTAGCGGCGCTGGCCTTCGGCGAAGACGATGTCGAAGGCCAGCGTCGACTTGCCCGAACCGGACAGGCCGGTGACGACGGTCAGAGCGTCCCGGGGGATCGCCACGCTGATGTTCCTGAGATTGTGCTCGCGGGCGTGGCGGATCTCGATCGCCGCCGGCGGCTCGCTCCCGTAGGGCGCCGACGCTTCGGCGACGATTGGCTCGCGGACCGAGCCGGCGAGCCGCTTCAGTTCGGCGTCGTAGTCGGCCAGCGCAACACCGGTGTGGGAGCCCGGGCACGCGACGATGGCCGCCGGCGGGCCCTCGGCGACGATCTCGCCGCCCCCTTCCCCGCCCTCCGGGCCGAGGTCGATGAGCCAATCGGAGGCCGCGACGATGTCGAGATTGTGCTCGATCACCAGCAATGAATGACCGGCATCGAGGAGCTTGTCGAACGCGCCGAGGAGGCGGCTGACGTCCTCGAAGTGCAGTCCTGTGGTCGGTTCGTCGAACAGGAACAGGGTCGGCGAGCCGTCGCGGCCGGCCCTGGCGCGGGCGCCAGCCACCGACTTCGCGAGGTGGCCAGCCAGCTTCAGGCGCTGGGCCTCGCCGCCCGACAGGGTCGGCACCGGCTGACCGAGGCGCAGGTAGTCGAGGCCGACGTCGGCGATCGGCGCCAGCGACTTCAGCACCGTCGGTTGGTCGGCAAAGAACGCCAGTGCCTGGGTGACCGTCAGTTCCAGGACCTCGGCGATCGATTTGCCGCGCCACCTGAGGGCGAGGATCTCGTGCCGGTAGCGGCGGCCGTCGCAGTCCGGGCAGCGCAGGTAGACGTCGGAGAGAAACTGCATCTCGACGTGCTCGAAGCCCGAGCCACTGCAGGTCGGACAGCGTCCGTTGCCCGAATTGAAGCTGAAGGTGCCGGCGGCATAGCCCCGCGCGGCGGCTTCCGGCAGACTCGCGAACAGCTTGCGCACGCCGTCCCAGGCGCCGACGTAGCTGACCGGGTTGGAGCGCGAACTCTTGCCGATCGGCGACTGGTCGACCATCACCACGTCGGCGAGGTGCTGCGCGCCGTCCAGCGTCGCGAAGCCGGTCGGGCTCTCGGCGGGTCGGCCGAAATGCTTGCACAGGGCGGGATGCAGCAGGTCCTGCAGCAGCGTGGACTTGCCGGAGCCCGACACTCCGGTGACGCAGACCAGATGGCCGAGGGGGATGCACACGTCGATGCCGCGCAAGTTGTGGCGGCAGGCACCGCGCAGCCACAACGCCGGTCCGGCGGCGGTGACCGGACGATGGCGGCGCTCGCGGTCGACCCGCCGCCGGCCGGCGAGATAGTCCCCGGTGAGCGAGCGCTCGTCCGCCGCGACCTCGGCCGGCTTCGCGAACGCGACGATCGTCCCGCCACGTTCGCCGGGACCCGGCCCGATGTCGAGCAGGCGATCGGCGGCCAGCATCAGCTGTGGATCGTGCTCCACCACCAGCAGCGAGTTGCCGGCGTCGCGCAGGCGGCTGATGACCTGCAGGATGCGCCCGATGTCGCGAGGATGAAGCCCGATCGAGGGCTCGTCGAGGACGAACAGCGTGTTCACCAGCGATGTGCCGAGGGCGGTGGTCAGGTTGATGCGTTGGACCTCGCCGCCGGACAGGGTCCGGGACTGGCGGTCGAGGGTCAGGTAGCCAAGGCCGACCTGCTGCAGGTACGCCAGCCGGCTGCGGATTTCCCGGATCAACAGATCGCTCGCCTCGTCTAGCGGTGACGGCAGCGTCAGGCGGTCGACGAAGCCTGTGATGCGGTCGATCGGCATCGCCATCAGCTGGTGCATCGCCACTGCCGGATCGTCGCCGAGCCGCCACGCGAGGGCCTCGGGCTTGAGCCGTGACCCGTGGCAAGCGGGGCACTCGGCGTAGCTGCGGTAGCGCGACAGCAGAACCCGGATGTGCATCTTGTAGGCCTTGGTTTCGAGCCACGCGAAGAAGTGGCGCACGCCATACCACTTCCCCGGCCACGACGCGGACCAGCTCCGCCAGCTTCTGTCGCCCTCCAGTACCCAGCGGCGATGATCGGCGGACAGTTCGCCGAACGGCACGTCGAGGGGAATGCCGTCGCGCCGCGCAAGCTGTTCCATGTCCTGCTGGCATTCCTGGTAGCTCTTGCTCTGCCACGGCTTGACTGCACCGTCGGCCAGCGTCTTCGATTCGTCGGGTACCACCAGCCCGAAGTCCACCCCTATCACTCGCCCGAATCCGCGGCAGGTTTCGCAGGCGCCGATCGGCGAGTTGAACGAGAACAGGCTCGGCGTCGGTTCCGCGTAGGCGATGTCGCAGCGCGGACAGTGAAGCGCTTCGCTGTAGGGCCACAGCTGCGGGTGATCGCCGTCGGCGACGTGGACATGGGCGCGTCCCTGGCCGAGCCGCAGTGCCGCCTCGAGGCCTTCGATCAAGCGCGACGGTTCCACCGACGACAGCCGGAAGCGGTCCTGGACGACCTCCAGGCGGTCGCCATCGCGGCGATGGATGCGGCTGTAGCCCTGGCGCTCGAGAAGGGCACGGATCTCGTCCTCGTCGAAGTTGTCCGGGACCCGCAGCGGGGCGCACAGGACCAGGCGCGGATCGCCGGCTGCTGCGGCACGCCGGAGAAGATCGTCGGCGATGCTGGCCGGGGTGTCGCGACGCACCGGCTGGCCGCATTGACGGCAGATCAGGTGGGCGGCCCGGGCGTACAGCAGCTTCAGGTGATCGGCGAGTTCGGTCATCGTGCCGACCGTGGATCGCGAGGTTCTGACCGGATTGGTCTGGTCGATCGCGATCGCCGGTGGCACGCCGTCGATTTGGTCCACCCGCGGCTTGTCCATGCGGTCGAGGAACTGCCGGGCATAGGGCGAGAAGGTTTCGACGTAGCGTCGCTGGCCCTCGGCGAACACGGTATCGAACACCAGCGAACTCTTGCCGGAGCCGGACACGCCGGTGACCACGACCAGCTCGTTGAGGGGAAGGTCGAGGTCTACATCACGGAGATTGTTCTGGCGGGCTCCGCGGATGCGGATCACGGCGCCGGCCTTGTTCGAGTCGCGAAAAGACATCGCTGTGCGGGTCGATGGTTGAGGATAGAATCTTATGCGGCTCCTGCCGGCTCGCGGTGGCCCCCGCGAACCGTTGCTGTCGCGCGCCATGGCGGGCACGTGAATTGCTCGGCTTGTCGCCTGGAGAAGTGCCCGGACACGGGTGTCGACAGCGGGGCCGGCGGAAAGGCCGGTCCGGCGGGCGTCAGTGCAGAACGGGGCACGTGCGCGCAATGCACTATCACGATTCAGAATGCACCGCAACGGTGCGTCGTGATGGTCAATCGCGACTTGGGGGAGCCGGCCATGCTGAGCCTTACCGACTGTCTGGATTTCGTCGATCTGGACGCGGCGACGATCGAGGTGATCGCGCTACACGAAGACCTGCCGATGATCGTGGCGGCGGAGTTGGGTCAACAATTGCTGGGTGACCTGCGGGGCATTTACCGGCTCCACCTGATGCACCGCCACCTGATCGAAGCGGCAGCCGAACACGGGCGCCTCGACGACGAAAAGCGTCTGCGCAAGACCTACGACGCGTTCAATCGCAAGTACCCGGTGCCCCGTCAGTTGCCCTGAGGGCGCTGCCCGGCATCATTGCCGCCTGCCGCAGGCGCGGCGGCTTCGGCATTTTCGGGCGGCACTTCGTCGACCGGCTCGGCGGGCAGGTCGCGACCGGTCATCCGGGCTGCCGCCTGTCGTGTCAGTTCGATGACTTTCTGCGCGGCCTCGCGGGTCGCTTCCATCGCATCGCGAGATTCGTCGGGCGCGGCGCTGGCCGGCGGCGGGTTTGCCGCGGCCGGCTCGCTGGTCGCCGGCGGGGGCGCTTCGCCAACCGCCTTGCCGGCCTCGACGACTGCCTCGGCGGCCTTGCCAACCGCTTCGGCGGCCTTCTGGCTAGCCTGGCGGGCAGCGTCCACCGCTTCCGACGCGGCCTCCTGGGCGCGCTGCGCCGAATGGTCCTGCTGCTGGGTACAGGCGGTCAGCAACACCGCCGCCAGGGTGGTCGCCAGCAACCGGATAGTCATTGTCTTGATCTCCTCTCGTTCTCGTTGTGGGCGATCGCCGGGCGAGCCATACGACCGGGGTTCGGGTCTTGCACTCGGCGGCGGTGCCGCCGATGCCATGGACGAGATCGACGGTCGTCCGGGCGCGACCCGAGTTCTTACTTGACGCGGTTGCGGTACTCGTCGGTACGGGTGTCGATCTCGATCTTGTCGCCGATCTCGACGAAGGCCGGCACCATCAGCTCGAACCCGGTCGAAATCTTGGCCGGCTTCAAGACCTTACCAGAGGTATCGCCTTTGACCGCCGGTTCGGTATAGGTGACTTCCCGCACCACGCTGTTGGGCAATTCGACCGAGATCGCCTTGCCGTTGTAGAACACCACCGCGCAGGGGAGCCCGTCTTCGAGATACTTGAGGGCGTCCTCCATGTTGTCGGACTCGACCTCGTACTGCTCGTAGTCGGCATCCATGAACACGTACATCGGATCGGCGTAGTAAGAGTAGGTGACTTCCTTGCGATCGAGGATCACCACCTCGAACTTGTCGTCAGCCTTGTAGACGGTTTCCGACGGCGCGCCGGTCAAGAGGTTCTTGAGCTTCATCTTGACGACAGCCGCGTTGCGGCCGGATTTGTTGTACTCGGCCTTCTGCACCACCAGCGGGTCGGAGCCGACCATGATGACGTTGCCCGAGCGAAGTTCCTGTGCGGTTTTCATTGCGCTTAGCCTGCCTATGGACCGCATTGCTGCGGGTGTGTTCGATAAACCTGTCAGTCTAACGTTCTTTCGGCCAGATTTGCCAGACTCGCTGCAAGTTCCGGCCCGTTCGCCAACACCACACGCCAGGCATCGATGGCGTCCGACAGAGCCCGCAGCACACCCTCCAGCCTGCCCCACGGGAATTCCGGCGCCGGCATCCCGTTCCACAGGCGCCACAGCGTTTCCACGTCGGCGGCCGCGGCCGGGTCCACAAACGGCCGCAGCCGCGCGACGAGGGCCGAAACCTTGGCATGGTGCGCATCGTCGACCTGGGGGTAGGCCTGCCACAGCATCGCGCGGCCGGCCCACAGCGCCCGCACCAGCGAATCCTCGCCGCGGACCAGATTGAGCTGGCAGGCCCACAGCAGACGATCGTAGCTCTGCTGGTCGGTGAACGGGACGATCCGGATGCACAGCGAATCGCGCCGCCATGCGTCGCCGGCCCGGGCCAGCGGCACGCCGAGCCGCCGCGCCAGATCGGCGACGCTGCGGCCCTCCGGGACCAGCACCGTGACCGGTCGCGTGAGGCTGGCCAAGCCGTCGAGGAGACGCGGCACGGCCGGATTCTCGTAGCCGAAAAGGCTCACGCGCATTTCCCCGGGGACGGGACGCGGTACGCCGAGGGAGCGCCACAACGCGGCGCGCTCGCCGTCGTCCGACAGGAAACGGTGGCGACGGGCGTCCAGGGCATCCTCCCGCAGCAGCCCGGCGCTGGCATCGTCGAATCCGGGAATGACGAAGTGCTTGTCGAGGCCGAGACGCGGATGCCGCGACACCAGGCCGTGGCAGCCGGCCACCCACGCCTCGGCACTGAGGTACTCGAGATTTATCCACAGTGGGCTGCAGGGCAGCTTCGCCATGGCATTGACGTATTCCTCGGGAGGGTCGCAGGCAAAAACCTCGACGGCGACATTAGTATCTGTCGAAGGGGTTAACGACGGACACCACTCGGCGACCGAAATTGTTCTATAAGTATTTGATATTGAGTTAATTTCTTCAATTGATACAATTCTGCGCAAAATTTCCGGCTGATCGACGACGAGGCGCGTCGCGATGCCGTGCTCGACCGCCAGGATCCGCGCCAGACGCCAGCAGACGCCGATATCCCCGAAGTTGTCCACAACCCGGCAGAACAAGTCCCAGCGGCCCCGCGCCCGGTTTTTCACTGCTCGCTATCCGCGCCCGGCTGGGGAAAACGACGCGTGCAGGCTGTGGGAACATTGTGAGAAAGTCGGCCACCCAGGTAGCTGCCGATTTCGATCAACAATTGCCCCACATTCGCTCCCACCCCTTTTCCCCGATCCTGTCAACACTTCAAGTCCATGCTTCAAAAGAAGAATCCACGGTTGTGCACAGAATTCCGCGGTGCATAGTTAACGTTGTTGTCTTTTAAAGGACAAACAATAAATGAAAAGAGAGCCCGTCGATGGAACTGGAAAAGATCATCCATAGCCAGGGCTTCGGCAGCCGCAAGGAGTGCCGGGCACTGATTCGTGCAGGCGTGGTCAGCGTCGACAACCGGCCGGTAGGCGACCCGAAGCGCGACTTCGCCACCGACGGCCTGGCCTTCGCGGTCGACGGCGAGCGTTGGCAGTACCGGGAACGGGCGTACCTGATGATGAACAAGCCTGCCGGCTACGAATGTTCGCGCCAGCCCCAGTGCCATCCGGCGATCTATACGTTGCTGCCGTGGCCGCTGGTCCGTCGCGGCGTCCAGTCGGTGGGCCGCCTCGACCAGGACAGCTGTGGCTTGCTGCTGTTCTCCGACGATGGCAAGTTCATCCACCGCTGGAGTTCCGGCAAGAAGCGGGTGCCCAAGCTGTATCGCGCCTGGCTCGACGAAGATGTCGGGTCCGAGATCGTGGGCCGGCTGCTGGACGGTGTTCGTCTGCATGACGAACCCGAACCGTTCAGCGCCGTGGATTGCAGGATCCGCGATCCGCGCGTGCTGGAAGTGACGGTGACCGAAGGCAGGTATCACCTGGTCAAGCGCATGATTGCCGCAGCCGGCGGTCATGTCGCCCGTCTTCAGCGGCTGCGCATCGGTGGGCTGTGGCTGCCGCAGGACCTGCCGGAAGGCGAGTGGCGCTGGCTGGACGAGGTGGCGCTGGCGGCGCTGGCGGCAGCACCGGCTGACTGAACCGTGCTCATTCGGCGCCGACCTCGCAGAACATCTCGAAGGTCTTGACCAGATAGTCCCGGCCGAGGCCATCTACGATGAACACCAGTGCGCTGGGGGGATCGCCGGGTGGCCACGCCGGCAGGTCGCGGGCGGCGAAGCGGACCTTGCCGGCGCACTGGATGACCCGCGGGCCGTCGACACCGATGACACGGACCAGCCCCTTGATGCGCAGGATGCGTTCGCCGGCGGCCTGCAGCAGGACGTCCAGCGCCTCGGCGAGGCTCGGCCAGTCGAGTGGCTCGCGAAAGCGCAACAGGTGGCTGGTCACGGCGCTGTCGTGGACGCTTCGGGCCGATGGCGGGCGGTAGCGCGGTGGCTCGTAGCCGAAGCGTGCGGCGCCGAGCCAGCGCATGGCCGCCGCCGGATCGGCGGCGCCCTGGTCGGGTCCCAGCCCACAGAGCTGGGCGGCATCGATCCGGCCATGGATCGCCGGCAGCCGGTCGGCGGTCGGGTTGAGACGGGCCAGCCGGCGCTCGAGGGCGTCGATCGTGGCCGCATCCACCAAGTCGACCTTGCTGATCAGCAGCCGGTCGGCGGCCACCACCTGGGCCAGGGCCTCGCGGTGGCGATCGAGCTGTCGCGCAGCGGCCATGGCGTCCACGACGGTGACGATGCCGTCCGCCCGGAATCGCTCGGTGATGAAGAAGTCTTCCATCAGCGTGTGCAGCAGTGGCACCGGGTCGGCCAGGCCGGTGGTCTCGATCAACAGCCGGCTGATCGGCGCGATCTCGCGGCGCAGGCTGCGCATGAAGAGATCCTTGAGGGCGCCGGGCAGTTCGCCGCGCACGGTACAGCACAGGCAACCCGAGTCGAGCAGCACCATCCGCTCGGCCTTGACCTCGACCAGGTGGTGATCGATGCCGACCTCGCCGAATTCGTTGATCAGCACCACCGCGCCACGCAGCCGAGGCTGGCGCAGCAGGTGGTTCAGCACCGTGGACTTGCCGGCACCGAGAAAGCCGCTGAGCACGCTGACCGGAATCCGGCGGTCCGGGGGACAATCGGTGGGCATGTTGTGGATCGACTGTGGATGGCGCACGATGCCGCTCCATTCTAGGGACTTTCGCGGACCCTTCGTCGGCCAACGGCTGACGGCGGCGGGATGGGGCCCGCCGTGGCTTGGCTGCGGTCCGCCGCGATGCCATAGAATGGCCCCATGGATCCAGCTGGTGGCGAAGCGAGCGATGCAGTTCGAGCACCTGATCGAGATCAATGATCTCGCGAACCCGGCGATAGTCGACCTGACCCGGGAGGAGATCTGGTTCGGACTGCTGTACCGCGCCGAGGATCCGGCCGCCTTCCTGCCCGGTCTCGAGGCATGCCGGATCGTCGAGCGGGGCGAGCGGGAACTGGTCAGGGATCTCGAATTCGGTACCACGACGGTGCGCGACCGGGTGACCTTCGAGCCCCTCGAATGGATGTGTTTCGAGATCGAGCCGGCCGCTGGACATGCCGGCGGCAGCCTCAGGATCAGCATCGAGGAACCCAGCCCGATGGCCCTCTTCCTGCGTTTCCTGTATCGCACGACATTGGCGGAAAACGCGGCCAGCGACGGTGTCGTGCTCGCCGAATACGTCAAGTCGGCCTACCAGGACTCGGATATCGAGACCGTGCGACTGATTCGGCGGATCGCCGAGCGGTCCCGTCTGCAGTAGCGGCGTCGGGATCGGCGGCTTTCCAATCCCTTGGTGCATCGCGGTAGAATGAACGCATCGTGCCGGCCCGTGTGCCGGCTTTGCGTTTTTGTCCGGAGTGAGCAGTGCTGATCGCCAACAACATCACCATGCAGTTCGGGGCCAAACCCCTGTTCGAGAACGTGTCCGTCAAGTTCGGCGAGGGCAATCGCTACGGCCTGATCGGTGCCAATGGTGCTGGCAAGTCCACCTTCATGAAGATCCTGGCCGGGGTGCTCGAGCAAAGCGCCGGCAATGTCGTGCTGGACAGCGGCGAGCGGATGGCCTTTCTGAAGCAGGATCAGTTCGCCTACGAGGATCAGCGGGTGATCGACGTCGTGATGATGGGCCACGAGGAGATGTGGGCCTGCCTGCAGGAGAAGGACGCGATCTACGCCAATCCGGAGGCGAGCGAGGACGACTACATGCATGCCGCCGAGCTGGAGGCGAAATTCGCCGAGTACGACGGCTATACGGCGGAGGCGCGGGCCGGCGAACTGCTGCTCGGTGTCGGCATCCCGATCGAGCAGCATTTCGGACCGATGAAGGAAGTCGCGCCGGGCTGGAAGCTGCGCGTGCTGCTGGCCCAGGCGCTGTTCGCCAACCCGGACATCCTGCTGCTCGATGAGCCGACCAACAACCTCGACATCAACACCATCCGCTGGCTCG
>JAGRGB010000124.1 GCA_020445745.1 Rhodocyclaceae bacterium | reverse complement strand
GGCGGGGCGATCCATCGGCTGGCCTCGCGGCCGTGACCGTTCAATTGCGCGCCATGCCCTCGATGGCGCCGGCGAGCCGTCGGGTGATCTCGAAGGCGTCCTCCTCGCGTGCCAGCGGATAGGCCTGGCCGGCCCACAGCGGCGAGAAGTCGGCGAGCCCCTGGCGCTCCGCGGCCTGGCGCAGCGGTGCCAGCTCTTGGCCGGCGGTCGGGAACGGCGGCACCTCGGCGATCGGCCCCAGCTCGGCCATCAGCCGGTTGCGCAGGCCGCGCGCCGGCCGCCCGGAAAACAGGTTGGTGAGCTGGGTCGGCGCCTCGGCGGCCGCCAGCGCGGCGCGGTGCAGTGCCGAGATGATCGCCTGGGGCGAGCGCAGATAGGCGGTGCCGAGCTGCACCGCGCTGGCGCCGAGGGCGAAGGCGGCCTCGATGCCGCGGGCGTCGGCGATGCCGCCGGCGGCGATCACCGGCACCGTGACGGCGTCGCGCACCAGCGGCACCAGGGCGAAGGTGCCGAGCTGGCTGGCCGGGTCGCCGTCGAGGAAGCTGCCGCGATGGCCGCCGGCCTCGAGGCCCTGGGCGATCACTGCGTCGACGCCGCGGGCCTCGAGCCAGCGCGCCTCGGCGACCGTCGTCGCCGAGCTGAGGACGACGGCGCCGGTTGCCCTGACCCGCGCCAGCAGCGCGTCGTCGGGCAGGCCGAAGTGGAAGCTGACGACCTCCGGGCGTAGTTCCTCGACCAGGGCGCAACTGGCCGCATCGAAGGGCCGGCGCAGGGCGGCCGGTGCCTGCGCCGACGGGTCGAGCCCGAAGCTGCGGTAGTAGGGCGCCAGGCGTTCGCGCCAGGCGCGCCGGGCGCCGTCGTCGGGTGCCGGCGGCTGGTGGCAGAAGAAGTTCAGGTTGAGCGGGCCGTGGTGGTCGGCGCGAACCTCGGCCACTTGGCGGCGCAGCGCGTCGCCGTCGAGCATCGCGCAGGGCAGCGCCGGCAGCGCACCGGCGCGGGCGACCGAGCGGGCCAGCTCCGCTCCGCCGGCGCCGGCCATCGGCGCGAGCAGGATCGGCAGCTCGACGCCGAGGCGTTGCAGCAGCGCATCTCGCGGCATCGGCTCCTCCCGAATCCCTGGCGCCTCAGGCGACCACTGCCCGGCTCAGGTCGCGCCGTTCGACCACTTTCAGTGCCAGCAGAAGAACACTGCCGACCAGCATCGCCGCCGCCGCCAGCACCAGGCCGCCGGCATAGCTTCCGCTCGCCTCGGCGATCCAGCCGGTGATCGCCGGGGCAATGATCTGCGCGACGCCGTAGGAGAGCGTCATCTTTCCCATCATCTTTGCGGGCCGCGTCGGGTAATAGCGGCCGGCCAGCGTCAGCACCAGGCTGACCAGGCCGATGAAGGTGACGCCGAACAGCACCGCGCCGGCGAGCGCCGCGCCCAGGCCCCCGGCCAGCGGCAGCAGGATGCCGCCGATCTGCAGCCAACCGGTGGCCAGCAGTGCGTTCAGCATGCCGATGCGCCGCGCGATCAGGTCCCACAGGATGCAGGCCGGCGTCGCCGCCACGCCGATCACCAGGAACACCAGCGCGCCGCGCCCGTCGAGGCCGGGTAGCGCGTCGACGATGGCGACGATGAAGGTCGCGCTGACGACGTAGCCGACACCGGCGCAGAAATAGGCGGCCATCATCAGCCGCATGAACAGCGACGAAGGCGGCGCATCGACCATCGGCTGGCCGCCGCGGGTCTGGGTCGTGACTTCCGGCCGCGGCAGCCAGGCGAGGGCCGGCACCAGCAAGGCTGCGGCGGCGAGCGAGAACAGCAGCCACTGGCGCTGCCAGTCGAACCAGTGGCTCATGATCGCTACCGCGGCGGAGCACAGTGCGATGCCGAGGCCGATGCCGGCGAAGTGGATGCCGAGCTCGGGCCGGTGATCGTGGCGGATCAGCCAGTTCAGGATCAGGCCGGTGCCGAGCAGCATGCCGGCCGCGCTCGACAGCCCGGCGACGAAGCGCCACGCGCACCACCACACCGGCGACGTGCTCGCCGCCATCGCCGCGGTGGAAAGCACGGCCAGCACCATGCCGACGCGGTACAGGCGGTCCTTCAGCAACAGGTTGGAGATGTTGGCGGCGATCAGCGCGCCGCTCAGATAGCCGAGGTAGTTCCAGGCGGCCAGCCAGCCGCCGCCGGCCGCGCCGAGCCCTGCCTGATCCTGCATCAGTGGCAGCAGCGGGGTGTAGGCGAAGCGGGCGACGCCCATGCACAGCACCAGGCTCAGCACGCCGGCGGCGAGGACGCGGAATCGTTGGCGGGATGAATCGCTCATGGCTGCGCAGGATGTCGGTCGATGGCCCACGTTAGCGGATTTGTGGTATCTCAACAATCGATTAAATTTGATAAGTATCTTCTTTAGGAGAGAATCGTCGTGGAGCTCAGCGCATTGCGGACCTTTGTCGCGGTGGTCGAGGAGGGCGGCATCCTGGCCGCCTCGAAGCGCCTCAACACGGTCCAGTCCAACGTCACCAGCCGCATCCGCAGGCTCGAGGAAGAGCTCGGCACCGAGCTGTTCTTCCGCAAGGGGCGCGGCCTCGAGCTGGCGCCGCCCGGCCGTGTGCTGCTCGACTACGCCGGGCGCCTGCTGCGCCTGGCGCGCCAGACCGAGGCCGCGGTGCGCCAGGTCGGCGCCGGCAGCGGCGAGCTGCGCATCGGCACGATGGAGACCTTCGCCGCGCTGCATCTGCCGCGCGGCCTGAAGGTCGTGCGCCAGCACCATCCCGGGGTAGCGCTGCAGGTGTCGACCGACACCTCGGCGGCGCTGGTCGAGCGGGTGCTCGCCCACCAGCTCGACTGCGCCTTCGTCGCCGGGCCGCTGGCCCATCCGAAGCTGCGCTGCGAGCCGATGGTCGAGGAGGAGCTGGTGCTGATCGGCGACGCCGGCCGCGACGACCTGCCGCTGATCCTGTTCCGCGAGGGCTGCGCCTATCGGGCGCGGGCACTGGAGTGGCAGCGGCACTGCGGCCACCCGGCCACCGCGGTGATGGAGATGGGCACGCTCGAAGGCATCATCGGCTGCGTCTCGGCCGGCCTCGGCTGGACGCTGCTGCCGCGTCGGGCACTGGAGCTGTCGCCGCTGGCGGGGGATCTGGAAAAGAAAACGGTCGCCGACCCGCTCGCCCGGGTGCCGACGCTGATGGTGAGCCATGTCGACGGCATGCATCTGCAGGCGATGGACGCCCTCGCCGACGCGATCCGCTCCGGCCGACCCTGAGCACGCCAGCCGCCGCGGTCAGTCCCCGTCGGGTGGCTCGCCGGCGGCGGCCTCGCCCTCGGCGGCCTCGCCTTCCACAGTCTCACCTTCGTCGGTCGCGGCCGCCGGCGGCGCCGGCATCAGCCACTGCTGCCAGCGCAACGCCGACCATTCCTCGACGGGCGTCTGCGGGAACAGCGGACGGCGCGGCGCGATCGGGCGCTTCGGACGGAACGGACCGACCGGCACCGCGGGCATCGCGGCCGGCGAGGGTCGGCGCGCCGCCCGCGGGGGCTCGCCCTCGTGCCATGCGACGATCAGGCCGGCCGGGTCGAGCAGTGCGCTGCCGTGGCGGCTGCCGCGCCACTCGCGGTTCGCGGCGCAGTACAGGTGACCGCCACTGACGAACGCCCGCCAGACGATGTCGACGTCGAAGACGTGGTCGCCGTCGAGCCAGCCGACGTGCAGCATGTTGCGGTCGAAAAGCGGTTTCACGGCGCGGCGGCCTCCGTCGGTCCACAGGCCGACAGGATAGCCCGGCCCGCGCCCGGATGGCCGCTCTGCAGCGCTGGTCCGAGGGCCAGGCCGGTGGCGGGCCGACGCCTTGTCATGCCGGCAACGCGGTTGGCGGCATCAGGCGGCGGCTTCGTCGCTGACCAGGGCCAGCAGCGGCCCGCCGTAGGCCTCGAGCTTGCGGTCGCCAACGCCGCTGATCTGCGATAGCTGATCCAGGGAAGCCGGCCGCTGCTGGGCGATCTCGAGCAGCGTCGCGTCGTGGAAGATCACGTAGGCCGGCACATTGCGCTCGCGGGCGGTCTCCGCCCGCCACGCCCGCAGCTTCTCGTAGAGGGCATCGTGGCGGGCGTCGCGGCCGACGATGCGCGGCTCGCGGCGGGGCTTGCGCCGGGCGGTCGGGATGCGCAGTTGCAGGGCGGTCTCGCCGCGCAGCAGCGGCCGCGAGGTCTCGGTCAGCACCAGCGCATTGAAGCGCTCGTGGTCCACCGCCAGCAGGCCGCGTGCGATCAACTGGCGAAACAGGCTCTTCCAGGTCTTCTCATCCACGTCCGCGCCGATGCCGAAGGTGCTGACCCGGTCGTGACCGCGCTCTACCACCTTGTCGCTGGCCTCGCCACGCAGCACGTCCACCAGGTGGCCGGCGCCGTAGCGCTGACCGGTGCGATAGACGCAGGACAGGGCCTTGCGCGCGGCTTCGGTGGCGTCCCAGGTCTGGGGCGGCGCCAGGCAGGTGTCGCAGTTGCCGCAGGGCTCGGACGCCTCGCCGAAATGGGCGAGCAGCATCTGCCGCCGGCAGCCGGTGGTCTCGGCCAGCGCGACCAGGGTGTCGAGGCGGCTGCGGGCCTGGCGCTTGAAGGGCTCGCTGCCCTCGCTCATGTCGATCATCCGCCGCTGCTGCACGACGTCGCCGGCGCCCCACAGCAGCAGCGCCTCGGCCGGTAGCCCGTCGCGGCCGGCGCGCCCGGTTTCCTGGTAATAGCCTTCGATCGAGCGCGGCAGGTCGAGGTGGGCGACGAAGCGCACGTCCGGCTTGTCGATGCCCATGCCGAACGCGATCGTCGCGACCATCACGGTGGCTTCCTCGTGCAGGAAGCGCAGCTGGTTGG
This sequence comes from Rhodocyclaceae bacterium, assembly GCA_020445745.1. GTDB lineage: Bacteria > Pseudomonadota > Gammaproteobacteria > Burkholderiales > Rhodocyclaceae > Cognatazoarcus. The sequence goes on along the minus strand of JAGRGB010000124.1, from coordinate 58,558 downwards.
CGGAGCGCAGCTCGGTCGTCATGCCGGCGTGGTAGGGCAGGGCGGCGATGCCCTGGTCGGCGAGGAAGGCGGCGGTTTCGTCGACCTTGCGCCGCGACAGGCAATAGACGATGCCCGCTTCGCCCTTGTGCTCGTCGCGGATGAAGGCCAGTAGCTGCTGGCGTGGGCTGTCCTTGTCGGCAATGCGGTAGCGGATGTTCGGCCGGTCGAAGCTGGAGACGAATCGCCGGGCATCGCCGAGGACCAGGCGTTCGGCGATCTCCTCCCGGCCGCGGGCGTCGGCGGTGGCGGTCAGCGCGATCCGCGGCACGCCGGGGAAGCGCTCGGCGAGTACCGACAACTGCAGGTACTCGGGCCGGAAGTCGTGCCCCCACTGGGCGACGCAGTGCGCTTCGTCGATCGCGAACAGCGCGATCGCCCGGTCGCGGTGGAGGGCCTCGAGCATCGCCAGCGTGCGCCCGGCGAGGAGCCGCTCCGGGGCCACGTAGAGCAGGTCGAGGCGCCCCTCGCGCAGGTCCATCTCGGTCGCCCAGGCTTCTTCCTGGCCCTGGCTCGAGTTGAGGTAGGCGGCGGCCACGCCGGCTTCGCGCAGCGCGCTGACCTGGTCGTGCATCAGCGCGATCAGCGGCGACACGACGATCGCGGTGCCGGGGCGCAGCAGCGCCGGAATCTGGAAGCACAGGGACTTGCCGCCGCCGGTGGGCATCAGCACCAGCGCGTCGCCGCCGGCCACCAGATGCTCGACCACGGCCTCCTGCTGGCCGCGGAAGCAGGTGTAGCCGAAGACGTGCTGCAGGATCTCTCGCGCCCGTGACATGGGGGCCGATTTTAGCCCGCAATCGCGATCCGCGGCCGCGGCGCGGCGACGTGGCCGTCCGCCCGGACGCCTGATCGGCGCGCGGGGCGCCGGCGAGCCGGGGCGCGAGCGGATTCGCGGACGCCCTGCCTGGCCGACAGCCGGGCCCTTCGGCACGATGGGGCGGCGCGAAGGCAGGGGGCACCGGCGGCCAGCGCCCGCGATCGCGAGCGGCCCGCTCCGGATCGCCGCCGAAATTACCCACACCCGCAGCGACGGGGGCTCTCGCCGATGCCGCGGTCGCGGCGCCGAGGTGTCCGCTCAGGGGCTGGTCAATGGCTCTGCGCGCGTACCCACTGGACGATGCCCGCTGCATTCATCGCGCCGGCCTGGCGGGCAAGCTCGCGGCCGCCGCGGAACAGGATCAGCGTGGGTATCGAGCGGATGCCGAAGCGTGCCGCGAGGGCGCTTTCCGCCTCGGTGTCGATCTTGCCCAGGCGAACCTGCGGCTCGAGGATGCGCGCCGCTTCCTCGAACGCCGGTGCCATCATCCGGCAGGGGCCGCACCACGATGCCCAGAAATCCACCAGCAGCGGCAGGTCCGCGCGTCCGGCATGGACGTCGAAATTGTCTTGGTTGAGGGCCATCGGCTTGTGCAGGAACAGCGGCATGTGGCACTTGCCGCAGTTCGGGGCGTCGCCGAGGCGCTCGGCCGGCACGCGATTGGGCGAGTCGCAGGACGGGCAGGGAAGGATCAGACTGTGTCGGGGCATGGTGGTCTTTCCGTCAGCACTTGGTCACCGTTTCAGATGGGGGTGACGAAGCGCCGATCAAGGTCGCCGGCGGGCCCGGCGAAAGCGTCCGGGCTCGTGGTCTGCTTCGTCAATCAAGGGACATGAGGAAAGTGATGCATCGGGGCTCGTGGCAAGGCGCGGGCCACGGCGACCGCTCCCTGCATCGTGGACGAAGCAATGCCGCGATGGGCCGCGACGCGCCCCTTCGCGTGCCGGCATTTGCGGAGCGGACCACTAAAATGACTGCATGATTCCGAGGAATTCGGCGTGCCGGTCGGTTCCGGTGCGACGCGCGACGGGCCGCCTCGCGCTCGCATTGGCGGTGGCGCTCGCGATCTCCGCCGGTGCCGAAGCCCAGTGCGTGATCGACGTGCCGGCACCGCCAACCGAGGCCGAACGGCCCAATCATCATCCGATCGGGCGCAGCCTGCCCATCGGGCGGGATTTCCGGCAGCCGGACGGCTGCACCAATGAATTCTGGTTCTTCGACGATGACCGCGACGGCAGCCCCGATGACGCCGAGCCGCGGGTGTTCGGGCCTGACCGCCAGGTGATCTGCGCCAGTTGCCACGATGCGCTGCCGCCGGTCGATTCGGTGGTCGCCACCGAGACCTTCCTGCGCCAGGACCCGAAGACCCTGTGCCTGACCTGCCATGCGCTGTGACCGCCGGCGGGCCGCTCAGGGCAGGCGGACGACGAATTCGCGGCCGCCGTGGCCATGGAGCTTGTCGTGGGCGCGGATCCGCACCGATTCGAGTTCCGGCGGAATGACGACGCCGCCGAGCGAGCGCGTGAACGGCTGTTCGGCGACATGGGGGTGCAGCAGCACCCGGCTGCCCAGCACTTGGCCGTCCGGGGCCAGCACGTCCCAGCGGTCGGCGTAGTGGTTCCAGCCCTCGTCGTCGTGGCGGACCGTGACGTCGAAGCGGCAGACACGCCGGCTGTCGCAATGGGCTTCGGCGTTGACGACGTCGGCCTGGCCGGCTGGTGCCGGCGCGACGACGAGCCACAGCAGGCCGAGTCCGAGAAGGCGCTTCATCGGGATCCCTCCATATCGTCTCGCCAGCGGCGCATGTCCACCACCAGCGATTGCTGGCGCCTGCGCCAGGTGGCCTCGTCCGGGGTGACCGCCAGCCACCAGGTCTGGTTGCCGGCCAGTGGGCGCGGGCGCGCGAATGCGGCGGGCTCGAGGACGGCGATGCACCAGCCCGGGAGCGGGTCGCGCACCGAAGCATAGACGATGGCGCCGAGTGCGGACTGGCGGCACTGACGGGCGAAGTGCTGGCACGGCCCGTAGTCGGAAGGGTGGCGCCAGATCGTGTCGTCGCGATCGAACGGGGTGGCGCGCAGATCCACCGCGCGGGTATCGAGCTGGGTCCGGAACGCGGTGTGGGCGACCGGTTCGACCCGCCCGAGTTCGGGCGCGTCCCGCAGGAAGCGCCAGCGCCAGTAGCCGAGTTCGGCACAGGCGGTGCGCACCGACCCGGCGCCATAGAAGACGCCCGGATCGGCTTCGGCGCGGAATCGCGAGCCGCCGGCCCGCGGCGGGTAGCGGAACGGGGTCGCCAGCAGGTAGTCGAGGTCCAGGGTGTCTTCGGGCCACGCCGGCTTGCCGCCGTCGAGCAGCGCTTCGAGGAGATCCTGTTCGGCCGCCGAATCCACCAGCTTCATCGTCGCGGCTGTGTGCTGGGCCTCGACCACCCGCCAGACGATGCCGCGCCAGCGATCCGACTCAGACGATACCGCGCGAGGCGTCCAGGTACTGGACGACACGGACCAGGCCCTCGGTGCTGCCGATCAGGTCGAACGGACGGCCGTTGAGGCCCCGGTTGCTGGCCTTGAGCCATTGCCGGGCGGCCGATTCGCTGCCGACGATCGAGTCGAGCGAACGGAACACCCGGACGAACAGCAGGGCGAACTCCCATTCCTTGCGCCGCGGATCGAGTCGGTAGTGGCCGGCGAACAGCCGGCTGACGGTGGCCGGGCTCAGCCCGAGCACCCGCGCCAGTAGCTGGCGCGGAACCGCGAGACGTTCGGCGGCCCGCGTCACTGCCTTCGAAAGCACCTCGGCAGCGGCGGGCCGCTGGCCGACCAGATGTTCGCCCGATCCCATGGCAGACCTCCTCTGCAGAAATTATAGGTCGATTTCCTTTCTGCAGAAAAGACGAGGCCGACATGTCGCGCGACCGTGGAGGGGGGGCGGGCTTTACTCGGGCGGCGGCAGGTGCGCGGACCCCTCCGGGATCAGCCAGAAGTATTCGCGATCGGCACCGAGGAAGTGGCGCGTGATCAGCTCGTGGGCGAGGAATTCGAAGAGCTCGCCGAGCGGCACGATTCCGGCCTCGAACTCCTCGACCAGCGCGTGGCAGCGCGACATCAGTTTCGCGTGCTTCTGGCGATGATCGGCGAGGCAGTCGAAATGGAGCGCGCCGAGGATCCATTCCTCGTCCCGGAAGTGCTTGCCGACGTCGAACAGCAGGCTTTCGATGACCACCAGCACCTCGTCGCGCGGCCGACCGGAGAGCATCGCGTCGAGCAGTTCGTTGGCCCGCTCGAAGAGCCCGCGATGCTGACTGTCGATCAGCGGATGACCGCTGGAGAAGGCGTCTTTCCACACCAACTGCACGAAATTTCCTTCGAGATGCTCGACATGGTTCTGGGTCAGGGAACGTCGCGTGTCGGCCTCGACCCGGTTGCGGCCCCCTTGCTTCGCCAGGTACATCGCCTGGTCGGCGCGCGCGATCCATTCGTCCGCGGCCTCCGCCGGCAGATACTCGGCGGCGCCGATGCTGACCGTGAGGTGGCCGATGCCTTCGATGTCGGTTGCCGCGATGGTCTCGCAGATGCGCCTGGCGGTGGCCTGGGCGCGGCCCAGGCCGGTGTTCGGCATCAGCACGATGAACTCCTCGCCGCCCCATCGCGTCAGCGAGTCGGATTTGCGCATGATGGTGCGCACCAGCGTGCTGATCGACACCAGCACGCGGTCGCCCTCGAGATGTCCGTGCTGGTCATTCACGCGCTTGAAGTGATCGACGTCGATCAGCAGCATCGACAGCGGATGGCCGTAGCGGGCGGAACGATGGGTCTCGCCCTCGAGCGTCTCCTCGAACCGGCGGCGGTTCCAGGCATTGGTCAGGCGGTCCGTGCTGGCCAGTTCCTCGAGGGTGAATATCGCGCTGCGCAGCTGGGCGTTGGCCGCCTGGGCCTCCTTCAACGCGCGTTCGGCGTCGAATACCTCGCGCTGGCCCGCCCCGATCTCGATGGCGATCAGGCCGAGCGCGACGGGCTCGTCGCGACCGCAGAAGACCGGAAACCGGGCCACCTCGAAGGCTATCGTCTCCCCGTCGTCGAGGAAGCATTCGCTGTCCGTGGCGCCCCGCCCGGAAGCCAGCACGTCGCGCTCGACGGTGCCGGCCCGCCGGGCCCGCTCCGCTGGCAGCAGGTCGCCGTCGACCATGCCGACGACTTGGTCGCACGGCGTGCCGGCGTAACGCGCGAAGGCGTCGTTGACGAACAAATAGCGGCCATCCAGATCCTTGATCGCGATGGCTGCGTTCGCGTGGCTCAGGAACTGCGGCAGGATGTCCCGGAAGTCATCGGCTTTCATCTATATTGGGCGTGGCTGCGGCATTGCGGATGGGTGTCGGCGCGGCGCCGGTATCGCCGACATCGTCATTAGCGCGGAGCGTATCAATAAATGGCCGCCTCGGCGATATGCCGGGCCGATGCCGGCGGGCCCCTATAGCACCAGGATGGCGCGAAAGTCGTTCACGTTGGTCATCGTCGGCCCGCTCACCACGGCGTCGCCGAGGGCCGCGAAGAATCCGTGGCCGTCGTTGGCGTCCAGGCTCGCCCGCGGGTCGATGCCGGCCGACCAGGCACGGGCCAGCGTGTCGGGTGCGATGGTCGCGCCGGCGATCTCCTCGACACCGTCCACGCCGTCGGTATCGCCTGCCAGCGCCCAGGTGCCGGCCTGGCCTTCGAGGGCGATCGCCAGCGCCAGCAGGAACTCGACGTTGCGACCGCCACGGCCGTCGCCGCGCAGGGTCACGGTGGTCTCGCCGCCGGACAACAGTACGCAGGGTGGCCGTGCCGGCTGGTGATGGCGCGCCACCTGCATCGCGATGCCGGCCAGTCCGCGGCCGAGCTCGCGGGCCTCGCCCTGCAGGCTGTCGCCGAGGATCAGAGGCCGGATGCCGTGACGGGCGGCGACGCCGGCGGCGGCGAGCAGCGCCATCTGCGGCGTCGCCACGAGGTGGGTCTCGACCCCGGCGAGGCGCGCGTCGGACGGCTTGATCGATTCCCCGGCGCCGGATTCGAGCCACTCGCGGGCGGTGGCGGGCAGCGCGATGCGGTAGCGGTCGACGATCGCCAGCGCGTCGCGGCAGGTGCTGGGGTCGGCCACGCAGGGGCCGGAGGCGATGTCGGCCGGATCGTCACCCGGCACGTCCGAAATCAGCAGATTGACGACCCGCGTCGGGTGGCAGGCCGCCGCCAGTCGGCCGCCCTTGATCGCCGACAGGTGGCGGCGCAGGCAGTTCATCTCGGTGATCGTGGCGCCGCAGCGCAGCAGCTCGCGGTTGATCGCCTGCTTGGCGTTCAGGTCGAGGCCGTCGGCCGGCAGCGGCAGCAGTGCCGAACCGCCACCGGAGATCAGGCAGATGACGAGATCGTCGCCGGCGAGCCCGGACGCCATCGCGAGGATGCGGCGGGCCGCCGCCAGGCCGGCCTGGTCGGGAACCGGATGGGCGGCTTCGACGATCTCGATGCGCGCGCACGGCACTGCGTAGCCGTAGCGCGTCACGACCAGTCCCGACAGCGGCCCCGGCCAGTGCGCCTCGACGGCGGCAGCCATCGCCGCCGACGCCTTGCCGGCACCGATCACCACGGTCCGGCCGCTCGGCGGCGCCGGCAGGTGGGGCGGGATGCAGCGTTCGGGCCGGGCCGCGTGCACGGCCGCGTCGAACATCTCCCGCAGGATCGCGCGTGGGTCCACCGCCGGCCGCTGCGCTCAGTCCGCGATTCGGTGGTTGGCGAGGATCTCCAGTGCGCGGACCATCGCCGAGTGGTCCCAGCCGCGGCCGCCCTGGGCGCCGCAGGCATTGAACAACTCCTGGGCGGTGGCGGTATTGGGCAGCGCCACGCCCAGCTCGCGGGCGGTGGCCAGCGCCAGGTTGAGATCCTTCTGGTGCAGTTCGATGCGGAAGCCCGGATCGAAGCTGCGCTTGATCATGCGTTCGCCATGCACTTCTAGGATGCGCGAATTGGCGAAGCCACCCATCAGCGCCTCGCGCACCCGGGACGGATCGGCGCCGGCCTTGGCGGCCAGCACCAAGGCTTCGCCGACCGCCTCGATGGTCAGCGCGACGATGATCTGGTTGGCCACCTTGGTGATCTGGCCGTCGCCATTGCCGCCGACCAGCGTGACGTTCTTGCCCATCGTCCGGAACAGTGGCAGCACGCGATCGAAGGTCGCCTGCTCGCCGCCGACCATGATCGTCAGTGCCGCGTTCTTTGCGCCGACCTCGCCGCCGGAGACCGGGGCGTCGAGATACTGGCAGCCGAGGGCGTTGATGCGTGCCGCGAAATCGCGGGTCGCCACCGGCGAGATCGAGCTCATGTCCACCACCACCTTGCCGTCGCCGAGGCCGGCGGCGACGCCGTCGTCGCCGAACAGCACCTTGTCCACGTCCGGGGTGTCGGGAACCATCGTGAACACGATGTCGCCGGCACGGGCTGCGCCGGCCGGCGAGCCGGCATCCTTGCCGCCCGCCTCGACGAGTTCCGCGGGTACGCCACTGCGGCTGTGCAGGAACAGCTCGTGACCCGCTGCAATGAGATGGCCGGCCATCGGCCTGCCCATGATGCCGAGTCCGATGAAGCCGATCTTCGCCATCGCGATCACCTCCTTGCGCCGCCGCTGTCGTCTACTGCGGTAACCAGCCGAGCCCAGCCAGCGTCGTGGTGGCCGGCCTGTACTCGCAGCCGATCCATCCATCGTAGCCCAGGCGATCGATTTCGCCGAACAGGAATCCGAAGTTGATCTCGCCGCTGCCGGGCTCGTGGCGGCCCGGATTGTCGGCCAGTTGCATGTGGCCGATGCGCGGCAGGTGGCGGGCGATGGTCGCCGCCAGTTCACCCTCCATGCGCTGGGCATGGTAGATGTCGTACTGGATCGCCAGATTGCCGGCGCCGACCCGTTCCAGCATCTGGACCGCCTGCTCGGTGCGATTGAGCAGAAAGCCGGGAATGTCGAAGGTGTTGATCGGTTCGATCAGCAGGCGCAGACCGGCCTTGTCGAGCTCGCGGGCGGCGAAGGCGAGATTGTCGGCGAAGGTTTGCCACAGTCGCTGTGGATCCTCGCCGTCCGGCGCGATGCCGGCCAGGCAGTTCAATTGCGGGCAGCCGAGCGTGCGGGCGTATTCGATCGCCCGCCCGACACCCTCCTGGAACTCGCCGACGCGCCCCGGATGGCAGGCGATGCCGCGCTCGCCGGCTCCCCAGTCGCCGGGTGGCAGGTTGTGCAACACCTGCGCGAGCCCGTGGCGCGCCAGCGCCTCCGCCAGTTGTTCGGCCGGCCATTCGTACGGGAACAGGTACTCGACCGCGGCGAAGCCGGCCTCGGCCGCGGCCGCGAAGCGATCGATGAACGGCAGCTCGTTGAACAGCATCGTCAGGTTGGCGGCAAAGCGGGGCATGGCTGCGGGCTCCTCGACGGTCGTCACGCCGACAACCTTGCCACGATCGGTCAGCCGCCGTCGATGGTCAGGCGCCGAAAGCGATAAAGACTGCCGACGCCTTGCCGAAATCTGAGGGGTCATATCGTCCGGTAATCGCGATGCCCGAAATCACGGAGTCGGCCCCGGCCGAGGCCGGCGCCCGGCGGCTGCTCGCAGTCGCGCTGGTGGTCTGCCTGTTCGGCGCGCTGATGGCCACCGTGCTGACCCGCGCGAAGCTGGAGCAGGGCCTGTCCCAGATCATCGAGGCACGGGTGGTGTCGGCCGCCCGCGAGCTCGCGCGAAGCGTCGAGCGTGCCCAGGGTCTGGGCCTCAGCCTGGAGGACCTGGATACCTTGCCGGCGCTGCTCGAGCGCCATCGGCAGGCCGAGCCGCTGGTCGATCGCATCGACGTGTTCGACGAACAGGGCCGCATCGTCGCGAGTTCGCGGGCGGATCGTGTCGGTGCGGACGTGTCGGTCGACGTGCGACGCGCAGCCCAGGCCGCCGGCGAGGGGGCGTGGTCGGCGCCAGCGGACGAAGGACCTGTGGCCGGTGTCAGCCTGCGTACCGGCTACGGACTGCTGATCGGTCATTTCGGTCTCCACTACGTCGAGCGCGAGCTCGCGGCCGCGATGACGGCCGCGGACCGCCGCCTGGCGGGTGCCGCCGCGGCGTGCTTCGGGCTCGCCGCGCTGGCTTCGATGTTCGCCGTCAGCTGGCTGACTCGGCACAGCGTCGCTGGCCGACCCCGGGCGCGCTGGGCCCTGGCGGCCGCCTGCCTGTTGCCGCTGGTGCTGGCGATGGCCGCCTTCGGCGTCGAATCTCAGCGCGCGTTCAGCGAGCAACTGGTGCCGCAGGCGGTCCGCAAGGCCGCCTCGCTGGGCAGCGGCCTGGCCGGCCTGGTCGAGCGGGCCCGCGACGCCGGCTTCGCCTACCGGTCGCTGCACGGTGTCGACGAGGCGATGCGGGAGCTGCGCGAACACAATCCGGAGCTGGCCTTCGTCGCGGCGATCGACGCCGACGGCGCGGTGGTGTTCGCCGACGGTCCGGTGCCCGCCGATGTGGCTGCCGGCGCCGGCGCCGGCGCGGGGCGCGCGCTGGTACCGCTCGCCGACCAGGGGCAGCGCTACGGCGCGCTGGTGTTCGGCATCGATCCGGCCTTCGTGCGGGGCCTGATCGTCGACATGCGTGTCGACGTGGCGGTGGTGCTGCTGGTGGCGCTGGTGCTCGCGGCCGAGCTGGTGCGCCACGCCGACGGCACCGCGCCGGGCGCCCCGGAGGCGGCGCTGATGCGCATCCGGGCGCCGCTATTCACCTTCATTCTCGCCGAGGAGCTGACCCGCCCGTGCCTGCCGGCCTACGTCGGCCGGCTCGCCGCCAGCGGCGGCGAAGCCGCGGCACCGCTGGTGGTCGGGCTGCCGATCGCGCTGTTCATGTTGATCGTCGCGGTCGGCCAGCCGGCCTTCGGGCGCTGGAGCGAGCGCGTCGGGCGCCGCCGCGCGCTGATCACCGGCGGGCTGATCGGCGCCGCCGGCTTTGCCGGCAGCGCGCTCGCCCAAGGTCTCGTCGATCTCGTCGTGTGGCGCTCGCTGTGCGCCGCGGGCTACGGCATCGTGTTCGCGGCCGGCCAGGGCTACGTGCTCGAACAGGCCGCGAGCGGTGGTCGCACCCGCGGTTTCGCGGTGTTCGTCGGCGCGATCATGGCGGCCACCGTGTGTGGGCCGTCGATCGGCGGCATCCTCGCCGACCTGGTCGGCCAGCGTGCGACCTTCGCGGTGTCGGCTGGGTTCTGCGTGCTGGCGCTGGCGCCGATGTCGTCCTTGCCCGTCGTTCCCGGACATCGGCCGGCGACCGCCGCGGTCGGCCTCGGCGGCCTGATCGGGCTGCTGGTGAACCGGCGCTTCGCGGTGCTGACCCTGTTCGCGGCTATTCCCGCCAAGGTGCTGCTGATCGGCGTGCTGTTCTATCTGGTGCCGCTCTATGTTGTCGAGCTGGGGCACGGGCAGGCGGCCGCCGGGCGGCTGATCATGTTCTACGGCCTGCTGATGGTGGTGCTGGTGCCGCTCGCCGCACGGCAGGGCGACGCGTTCCAGCGCCGGCTGGCGCTGGTGGCCGGCGGCCTCGGCCTGACCGGGGCGGGGGTGCTGGCCGCCGCGGCGATGCCGGACGAGGCCGGACTGCTGGCGCTGGTCGGCCTGCTCGGGCTCGGTCAGGCGCTGGCGATCTCGGCCCAGTCGGCGCTGGTTGGCGAACTGTGCCGCGACGAGGTCGCCCGTCACGGTGTGGATGCGGTGTATGGCGCCTACCGGATGCTCGAGCGCCTGGGCAACGTCGCCGGGCCGCTGGTGGCCGGCGCGCTGTTGTCGGCGCTCGGTTTTGCCGGTGCCTTTTCGGTGCTGGGCCTCGCCGCGATGGCCTGCGCGCTGGTCGGCGGCGTCGTCCTGGCGAGGGCACGGGCGCCGCTTGCGGCGGTGCAATCCGCGGTCTGAAACCGCGATCGGGGAGATCGGATCGATGAACACGCGCAGACGACTGGTGCTGACGGCGGCGGCCGCGATGGCCTGGCCGGGGCTCGCCATCGCCGGGCGCGAGCCCGCTCGCCGGCTGCGGATCTCGGCGGTGACCTATCGCGGCCGGACGGCGGTGGAGGACGGCTTCGAGGCCTATCTCGCTGCCCGGCGCATCCCGGCGGAGATCCTGTGGCACGACATCGCGCGGGATGCGGCGCGGCTGCCGGCGGTGGTCGCCGAAATCCGCCGCGAAGGCCCGGACCTGGTCTACACGTGGGGTACCACGGTCAGCCTGGGCGTGCTCGGCCCCTTCGACGGCGTCGATCCGGAGCGCCACGTCGTCGACATTCCGGCAGTCTTCACACTGGTGGCCGATCCGGTCGGCGCGCGCCTGGTGCCGGCGATGGCATCGCCGGGGCGGCCGGTCACCGGCGTCAGCCACATGGCGCCCCTCGATGCCCAGATCCGCGCGATGGCGAGCTACCGCGGCTTCGACACGGTCGGCCTGATCTACACGCCGACCGAGAAGAACTCGCGGCTCGTCGTCGCCGGCATCGAGGCCCTCGGCGAGCGCGATCGCTTCGCGGTGCTGGCCCGCCCGTTTCCGCTCGGCGGAGACGGCCGGCCCGATGGCTCGCAGGCCGGCCGGCTGGTCGAAGCCTTGCAGCAGGCCGGTGCCCAGTGGCTCTATCTGCCGCCGGATTCGTTCCTGACCACGGTCGCCCGGGACCTGCTGGCGCGGGCCACCGAGATCGGCCTGCCGAGCTTCGCCTCCACCGAGGCGCTGGTGCGCGCGGGGGCGTTGACCGGGGTGGTCTCCGGCTACGCGAGCGTCGGCCAGTTCACCGCCTACAAGGCCGAGCAGATCCTGCTGCAGGGGCGTCCGCCGGCGAGCATCCCGGTCGAGACCCTGAGCCGCTTCACGCTGCCGGTCAATCTCCCGGTGGCGCGGCGCCTCGGCCTGCCGCCGCCGCTGGCGATGTTCGACTATGCCGATCTGATCGATGACGCGGAGGTGGCGCGGTGAATGCCGCTGCCGCCGGATCCGGGGAAACGCCGGAGGCGCGCCGGGCGCCCGACGACGACGCCACCGTCGTCCTCGGCGACCCGGATGCGACCCGGGTGCTGCCGCGAGTGGCGCGGGCATTCGCCGCGCCGGGCGTTCACGACGACGATCGCACGCGGGCGATGGCGCGGCTCGCCCCGTTGCTGTCGTCGGCGCGGCTGGCGGCGTCCGGCGACGGCGACGAGACCGTGGTGCTGGCGGCCCAGGCGTCGCCGCCGGGCGCGAACCTGGTCAGCGCGGCCGCGGCCGCCAGCGAAACCCTTCCGTCCGGCTATCGGCTGCACGAGTACCGCATCGAGCAGGTGCTCGGGCAGGGCGGCTTCGGCATCACCTACCTGGCCTCGGACAACCACCTCGACGCGCGGGTGGCGATCAAGGAATACCTGCCGTCGCAGATCGCCCATCGCCTCGCCGACCAGCGCGTCAGCGCCCGCGGTGCGCGCCGGCTCGAACTCTACCTGCGCGGCCTCGAGAACTTCCTGGTCGAGGCGCGCACGCTGGCCGCCTTCCGCCACCCCCACATCGTGCGCGTGGCGCGTTTCTTCGAGGCCAACGACACCGCCTACATGGTGCTCGAGTACGAGCGCGGGAAATCGCTGAGCCAGTGGTGGCCGGATCACGCGCGCATGCAGGAGCGCGATCTGCTGGATCTGCTGGCGCCCCTGCTGCACGGCCTCGAGACCGTACACCGGGCCGGCTTCATGCACCGCGACATCAAGCCCGACAACATCTCGGTACGTGCCGGCGACGGATCGCTGGTGCTGCTCGATTTCGGCTCCGCCGGACCCAACGGCGGGCGCGAAGGCGAGCTGACGATGGTCACGCCGGGCTATGGCCCGATCGAGCAGTACGGCAGCGGCAACCAGGGGCCGTGGACCGACATCTACGCGCTGGGCGCGACGCTGTACTGGATGGTGTTCGGCGACAAGCCACCTGAGGCGACGCTGCGGGTCGGCGGCAGCGACCCGATGGCCGCCGCGGCGACGCGGGGCGCCTCGCGCTTCAGCCCGGAGCTGCTGCGGGCGATCGACTGGGCACTGGCCGCGCAGCCCTCCGACCGCCCGCAGAGCGTCGCCGACTTCCGTCGTGCACTGTTCGCGGCCGATCCGGCCGCGATGGCGCTGCCGGACGCGCTGGCGGCCGGCGACGAGGCGCCGCGCCGCCTGCAACGACGCCAGTCGCTGATCAGCCGGCTGGCGGAAGGCTGCCGGCGCCTGCTGCATCCGGGCAACTGGCCGCTGTCGCTGAAGATGACCGTGGCGATGGTCTTCGCAGCCCTCGCGCCGATGCTGATCACCGCCCACTACAACCTCACCGCGAGCACCGAGCGGGTCAGCGCCGGCGAACTGCGCAACCTGATGCAGCTCGCCGACAGCCTCGCGGCGCGGGTTGCCCAGTTGCTGTCCGACAATCGCAAGCTGTCACGCTACCTGGCCTCGGACGAGGCACTGGTGTCCTATCTCGCCCAGGTGCCCGGCGCGCAGCCGCCGGGCGGTCGCGCCCAGGCCCGCCTCGACGACCTGACGCGGTCCAACCCCGACGTGCAGCTGGCGATGGCCTACGACCGTGGCGGCACGATCGTGCTGTCGAGCGATCCGGCCGTGGTCGGCAGGAACTTCGCGTTCCGCGACTATTTCCAGCAGGCGATGGATGGCCGGTCCTATGTCAGCGGGGTGATCGTCGGCGCGGTCGCTGGCGAACCCGGCATCTTCTTCGCCGAACCGGCGCGCGACCGCGCCGGCGAGGTGGTCGGTGCGATCGTGCTGCGGGTCAAGGGCGAAGTGGTGGACGGGATCCTCGCGCGGGCCCGCCAGGCCGGCGGCCGCGAGCCCCTGCTGATCGACGGCGACGGCGTCGTCCTCTACCACGGCGACCGCGAACTGCTCTACCACAGCCTGCAGCCCCTCGCACCCGCGGTGCTATCCGCGATCCTCGCCGATCGCCGCTTCCGGCGCGACCGCATCGACGACCTCGGCATGCCGGCGCTGGCAGCGGCAATGATCGGGGCCGCGGCGCCGGGCAGCATCGCCTACCGGTCGACCATCAGCGGCGTGGCCGAGATCGCCGGCTACGCGCCGGTGGCGGGGCACGACTGGGTGGTCGGTGTCAGCGAACCGCGGGCCTACTTCGAATCGCCCCTCGACCAGTTGTTCTCGAACGTGCTCGCCAGCGTCGCCCTGGTCGGCGCGCTGTTCGTGCTGGTGGCGGTGTTCTTCGCGCGCTCGCTGTCACGGCCGATCCGCGCACTGACCGCCGCCGCCGACGCGCTGCGCGGCGGCGACTATTCCGCCGCCAGCGTCCGGGCCAGCGGTCGCGACGAGCTGGGCCAGCTGGCGCGCACCTTCAACGTCATGGTGGACGTGCTGCGCCAGCGCGAGCGGGAGCGCGTCAGGAACCGCGGGGGCGTCGGTTGAACGTCCGCGCCGGCGACGGCGGGGCGCTGCGGCTGCGCAACTGGTACGACTACCTGTGCCTGGCGGAGGCCACCGTGGCCCGCTTCGACGGTCACTTCGTCGCCGGCTACTTCGACTACGAGCACCCGACCCGGCTGCAGCCGGGCACGCCGCGCCGCATGCGGCGGCCCTACCGGGTGCGCACCGCCTATTTCGAGTGGGGACGGCGCGGCGCGCCGCTGTTGATCTGCTGCGGCGGCGTCGCCAACAGCGCGATGCGCTTCGCCTTTCTCGCCGATGCCCTGCGGACGCGATTTCGCGTGGTGTGCATGGACTGGGTCGGCCGCGGTGCGTCGGGCTGGCTGGTGGACGAGCGGGACTACTCGTCGGAGACCCACGTCGAGCAGTTGCGGCAACTGATCGACCACCTCGATGGCGGGCCGGTCAACCTGCTCGGCTCGTCGCTCGGCGGCAGCGCTGGCATCGCGCTGGCGGCCCGCCACCCGCGCCGGGTGCGCCGCCTGATCCTCAACGATATCGGCCCGTTCATGCCGAAGCGCCGGCGCAGCCGGCGTGCCGAGGCGCTGGCGCGCCACTACGTGTTCCGCGATCCGGCCGACCTGCTGCGCAGGATCGGCGCCGCCCAGCGCAACTTCGGCCCGGCCGGCGACGAGATCCGCTTTCACCTGAGCTACCATCAGACCCGCTGGTCCGAGGCCGACGGCGGCCGCATCTATCGCCACGACGTGCGCGCGCTGCAGGCCTACCGCCGCGACGCCGCCGAGAACCTGGACCAATGGCAACTGTGGCAGCAGGTGCGCTGCCCGGTGCTGGTGATCCACGGCATGCAGTCCGACGCGCTGCTGCCGGCGACGCTGGCGCGGATGAAGAAGGGCCGCCAGCTGCAGCTGATGCACGTGCCGGACACCGGCCACACGCCGATCCTGCACGACCCCAACCAGATCCACTTCATCGACGAATGGCTGGCGACACCGCGCCCGGACCGACGCGAATGGTGCGTGCTGCACGCGACGTGATCATCGCCCGTCGACGAAAAAACGCCGAAGCGCGGAGGCTTCGGCGTCGAAACTGGTGGTGATGGGCGGAATCGAACCGCCGACCTATGGGTTATGAATCCGATGGAAATCCGGTTCTCCCACCATAGACAGATATCGATGAAAATGGCTAAAAGCCAGTAAACACAGGGAATAGTCCCGATTGCGCCTCTCTGGCGGATAGACAGCAATAGACCGGCATCGGTAGAATTTGGCTACACCGTGGCTACACGGAGAGCCTTTTGGCGCACCTCGAAGGTAAGTCCGGACCTCTGGAGCAAGCCAAATGAACCGCGAACGCCTCACCGCCGACCGCATCCGCCGCTTCGCTCTGCCTGTTGGGGTAAAGCAGGTCTTCATGTGGGATACCGTCGCGCCGCGCTTGGCCGTGCGAGCCACAGCGGGCGTCAAGGCGTTCATCTTCGAGGCCAAGATGAACCGGCAAACCGTCCGAGTGACGATCGGCGACGTGCGCGCCTGGAATCTGGACGATGCTCGCGCCGAGGCGAACCGGCTGCAAACCTTGGTGGACCAGGGCATCGACCCGCGCGAGGATAAGCGCGAGCGCATCGCCGCTGCCGCAGCAAGGCGTGAGCAAGCACGCCGCACCGAAGCCCCAGCGCTGGAAGCATGGAACGCTTATATCGCCGCCCGCCGGGCGAAGTGGAGCGTCCGGCATCTGGCCGACCATGAAACGGTGAGCAAGGAAGGGGGCGAGCGGCGCACCAGAGGCCGCAGGCCCGGCGAACTTGACAAGACCCTGCCCGGCGCGCTGCGGCCCCTGCTGCTGTTGCCGCTGGCGCAAATCGACGCCGACCGGGTGCGCGCCTGGCTCAAGGAAGAAGCCGCGCACCGACCGACCCATGCCCGCCTTGCCTATGGCCTGCTGCGCGCCTTCTTGAACTGGTGTGCCGACCGGCCCGAATATCGCGGGCAGACCCACGCCGACGCCTGCGCCGCCCGCCTGGCGCGCGATGAACTGCCGAAGAAGGCCGCCAAGGACGACTGCCTGCAGCGCGAACAGTTGCCCTTGTGGTTCGAACACGTCCGCAAACTGGCGAACCCGGTGCATGCCGCTTACCTGCAATCTTTGCTGCTGACGGGCGCCCGTCGGGAGGAACTGGCCGGTCTGCGGTGGGACGATGTCGACTTCCAATGGAAGAGCATGACAATCCGCGACAAGGTGGAAGGCGAGCGCACCATCCCGCTGACGCCCCATGTAGCCGTGCTGCTGGCGCAACTGCCTCGGCGGAACGAATGGGTGTTCAGTAGTCCGAGCGCCGCTTCCGGGCGGCTCCGGGAGCCCCGCATCGGGCACAACAAGGCTTTGGCTGCCGCCGGCCTGCCGCCCCTCACCCTGCATGGCCTGCGGCGCTCCTTCGGCACCCTGGCGGAGTGGGTGGAATGCCCGGCTGGCGTGAGCGCGCAAATCATGGGGCACAAGCCGAGCGCCACCGCGGAAAAGCACTACCGCCGGCGGCCGCTCGACCTGCTGCGCCAGTGGCACACGAAGATTGAGGTATGGATTCTCGAACAGGCCGGTATCGAGCAATCCGCCGAGGGTGCCGCCGCGCTGCGGCTGGTGCGCACCTGAGCGAACCAATACAAGAACTTATATACTAAGCGATGAGATGCAAGCCCATCGAATTCCTCGGGGATTCCCTGGATGTGCTGCGGGCCTTCCCGAGCGGGGCCAGGCAGCAGGCCGGCTTTCAGCTCGACAAGGTCCAGCGTGGCCTGGAGCCGGACGACTGGAAGCCGATGGCGAGCATCGGGCAGGGCTGCCGGGAGGTACGGATTCGCGATGGAGCCGGCGCCTTCCGGGTGGTCTATCTGGCGAAGCTGGCGGATGCGGTCTATGTGCTGCATTGCTTCCAGAAGAAGAGCGAAAAGACCTCCCGGGACGACCTCGAAACGGCCCGACGGCGCTACAAGGAACTGATGAGGGGAAAGTGATGAAAGGGCAACGATTCGCTAGTGTCTGGGATGCCATCGCCGACACGCCGCAACAGGCCGCGAGCCTGCGCGCCCGCTCGGAGCTGGCCATGGCGCTGCAAGAGTGGATGAAGGCTGAGGCGCTCACCCAATCGGCTGCCGCCGCGCTCTTGGGCGTGACCCAGCCCCGCGTCTCCGACTTGGTGCGCGGACGCCTGGAACTCTTTTCGCTGGACATGCTGATGGACATGGCGACGACGGCGGGTCTATCGCCGCGCGTGACCGTCGAGCATCGGGCGGTTGCCGCCTGACAGTTTTCGGCCCGGCGGTGCCGGGAGCTGTCATGCCTGCCCCTACCTCGACGGAGGGAAAGCCGGCCACCTTCACCGGCCCGGGGCGGGCACCCGAACGAAGGAGCGCCAGAAGGAGCGCATTTCATGGATGTCGTCATCACTATCGACGGCCGTCGGGCCATTCCCGTGCGGGCCCTTCCATTTGTCGCGGGGCGCCAGAAGGATGGGATGTCTAACCTTTCCGCCCGACGAAGTGGCACTTGTTGCCGCCCATCAAGACGGGTTCTACCGAAGCAAACCGTTTGACACCTTTCAAATCGTCGACGGCGTTGCTCGGCGGGTCGCTCCCGCGCAGTGGCCGCAATTTGTCATCGAACTCGATGCGCTTTCGGAGAAGCTGAAGGCTGAACAGTGCAGCCACTTGGAGGGCTATGCAAGGTGGAAGGACGAGGCCATTGCGAAGCTGCCAGCGGGAGTCTTTGTATGGCTGGAGGAGTTCCAATCGTGGTTTTCTCGCACGCGCTCCCTACTGACGGACGACGTTGGTCCCGATGAGGAGGACGGTGGTGGTGAGCTCCGTTACGAAAGTGACGAACTGCATCTTTCGCCTCTTGTCCCACTGGACCTTCGTGATTGCATCCGAGAGGGCTTCGAGGCGCTGTTCGACGGCCCGAGACCTTTTGAAAGTCTGATAGGCGCACTGGAAAGCTCGTTTGACAAGCCGCTGAATCAACTCTCGGCCTGGCAACGGTATCGTGTCAGGAGCGACTTGTTCCCAAGCCCATGGGACGAGTTGGACGAAGAGCAGCGCCGAAGCCTGGCGGCGCGATGGGATTACATGCACGACCCCACGAGTGCCGCAGAGCGTGATTTGGAATACTCGGCCGCGTTCAACGAGTTCGACAAGGCTGCCGAATTGGCAGGGCATTCGGCGCTCGAAGCCGCGCAGCTCCTGCTGACGCGTGATGGTGAGCTGCTGAACAGGCTCGGTGTTCCCTGTCCCGATACTGATGTTCCACCGTTGGCGCGCCGTCTGCTGACGCTGGAAGAAATGCGCACAACCGGTGTGGAGCGCACGTTTCACCATCTTTCGGAGTGGCTGCGACGAGCCCGGGAACAAGGGATTGAGTGCCCACCTAGCCTGCATTGGGCGGTGGAGCATCGAGGCGGTTCCTCATGCCCCCATGTGCTCGAAGAACAAGAGTCGGTTTCCGTTGAGGGGCCCGAACCGTGGATAGTCCGCGCCCGGGAGCATGCCGATAACATCTGGCTGCGGGAGTTGGCGAATAACAAGCGCCCGGAGAAGCGAGGCATTGCAAGCGAAATTGCCGCTCGCCTGTGGCGCGATGACAAGATGGTGACGAAGGGCAACAAGCGCATCGGACCCGATTACATCGTGAGGTTCGCCCTGAGCCCATCGGCGAATGGAGGATGGCAGCCGCCGCCGCCCGACTAAGCCAAATGCCAGAAAAATCGGAAAAACCGGAAATCAAACGGCGGGGACGTTTTTCCAATCATAACTGATTGAAAGTAAGGCGAATTCCAAGGGATTTGCCCATTGTTTTTCCGGCCGAGGCTGGAACCTCCAAGATAGACACGAGGTATCCAGCGTCATGCACCAACAGTACATATCGACCGCTGCGCTCGCCAAGCAGGGTGGTTGGAAACCGGCAAGCATTCGCACTTCGTATTGGCGTCACGGCCATTTCTACGGCGTGCAACCTCAGAAACTCCCGGGCGGAAAAGCCGCTCGGCTGTTGTGGCCGAGCGACACGCTGGCGCGCATTCTGAGCGACGGCGAGGGCTCGAAATGACAAGCGCCCGCCCCACCGAAGTGAATGCGAGCGCCTTGGAACCGCGCCGCCATTTTATCGCGAGAGACCTCTTTCCGGAAATGCTGCCCAAGGCAATGCCGGCCCGGTGGCCCAAGGCTGGCACGCGCGCTGACGAGGCCCTGCAAGCCATGCTGCGAGCGCCGCAGAATCAGGCCGCCTACCCACATGGCTGGCGTCTCGCTGCGTCCATCAAAAGCCTGGAATATGACGGCTGGCGCTTCATCAAGCGAGACATCCATCGTCCCGGTTGCCGCAGCGCCATTACCGAATACGCCCTCGACCGCCAAGACCCGGCGACCGCCGCCGCGCTGCGACTGCGCGAGGGCCGCTAATGATGAATGGCGACGAAATCGAACGCGCTCGTGCCGCGCTCCTCGCCCTCGACGCTGGCGCCGACCGCGAATCCTGGGTGCGGGCAGCAATGGCCGCCAAGGCAGCCGGCCTCGATTTTGAGGATTTCCACGGCTGGAGCGCGGGCGCCGGCAATTACCAGGGCGAGGCGGACTGTCACGCCGTCTGGAAGTCCATCGACGCGGCCGGCGGCATCAAGGCCGGCACGCTGTTCGCGATGGCGCGCGAGGCCGGATGGCGCGGCGACACACCCGTCCCGCTGCACAAGCCGCACCGGCGGGCAAGGGCGCAGGAGGCGACGGGTCGGAGTGGGTTCGACGTCGACGCCGTGTGGAAGGCGGCAGGGCCGGCCGACGCCGCGCATCCCTACATCGTCCGCAAAGCTGGGAATCCGGCCGGACTGAGGGTCTATCGTGGCGCCGCCACGCTCGCAGGGCAGGCGCTCGACGGTGCCTTGATGGTCCCGGCCTGGAAACTCGACGGCACGCTGAGCACGGCTCAATTCATTCCGGCGGGCAAGGGGAAGAAGCTGAACGCGCCGGGCCGCCCGGTGGCAGGCGCGTTCATGGTCGGCAAGCTGGCGCCGCCGGGCGAGGGACAGACCATCTTCGTCTGCGAGGGCATCGGGCAGGCTTGGGCGTGCCACCAGGTGACGGGCGAAGCTGCCGTGGTGACCTTTGGCGCGGGTCGCATGGAGGCGGTGGCGCGCGAGTTTGCGGACCGCTACCCGGCCGCTCGCACGGTGTTCGTTGCCGACGCCGGCAAGGAATCCCACTGCGCTAGCGCCGCGAAGGCGCTCCGGGCTGCATGGGTCGAAATGCCCCCGGGCTCGCCGCCCAACTACGACGCCAACGACCTGATGCACGAGCGCGGCGCCGACGCGCTGATGGCGCTGCTCGCGCATCCCAAATGCCCGCCGGAGCGCTTTCCGCTGCTGACCGCCGCCGAGCTGGCCGCGATGCCGCCTGTTAGGTGGGCCATCAAGCACGTCCTGCCGCTCAAAGGCATCGCGGCAATCTACGGCCCGAGCGGCTGCGGCAAGACCTTCGTCATCCTGGACGCGGCGATGGCGGTATCCGCGGGGCTGCCGTGGTTCGGGCACCGCACGCTGCCCCTGCCGGTGGTCTATGTCGGCCTGGAGGGCGCCGCCGGGTTGGCGAGCCGGGTGCAAGCCTATCGGGCGGAGCACGGCGCCGATGCGGGTGAGCGCGTGCGTTTCATCACCGCACCATTGCGCATTCTCGAGACCGGCGACCTCGATGCGCTCGCCGAGGCCATCGAGGCCGCGGGGGCCGCGCGCGGAATCGCCATCATCGACACGCTGAACGCTTCCGCGCCGGGGGCCGACGAGAACGCCAGCGAGGACATGGGCCGCATCATCGACGGCGCCAAGCGGTTGCAGGCCGCCATCGGTGGCGTGGTGGTGCTGGTGCATCACACGGGAAAGGACTCGACACGGGGCCTTCGCGGGCACAGCAGCCTGTTCGCTGCGCTCGATGCCGCCATCGAAGTGCAGCGGGATGGCGACGCCCGAAGCTGGAAACTCGCCAAGTCGAAGGACGGCGCCGATGGCGAGTTCGTCCCGTTCCGGCTGCGGGTGGTGGAACTCGGCGAGGATGACGACGGCGAGCCCGTCACGTCGTGCGTTGTCGAGCCGGTCGAGGACGAAGCCGCGATGGTCAAGCGTGCGCTGCCGCCGAAAGCGGGCAACCAGCGACTCATTTGGGAGGGTCTGAAGGACATGCTCAAGGCCGCCGGGGAGGTGAGGCCGGAAGGCGCCCCCAAGGAGTTGCCGATGTGCCGGCCGGCCGTTCGCCTGGATGACGCCATAGGGAAGCTGCGAACCGGCTTGCTGTGCGAGGAAAAGCGCCAGACGGAGCGCACCAGGCAAGCCCTCACCGGCCTTGTGGCGCGCGGTCTGGTCATCATGAAGGAGGGTTTTCTGTGGCTCCCGTGACCCACCCGCCTTTCCCGTCCCGCGACTCCCCGACGTTCCCGCCCCCTAAAGGGGGCGCGGGAATCGCGGGATGGACCGGGGTTCCCGAATCGGGACATTTCGGGAATCGCGGGATGGTCCGGGGAAACGCAAGGCGGGCCCGCAGGTTCATCTAGGCGCTCGTCCGTGCGGGTACGCAGCGGGGCGGGTGGAACGTTCCGGTACGCGGATGTCGAGCGCCATGGGACAGGGCATGCGCCTTTACTGGCGCGACCTGCAGTCGAATCGGTGTACGCCTGGAGGATGAACCTCTCTATTGATTTCGGAAAATCGAACGGAGTGCGCAATGGGTGGACTCGGCAGCGGTCGCCGCGGTGGGAAACAATTTACGAGCGACTACCGACAGCTCGATGTGCGGAAGTTGCACAAAGCCGGTGTACTGGAGCCGGGCTATCTCGGGCGGTGGAACTGGTATCGGGGCGACGAGGTGCGAGCATCAATCGTTGCCGAAGCGACAAGCGGTGTGCTCGCGCTGCGCTATTCCGCCATTTGCCAAGGCGAGCGACGGAGCTACTCATACCCCGTGCACCTGAGCTGGACGAACTGCACGTATGGGGGCGCACGCCCGTGGTTTCTTTGTCCTAAGTGTGGACGGCGGGTGGCAATTCTCTATGGCGGGGCACGGTTCGTTTGCCGCCACTGCCGGCAACTCGCCTATCCGGTGCAGCGCGAAAGCGACAACTACCGAACCATCCGCCGGGTGGATGCGATTCGGAAGCGCCTGGGCTGGCGGCCGGGCATCTTTAACGGCACTGGCTGGAAGCCGAAGGGGATGCATTGGCGAAAATTCTGGCGATTGCGGGCTGAGTGCATTGAGCTGACCGCCGCAGGGCTGGAGGGGATTTCTCGTGAGCTTGGCCGAGTCTCCGGGGCTTTGGACGCAGTTGAGTGCCGGGAACTCCGGCGCTTGAGTCTTCGGGAATAGGTCGGTCGTGGCACCGGTTGCCAAGGCGGCATCCAGACGGGTGGCGCGAACTGCGCGCCGCATGCCGCAGCCCGAGACCTACTAGGCAGTACAGGGTTTGTACTGATTCAAGCGGGGTTGGGCAGTCTTCGGCGGGCGCGGTCCGCACGCTGATTGTCGCGCATCGCCGCGGAAAATGGAGCCGAGGATTGCTCACCTTGGCGCGAACGTCAGAAAGGCTACTCTAGCCGGACCCGTCGTAGCTCGGCTCCGATTTGCCGGCTCCAAGATGGCTACATCATGGGAAAACGGCTACACCATGGCTACATGGTTCGCAAAAAGCAACAAAGCCAAGCCTGTTGGCTTGGCTAAGTTCTTGAATCTATTTGGTGGTGATGGGCGGAATCGAACCGCCGACCTATGGGTTATGAATCCATCGCTCTAACCGTCTGAGCTACATCACCACGAAGCCGGCGATAATAGCCGCTGCGCTCGCGCGCGGTCAAGCACGCGGGGGCCGCCCGGCGGGCCGCCGAAACGATCATCCCGTTTGCGGGCTATCTGTTGGAATATCAGAAACTTGCGTTGACTTGGGGCGTCCATTGAACGAGTATTCGCGACTTTTGCAGCGCTGGCGGGGTTCGTGCAGGGGGGCGCTGGTACCTGTGCGCGACGGCAAACCGGCCTGGTCCGATCGATGAAGAAACTGTACATACGCACCTTCGGCTGCCAGATGAACGAGTACGACTCGGACAAGATGGCGGACGTGCTGGGCTCGAGCGAGGGGCTCGAGACCACCGACGATCCTGAGGACGCCGACGTGATCCTGTTCAACACCTGCTCGGTGCGCGAGAAGGCGCAGGAGAAGGTGTTCCACGACCTCGGCCGGGTCAAGCACCTGAAGAGCCGCAAGCCCGGGCTGATCATCGGCGTCGGCGGCTGCGTCGCGAGCCAGGAGGGCGCGGCGATCGTCGCGCGGGCGCCCTATGTGGACCTGGTGTTCGGACCGCAGACTTTGCATCGGCTGCCGCAGCTGATCGACGAGCGGCGCCGTTCCGGGCGGGCCCAGGTGGACATCAGCTTTCCGGAGATCGAGAAGTTCGACAACCTGCCGCCGGCCCGGGTCGAGGGGGCGAGCGCCTTCGTGTCGATCATGGAGGGCTGCAGCAAGTACTGCAGCTTCTGCATCGTGCCCTACACCCGCGGCGACGAGATCTACCGGCCGCTGGCGGACGTGCTCGCCGAGGTCGCCGGGCTGGCCGCCCAGGGCGTCAAGGAGATCACCCTGCTCGGCCAGAACGTCAACGCCTGGCGGGCGCCGATGGCACCGGGCAGCGACGAGACCGCGGACTTCGCCTTCCTGCTGGAGTGCGTCCACGACGTGCCCGGCATCGAGCGGCTGCGCTACACCACCTCGCACCCGCGCGAGATGACGCCGCGGGTGATCGAGGCCTATGCCCGGCTGCCCAGGCTGGTGTCCCACCTGCACCTGCCGGTGCAGGCCGGCTCGGACCGGGTGCTGGCGGCGATGAAGCGCGGCTACACCGCCCTCGAGTACAAGTCTCTGGCGCGCCGGCTGAAGGCGGCGCGGCCCGACCTGTCGCTGTCGTCGGATTTCATCGTCGGCTTCCCGGGCGAGAGCGAGGCGGACTTCGAGGCGACGATGCGGCTGATCGACGAGGTCGGCTTCGACGCCTCGTTCAGCTTCGTCTACAGTGCGCGGCCAGGCACGCCGGCGGCGGATCTGGCCGACGACACGCCGCAGGCGGTCAAGCTGGCGCGGCTGGCGCGCCTGCAGAAGCGCATCGACGAGCAGGCGGCGGTGATCTCGGCGGCGATGGTCGGCTCGCTGCAGCGGGTGCTGGTGGAGGGGCCGTCGAAGAAGAACGCGAACGAGCTGGCGGGGCGCACCGACAACAACCGGGTGGTGAACTTTGCCGGCCAGGCGCGCCTGGTGGGCACATTCGTCGACGTGACGATCACCGCGGCGCTGCCCCACAGCCTGCGAGGCGAAGTCGTGACCCGGGAGAGCTGATTGGCGAAGACCTTGGAAGTGGTGCTGGAGCCGCTGGACAACCAGCGCCTGGCCAGCCTGTGCGGCGCGCTGGACGAGAACCTGCGCCAGATCGCGACCGCCTACGACGTCGAGATCGCGCGCCGCGGCGAGCGTTTCACGGTGCGCGGCAAGGCCGGCCAGGTGCAGCAGGCGGGCCGTGCGATCGAGCACTTCTACGAGATCGCCAGCGATGACTTCGGCGTCGACGACATCCAGCTCGGGCTGGTGGAACTCGCCAACCGCAGCCAGGCCGCGCAGCCGGCACCGGCCCTGTTGACGCGCAAGTCGGAGCTGCACGGTCGCACGCCGCGCCAGATTGCCTACCTGCGCAATATCCAGGAGCACGATATCACCTTCGGCATCGGTCCGGCCGGCACCGGCAAGACCTATCTCGCGGTGGCGAGCGCGGTGGACGCTTTCGAGCGCGAGCACGTCGAGCGCATCATCCTGACCCGGCCGGCGGTGGAGGCCGGCGAGCGCCTCGGCTTCCTGCCCGGCGACCTGGCCCAGAAGGTCGATCCGTACCTGCGGCCGCTGTACGACGCGCTCTACGACCTGATGGGGCTCGAGCGGGTCGGCAAGCTGTTCGAGCGCGGGGCGATCGAGATCGCGCCGCTGGCTTTCATGCGCGGGCGCACCCTGAACCACGCCTTCATCATCCTCGACGAGGCGCAGAACACCACCGCCGAGCAGATGAAGATGTTCCTGACGCGGATCGGCATCGGCGCCAAGGCGGTGGTCACCGGCGACCTGACCCAGGTGGACCTGCCGCGGGGCCAGGTCAGCGGCCTGCGCGAGGCGCGCGACGTGCTCTACGCAGTGCGCGGCATCGCGGTCACCGAGTTCCTGAAGGAGGACGTGGTGCGCCATCCGCTGGTGGCGCGCATCGTCGCCGCCTACGAGCAGCGCGTGGCAGCCCTCGACGCGGCCGGCGAGGAAGCGGCGCCGCGCCCGCAGGAGCGCTAGCCTCGATGCTGAGCCTGTCGGTGCAGCGGGCAGTGCGTGGCGCTCTCGCGGCCGGTGTGCCGCTGCGACGGCAGCTGCTGCGCTGGTGCAGGGCGGCCCTGCGTGGCGATGCGGAGGTCGTGATCCGGCTGGTGGGCGAGGCCGAGGGGCGTGCCCTCAACCGGCAGTACCGCGGCCGCGACTACGCCACCAACGTCCTCAGTTTCGCTTATGGCGAGGGTGACGACATGCCCTTGCCGCCGGGCCTGCCGCTGGCAGGCGACATCGTGCTGTGCGTGCCGGTGATCGCCGACGAGGCGGCGCGCCAGGGCAAGGCCCTGGCCGACCATTATGCCCACCTGGTGGTGCATGGTATGCTGCACCTGCAGGGCTTAGACCACCAGAGCGAAGCGGACGCGCTCCGGATGGAAGCCCTGGAAACGGAGATACTGGCGGGATTGGGAGTCGGCGATCCGTACGCCGGCGACAACGACGGAGTCCATGGACCGTGAGTGATGCGCCATGGGCAATGCGCCTCGTGCCCATTGCCCATCGCCCATTCCTCATCAACCCGACCCATGGATAGTTCCCCCAGTCGACCTAGTCTGCTCGACCGCCTCGGCGCCCTGTTGTCCCGGGAGCCGGAAAACCGCGAGGAACTGCTCGCCCTCCTTCACTCCTCGTTCGACCGCAATCTGGTCGATGCCGATGCCCTGTCGATCATCGAGGGCGCCCTCCAGGTATCCGACATGCAGGTGCGCGACGTCATGGTGCCGCGCGCCCAGATGGATGTCGTCCATCTCGACGTGCCGATGGACGAGATCGCCGCGATCGCGATCGAGACCGCCCATTCCCGCTTCCCGGTGGTCGGCGACGGCAAGGACGACGTCATCGGCGTGTTGCTGGCCAAGGATCTGCTGCGCTTCTTTGCCGGCCGCGAGTTCAACCTGCGCGACATGCTGCGTCCGGCGGTGTTCGTGCCGGAGTCGAAGCGCCTCAACGTGCTGCTGCGCGAGTTCCGCATCAGCCGCAACCACATGGCGCTGGTGGTGGACGAGTACGGCGGCGTGTGCGGGCTGGTGACCATCGAGGACGTGCTCGAACAGATCGTCGGCGACATCGAGGACGAATACGATTTTGACGAGACCGAGGACAACATCCGCCTCGACCAGATGGGCCGCTACCGGGTCAAGGCGACCACCGAGATCGAGGATTTCAACGCCGCCTTCGATACCGCCTACCCCGACGACGGGGTCGATACCGTCGGCGGCCTGGTGATCAAGTTCCTCGGGCGCCTGCCCAAGCGCGGCGAGATCGTCACGATGGACAACCTGCGCATCCAGGTCCTCCGTGCCGACAGTCGGCGGGTCTATACGCTGCTGATCGAGAAGCTGCCCGAAGCGGTCGCGTCAGAAAGCGAGTGATGCTGCCCTCGCTCGCGCTGGCCGCGGTCGCGGGCTTCGCCACCGTGGCCGGCTTCGCGCCCTACGGCTTGTTCCCGCTGCCGCTGGCCGGGATCGCGGTGCTGTTCGCGCTGCTGGCAGGGCAGCGGTCGTGGCAGCGGGGTTTCGCGACTGGCCTGGCCTGGGGCCTGGGCCTCTTCCTCGGCGGCGTGTCGTGGCTGTTCGTGGCCCTCCACCGCTACGGTGGCATGCCGGCGCCGATGGCCGCGACCGCGGTAATCCTGTTCTGCACCTACCTGGCCTGCTATCCGGCCGCCGTCGGCGCGCTGTGGGTTGGGCTGCGGCGTGGACGAATGGTCGTCGACGTGGCGCTGGCGGCCGGGCTATGGACCTTGTCGGAATGGCTGCGAGGCACCCTGCTGACCGGTTTCCCGTGGCTCGCACTGGGCTATTCCCAGGTGCCGCCGAGCCCGCTGGCGCCCTACGCGCCGGTCGTCGGCGTGTACGGCATCGGCTTCGGGCTGGTCCTTGCCGGCGCCGCCCTCGGGCTCGCCGACTGGCGCTCGCGGGCGCCGCTGCCGGCCTTGGTCGTGGTCCTGACGCTCGCCGCCGGCGGCTGGTCGTTGCGCGGGCGCGAGTGGACCGCGCCGAGCGGTGCGCCGATCTCGGTGTCGCTGGTGCAGCCCAACATCGAGCAGTCGCTGAAGTGGCGCGCCGATCTCCAGGTGCAATGGCTGCGGGTCAATCTGCAATTGGTGCGGGATCACCCGGCACGCCTCGTCGTGCTGCCGGAGACCGCGGTGCCGATGCTCGCCGGGCAGTTGCCCGGCGGCTACCTGGCCACGCTGGGCGATGCGGTCGGGGGGCACGGCGGCGATCTGGTGTTCGGGGTGTTCGTGCGCGAGGCCGACGGTGCCATCCACAATGCGGCGCTGGCGATCGGCGCCGGCGCGGGCCAGCGCTATGCCAAGAATCATCTGGTGCCCTTCGGCGAGTATTCGCCGCCGATGTTCGGCTGGTTCTACGAGTGGGCGAACATCCCGATGTCGGATCAGACCCCCGGCGGCGACAAGCAGCCGCCGATGCGCTTCGACGACCAGCGGGTGGCGATCAACATCTGCTACGAAGACCTGTTCGGTGCCGAGATCGCTGCCGCGGCCACCTCCGCGACGCTGCTGCTGAACCTCTCCAATCTCGCCTGGTACGGCGACTCGCTGGCCCAGCCCCAGCACCTGCAGATCGCCCGCATGCGTGCCCTCGAGACCGGCAGGCCGATGCTGCGCGCGACCAATACCGGGATGACCGCGGTGGTGGCGTCGGACGGCAGCGTCGAGCAGGTGCTGCCGGCATTCGAGCGCGGCGCGCTGCGCGCTCAGGTGCAGGGGCGCAGCGGCGTGACACCCTACATGCGCTGGCGCGACCGGCCGGCGCTCGGGCTGGCGCTGGTCGGCGTCGCGGCGGGCCTGCTGCTGCGCCGACGCCGGCCTGCAGATGCCGGCCTGCCGCCGGCAGCGTCGTGAATTCGCGCCGGGGCACGGTCCACGGCATCATTGACAGTTCCATGGCAATCCAGCGACACGAGGAATCCGCAATGCGCAGCTATCCACCGAACAGTCCGAAGGCGCTGGCGCGCCTGGTGGCGATGGCCGTCGTCGCCGACGGCGAACTGGACAACTGCGAGACCGACCGGCTGCGCGAACTGAGCATCTTCTCGATGCTGGGCATCGATTCCGAGGGCTTCTATCAGGTGCTGCTGGAGCTGTGCCGGGATCTCGCGGTCAGTGGCAGCGGTCAGCATGTCGCCCTGCTGTCGACAGAGCGGCTGGAGCAGCTCGCGGCCGACGTCAGCGATCCGGAGCTGCGCAAGCTGGTGCTGTCGGCGATGCTGGTCACCGCCAAGGCGGACGGCGAAGTCAGTGGCGGCGAGCAGACCCTGCTGCGCTTCCTGATCGACAAGTGGGCGATCCCGCTCGACAGCCTCCGCCAGGCCTGACCGGGTGGCGGCTGCCGCGAATGGAAGGGCAGCGTCAAAAAACAGTAAAATCGCGGTCTTTATGTCCGCCGGACGCCGGCGCCGGGCGATGTTTCATGAGTGCAAGCAGACCAAGCTTTCAGCAGCTCGTCCTGACGCTGCAGACCTTCTGGGCGGAACAGGGATGCGTCCTGCTCCAGCCCTACGACCTGGAAGTCGGTGCAGGTACCTCCCACACCGCGACCTTCCTGCGGGCGATCGGCCCTGAACCATGGAACGCCGCGTACGTGCAGCCGTCGCGGCGCCCCAAGGACGGGCGCTACGGCGACAACCCGAACCGCCTGCAGCACTACTACCAGTACCAGGTGGTGCTCAAGCCGTCGCCGCTCGACATCCAGGAGCGCTACCTGGACAGCCTGCGGGCGCTCGGCATCGATCCGCGCCAGCACGACATCCGCTTCGTCGAGGACGACTGGGAGAATCCGACACTGGGCGCGTGGGGCCTGGGCTGGGAGGTCTGGCTGGACGGCATGGAAGTCACCCAGTTCACCTATTTCCAGCAGGTCGGCGGCCTCGACTGCAAGCCGGTTCTGGGCGAGATCACCTATGGTATCGAGCGGCTGGCGATGTATCTGCAGGGCGTCGAGAACGTCTATGACCTGGTCTGGGCGGTCTATCCGGACGGCAGCGCGGTGAGCTACGGCGATGTCTTCCACCAGAACGAGGTCGAGCAATCCACCTACAACTTCGAGCAGGCCAACGTCGAGTTCCTGTTCGGGCAGTTCGGCAGCTTCGAGGCCGAGGCGCGGCGGCTGATGGATGCCGGGCTGGCGCTGCCGGCCTACGAGATGGTGCTCAAGGCGGGGCACACCTTCAACCTGCTGGACGCGCGCGGCGCGATCTCGGTCACCGAGCGGGCGGCCTACATCGGCCGCATTCGCAACCTGTCGCGCGCCGTGGCCGCGGCATACCATGCGTCGCGGGAGGCCCTCGGTTTTCCGATGCTCGCGCGGCGGGAGGTGGCCCGATGACAGCACCGGCCCGGCTGCCCTCAGCGCACGATCGTCCTTCTCCGATGCGGCTGTCGCGCGGCGACGGGAGGGTAGTCCTGTGAGCCAGAAGACCCTGCTGGTGGAACTGCTGACCGAGGAGTTGCCGCCGAAGGCGCTGCCGCGCCTCGGCGAGAGTTTCGGTGCGTCGATCGCGGCCGGTCTGGCGGCGGCCGGCCTGGCCCCGGCACAGGTGGCGGTGCGCTGCTTCGCTTCGCCTCGCCGGCTCGCGGCGAGCATCGCCGAAGTGCTGCCGGAGGGCGCCGAGCGCAGGGTCACCGAGAAGCTGATGCCGGTCTCGGTCGCGCTCGACGGCGACGGCAACCCGACCCCAGCCCTCAGGAAGAAGATGGCGGCCAAGGGTATTCCCGAGGACGCGGTGTCCGGCTTCGAGCGACGCGTCGATGGCAAGGCCGAAGCGCTGTTCCACACCCGCCGGGTGCCGGGCGAACGGCTTGCCGCGGTATTGGCCGGCATCGTCCAGGAGGCCGTCAAGGCGCTGCCGATTCCCAAGGTGATGCGCTGGGGCGACGGCGATGCGACCTTCGTGCGGCCGGTGCATCGGCTGGTGATGCTGCACGGTGACCGCGTCGTCGAAGGCCGCGTGCTGGACCTGGATGCCGGGTGCACCACCTGCGGCCACCGCTTCATGAGCCGTGGCGCGATCGACATCGCCACCGCCGACGCCTACGAGCCGACGCTGCGGGCCGAGGGCAAGGTGGTCGCCCACTTTGGCGATCGCCGACAGATGATCGACGCTCTGCTGCAGGCGGAGGCCGCCCGCCAGCAGGCCTCCCTCGGCGAGTACGGGGACCTGCTCGACGAGGTCACCGCGCTGGTGGAGCATCCGAGCGTCTATGTCGGCGAGTTCGAGGAGGAGTTCCTGAGCGTGCCGCAGGAGTGCCTGATCCTGACGATGCGCGCCAACCAGAAGTATTTCCCGCTGTTCGATGGCGACGGCCGCCTGCTGAACCGCTTCCTGATCGTTTCGAACATGCAGCTGGCCGATCCCGCGAACATCGTGCTGGGCAACCAGCGTGTGGTGCGTCCGCGCCTGGCCGATGCACGTTTCTTTTTCCAGCAGGATCTCAAGCAGCGCCTCGAGAGCCGGCTGCCGCGGCTGCAGAGCGTGGTCTATCACAACCGGCTGGGTAGTCAGTACGAACGCGTCGGCCGGCTCGAGCGTCTGGCCGGCATCGTCGCTTCGCACCTCAAGGCCGACGCGGCGATGGCCAGGCGTGCGGCACGCCTGGCGAAGGCCGATCTGGTGTGCGAGATGGTCGGCGAGTTCCCGGAACTGCAGGGCTTGATGGGGCGCTACTATGCCCGCCACGACGGCGAAGCGGACGAAGTCGCCGACGCCGTCGCCGAGCATTACCTGCCGCGCTTCGCCGGCGATGCGCTGCCCGACGGCAACGTCGCCCGCGCAACCGCGCTGGCCGACAAGCTCGATGCCCTGGTCGGATTCTTCGGTATCGGGCAGGTGCCGACCGGTGACAAGGACCCCTTCGGCCTGCGGCGGGCGGCCCTCGGCGTGCTGCGCATCCTGATCGAATCGCCGTTGCCGCTCGAAGTGGACGCCCTGATCGCCGAGGCCGCCGGCGGTTTCGGCGATGGCGTGCTCGACCAGCCGGGATTCGAGCAGCAGTTGTTCGACTTCGTGCTCGAGCGACTGCGCAACCAGCTCCGGGAAGGCGGCCATCCGGCGACGGCCATCGATGCGGTGCTGGCGCAGCGGCCGACCCGCGTGGACCTGGTACCGGCGCGGCTGGCGGCGGTGCTGGCGTTCCAGCAACTGCCGGAGGCGGAGTCGCTGGCGGCCGCCAACAAGCGGATCGTCAATATTCTGAAGAAGAGTGGCGAGGAAGTCGGCGAGCCGGATCTGGCGCTGTTCCAGGAGGACGCCGAGAAGGCCCTGTTCCGGCGCATGTCCGAGCTCGCCCCGCTGGCCCGCTCGTACTACGACAACCGCGACTACGCCGAATCGCTGAAGATCCTGGCGGGACTGCGGGACGACGTGGACCGATTCTTCACCGACGTGATGGTCAATGTGGAAGAGCCGCTGACCCGCCGCAATCGTCTGGCACTGCTGTCGCAACTGGCCGCACTGATGAATCGGGTGGCAGATCTGTCGCGCTTGTCCTGATCGGCGGTGCGCCGTCGGGCACGAGGCCGACATCCAGGGGGAAACCGATGAAAATCATCATTCTCGATCGCGACGGGGTGATCAATCGTGACTCCGACCAGTTCATCAAGTCGCCGGACGAATGGGAGCCGCTGCCCGGATCCCTGGAGGCGATCGCCCGCCTCAACGAATGGGGTTGGCGGGTGGTGCTGGCATCGAACCAGTCGGGCGTCGGGCGCGGCCTGTTCGACATGGACACCCTCAACAGCATCCACGAGAAGCTGGTACGCAGCGTGATGGCGGTGGGTGGCCGCATCGATGCGATCTTCTTCTGCCCCCACGCGGCCGATTCGACCTGCGACTGCCGCAAGCCCAAGCCGGGCCTGCTGCTGCAGATCGCCGAACGCTTCAACGTCAACCTCGAGGGCGTGCCGATGGTCGGAGACAGCCTGCGCGATCTGCAGGCCGGCATCGCGGTCGGGTGCAAGCCGTATCTGGTGCTGACCGGAAAGGGCGAGCGCACCCGCGACGACCCGGATTTTCCGGAGGGTGTCGAGATCTTCCCGGATCTCGCGGCGGTGGTCGATCACCTCACCGAAGAGGGCGCGACATCGTGAACACCGTCCGCTCGGCGTTGTTCGCCCTGGTGCTGGCGGTGATCACGCCGCCGTATGCACTGTTCGCCTCTCTGACGTTTCCGTTCAAGCCG
Source organism: Rhodocyclaceae bacterium (assembly GCA_020445745.1). Lineage (GTDB taxonomy): Bacteria > Pseudomonadota > Gammaproteobacteria > Burkholderiales > Rhodocyclaceae > Cognatazoarcus. The sequence goes on along the minus strand of JAGRGB010000124.1, from coordinate 25,652 downwards.
CACACCCGTTATCGCCTGATCACCACCTGGAGCGACATCACGCTGTGGTTCGTGGGCAACCTGCTCGGCATCCGCTACCAGGTGCTCGGACGCGACAACATGCCGCAACGGGCGTCGGTGATCCTCAGCAAGCACCAGTCCGCGTGGGAGACGATCGCCCTGCAGCACATCTTTCCGCCGCTGGCCTTCGTGCTCAAGCGGGAACTCTTGAAGGTGCCGTTCTTCGGCTGGGGGCTGGCACAGATGCCGATCGTCTCGATCGATCGTGCCGCCGGCAAGGACGCCCTGGTGCAGGTCGAGGAGCAGGGCCGGGCGCTGCTCGAGCAGGGCTTCTGGGTGGTGGTGTTTCCGGAGGGCACGCGCGTGGCACCGGGGGCCAAGCGCCGCTACAAGATCGGCGGCGCTTATCTGGCGACCCGAACCGAGGTGCCGGTGGTCCCGGTCGCCCACAATGCCGGCGAATTCTGGCGGCGCAATGCGCTGGTCAAGCGGCCGGGGAAGGTCACCGTCAGCATCGGGCCACCGATCGATCCCAGGGGGCTGACGCCTGAACAGGTGAATGCAAAGGCGCAGGCCTGGATCGAGGCCGAAATGCACCGCCTGTTCCCGCATCACTACCCGGCGACGACAGGGGCCTGAAGAACGGCCCGTCCGGCCGTGGATGACGCCGACCGTACCGCTGCGGTGCGTGCCGGGCCGGGGCCTTGGCGGCGTCGCAGTGATTGCCGACCAGAGGCGACCAGTCGCAGTCGATGGTGCCGGGACCGAGCGCGAGCGCTGTCGATGGCGTGGGCGGGTAACCGCTGGCGGCGCGAGGCACGGCTGGCGGATCCGTCCGCGCTTCCCGCCGGGTCCGGCCTAAGTCGCCTCGGGCGCCGCGATGCGTTGGCGGGTCAACGAAAAAAGCCCCGCCGGAGCGGGGCCCTTTTCAAACCGCGTCAGATGCTTCAGGCGGCTTTCTTCGGCTTCGGGGTCGAGGTGCTGACGGCCTTGACGGTCGCGTTGGTCGCGGCATTGACGTTGGCTTCAGCGATCTCGGCGACCTGCTTGGCAGCCTTGGTCATGCTGTCGTAGGCCGAGTTGGCGGCGGCGATGGCCGACTTGACGGCAGCGACGGCGACGTCGGAGCCGGCGGGGGCCGACTTGGCAGCCTTGTCGAGGGCCTCGGCGACGCTCTTGTTGGCTTCGGTCAGTTGCGACTCGATCAGCTTCGACAGCTCTTCCTGAGCCTGGGTGGCGATCTCGTACACATTGCGCGAGTAGGCAACGGCCTTCTCGACCATCGGCTGGGTCATGCCGGCCTGCAGGGAAACCAGCTCCTGCACGTCCTTGGCGGCCATCAGCGACTTGGCGTTGGCGACGCCGTCCTCGAGCACCGCACGGGCGGTGTTCAGGTTCAGCGCGGTCAGGCGCTCGGCGCTGGCAAACGCGGTGTTGGCGACGGTCAGCAGGTTGTCGACATTGGATTTGCCGGCGGCGGCCAGTTGCTCAGGGGTAGTGAACATTTTGTGAATCTCCAGGGTGGTTGGTTCGTCCAATTCCGCGGCGATTTTTGTGCGCTGCGGTATGAAGTGGATTATAGGACGTCCCAAGCGCTTGTCAAGGACTTTTTGCGGCGCCGCACAAATTCGTTTCAAATCTGAAAAAGTGATTTAAAACAATATTGTGAAGGAATGGTTAAGGTTCTTGTCGTCTGGGGATGTTGCGGCTGCTGGCGGGTCGCACGAGGTGCTGCCAGGAGCGCGTGAGGCGACGACCGATTGGTACCGCTTCAGGAGCGCCTTCACTCGTGGCGGAAGTCGGCCGGACGCTTGTCGACGAAGGCTTTCATGCCTTCCTGGCGGTCGGCCAGGGAGAACGCGGCGTGGAACGTGCGTCGCTCGAACAGCAGGCCCTCCTGGAGACTGCTCTCGTAGGCGCGATTGATCGACTCCTTGATCATCATCAGCACCGGCAGCGAGAAGGCGGCGATCCCGCGGGCTACCGCGAGCGTTTCGTCGAGCAGCCTGTCGGCCGGGAATACCCGCGCGACGAGACCCGTCCGTTCGGCTTCGGCCGCGTCCATCATGCGCGCGCTCAGGCACATGTCCATCGCCTTGGCCTTGCCGATCGCCCGCGGCAGGCGCTGGGTGCCGCCAGCTCCGGGCAGGATGCCGAGCTTGATCTCGGGCTGCCCGAACTTGGCGGTGTCGGCAGCGAAGATCATGTCGCACATCATCGCCAGTTCGCACCCGCCACCCAGGGCATAGCCCGCCACCGCGGCGATCACCGGCTTGCGGCAGGTCTTGACGCGCTCCCAGTTGCGGGTGATGTAGTCGCCCTTGTAGGCGTCCATGTAGCCGTAGTCCGCGATCGCGGTGATGTCGGCGCCGGCGGCGAAGGCCTTTTCGGAACCGGTGATGACGACCACGCCGATGCCGTCGTCGGCTTCGAAGCCGTCCAGCGCGTGCCAGAGTTCATCGGCCAGCGCATCGTTCAGGGCGTTGAGTGCGGCCGGCCGGTCGAGCGTGATCAGTCCGACCCGTTCGATCTTCTCGCTGCGGATGTTCGCGTAGTCCATCTCTCGTCCTCCTTGGGTCGTCGGCTGCAGGCGCCGACGTCACGGCTTCTGCTCGACCGGCGGGGCTTCCCGCGGCTGGATGATCGCGCGCACCCTGCCACCGTTGTCGCGGCTGTTGGCCGACTTGCTGTTGGTGACCAGGTAGGTCTCGCTGAGGCCGTCGTATTCGATGTATTGGCCGCGGACTTCGTCGCCGCCGCTGGTGACCTCGGCGCGGCCGATCAGGGTCGCCTTCTTGGTACGCGCGTCGTACTCGATACGGTCCGCCCGGCCCTCGACGAAATCGGCCCGGGCCTCGCGCCGCTGGCGGATGCTTGCCCGCCCGCCGTCGCCGCCGCTGGCCACGCCGCGCTGGAATCCGTCCGCATCCTGGGTCACCACCAGCTTGTCGCATCGGATCGTCAACGATCCCTGGGACAGCACGACATTGCCCTCGAACACATGAACGTTGTTGCGGTTGTCGATCGAGCCGCGGTTGGCTTCGATGCTCACCGGCTGTTCGGAGTCCGCACGCTCGGCATGGGCTGGCACTGCTGCCAGCGCGACCAGCATTGCGGCAACGAGGTGGATGCCTGCGTTCATTTTCGGTCTATCGCCTGAAGGTGGCGGTGATGCCGTCGCCGAGGCGCAGTTCACCGACCAGATTGTCCGCATCGAAGCGGCCCGCGACCAGCACGTCGCGGCCCTCCTCGTATCGCACCGGGACGCGACCTGCGACCCGCTCGCTCTCGGGCCACACCGTCAACGCCTGGGTGGTCAGAGTGGCGGGGGGACGCCCGGGCAGCGCGGCGCGCGACATCACCACGTCGCCGGACAGCTCTACGGTGTCGCCGTCGGCGCTGACCGTGCCGCGAATCGCTTCGGCCCGCATTGGCGCTTCGCCACCCAGGAACAGCAACTCGGGGTGGTCCAGGTCGGTGCGCTCGGGCGCTGCGTAGTGTCGCATCCGTGCCGCGGAGAAGACGTACTGGCGCCGGCCTTCGTCGTCGAAGCGCTGCATCGTGAATCGTTCGACCATCATGTCCGGCGAATCCGACGAATCCTCGGCCGAAGGTGACTCGTCCGGCTCCGAGACCCTCACCAGCCATGACGTGCCGCCTGCCAGCAGCGCCAGCACCAGCACGATCATGAACTGTTCGAGCGTGCCGCGCCTCACGGTCGTCGCCCTCGTCGCCGGCCGGCCATCAGATCACTTTCGCCCGCATCAGGTCGAGGGTCGTGATCGCGCCTTCGAGCCGCCGATCTGGAGCGCACACCAGCAACTGGCTGATGCGCCTGTCTTCCATCAGCTTGGCGGCTTCTACCGCGAGGGCGTCGGCGGCGATGCTGCGGGGATCCCGGGTCATGACCTCGGCAACCGGGATCGTGCGCACGTCGAGTCCCCGCTCGAAGGTGCGCCGCAGGTCGCCGTCGGTGAAGATGCCGACGACCCGGTCCTCGTCCTCGGTGATCGCGGTCATGCCCATGCCGCCGCGGGTGACCTCGATCAGTGCTTCCGACAACAGCACCGCGGGGCCGACGCGCGGCACCGCGCTGGCCGGGCGCATGACGTCGCGCACATGGGTCAGCAGGCGACGGCCGAGGCTGCCGCCCGGATGGGAACGCGCGAAATCGTCCGCACCGAAGCCGCGGGCATCGAGCAGCGCCACCGCCAGCGCGTCGCCCAGCGCGAGTGCCGCGGTGGTGCTGGCGGTGGGCGCCAGGTTGAGTGGGCAGGCTTCCTCGGCGACCGCTGCGTCGAGATGCACGTCGGCTTCGCGGGCCAGCGGCGACTGGCGATTGCCGGTCATCGCGATCAACTTGGCGCCCTGGCGCTTGACCAGCGGTACGATCGTCAGTACTTCCTCGCTGCCGCCGGAATTGGAGATCGCGATCACGACGTCGTCGCCGGCGATCATGCCGAGATCGCCGTGGGCGGCTTCTGCGGCGTGGACGAAGTAGGCCGGGGTGCCGGTGCTGGCGAGGGTCGCCGCAAGCTTGCGGCCGATATGGCCGGTCTTGCCGATACCGGTGACGATGACCCGGCCGTTGCGGACCAGGATCAGGCGCAGCGCTTCGATGAAACTGTCATCGAGGCGGTCCGCCAGCGCGCCGATCGCGCTTGCTTCGATATGCAGTACGCGTCGGGCCAGGGCCAGGCTGTGGCCCGGATCGGGGGAGGAATCGGCCACTGTTTCTCGCTGGATCGTGCTGCGGTTAGACTGTCGCAAAGTATATACCAGAGGCTCCCGGTCGGCTTCGTACCGCCGGGCTGGGTCTGCGCCGATGATCGACACCCTAGAAGCCGTCCTGCTGCTGCTCGCTTCCGCGGTTGCGGTGGTCGCCCTGTGCCGCAGCATCAACCTGCCGCCGGTGCTCGGCTACCTGATGCTGGGTGCGGCGCTCGGTCCCCATGCGCTGAACCTGACCGGTGAATCGGCGGGCGCGAGCCATCTCGCCGAGTTCGGCGTGGTATTCCTGATGTTCTCGATCGGTCTCGAGTTCTCGCTGCCGCGCCTGTTCAGCATGAAGCGCATCGTGTTCGGGCTCGGTGCCACCCAGGTGCTGGCGACGATCCTCGTGGTGGCGCTGCTCGGGGGCCTGTTCGGGCTCGGCTGGGCGGCCAGCATCGCCCTCGGTGGCATCCTGGCGACGTCGTCGACCGCGATCCTGTCGAAGCTGCTTGCCGACCGGCTGGAGCTCGACTCCAAGCATGGCCGCGAAACCATCGGCGTGCTGTTGTTCCAGGACATCGCCGTGGTGCCGCTGCTGATCATCTTGCCGGCCTTGTCGCGCCCGCCCGCGGAACTCGGCGCGACGCTCGGCATCGCCGCACTGAAGGCAGTGGTGATGCTGTCGATCGTCCTGTTCTTCGGCCAGCGCTGGATGCGGGCGTGGTTTTCGCTGGTGGCGCGACGCAAGTCAGGCGAACTGTTCATGCTCAACATCCTGTTGATCACGCTCGGACTCGCCTGGCTGAGCGAGCAGGTCGGCCTGTCCCTGGCGCTCGGCGCCTTTCTCGCCGGCATGCTGATCTCCGAGACCGAGTTCCGCTACGAGGTCGAGGAGGACATCAAGCCGTTCCGCGACGTGTTGCTGGGCCTGTTCTTCGTCACCGTCGGCATGTTCCTCGATGTCGGCCTGATCGTCTCGAACCTGGTCGGGGTGATGGTTCTGCTGGTGCTGATGCTGCTGATCAAGTTCGGCGTCGTGGTGCTGGCGTCGCGTGCGTTCGGGGCGATGCCGGGCACCGCGATGCGCAGCGGCCTTTGGCTTTGCGCCGGCGGCGAGTTCGGATTCGTGATGATTTCGTCGATCGACGGGGTCGGCGTGCTGCCGCCCGAGACCCTGCAGATCACGGTCGCCGCGCTGGTTCTGTCGATGCTGGTGGCGCCGTTGATCGTGCAGGTCAGCGATCGCCTGGTGATGCGCTTCGTCGCGTCGGAGTGGTTGCTGCGATCGATGGAGCTGACCCGCGTCGCGGCCCAGTCGATGAGCACCCAGGGTCACGTCATCATCTGCGGCTACGGCCGCAGCGGCCAGTACCTGGCGCGCTTCGTCCAGCAGGAAGGGATCGACTACGTCGCGCTCGACCTGGACCCCGAACGGGTTCGCGAGGCAGCGGCAGCCGGCGATACCGTCGTCTACGGTGACGCCGCACGCCGTGAAAACCTGGTGGCGGCCGGCATCAGCAGGGCGTCGGCGATGGTAGTGTCGTTCTCGGGTGTCGAGGCGGCGATGCGGGTGCTGCACCACGCCCACGCGCTGCGCCCGGATCTGCCCGTGGTGGTCCGTGCGGTGGACGAGTCCGATCTCGACAAGCTTACCCAGGGCGGTGCCGCCGAGGTGGTGCCAGAGGCGTTCGAGGGCAGCATCATGCTGGCATCCCACGCGCTGGCCCTGATCGGTGTGCCGATCAATCGGGTGGTGCGGCGGATCCGCGAGATCCGCAGCCAGCGCTACGAAATGATGCGCGGCTTCTTCCACGGTTCCACCGACGACGACGGACCCGATGCCCAGCAGCAGCGGCTGCACTCGGTGGTGCTGCCGGATGGCGCCCACGCGGTGGGCCGGACCATCGCCGACATGGAACTGGACAGTCTCCAGGTCGCCGTGTCGGCGGTACGCCGGCGCAACATCCGGGGCCTCAGCCCCGATCCGGAGATGGTCTTCCTGGCCGGCGACACCATCGTGTTGCGGGGTACGCCGGGCGGGCTGGAGCTTGCCGAGCAGCGCATCATGGGAGGCTGACGGCGCGCCGGCGCCTCGTCCTGCGCGCTGTGGTCAGTAGCCGACGCAGACCACGTAGGTCGTGGACTGGGCTTCGCTCGCCGCGGTCAGGGCGATTGCCGTTCCGGGCGTGCCCGGGTCCTCCACCTGGACGTTGCCGGTGTCGGTGGTGCCGTCATCCATCGACGAGTCGATCTGGCGGGCGAAGCGGGCGTTGATGCCCGACGAGCAGACGAAGAAGGATCCGGCCAGGGTCGCCAGCGGCGCATAGCCGGTGACGCCGATCCGGCCGCTCTCGGCGTTGAGCGGCGGGTAGGCCGCGTCGCCGACGGTGACCGAGCCGGTCGTCAGGTTGGCGCGACGCAGATGGAGCCAGACCCGGTAGGATTCGTCGGTCGTGGTGCTCGAATTCCAGGCACCGCCGATGCGGCCGTTGCCGAGATCGCCGGCGGGCGTCCCGGCCACCGAGTTGGGGCCGACGTGTTCGTTGGCCCTGGCGTCGTCGCCCGGGAAGGCGCGGAAGCGGTCCTGATACGCGTAGATCATTGTCGACACCGAGCGGTAATCGTTGATCAGGCTCTTGACCTTGGCGCTGTTGATCAGCTCCTGCCCCTTCAGCACGCCGCCGAGGAGCAGCCCGATGATCACCAGAACCACCGCGATCTCCACCAGCGTGAAGCCTGCCTGTGCTCGTTTCATGCTTTTCTCCTGGCCCGCAAGGAGACCGCGGGCTGGCTCTCCGAGTAACTGTATGATCATGTTATGCAAATATCGTGCCGTAGGAAAATGGCGCCGCGCTGCGCCGCTGGATGCTTGTTAGCCGCGATGGTGTCGAGAATTCGACAGATTGGCGTCGGCACCCTGACGCAGTGTCGACGCGGTGACGGATGATTCATTGACCATGGTCGGCGGCCGCGACCTGAGGCGGCACGGGAATGCGGGTGCATTGCCGGCTAGAATCGAAGCCGAACCTGCGTCAGGGTTAGGGCGATGAACGGAATTCGAAGCGGTCTGGCAAGCCTGGTGCAGCGCCGCCAGATCTTGCTGTCGGCGTCGCTGCTGGTGTTGGTCGCCGGCTTCGCCAGTGATCCGTCGAGCGAGGTGGGGCGTTACCTGATCCTGGTCCATTTCGGCCTGTTCCTGCTGTGGCAGCCGATCGTGCGCCCCAGCCACCGCCTCGGCGGAGTCGATCTGGCCCTGCTGATCACGGTGGTGAGTGGTTTCGTGCTGGCGATGTCGCCCGGCCTGCTTGCGGCGTGGGTGATGACCCTGACCGCGGTGATCGGTGGGCGATCCTTCGTGGCCGCGTCGCTGCCTGGTCGCATGCCGTATATGCTCGCGCTCGCTTCACTGGTGTTGTTCCTGGTGCTGGTGCTGGTGCCCGAGGCCTTGCATCTGCAGTCGCCGGACATCGCCTTGCTGTCCGCGCTGACCCAGCTGGGTCTGCCCCTGCTGGCGCTCGCGATCGGGTTCCTGCCGGTCGAATCCGAGTTCGATCCGCGTACGCTGGGCGGGATCGACCTGATTTCGGCGCTGATGATCTTCCTGGTGCTGGCCGTGACGCTGCTGGGCACGCTGGCGCTGATGCAGGTATGGAACACACCTTACTTCCAGTCGCTGGCGCTTGCGCTGATCGGCGTTGCCGCCGGCCTGCTGTTGCTGGCATGGGCTTGGCAGCCGCGCCTGGGGCATGCCAGTCTTGGCCTGCAGCTGTCGCGCCGCCTGCTGTCCACCGGCCTGTCCTTCGAGACCTGGCTGCAGGATCTGTCCGCCGCGGCGCTGGCCTGCGCCGAGCCCGACGAATTCCTGGATGCCGCGTTCCACGCCCTGGAACGCTTTCCGGGCGTCGTCGGGGGGCGCTGGCGCTACTCGCCGGGTGGCGTCGGCGGCAGTTTCGGGCGCGATGGCAGGCATGTCGAGATCTTCGAGCATGACGGGCTGAGGGTCGAGCTGGTGTTCCGCGGGCGGCCCGGCGAAAGCCTGGTCTGGCACTACGGCCTGATGCTGCTGGTCCTGGCCAGGTTCTATCGCGAGAAACGCCAGACCCGCGAACTGCAGTTGCGATCGTTCGAGGAGGCCGTGCACGAGACCGGCGCGCGCCTCACCCACGACGTCAAGAACCTGCTGCAGAGCCTCAACGCGCTGTGCTTCGTGGCGGCTCGCCCGAACGCCGACGCCGAAGCGCTGCAGCGCCTGTTCCGCAGCCAGTTGCCGCAGATCGCCGCGCGCCTCGAGAGTACCCTGGAAAAGTTGCGCCGGCCCGGTGACGAAGCGCTGACCGCGGTCGATGCCGCCGAATGGTGGCGCGACGCCTGTGGGCGCTACGAGGGCCTGCGGATCCGATTCATTGCCGATCCCGGTGGCGCCGGCGCGACCGTGCCACGCGAACTCTACGACAGTTGCCTCGACAACCTGGTGCAGAACGCGATCGCCAAGCGGCGCCTGGAGCCGGACATCTCGATCACCGTCGAGTTCGATGCCGGGGCGCGGTTGAGCGTCGCTGACAGTGGCCGGGCGATCGATCCGGCCATCACCAGTCGCCTGTTGAAGCAACCGCTGCAGTCCGAGCAGGGCCTGGGCATGGGTCTGTACCAGGCATGCCGGCTGGCGAACACGGCCGGCCACCGGCTCGAACTGGTACGCAACGAGAACGGCTCCGTGGTGCTGGAACTCTACCCGGCGCCGGCCACCGACGAGATCGCCGACGCTGCCGACATCGAGGCCGGCCCGAGCAAGCGGCTGACCCGCAACGGGCCCTTGCCCTTGAGCACCAGCGTGGTCTCGGACGCGAACTCGAAGGAATGAGCCAGCAGTTCCCGGGTGCGCGCGTCGCACAGAATTCCGCCGGGATGCCCTTCGGAGGAAAGGCGACTGGCGATGTTGACGGTGTCGCCCCAGAGGTCGTAGATGAACTTCTTGCGTCCGACCACGCCGGCGACCACCGGACCGGTGCAGATGCCGATGCGCAGCCGGATCGGCGGTTCGATCTGAAAGCCTGCGACGGCCTCGCCCATGCCCAGTGCCAGCCGCGCGACCGCTTCCGGCGCGGCGTGGGGGTCGCCGTTGAGCCCGCCGGCGACCATGTAGGCATCGCCGATGGTCTTGATCTTCTCTAGTCCGAGGCCCTCGGCCAGTTCGTCGAAGCGCGAGAACACGCCGTTGAGCATCCGGAACACGCTTTCGGCGCTCATGTCACCGGCAATCCGGGTGAAGTTGACGATGTCGGCAAACATCACGGTGACTTCCGGGAAACCATCGGCAATGGTCTCGTTGCTGTCCTTCAGCCGGCGGGCCACCGGAGCCGGCAGGATGTTCAGCAGCAGCCGCTCGGAGCGCTCCTGCTCCTCGACCAGCGCCGTGTGCGCCTGTTGCAGGCGTTTCTGGGCATGGCGCTTCTGCGACACCGAGTAGCGCAGCAACGCGAAGACGATGCTCGACAAGGTCGCGAAATTCAGCACGAAGAAGACCACCGAGATCCGCACCGGGATCGGCTCGATCGACGTCGTCGCGAAATCCGCCAGATAGTAGTCGAAGACCCCGGTCAGCCCGGTCAGGAACAGATAGGCGAAAAACCACGGCGTGGATTCCCGCGCGCCCATGCACAATACTGCGCCGATCGGTGCCAGCAGGCCCCACAGGATCAGGCCCGAGCCGGTGATGAAGTTGCCGATGCTCCATTGGGCGACGAAGGGGAAAAACAGGAACAAGGCCAGCTGCGTCAGCCGGAACCACTCGAAATGCCCCCAGCGCAGATAGATGAACAGATTGCCCGCGAGCAGCAGCTGGAAGCTGAGGGTCAGGCTCGACGACAAGCGCGGACCCATGCTCCAGTACACCAGCAGCCACAGCGCCGAGGCGACGCTGACCAGGCCGGTGGCGAACACCAGCAGCGACTTGGACAGGCGCGTGTCTTCATCGTCGGTGGGCAGGATGCCGGCATTGCGCAAGCGCTCGATGAATCCGGGCTGCTTCGGCGCGGCCGGCGGGTTCGGCGGTGGCATCGGGATCCGGGGTCCGGGAAAGACCCTGGGATTATAGGGGCCGTTCGCTTCCGTCAGCCCGCTTTGCGCCGCCGCGATCGTAACGAAGCGCTACGGCAGGGCTCCCGCCGCGGCCATTCGGGAAATCAGCAGCGGACGGCTGACCCAGGCCAACAGATCGTCGAAGCTGGTGCTCGGTTCGCCGAAGCCGTAGGTGGCGTCGCCGGCCTCGAAGCTGGCATTGTCGCCGTCGGCCGCGTGATTCGGGCCGGTCGAATAGATCACCGCGACCAGCATCTTGTCGGCCACCATGTCTACACCGGTGACGGCGTTGCGCACGCCGATGTCCAGGTTCGCCACGGTATCGATGGCGATCGGCGGGCTGGCCGGATGGGCGAAAGCCGGGTCGACCCGATAGCGCCAGTAGCCGACCCAGGGGTCCGTTCCGTTGCGGCGCACGTTGCCCCAGGCATCGGTCTGCGGCAGTCCCAGGGTACGCCACGGCAGATAGCCTTCGCTGCTCTGGTTGCAGGCGGCGTCCTCCAGGCCATAGTCGCTGGCCGTGGGATCGGTCTGCAGGGTCGGACAGGGCAGCCGTCGGTGGATGATCGCGTAGCCGATCAGCACGTCGCGGATCTCCGCCAGCGAAGTGCCTGCTTCGCGTCGGGTGCGAATGTCCTCGCGGCCGGCCAGCGGGACCAGCAGCAAGGCGCTGATGATCGTGATCACGAACAAGGTGATCGCCATTTCGACCAGCGTGAAGCCGGCCCGCAATCGATTGCGACGGGCGCCTGCCGGCCTCAGTTGATGCATGCAGCGGAATCCTCCGTGGGACGGGCCTGATCCCATGTGTCGGCCGCCGAATAGCTGTCGGCGACCGATGTCAGCGCGCTCAGCATGGGTTCCTCGAAGTAGTCCTGGACGTTCACGCCAGGTCGGGTCTGGCCGCCCGCAGGAGTACCGCCGAACGCCAGCATGCCCCGACAGGCGGCGCCGTTCACGGTCAGACACGGGGAAGCATCGACACAGCGCACGTAGCGGTACATCTCCCGCCAGTCATCGTGATTGCGTCCCTCGGCGCCGGCGATCGACAAGGTGCCGGCATCGGGCAGATTGCCGGACTGGCGCAAATCGTCGGAGGACGAGACCGGATTTTCGGGCGCCGGCAGCCCGCCGACGAAGTTGCCGCCGGAGTCGAAGACCGGTTTGACGGCGTCGGCTGCCACCGACGTCCGTTGTGCCAGGAACGTGGCGAAGTGGTTGGACCTCAGCAGGCGGCCGAACACGTCCTCGACGGTGACCCATGTCAGGCTGTCGTTGTTGGTCGGATCGGTGAACTGGCCTTCGCCGACGGTCACCGGCGTCGCCACCGTGGCTGCGGCGATGCTCTCGACGAAGCCGGCGATTTCCGCCGTGGCATCACTGCCGCCCGGGCAGGGATGGCCGTCGTTTGCCCGTTGGACTCCGGTCAGGGGGCGGTGCGGCGCGATCACCACGGCGATCGCTCTGCTTCCGGCGCCGCCGGTGAGCGCCGTGCCCGCGTAGCCGACGATGTCGAACTGCCCCGGCGTATCCCAATTCATGGCCTGGTCGGAATCGGGGTTGTTCTTGTGACGGCCCGCCACCACGTACCACAGGCAATCGCCGTCGCCGTCCCGCAGTTGCGGGACCGCGATGGTTCGGAAGGGCAGGCGCCCGACGGCGAGATCGTCGCGAACACCGCAGGCGCCATCGCTGCTGCCGTCGTTGTTCCGGTCCGGGCACGGCAGCAGGCCGATGCGCGGATTGCCAGCGTGTTCCGGGTCGAGATCATAGCTCATCGCGTAGGCAATCAGTGCCTGGCGAGCCTCGGCCAGTGCCTGCCCGGTCTTGTCGATGCGGGCCTGGTTCATGCGCTGGTCGAGGTCCGGGATGTCCACCGCCCACAGCATCGTCACGGTGAACAGCGAGATCAGCAGCAGGGGCAGCACGTAACCGGCTTGCCGCTTCATTTGCGGACTTCCGGGACGATCGATTCGCCGACTCGCAGTTTGCGTCGTTCACCGTTGGGCAGCGACACGATGGCGGCGCTGCCGCCGGAAGTGGCCTGGGCTTCGCTGGCCGCGGTGGCCCGGCCGTCCACCCAGATCACGGTGCGGCCGTCACTGCGCCGGACTATGCCGTCGAGGCGCACCGGCCCCTCCGAGAGCGGCTCCACGGGTGCCGAAGGCGGCGGCGGATGGTCGATCTGGACGCGCTCCGCGGGCGAGTGGAAGAGGCGCCCGAATCTCGCCACGGTCGCGTCCGCGCCCCACGCAGGAGCAGTCGTCACGAGCGTCGCGACGGCGATCCAGAGCCCTGCGGCAGACCTCACGACGCGTTCTCCTCGTCTGGCTGGACCGTGATCCAGTCGATCTCGCACTCGAATCCGAGGTGCCCACCGTTGCCCTCCGCGGCCATCCTTGCCAGCCGGCATCGCCGCACCCGGGTCAGTGCCGAGGTCTCCTCGCACACCTGCTCGAGAAAATCCAGCAGACGGCCTTCGTGGGGCAGTTCGCCGAGCACGCTCATCGTGCTTGCGGTCAGGCGGTATCGCGCATCCGAACTCCGCAGCGGCCGTCGCGGCCGGATTTCGAACTCGAGCTGCGGGAGAGCAGCGAACTCGCGGGCACGTCGAACGCGCTCGACCCATTCGAGGCGCGCTTCGGGCCCGACCACACCGCGCCCGCGAAAATCCTCGAAGTGAGCGATCACCCGGCGAATCTGATCCTCGTCGCGCTGGGCATCGACGTAGCGCGCATGGGCGCTGCGATAGGCGCGCTGGGCCAGGTCGAGTTCGCTGCGCACCTGCTTGCGCTGATCCTCGAGGTGCCACCAGGCCGCCGCCACCGTCGCCGCCGCAACCACGACGGCGGAAATCGCCCATTTCAGACGCGGCAGATCGTCGCTTGCGATCATCCGGATGCCTTCTGTTCCAGTGTGAACTCGATCTCGAAACGCGGCGATTGTGCCGGCGAGCCGTCCCGGCCGTCGTCGCGCACGCGCAGGGTTTCGGTCGAATTGAGGGCGACCGGCCGGCGCGTCAGACGGGCCTTGCCGGTGATGACGCGTGCGAGTTCGGTGACGAAGCGGTCGCTGGCCTCGACCATCCCGCGCTGGTCGCCGGCCATGCGGGCGGGCAGGGCCAGTTCGGCGATCACCGTGATCCTGCCGTCCAGCGGCTGCTCGTCACTGTCGATGTTGCGCCACTCGAGACGCTCCAGCCGTACTTCCGGCAACTGATCGAGGGCGGCCGACAGCGCCCGGTAGACCGTGGCCGGGGCGACCCGCCCTGTCTCGATCCGCTCCGCGGCGTCGATCAACTCTCGCATTTCGGAGATCGGTGCCGGCATCGCCGGCAATCGTTCCATCAGGCTCGCATAGCGGCGATCCTCGCTGCCCACCAGACGCTGCAGGTCGTGGGCCTCCGAACGGAGGCCCCCGGCTTCGACGAGTCCGAACAGATAGGTGCCGGCACTGATCGCGACCAGGCCCGCCGCCACCAGGTACAGACCCTTGCGCAACTGATGCAGCTTCTGGAAGCGCAGTATCGTTTCGCCGCCGATCTGGGCGCACTGCAACTCGGTGCCGAGCGCATCGAGCAACAGCGGCAGACTGTCGCCGGGAGCGTGGGCTCCGCCCGACGCACCGTAGCTGGCCCGCAGCTTTTCCAGCTCGGCCAACTGCACCGTGAGGTCGCCCCCCTGCTCGAGGTGCTGCCGGAAGTGTTCGAACTGATCCGCGCCGAGCAGCGCCACCACCGGTGGCCGCTGGCCCCTGGCGGTGAGACGCTGCGTGCTCAGATAGGCGAGCGTCTTGCGGATCTCCTCGCCGGCGGCGTCGAGGCTGGCGCCCACGCGACTGCCGTGGCTGCCGGAGAGGCGGGAGAAGCGTACCCGCCCGTCGCTGAAGTAGGTCTGGCGGATGCCGGCGGGTGAAAGATTGACCAGCAGGTAGGATGTCGCAGGCATCCGCGAGCGGGCCATGATGCGGTCGAGCAGCAGGGCGGCGCTGTGGACGCCGCGCACCCGTACCCGCGCCGCGATCATGGCGTTGATCCAGGGGTCGATCTGGGCCGGACGCGTCAATGCCACCAGCAGCAGTCTTTCGTCGCGGCGGCCGCGTTTCTCGCGCCCCAGCGACAGCGCCGCACTGTAGCTCGATCCATAGAACTGCTGGGCGAGCTTGCGCTCGATCATCGCGGCGCGGTCGCGGCCACGGGTGGACGGCACGAGATCCTGGTTGAAGCCTTCGTCGGCGACGTCGACCAGCAGCGAGTACTGGTCGTGGCGCGACATTGCCGCGAGGCGGGCGCTGAAGGCCGCCACGCCAGGTTCGCCGGCGTCGAAGCGCTGCACCAGCTCGACGCGTCCGGATTCGCGCCGATACCAGCGCAGGCAGTCCGATGTGAGGTAGAGGGGGTGGTGTCTCGGCATGCGGCCTCAGACCGGCAGCGTGGTGATGATGTCGTAGATCGGTCCCATCACCGCGACCGCGATCCACAGCAGGAAGGCGGCGAGCAATGCGATCAGCAGCGGTTCGAGCACGGCCTGCAGCCGGGCGGTCGATTCCTGGACGTCGCGATCGTAGAAATAGCGCAGGTTGGTCAATGCCGTGTCGAGGGCGCCGGTGTTTTCGCCGACCCGCAGCATGCGGGTCACCAGCGGCGGGAACAGGTTCGAGCCGGCGAATGCCGCCGAGACGTTCTGGCCTTCGGCGATATGCTGGCAGATGCGCTGCAGCGCGCGCTGGATGACCTGGTTGCCGACCACCTTCTCGGTACTGCGCAGGGCGTCGATGATCGGGATGCCTGAGGAGTACATCATCGCGAACAGCCCGGCGAAGCGCGCCATGATGATCTTGCGGCGGATCTCGCCGAACAGCGGCAGGTGAAGGGTCACGGCGTCGAAGCGCAGGCGCACCGCCGGCGAGCGCTGGATCGCGAAGGTGCCCAAGCCGATTGCCAGCGCGAGCGCCGCCAGCAGGAATGGCCAGTATGCCTGCATCAGTTCGGACGTGCCGACCAGGATCCGGGTCTGCAGCGGCAATGCCTGGCCGGTGCTGCGAAACAACTGGGCGAGTTGCGGGACGACCCAGATCAAGGCCACCGTGACCGCGGCGAACAGGAACGTGAGCACGATCAGCGGGTAGATGACGATGCGGCTGGCGTAGGCAGCGAGCTCGTCGTCCCGCTTCAGCGAATCTGCCAGGTCGCGCAGCACGTGTGGCAGGTTTCCTGATGCCTCGCCGGCGCGGATCAGGTTGCAGAACACCGGATCGAAGGCCTGGGGATAGTCCTCGAGCGCGGCCGACAGGCTCTTGCCGCCCTCGATGCCTTCGACCACGCCGGCCATGATCTCGCGGAAGCGCGGATGCTCGGTCGAATCGCGCAGGTCGGACAGGCCCTCGAGGATGGGGACTTCGGCGCGACGCAGTTGTTCCAGGTGGAAGCAGAAGTTGATCAGCTCGCGGCGTGGCGCCGGGCTGCTGCGGCCGAAGGCACGCGGCTTGAGCGGCGAGCCGTTGATGAAGTCGAGTTCCATGCGCTTCAGGCGCATCTCGAGATCGACGAGGTTCGCGGCCTCGAGTTCGCCGCGCACCAGCTGGCCGTCGGGGTTCATCGCCTTGTAAGCGAACACGGCCATGCCTCAGGCCATCCGTTCGGTCAGGTCGACGACGCGTGCCAGCTCCTCGAGCGAGGTGTCTCCGTCGAGCACCCGCCGGATGCCGTCCTCGGCCAGCGAGCGGAAGCCCTTGGAGCGGGCCGCGGTGCGGATTTCGCGGAAGCTTGCGCGCCGGATCACGAGCTCGTCGAGGTCGCTGTCCATGCGCATCAGCTCCATGATCGCCATGCGCCCGCGATATCCCCGATAGTCGCATTCGGGGCAGCCCACCGCGCGGTACAGGGGCGGCGCGTCGCGCTCCGGCGGGACACCGAGCAGGCGCAGTTCCCACGGCTCGGCGCTTGCCTCCTTGCGACACTGCGGACACAGCCGGCGCAACAGGCGCTGGGCCACCACGCCGATGATGTTGCCGGCGATGATGTCGGGCTGGATGCCTATGTCGAGCAGTCGCGGGATCACGCCGATCGCCGAATTGGTGTGCAGCGTCGAATAGACCTGGTGGCCGGTCATGGCGGCCCGGAACGCCATCTCGGCAGTGTCCGAATCGCGGATCTCGCCGACCAGGATGACGTCCGGGTCCTGGCGCAGGATCGAACGTACGCCATTGGCGAAATCGAGCTTGGCGGCGTCGGTCACCGAAGTCTGGCGGATCGTTGCCATCGGGTATTCGACCGGGTCCTCGAGCGTCATGATGTTGAGGCTCTCGGAGTTGATGTGGTTGAGGATCGAGTAGAGCGTGGTGGTCTTGCCGCTGCCGGTCGGCCCGGTGACCAGGATCAGGCCGTCGGGCCGCGCGATCATCAGCTTGAGGAGGTCGAGCTGCTGCTCGGCGAGTCCCAGCCCGTCGAGCGGCACGATGCCCTTCTGGCGGTCGAGCACCCGCAGCACCAGGTTCTCGCCGTGGATCGTCGGCTGGGCTGAGACCCGGAAGTCCACCACCCGGCCGTTGATGGTCAGCGAGATGCGCCCGTCCTGGGGCGCCCGGTTTTCGGCGATGTTCATGCCCGCCATGACCTTGATCCGCACTGCCAGCGCTGCCCAGTACGACTTGTGGAGCACCCGGATCTGGTGCAGCAGTCCATCCAGTCGGTAGCGGATGCGCAGGAATCCCTCTTCCGGCTCGAAATGGATGTCCGAGGCCTCGCGCATCACCGCATCGGTCAGCAGCGCGTCCACCAGACGTACCACAGGCTGGCTGTACTCGTCGGTGACCACGGCCAGCGAGCGATAGTCGATTTCGCCGGTCTCGATTTCGTTGAGGATGCCGTCGATCGACAGCTCGTGGCCATAGTACTGGTCGATCGCCCGCGCGATCTCCGATTCACCGGCGATCAGGGTGTCGATGCGGATGCTTTCGGGCAGCTCGTTGCGCAGCTTGTCGAGGGCGACGACGTCATGCACGTCGGCCACCGCCACCACCAGCATGCTCTCGGCGCGCCGCAGATAGAGCGGAAAGATGTGGTGGCGCTTGGCGAGTTCGAGCGGCACCAGCGCGAGCGCGTCGGGGTCGGCCACCGCATTGCCCAGATCCACGCTCTGCTTGCCGTGGAACTCCGACAGCGCCTCGCGCAGCACCGCCTCCGAGACGAAACCGAGATGCAGCAGCAGGCGTCCGAGCGGCTCGTGCCGGCGGTCCTGCTCCATCAGCGCGATGTGCAACTGGTCGCGGCTCAGCAATCCGGCGCCGACCAGGATCTCGCCGAGCGGGCGCTGGGTGGTGACGGGGGCGTTCATGGTTGGCCGCCTGCGGAGCGTTCCGGGGCGGCGATTGCCGCCAGGCTTGCTAGCCGGGCACGTACGGCCGCCGGATCGAAGGCATGGGGACGGCCGGCGGCGGCGTCGAGGGCTTCCTGGTAGAAGCGGCGCGCCAGGGCGCGCTGGCCGAGCCGGTCGAGGCTGACGCCAAGATTGAACAAGTAGTCCGGTTGCGTCTTGTCGAGGCCGTAGGCGCGGAAATAGCTCGACTGGGCCTCGGCCCAGCGCCGCTCGCCGGCGAAGGCATTGCCGAGCGCGAAATGCAGTGCAGCCTCGTCCGGCCGCTGGGCAATCGCCTCGCGCAGCATGCCGAGCGGAGCGGCGAGGTCGGGACCCCCTCGTTCCAGCGCCAGCGCGCTGAGCCCTGCCGTCGCGATCGGGTCCTCGGGGCGCGCCGCCAGGCTGCGCCGGAAGAATCGCTCGGCCGCCGCTGCACGTCCCGATCGGGCGGCGATCGCGCCGAGCCCGTTGAGGGCGTCGACGTTGTACGGGTCGCCGTCGAGGACACGTCGATAGAGCCGGGCAGCGTCCGCGAGCCGGTCTGCACGGTAGTACTGCCAGGCTTCGGCGAGCGCCGCCGGCAGTGTCGATTCGCGACTCTTGCGCACCACCGGCAAGGTCGAGGCCGAACGGGGAGCATGCTCGGTGCGGGCAGTCTGCGGCTGCGCCGCGGCGAAACTGCCACGGCTGGGGGCGGCGATGCGGCTCGGCCGCTGGCCTCCGGCGATCCCGGGCGGGGACGTCCGCCCGCCGCCGGCGGCGGGCGGAGCACTGTCGATGGTGGCTGGCACTGCCGCGACCGCGACCGGCGGCGTCGCGGCCGGCGGCGGCAGCGGGACGGACTGCACCTGAGGCGGCGGCGTCGCCAGACGGGGACCGGCCGGGTTCAACTGCAGCCAGAAATAGATTCCGATAGCAATCGACGCCAGCGTCGTCACCAGCCCGACGGCCAGCGGGAAGCTGACCAGCCGGCGCCCGGTCTTGACCTCGAACAGGTTGCGCGCGGCGCTCGCCGCCGCCCCCCCGGGGCCCTCGACAGGCGCCGCGACGGGCCCGACGCCGTCCGCCGGCCGGTCGCCGCGGTCGGAAGCAGCCTCGGCCTTGTGCTTGGCTTCCTCGGCTTTCTTGAGGGCGTCGATCAGCAGACTCATGGCGAAGCGGCGGGCGCTGCCAGCGGCGAAGCTCCGGTGAGATTGGGATGCTGCGGGCCCAGCGGACGGCTGAAGAAGTCGTCGCCCGGCAGTTGTTCGCGAAACTCGCGGTAGTCGCCGTCGAGGCTGGCCTCGCGGATCACCGTCGGACGCAGGAAGATCACCAGTTCGGTCTTGGTCGTGGTGTCGTCGCGGTTCATGAACAGGTTGCCCAGCAGCGGGATACGGGAGAGCACCGGCACGGTGTCGTCGCGGTCGTCGCGAGCGTCTTCCATCAGACCGCCCATCACCGCGATGTTGCCGTTCTCGACGCGGATCACCGATTCGATTTCGCGGGTGCGGATTACCGGAAAGCTGTTGACGATGCCGCGGTCGCGCAGTGCCGGATTGGGATCGTCGGCCTGGCCGATCACTCGCGACAGGCTGGGCCGCAGGTTCAGGATCACCGTGTCGGCCTCCGAGATCTGGGGCGTCACGTTCATCACGAAGCCGATCGGCACCGAATTGACGGTGGTCGTGAAGGTCGTGATCGAGGTGGTCTGGTTCTGGTTGATGTCCGATTCGATCGTGAAATAGACGATGTTGTCGACGACCTTCAGCACCGCGGTCTGGTTGTTCAGCACCGACAGCTTCGGACTCGACAGGACCCGCACGTTGCCGAACGTCTCGAGCAGCTTGATGCTGCCGGAAAAGCTGTTGCCGCTGTAGGCGATTTCGAACAGGCTCGAATCCGGTGCCCTCAGGACCCCGCTGGCGTTCTGCACGATGCGGATCCCGGTGCCGGCGAGGTCGAGCTTGCTCCAGTCGATGCCCTGGCGGAAGTTTCGCGACAACTGGACCTCGGCGATGGTCGCCTCGATCAGCACCTGGCGGCGGGCGGAGCGGATCACCGCATCGAGAAAATCCTGGACGCGTTCGTGCTGACGGGACGTCGCACGCACCACCATGACCCCGGATTCCGGATGGGCGATCACCGAGGCCGCCTCGCGGAACAGGGTCTGGGGCCGGTACTCGCGCTCGGGCGCGGCGAGGTTGAGGGCGACATTGATCTGGGACGTGTCGCCGGCTTTGCCGCGACCGGCGGCTACCGGTGTCGCCGTCGCGGCGTGCGCAGGCGGCGCCGACTCGTCGGCGGGAATCACCTTGTCGGTCTCGCGCAGGATGTCCTTGACATTCTGTACCAGTGTTTCCCAGAAGCGGTTGCTGGCCCGGTTGTCGATGCGCGTGGCAGAACTGTTTCCGCTGCGGGCGCCGCCGCCGTCGCTGCCTTCGCTGCCGACGGTGCCGCTGCCGGCCGTGGCGATCTGGGTGGCGACCGACACCGTGCCGGCAGTCTCCCGCGACATCAGCACGTAATCCACCTGGTAGGTGCGCAGGAACGGCGAATCCGGCATCACCACCAGACTGTCGCCGTCGAGTTCGAAGCGCATGTCGACCTGGCGCGCGATCCGCTTGAGGATCTGCGGCAGCGTCTGATCGATCGCATTGAGGGTCACGGTGCCGGCGAGCCCGGGGTGTACGTCCACATTGAGGCGGGCATCGCGGGCGAGGGCGAACAACAGATCCTGCACCGGCACCTCGCTGACCACCACCGAGTAGGTGTCGAGCTTCGCCGCGGGTTTCGGCGGTGGCAGGTCGAAGGCTCGGGTCACGGGCGCCGGAATCGGCGCCTCTGCGACCGCCTGGGCCGGAGCATCGGCGCCGTGCAGATGGCCGGACACCGGCGCGTGCGGTGGCTGCTGGGCGCAGGCGGCCAGCAGCGTCGCCGCCACTGCCACGATCGGAAGTCGTGGATTCATCGGAGGACTGGTTGTGCTGATGGGCGCATGGTATCCGGTTGCATGATTACTTCAATGCCACTTAAGGAATAATTGCCGAAAACCCCAGGTCAGCGCAGGCCCCGCACCTGTCTCAGGTAGGCACCGGCCTCGCGCAATTCGCCGGGCAGCGCCTGCAGGGCACGGGCAGCCGCTTCGCGCCCGGGGTAGTCACCATAGATCACGCCGACCCGCGGCGCCCACCCCAGATCCCGCACGTAGATCCGCAACTGCTGGCGGTCGATGGTGCCCGGCAGCGATTCGAGGAAGGCGTCGATGGCTGCCGCGCGCGGATCGTCGACAGTCCGCAGCTGGATGAACCAGTGGCTTTCCGGGGTCCTCGCGACCCACTCGGCGGTGCCTGCCTGCAGTGCCGCAGCAAGCTCTCCGAGGGCTACGCCGCGGGCCGGCATCGCAGTCGGCCCGGCGGAGGCCCCGGTGGCGGGAACGGCCTTCGGCGCGGCCTCGACGAGCTCGGCGGCGGTCGGCATCGCCGGTGTCGTCACGGGCTCCGCCGCCGCTGGCGCGGGCAGCGACCCGGCGGAGCCGTCGCGGGCCGCCGCGGCGGCCGGATCGCCGCCCGGGCGCAGCGTGCCGTGCACCGCCATTAGATAGACTGCTGCCGCGAGCGCGGCGACCACGGCCAGTGCCAGGACGCCCCGGTGCCTGCGCCGCGGCATCCGATATTCGCAGTCGCGGATCGCTTCGCGCACGTGGTGCGTCGTGATCAGGTGTTCGCCCCGTGAGAAGGCCGACAGCAAGGCCTTGTCGGCGATCACGTTGACCCGTCGCGAGAGGCCGTCCGACGCCCTCGCCAGCAGATTGATCGCCGCCGGCGCGAACAGCCGCGGCCCGCGGTAGCCGGCCATGCGCAGGCGGAAATCCAGATAGCTGGCCACTTCGCCCTCCGCCAGCGGTGCCAGCCGGAAGTGCTGGGTGATCCGGTCGCGCAACTGGCGCATGCTCTGGCGTGCCAGGATCTCGTCGAGTTCGGGCTGGCCGAACAGGACGATCTGGAGCAGCTTGTGATTGGCCGTCTCGAGATTGGACAACAGGCGGACCTGCTCGAGCGAGGCCGCCGGCATCGCGTGCGCTTCATCGACCAGGGTCACGACGCGGCGGCCGGCGGCAAAGCGCGCGATCAGTTCCTTCTGGATCTCCAGCAGGCGTACGCCGGCGTTGTCCGCAGCGACCGACACGCCCAGTTCCTCGGCAAACAGTCGCAGCAGATCGTCGGGGCCGAGGGTCGGATTGGCCAGGTAGATGGCATCGACGTGCTCGGGCAGGCGCGACAGCATCATCCGGCACAGCATGGTCTTGCCGGTGCCGACCTCGCCGCTGACCTTGATGATCCCCTCGTCGTTGAAGACCGCGAATTCGAGGGCCTCCAGGGTCGGTCCGCGCCTGCCGCCGGTGAAGAAGAAGCCGGTGTTCGGGGTGATCCGGAACGGTGCCTGGCGGAGTCCGAAATGGTCCAGGTACATCGCTCAGACGGCCTCGCCGGATCCGTGCGGGCGTTCCATCCCGAGCGCGTCCATGCGACTGTACAGCGTGCTGCGATTGAGCCCGAGCAGACGCGCGGCGTGGCTCATGCGGCCATTGGCGAGCCGCAGGGCGGCCGAGATGTAGCTGATTTCCCAGCGCCGCAGGGTGGCGTCGAGTTGGAAGCCGGCATGGCGGCGCAACTCCTCCATCGCCTGCCCCACCGGATCGGCCTCGTCGGTGGCCCGCGGCGCTTCGCCGGCCGCGGTCGATGACGGCACGGAGAGGTCGAGTTCCGCGTCGAGGGCTTCCGTCGCCACGGTCTGGCCGGGGTACCGGGTCTGGAGCCGGATCGTGATGTTGCGCAGTTCGCGCACGTTGCCGGGGAACGCGTAGGCCAGCCAGCGCCCGCGCGCGTCTGCCGACAGCTCGAAGGGGGGCGAGCCGGTCTGCGCCGAGATGCGGTCGCGGAACAGTCGCATCAGGTGCAGGCGGTCTTCGTCGAGGGCCCTGAGGGGCGGCATCGAAACCGTGAACACGCTGAGGCGGTGATAGAGGTCGGCGCGGAACTGGCCGTTGCCGATCGCCTGGCGCAGATCGCGGTTGGTGGCGGTGACGACGCGGGCACGGCAGAAGCGCGGACGGGTTTCGCCGACCCGGTGGAATTCGCCGTTCTCGAGCACGCGCAGCAGCTTGGGCTGCAGTTCCATCGGCAACTCGCCGATCTCGTCGAGGAACAGGGTGCCGCCCTCTGCCTCCTCGAAATATCCGGCGCGGTTCTCGGTGGCGCCGGTGAATGCGCCGCGAGCGTGTCCGAACAACTGGGATTCGATCAGCGCCGGCGCGATCGCGGCGCAGTTCAGGGTCAGGCAGGGCTGGTCGCGGCGCGAGCTCTGGCGATGCAAGTCGTGGGCGACCAGTTCCTTGCCGGTGCCGGATTCACCCTCGATCAGGACCGGGAACGGGGTGTCGGAAAGCTGCGCGATCTGCACACGCAACTGCGCGATCGCGCTGCTGCTGCCGTGCAGCCCGGATGCCTCGGCGCCGCCGGCCTGCCGCTTGCCGGGTGTCATCAGCAGTGCGGAACCGAGCAGCTTGCGCAATCGCTCCGGGTCTGCCGGCTTTGCCAGGTACTCGAGCGCGCCGAGGGTCCGCGCGTGGCGTGCGTGGGCCAGTTCGCTCTGACCGGAAAGCACGATGATCCGCATCTCGGGCGCGTGGGCGAGCAGGTCGGCGATCAGCGCGAAGCCTTCGTCCGGGCGGTGTGGCGTGGGCGGCAGGCCGAGGTCCACCAGCGCCAGCGGCGGTGGTTCCGGCAATGCGCGGATGCAGCGGATCGCGGCGGCTCGGGTGTCGGTGGCGATGACCCGGAAATCCTTCTCGAGAACGTAGCCAAAGGCCTCCGTGATCAGCGGATCGTCGTCTACGATGAGAAGTTGCGGGCGTGCGTCGGTCGCTTCGACGGCTGCGCCGCCACCGGCGCCACCAATGCTGAGCATCACGCGAGTTTAGTGGATCCGGCGGCTGCGTGCCTCGGAACCCGCGGCGCACAGTGCATCACGAAGTTGCAATGCAGCATGCTGATTCGTCGCCTCTGATACAATCGCCCCACCGGCAAGCCCGAGAAAAAACAGTGACTTCCCCAACACAGCAGGCTTTGGTCAGTTTGCGCGGCGTTCGATTCGCGTATGGCGAGCGAGAAATCCTGCGCGGCGTCGATCTCGATGTGCCGCGCGGCAAGGTCGTTGCCATCATGGGGGGGTCCGGGTCCGGCAAGACGACACTGCTGCGCCTGATCGGCGGCCAGCTCCGGGCCGGACAAGGCAGCGTGACGGTGGCCGGCGAGGAACTCGGCTCGCTGGGACGGGAGCCGCTCTATGCATTGCGGCGGCGCATGGGCATGCTGTTCCAGTTCGGCGCGCTGTTCACCGACATGTCGGTGTACGACAACGTCGCCTTCCCGATGCGCGAACATACCCGGCTGGACGAGTCCCTGATCCGCGATCTGGTGCTGCTGAAGCTCGATGCGGTGGGCTTGCGCGGCGCCCATGCCCTGATGCCTTCCGAACTGTCCGGTGGCATGGCCCGCCGGGTGGCGCTGGCGCGCTCGGTGGCGCTCGATCCGATGCTGATCATGTACGACGAACCCTTCGCCGGACTGGATCCGATTTCGCTGGGCATCATCGGCCAGCTGATCCGCAAGCTCAACGACGCGCTCGGCGCCAGCTCGATCATGGTGACTCACGACGTCACCGAGTCGCTGGAGATCGTCGATTACGTGTTCTTCGTCTCCGAAGGGACGATCGTCGCCCGCGGAACACCCGACGAGATCCGGGCGTCCACCGACCCCTTCGTCCATCAGTTCGTCCATGCCGAGGCCGACGGGCCGGTACCCTTCCATTATCCGGCGCCACCGATCATGACGTCGCTGCTCGGGGAGGGCGCATGAACGCGATCGTTTCGGTCCTGCGCCGCATCGGCGGTGGCGTCGTCGATGGCATCTGGCGTCTCGGCTTCGCCGCGCGCTTCCTCGGCCTGTTGCTGCTGCTGTCCGGGCAGAGCTTCCGCCGCATCCACCTGACGATCCGCGAGATCTATTTCAGCGGCGTGCTGTCCTTGCTGATCATTCTCGTGTCGGGCCTGTTCGTCGGCCTGGTCCTGGGCCTGCAAGGTTACGAAACGCTTCAGCGCTACGGTTCCAGTGAGGCGCTGGGCGTGCTGGTCGCGCTGTCTCTGACCCGCGAACTGGGACCGGTGGTGGCCGCCCTGCTGTTCGCGAGCCGTGCCGGCTCCGCGGTCACCGCCGAGATCGGCCTGATGAAGACCACCGAGCAGTTGAAGGCGATGGACATGATGGCGGTCAATCCGATCGCCCGGGTCGTCGCCCCGCGCTTCTGGGTTGGCGTGATCTCGATGCCGCTGCTGGCCGCGTTGTTCTCGGCGATGGGCATCTTCGGCGGCTGGTTGATCGGCGTCGCCTTCATCGGTGTCGATGACGGCGCGTTCTTTGGTGGGGAGGCGGCAGAAAGATGGCGCAGCCGGGGCGCGGCGATCTT
>JAGRGB010000123.1 GCA_020445745.1 Rhodocyclaceae bacterium | reverse complement strand
TCGGCGAGAACAGGCGGGTGTCGTGTACCTTCTTGATGAACTGCTTGATCATCTGCTCGGTGACGACGAAATCGGCGATCACGCCGTCCTTCATCGGCCGGATCGCGGTGATGTTGCCCGGGGTCTTGCCGAGCATCTGCTTGGCGGCATAGCCCACCGCCTGGATGGTCTTCTTCGCGTTGGGCCCGCCCTCGGTCCGGATGGCCACCACCGAGGGTTCGTCGAGCACGATGCCCTTCGAACGAACGTAGATCAGCGTGTTCGCGGTACCGAGGTCGATCGCCAGGTCGTTCGAGAAATAGGAGCGCAGGAAACCGAGCATGGAATGGATCTTCCGATATTCCGGGGAAGGAACGGGGCGAGACAAACGAATATGATAACCTACAAACCTCCGCACCCCTGGCAAGTTTGTAACCCATGTCGCTCGATATCGATCAGGTCAAACACGTTGCCCGCTTGGCCCGCATTGAGCTCGGGCCGGGTGAGGCCGAAGACGCGCTCGCCAAGCTCAATGGCATTTTCGGCCTGGTCGAGCAGATGCAGGCGGTGGACACCAGCGGCGTCGAGCCGATGTCCCATCCGCAGGAACTCTACCAGCGCCTGCGCGATGACGTCGTCACGGAAACCGATCAGCGGGACGCCTTTCAGCGGGTCGCACCCGCCACCGAGGCCGGACTGTATCTGGTGCCGCGGGTTATCGAGTAGCCTTCGTTCCAGGCAACCCCTCTTCTCCGAATCCACCGAATCATGCTGAACGCCAGCCTTCAGGAGCTTGCATCGGCGCTCGCCGACAGGCGGATCTCCAGCGTCGAACTGACTCGCTCCGCGCTCGACCGCATCGCGGCCGAAAATCCGCGCCTCAATGCCTTCGTCCATGTGGACGAGGAAGGCGCCTTGGCCGCGGCCGCGGCGGCCGACGCCCGCCTTGCCGCCGGCGAGGCGGGCCCGTTGACAGGCATCCCGCTGGCCCACAAGGACGTCTTCTGCACCGCAGGCATGCCCACCACCTGCGCCTCGAAGATGCTCGCCAATTTCGTCAGCCCGTACGATGCCCATGTCGTCGCGCAGTTGAAAAAGGCCGGCACCGTGCTGGTCGGCAAGACCAACATGGACGAATTCGCGATGGGCTCGTCGAACGAAAGTTCGCATTTCGGCGCGACGCGCAACCCGTGGGATCTGGCACGTGTGCCGGGCGGCTCGTCGGGCGGCTCCGCGGCAGCGGTGGCGGCCGGCATGGTGCCGGTGGCCACCGGCACCGACACCGGCGGCTCGGTGCGCCAGCCAGCCTCCTTCTGCGGCGTCACCGGCATCAAGCCGACCTACGGCGTGGTGTCGCGCTACGGCATGATCGCCTATGCGTCGTCCCTCGATCAGGGCGGAGTGCTCGGGCGCAGCGCGGCCGATTGCGCGCCGGTCCTGTCGGCGATGGCCGGCTTCGACCCGCGGGACTCCACCAGCCTCGAACGGGCAGCCGAGGATTTCGGGCGCGATCTCGACAAGCCGATCGACGGGCTGCGCATCGGCCTGCCCCGCGAGTACTTCGGGGCGGGCATGGACGATGACGTGCGCGCCGCCGTCGATGCCGCGCTGGACACCTATCGCAAGCTCGGCGCCACCACCGTCGACATCGAACTGCCCAACTCGAAGCTGGCGATCCCGGCCTACTACGTGATCGCGCCGGCCGAGGCCAGTTCGAATCTGTCGCGCTACGACGGCGTGCGCTACGGTCATCGTGCCGCCGACTATGCAGACCTGGCGGACATGTACTGCAAGAGCCGGGCCGAAGGCTTCGGCAGCGAGGTCAAGCGACGCATTCTGGTCGGCACCTACGTGCTCTCCCACGGCTACTACGACGCCTACTATCTGCAGGCGCAGAAGCTGCGGCGCCTGATCGCCGAGGATTTCCGCCGCGCGTTCGAACGCTGCGACGTGATCGCCGGGCCGACCGCGCCGACCACCGCCTTCGAACTCGGCTCCAAGTGCGACGACCCGGTGCAGATGTACCTCGGGGACATCTACACCGTGGCCATCAACCTGGCCGGCTTGCCGGCAGTGTCGCTGCCGGCCGGCTTCGGCAACGGCGGACTTCCGGTGGGCCTGCAACTGGTCGGCGACTACTTCGCCGAGGCGCGCCTGCTGAACACCGCCCACCGCTTTCAGCAAGCCACCGAATGGCACAAGGCACGCCCCGCGGGGGCAGGCGATGACGAGGGGAGCCCGACATGAACCGCACAGCATTTCGACACCTGTTGACAGTCGGACTGGTCGCGCTGGCGGCATCCTGCGCGACGCCGCCGCCACCGCCGCCACCGCCGCCCCCGAAGGAAAAGCCGGCACCCCCGCCGCCGCCTCGGAAGGTCGAAAAGCCCAAGGCCAAGCGCATCAATGTCGCCAATGAATGCCGCTTCAAGAATGTCACCGGCTACAATGGGGATGCCAAGCTCGACGTCGCCGAGTCGAAGGTGCGCCACTTCCAGGCCCGCGTGGACATCCCGCGCCGCGGTCACTGCCGCTTCGAGGACAAGGACTTCAAGCAGGTGCGCTACGCACCCCACGTCGAGCTCGCGTCGGCCAACGGATGCAAGATCAGGATGTGGGAGCAGGGACGGAAATTCACGGTCGCCTTCGCCGACTGCAATCGCCATTGCAGCGGCAGTGCCGCTGACTATCTGTGGCCGATCCTGATGGACAAGCCCACCGGCAAATGCGACTGATCGACATGCGGGCAACAGGATGAGCCAAGCTGACTGGGAAGTGGTGATCGGGCTGGAGGTACACGCCCAGCTCACCACCGCATCGAAGATCTTCTCGGGCGCGTCGATCGCGTTCGGCGCCGAACCCAATGTCCAGGCGAGCGCCGTCGATATCGCGCTGCCGGGGGTACTGCCGGTGTTGAACCGCGGCGCAGTCGATCGGGCGATCCGCTTCGGCCTCGCCACCGGCGCACGGATCGCGCCGAGGAGTGTGTTCGCGCGCAAGAACTACTTCTACCCGGACCTGCCGAAGGGCTACCAGATCAGCCAGTACGAGTTGCCGGTGGTAGCCGGCGGCGATATCGCGATCCGTGTCGGCGACGGCGACCAGGCCTACGAGAAGTCGGTGCGGCTGACCCGCGCCCACCTCGAGGAAGACGCCGGCAAGAGCTTGCACGAGGATTTCCACGGCATGAGCGGCATCGATCTCAACCGTGCCGGCACGCCCCTGCTCGAAATCGTTTCCGAGCCCGACATGCGCTCCTCGGCCGAGGCGGTGGCCTATGCCAAGGCGCTGCACACGCTGGTGCGCTGGATCGACATCTGCGACGGCAACATGCAGGAGGGGTCTTTCCGCTGCGACGCCAACGTCTCGGTGCGGCGGCGCGGCGAACAGGCCTTCGGCACGCGGCGCGAGATCAAGAACCTGAACTCCTTTCGCTTCCTCCAGCAGGCGATCGACTACGAGGTGCGCTGGCAGATCGAGCTGCTCGAGGACGGCGGCAGCGTGCATCAGGCGACCGTGCTGTTCGATCCCGACAGTGGCGAGACCCGGATGATGCGAAGCAAGGAAGACGCCCACGATTATCGCTACTTCCCGGATCCGGATCTGTTGCCGCTGGCGATCGACGGCGAATGGATCGATCGGGTCCGCGCGTCGATGCCCGAACTGCCCGCGGAACTGGCCCTGCGTCTGCAACGGACCCACGGCCTGAGCGCCTACGACGCACTCACCCTGACATCGTCGCGCGAACTCGCCCGCTACTATCTCGACACCGTGGACGCGGCAGGCGGCGAACTGGCCAAGCTCTGCGCCAACTGGGTCATGGGCGAGTTCTCGGCTCGCCTGAACAAGGCGGAGATCGGTGTCGCTGACGCCCCGCTGGCGCCGACACGACTGGCCGGCCTGATACGCCGAATCGCCGACAACACGATCTCCAACAATATCGGCAAGAAGGTGTTCGACGCCCTGTGGAACGGCGAGGCCGCAAGCGCCGATGCGATCATCGCCGCCCAGGGCCTCAAGCAGGTCACCGATGCCGGCGCAATAGAAGCGCTGGTCGAGGGAGTCCTGGCGGCCAACCAGAAGTCGGTCGACGAGTTCCGCGCGGGCAAGGAAAAGGCGCTCAATGCGCTGGTCGGCCAGGTCATGAAGGCGAGTCGAGGCAAGGCCAACCCGTCACAGGTCAATGAACTGCTGCGGCGCAAGCTGACGAACTGAAACACTCCGCGCAACGGCTGGCGGCCACTGCTGATAGCATGGCCGCATTCGCACACGAGGGAGACCGCGACATGTCGCACGCTTCGTCCCGGATCAAGCTGACGCTGTTGTCTTTGCTGCTGGTACCGACGCTGGTGCTCGCCAACGACCTGCCCAAGCGCAAGCCCGGCCTGTGGGAAATCAAGACCGCGATGTCGGTGCTGGGCGGCCAACAGATGGTGATGAGCCAGTGCATCGACGAGAACACCGACGCCAACCTGCTGTCCCAGGCGACCCGGCAGCAAGGCGACTGCGAGCCGCCCCGCATCACGCGGGCCGGCGAGCGCACGACGATCGAGACGAGCTGCAAGGTCAATGGCGGCACCGCCAGGACCCGCGGCGAGTTTACCGGACAGTACGAATCCCACTACCAGGGCGAAGTGGTGACCCACTTCGATCCGCCGCAACACGGCATGCAGGAAGCCCGCATGCAGATCGAGGCGCGCTGGACCGGTCCCTGCCCGGCGGGCCAGAAGCCGGGTTCGGCGCAAATGCAGCTGCCGGGTGTCGGCACCATCAATCTGCCGGAGATGCTCAAGAACATCCCCGGTGTCGGGCAGCAGTAGGGCACCTGTTTGCGGCGAATCCGGGCGACATGGCTAGTCGGCGCGGCGGTCGCTCTTGTGGCGGCAGCGACCGTGGCTGAGGACTACCGCTCCTGCGCCGGATGGACGATCGGCGCCGACGCGCAAGCGACGCCTCCCTGCCCGGACCGCCCGAACTGCGTCGCCGGAACGATTGCCATGGGCGATGGGCGCCCCCCCGGGCTCGCCGAGCTGGCGCGGGCCGCGCTCGCCGAACCCCGCAGCCGGATAGAATTGCACAGCGAGCGGGTACTGATTGCAAGCTTTCGTTCCCGGCTGTTCAAATTCGTCGACGAAGCCGTGTTCGTCAGGCGCAGGGACGGTAGTATCGAATATCGCTGTGCCGCGTGCAGCGGCTATTACGACTTCGGCGTAAATGCGCGGCGCATGGGGAGAATCCTCGCGCGGCTGGAAAACCACCGTGCAGGCCTCGCACGCTGATCATCGCAAGGTGGCCATTGCGGGGAAGAGAGCGAACAGATGCAGACGACGACGCACTACTGCCCACTGTGCAAACCCGACGACGAGCGCGTCTTGTGGCAGGATGCCTACCTTCGCGTCATACGCGTGGCGGACGAGGACTATCCGGGATACCTTCGCGTGATCTGGACCGCCCACATCGCCGAGATGTCCGATCTACACCCGCGCGAACGCCGGCACATGATGGAAATGGTCCTGGCCAGCGAGGAGGCGTTGCGCGAGTGCATCCGCCCCGACAAGATCAATCTGGCCAGTTTCGGCAACATGGTGCCGCACTTGCACTGGCACGTGATCGCGCGCTTCCGTAGCGACCGCCATTTTCCGCAGCCGGTCTGGGGAACGCCGCAGCGGGAGCCGCGGCTGCCGCCAGGGGCCCGCCCCAGCGACGAAGCGCTGGCGGAGGCGCTGCGCAAGGCGGCAGGCCGGATCACGGGACGCTGAGTACTTGGTGGCTTCTTAGCAACGACGACGGGTCAGCCAATGGATTACCGCAACCCTGCAGCATGCCTCGAATTGCTCGGCCGGCTTCGACAGACCAATGTGGACGAGACCCACGCGGAGCTGACGCGGACCGTCACAACGCTGCGCACCTACCCTCCGGCACCCAATCAGCATCTGGAGGTGCTGGAGACCGCCCGCCCGCTGATCGTCGACGCCCAGACCGAGCTGAGCCGTCGCTACGCCGCCCATCCGCTGCCGCCCGAAAGTCGCGAGAACGCGACCATGGAGAGTGTCGTCACGCTGTGGCGTGAACTCGCCCGCTCCTACACCCGGATCATCCTCGCCGACACCGTCAATGGCGCCCTGGCCGAGAACATGCCGCTGTTGTTCCAGCGCCAGGTCTATTCGCTGGGCCAGGTCATCCTCGAATACTTTCGCGCGCGCAGGGCGCCGCCGCCCGGGGCATGGACCGATCTGCACGGCGCCTTCGCCGCCGCCGAGCGTCACGACGTTTCCCGCTCGCGGGTCGGTGACCCGCTCAACGAAGTTTGGCGCGCCCAGAGCAGCAGCGAGTGTTTCGTCTCGATCCTGCTCACCGACCTCGCCAACCCCTACGGCCGCACCCAGCGCGAGCTCGCCTGGACCGTTCGCTGGGCACAGCGCTTCGCGCCCTATTGCGCATTGCGGCGGCACAGCGACAAGGACAACGAGGTGCCGCTGCGCTACGGCGTGGACCTCGGGGCCGACCACGGGGTGCGCCCGATCGGCGTGCTGAGGAGCGGCGACGGCCTGCGCCATTTCGACGGCAGCCGCCTGGCGACCCACATCCAGGCCGTGATATCGCAACTCAAGCAAGGCGTCGCGCCGGCGTCGCTGGGGCTCGGCGACGATTGCCCGGCGCTGGCCGGCGGCCGTCTGCTGGTGCGCCTCTATCGGCCGTGGGGACTGGCCTCGGCGGGCCGCAAGTTCTCGCGCCGGGGTGCCCACGGCAGCCTGGAGCTGATCGGCGACTGGGGCGCCATCGCGTTCCACATCGAGGGCCGCCGCTTTACGCCGCCGTCGTCGCGTACCGTGTCCACCGTCGCCACCGACATGAACGTGCTGACCTTCGGCGAACGCGCACCCGAGGTGCCGTTGAGCGTGGACAAGATCCGCGAGGAAGCCGCCCGGCTCGGGCTCGCCGGCAACACCTGGGAAGTGCTCGACCAGTCGGTGGGTGGCTTTCGCCTGAGATGCCGGCCGATCGGCCTGCGCCTGGACCACCATCAATTGGTCGGCATCAGGCCACCCGATGGCGAAGCCGTGCTGCTGGCACGGATAAGTTGGCTCATGTATCGCGAGGACGGCACACTGGAAGCAGGCGTCAGCGTGCTGCCCGGCGTGCCGTCGGTGGCTGCCGCGCGCACGCTGTCCGCCCGCGCCACTGCCCACGATGCGTACCAGGCTTGCTTCCTACTGCCGGCGGTGCCGGCGCTGAAGGCCGACGCCTCGGTGGTTTTTCCCGGCGGTTGGTACCAGCCCGAGCGGATCGTCGAACTGCACGCCGAACGGGCCACCCAGGTCCGGCTCGCGTCGATGATGAGCGACGGCTCCAACTTCGATCAGGTCGTGGTCAAGCCGCTTCGTCAGACGCCGGGCTGAGCAGGCGCCGTGCTGGCAGGATCGCGCGGAATGTGCTGCCCTGCCCTGCCGCGCTTTCTATCTCGAGCCGTCCCTGGTGGCGGCCCAAGACGTGCTTGACGATCGCCAGCCCGAGCCCGGTGCCACCGGATTCCCGCGAACGGCCGCGGTCGACGCGGTAGAAGCGCTCGGTCAGGCGGGGTATGTGGCGCGCCTCGATGCCCTCGCCCTGGTCCTGCACCGAGAACGCCACGCCGTCTTCTACGGCCCGCCAGCGCAGCCGGATGGATCCGCCGGCATCGCTGTAACGCACGGCGTTGCTGACCAGATTCGCAAAGGCGCTGTGCAGTTCCTTCGCAGAGCCGCGCAACCAGCGCGGCCCCTCGATTGCCAGCGTCAGGCGGTGGCGGCCGGCGGACAGCGCGCGGCCTTCGCTCAACACGCGGTCCAGCAGTTCGGGCATATCGACCTCGTCCTCGGTCGGTGACGGGGCACCGGTCTCGAGGGCCGACAGCACCAGCAGGTCGAGGATCAGCCGATGCATGCGTTCTGCCTGCTCGCGGGCCAGCCCCAGAAAATGGCGGCGATCCTCGCGGGACAGTGCGTCATCGTCGTCGGCCAGCGTTTCGATGAATCCGAGCACCACGGTCAGCGGCGTGCGCAGTTCGTGCGACACGTTGGCGACGAAATCCCGGCGCATCGTCTCCAACCGTTCGAGATGCGAAATGTCGCGCGACAGCAGCATGCAGCGGGATTCGGCGTAGGGGACGATCTGCACCATCAGGGTCAGGCCGGGCTTGCGCAGCGGGTTCATCACCAAGGGCTCGCTGAAGTCGTCCGCCTCGAGGTAGGCGACGAAGTCCGGATCCCGCACCAGGTTGGTCAGCGCGGCCCCTGCATCACGTGTCGCGACGATGCCGAAATGTGCTTCGGCACGGGGATTGACCCACTCGATGGCATTGCCCGGACCCATGTAGATGACACCGTCGGGCATCGCCTGGCCGGCCTCGACGAAGCGGTCGAGAGCCATCGACAGCCGCTCGCGCTGATCCTTCATCAAGCGCGAACGGCGGTTGATCTCGGAGAAGATCAGGTCCCACACGCCGCTGGCGGCCGGCACCGGCGTGCCGAGCGGCGAGCGCGCCCAGGCCACCAGGGCGTCGATCGCGACGAGATGCCGGTGGAGCTGGAACAATGCACCGGCGAGCATCGCCGCCAGCCCCCAGACGACATCGCCCAGCAGCGCGATCAGCGCTCCGGGCAGCAGCGACAGCGCGATCTCTGCCAAGGCTCGGAGTCGGATCTGACGGGTCGGTCTGAGCATCGGCGCTATGAATGGGCGACGGCAGGATTATCCCACGCCTCGTTGCGGCCCGGGATCCACCGACAGGCGATAGCCGGCGCCCCGCACGGTCTGGATCAGGCGGTCGTGACCGCTGGCCTCCAGCGCGCTGCGCAGGCGCCGGATATGGACATCGACCGTGCGCTCCTCGACGAACACGTGGTCACCCCAGACCCGGTCCAGCAACTGGGCCCGGGAGTGCACCCGCTCGGGGTTGTGCATCAGGAAGCAAAGCAGCCGGAATTCGGTCGGACCGAGGCCGAGGGGCTGGTCGTCGGCGGTCACCCGGTGGGTCGCCGGGTCGAGCCGCAGCCCGCCAAGCTCGACCGGATCGTCAGTCGCGTGGGGAGCCCGACGGCGAAGCACCGCCTTGATGCGGGCGATCAGTTCGCGCGGGCTGAACGGCTTGGTGACATAGTCGTCGGCGCCGACTTCGAGGCCGCTGACCTTGTCCTGCTCGTCACCGCGCGCGGTCAGCATGATGATCGGTATCGCGCGGGTGCGCTCCTCCGTGCGCAAACGACGCGCGATGTCGATCCCGGAGCGGCCCGGCAGCATCCAGTCGAGCAGCACCAGGTCCGGCAGGGCTTCGTTGAGCAGGCGCATCGCGTGCTCGCCGTCGTCGGCTCGAATCACGTCGTGGCCGGCGCGGGTCAGGGTAGCGCTCAGCAACTGCTGGATGGCGGGTTCGTCCTCGACGACGAGAATGGTGGTGGACAAGACGCTCTCCTGTGTTGCCCGGCAGTCTATTGCAGCCATTTGACAAATTGATGACACAGCGGCGGCCGCGCCGACGCGGTCCGCTGCGAGCGGCCGGCCCCGGCGACGGCCGCGTGGGTGACTTCGGTTATCATGACCGGCTATGTGTCACAGGAGAGTCCGATGGCCGGTCTCGACGAAACCACCCCGACACCGACCGAGATCAAGCTCCACCAGGGATCGCGGGTCATGGAACTCAGCTTCGACGACGGCGCCCATTTCGAGCTGTCCTACGAATTTCTGCGGGTCCATTCGCCCTCCGCCGAGGTGCGCGGCCACGGCCCGGGCCAGGAAGTGTTGCAGGTCGGCAAGCGCGATGTCTACATCGCCCAGGTCGAGCCGGTCGGCAACTACGCCATCAAGCCGGTATTCAGCGATGGCCACGACAGCGGGCTGTATTCGTGGGATTACCTGTACATGCTCGGCCAGCGCCGCGACGAAATGTGGCAGGCCTACCTGGCACGGATGGAGAGCGCCGGTGCCAGTCGCGATGCGGACGCGAATCCGCCGCCGGCAGCCGGCGGCGGCGGTTGTGGCGGGCGGCACTGAAATGAACGACAAACAGACCGACTTCGGGTTCGAGTCCGTCGCCGAGGACGACAAGGCGCGGCGGGTGGCCGGCGTGTTCAGCTCGGTCGCCGGCAGCTACGACGTCATGAACGACCTGATGTCCCTGGGACTGCATCGCCTGTGGAAGTCGTTCGCGGTGCAGATTTCCGGGGTGCGCGAAGGCGAGCGCGTGCTCGACGTCGCGGGCGGCACCGCCGACCTGTCACTGGCCTTTGCCCGCAAGGTCGGCAGCGCCGGTCAGGTCTGGCTGACCGACATCAATCTCGCCATGCTCAGCCGCGGCCGTGATCGCGTCACAGACCATGGCCATCCGCTGCCGGTCGCCCAGTGCGACGCCGAGCACCTGCCCTTTGCCGACGGCTGGTTCGACTGCGTGACCGTGGCTTTCGGATTGCGCAACATGACCCACAAGGATCGCGCGCTCGAAGAGATGCGACGCGTGCTGCGACCCGGCGGTCGCCTGCTGGTGCTCGAATTCTCGAAGGTCTGGAAACCGCTGACACCTGCCTACGATTTCTACTCGTTCAAGGTGCTGCCATGGCTCGGCCAGCGCGTCGCGCGCGATGCCGACAGCTATCGCTATCTTGCCGAATCGATCCGCATGCACCCGGACCAGGAGACCCTCAAGCAGATGATGGAACGCAGCGGTCTGTCGCGCGTCGAATACTTCAATCTCGCAGGCGGTGTCGTCGCGCTACACCGCGGCTACCGCGTCTGACGCACCCTTCACCGACCGACACAGAGGATCGAGCTGGCCATGAAGAGATTTCTGCTGTCCCTGTTTACCGTGATCGTGGGCTTCACGATGAACGTGCCCGATGCCGAGGCACGACGTCTCGGCGGCGCTCGCTCGTTCGGCATGCAGCGTGACTCGGGCATATTCAAGAAGCCCACGGCGCCGGTGACATCACCCGCTGCACCGGGCAAGACGACGACCGCCCCCGGAACGACGCCGCAGAAGCGCTCCTGGCTCGGTCCGCTCGCCGGCCTCGCCGCCGGCCTCGGCATCGCGGCATTGCTGTCGCATCTGGGCCTGGGCGAAGAGTTTGCCGGACTGGTCATGCTGGCCCTGCTGATCGCTGCCGGATTCGCGCTGCTGCGCTTCATCATGGCCCGGGCGCGGGCCGGGGCCGATGCCCGCCTCGGCTATGCGGGTGCCGGGTCGGGGGTCCATCAGCGCAGCGTGCATGGCGAGCCACCGCCGGCAACCGCTGCGGCGGCAGGGGGTCCCCAGGATGGGGGACCGGCGTTCGACAGTGCCGGCTTCGAACGCGAGGCCAAGCTCAATTTCATCCGCCTTCAGGCGGCGTTCGATGCCGGCAATCTCGAGGATATTCGTGAGTTCACGACGCCGGAAGTGTTCGCCGAGATTGCCATGCAGTTGCGGGAACGGGGCGATCAGTCCCAGCAGACCGACGTCATCGAACTCGACGCCGAAGTGCTCGACGTCAGCGACCAGGCCGGCAGCCACATCGTCAGCGTCCGATTCTCCGGAACACTGCGGGAAGACGCGGACGCCGCGCCCGCCGCCTTCAGCGAGATCTGGCACCTGCGCAAGCCGATCGACGACAACGACGGTTGGCGCGTTGCCGGCATCCAGCAGGAGTGAGCCGGCGATGCTGTCCGGCGTGGCGGTCGCGCTGCTCAACCACCTGCTCGACGGCGCCCCGTGGGCGCGGGCCAGACTGTCGCCCCACGCGGGAAGTCGGGCCCGTGTCTTGGCTGGGGGGATCAGCCTGGATCTGTCGATCGCCGGCAACGGCCAGTTCGCCGAGTGCCTGAGCGAAGAGCCGCCCCAGGTCATCATCCACATGCCGGCACCGCTGCCTGCCGAGTTGGCCGCGGGTCTCGGTTCGCTCGTTCGCAAGGCCCGGGTCGAGGGCGAGGTCGACCTCGCCGACAGCCTCGGCTTCGTGTTCCGCAATCTGCGCTGGGACATCGAGGACGATCTTGCCAAGGTGGTCGGCGACATCGCCGCCCATCGCATCCATGGCTCGGCCCAGGCGGTGCTGAAGGGGGGCCTGAAGGCCGTGGGTGCCGTCGAAGCCAATCTGCGCGAATTCGTTGCCGAAGGCACCACGCCGCTGCTGTCCGCGGGCCAGCTGGGTGAGCGCGGGCGCTTGCTGCAGGGCATGCGCGACACCCTGGCTCGGCTCGAGAAGCGCGTGGATCGACTCGACCGGCTCAAAGCCTAAAAAAAAAAGCGACCCCGGAGGGTCGCCCAGCGGCAGGCGCCGGACCGCCCGCGGCGGCCCACTGCGACTGCCTCAGTGCTTGTGCTTGCGCAGGCGTGCGATCGCGGCCAGTTGCGCCACCGCCTCGGCCAGTTCGGCCTGGGCCCGGGCGTAGTCCAGTTCCGAGCTCTTGTTCTGCATCGCTTCCTCGGCCAGACGCTTCGCGTCCGACGCCTTGGCCTCGTCCAGATCCTTGCCGCGAATCGCGGTGTCGGCCAGAACAGTGACCAGACCCGGCTGGACCTCGAGCAAGCCGCCGGCGACGAAGATCAGCTCTTCCTCGGTCTGGTTCGGCAGCTTGAGGCGAACCGCGCCGGGCTTGATTCGCGTGATCAGCGGCATGTGGCCCGGCAAGATCCCCAGTTCGCCAACCTCGCCGGGCAGGGCGACGAATTCGGCTAGGCCCGAGAAGACCTGCTCTTCCGCACTCACGACATCGACGTGTACCGTCATTGCCATATCTCATTCCTCCGGTCGTGTTGGCCGGTGGCGCCGCGGCGCCACCGGCCGAACCATCCATTACTGGAGGGTCTTGGCCTTTTCCATCGCTTCTTCGATGCCACCGACCATGTAGAAAGCCTGCTCCGGCAGGTGGTCGCATTCACCATCGACGATCATTCTGAAGCCCTTGA
Organism: Rhodocyclaceae bacterium; assembly: GCA_020445745.1. Classification (GTDB taxonomy): domain Bacteria; phylum Pseudomonadota; class Gammaproteobacteria; order Burkholderiales; family Rhodocyclaceae; genus Cognatazoarcus. The sequence goes on along the minus strand of JAGRGB010000123.1, from coordinate 756 downwards.
TGGTGTCCTTGAGCGACACGTACTTGCCCGGCGAACCCGTGAACACCTCGGCCACGTGGAACGGCTGGGACAGGAAACGCTGCATCTTGCGCGCGCGGGCCACGGCGAGCTTGTCGTCCGGCGACAGCTCGTCCATGCCCAGAATCGCGATGATGTCGCGCAGTTCCTTGTACTTCTGCAGGGTCTGCTGAACGGCACGGGCGACGTTGTAGTGCTCCTCGCCGACGATCAGCGGATCGAGCTGGCGCGAGGTGGAGTCGAGCGGATCGACGGCCGGATAGATACCCAGCGCGGCGATGTCGCGCGACAGCACGACGGTGGAGTCGAGGTGAAGGAAGGTGGTCGCCGGCGACGGGTCGGTGAGGTCGTCCGCAGGCACATACACGGCCTGGATCGACGTGATCGAACCCACCTTGGTGGAGGTGATGCGCTCCTGCAGGCGGCCCATCTCTTCGGCCAGCGTCGGCTGGTAGCCCACCGCGGAAGGCATCCGGCCGAGCAGCGCCGACACCTCGGTACCAGCCAGCGTGTAGCGGTAGATGTTATCCACGAAGAACAGGATGTCGCGGCCCTCGTCGCGGAAACGCTCGGCCATCGTCAGGCCGGTCAGCGCGACCCGCAAGCGGTTGCCCGGCGGCTCGTTCATCTGACCGGACACCATCGACACCTTGTCCAGCACGTTGGAGTCCTTCATCTCGTGGTAGAAGTCGTTGCCCTCACGGGTACGCTCACCCACGCCAGCGAACACCGACAGAC
>JAGRGB010000122.1 GCA_020445745.1 Rhodocyclaceae bacterium | reverse complement strand
TAGCGCGCCGCGGGTGCCCCGCCGGCGGGCCGGTGGTAGCGGCCGATGGCAAGCAGCCAGTCCTCGCCCGGCGTGTGCTGTTCGCGCGGGATTTCCGCAGCGATGGCGAGGTTGCGGTACGGGTCCAGCAGCTCGCAGGGCTGCGTGTAGCGATGCGTGTGGTAGCCGAGATTGACCTGGCCGAGACCGGCGTCGATGCGATTGGCCGGCGTGCGGGCGAGTGCCCGGTGCAGCCCCGCGCAGGCCCCGGCGCGGGTGGCGTAGCGCTGCGGCGTGCCGGCGACGTTGAGCGTCCACGGCCACGGGATCAGGCGCCCGCGCAGCATGGCGCCGCTCTCCTGCAAGGCCACCGCGTACAGCACCGCCGCCGGCACGTCTGCACGATGCGCCGCCAGTTGATAGGCCGGCGGCGGCACTTCCCGCGCCAGGGCGGCCAACGCCCAGCCGCCGGTGGCGAGCAGCAGCGCGGTGCTGGCGCAGCGGATGGCGACGCGGGACGGCCGACGCTCCCGGCCCGGAGTACCTATTGCCGCTGCCATTGGCCGTTCACCTCGCGCACCACGGCCGGCAGATCGCCGGGCAGGCCGAGCGACAGCCAGCGCCCCGCATCGTGGTTGAGCGTGATGGTGCGGGCGCGCACCCTGGCCGCGTCGATGCCCGCCTGGCTGGCCCACTGCCGGATGTGGGCATCGTCCTGGCGGCTGCCAACCATGTAGAGATCGAATCGGGTGCCCGCAGCCTGGAGCCGCTGGACGACGCGATCGCAGGCGGGGCAGGCATCCTTGACGAATACGGCGATGCGTTCGCCCTGTGCCGTAATGGTCGGAACCGACGCCGTGCCGGCACCCGGCAGTGCAACGCGCTGCAGGTCGGGGTACAACCGCTGCCAGGCTGCATCGTAGGCGCGCTGGTAGGCCAGCAGCTTCTCGACGCGACGGGCTTCCACCTGGACCTGCAGCTCGGCGTAGCGGCGCCGCTCCTCGTCCGAGCGGGCTTCGATACCGAGTGCCGTGAGCGGATCGATGTCGGGGGAATGCACGCCCAGCGGACCCTGCATCAGTTCCCTGTAGCGCGCCCATTCTTCGCTACCCAGCCCCCAGTTGCGGCCCAACTGCTCGTCGCTGCGGATGGTGGCCGCCGGCCGCTCGCGGCTGGGGGCGGTGGCTGACGGGGTGGCGTGCTGGGCGATGGTGGCGGGAGCCGCGCCGGCGAGCAGCGTGGCAATCAAGAGAGGGGTGACCCTGAGGCAGATCACGCGCCTTCCCCTACCGCTCGGGAACGGTCAGGCGGCGTGTTTCGTCGCCATGCCGGAAGACGGCGGTGCCGCGCTCGATCGCTTCAAGCCGCCAGCCGCCCTCGGCTTCGCCGGGCCGCAGCAGGCGGACCTGCGCGAGTGCTGGCGCATTGGAGGCAAGGATCGCGAGGAAGCGTTCGCCGGCGCGCAGATCGACGCCGATCACCCGGAATGCGGGTTCGATGGGCCGGGGTTTCACCGGCGCTGGTGCGCGGGGACGGACAGACGCCGAGGGCGTCGGCCGGGCAGTGGCGAGGCGCGCTTCCAGCCGCTCGAGGCGGGCAAGCAAGGACTGCAGCGCATCGGTGGTCGAGTGATCGCCGAGTGCCTCCTCGACCGCGGCAATCCGCTGATCGAGTGCGAGGCGCTCGGATTCGTAGCGCGTCTGAGGCAGTGCGGTCGGCCGTTGCCGGTTCTGCTCGAACTGCTGCGCGAGATCGTCCATCCGCCCTTCGAGGACGGCGATCCGCATGGCTGGCGTACGGTCTTTGGCCTGTTCGGCCAAGTTCGACAGGACGACATGGTCGATCACGACCGTGACGCTGACGAGCAGCAGCCAGGTGGCTGCGGCCACGTGCAATAGCTGTAAGCGCCGATGTTGCGGGGTGCCGGGAATCGCGGTCATGGCCGTGCCTCCTCGACGAGCGGGAAGGACTCGGCTGGCGTTTCGGCATCTTGGACGGAAGCCGGCAACGGGGTGACTGGATCGACAGGTGTGATGGCCTGGCTGAAACAGACCCGGCGCGCACCGTCATCTGTGTGCAGTTCCCAGGCTGGACCAGCGAGTGTCAACAGCGCGTCGCGCAACACGATCGGCCCGAGCTGGTAGTGGGCTGCCGGCAGCGGGAGGGCGTTCAGTACGTCGGTCTCGGGACCGCTGCAAAGCTGGTAGCCGGAGCGCCGCAACACATGGCGCAGCGCGTCGCCCACCGTCGCGTGCAGGGTGTCCGGCACGGCCACGTCGACCACTTGGAGCAGCAGGTTACGTTGGGCCTCGGTCGGTGCAAGTTCGACCAGGGTGTAGCGGCCGTAGCGCCACACCTGGACGTCAACCGGTGGTGGTGCCACGGATTCAGTGGCGTGCGATGAGGGGGATGGGGGCGGGGATAGTGTGGTCGCGCAGCCTGCGGTCAGGGCGGCGGCCAGCAACAGGCTATTGCGCGCCGTGCAATGGGACGGTAAGGCGGATTGCATGGATCGGCTCTCGGCGATGTGGAGCCGATACCATCGCCATTCGGCGAGGCCGTATCAGCAAACAAAGGGAATCGCCGCTTTGCCGATTTCACGAGGAGCAGGTAGCCCGTTGGTCGAAAAAGCGTCACAGCCTCCGGGGGCCAGAACGTCGGGCAGTGGCGGACTTATCGAGAGAGTTATCCACAGTTTCTGTGGAGAAACGAGGAAATAGACTGCCGGCTGGTTCGGTTGCGTTCGATGCTTGCTCGGGCGATCGGCGAGCTCGAAACGGGGGAGGGCCGTCTGACGACGATGACCCTGCTCAGGCGGCCTTTCTGCGGGCGATTCTCACCGTGGGGGCAACATCCACCCGTTCCCGCAACCCCTTGCCCGATTTGAAGTGGGGCACATACTTTTCGGAGACATGCACCGTCTCGCCGGACTTCGGATTGCGGCCCACGCGTGGCGGCCGGTAGTTCCGCGAAAAGCTGCCGAAGCCGCGAATCTCGATTCGGCCGCCCTGGGTGAGCGCATCGGTCATGGCGCCGAGGATCACCCTCACCGCCTCTTCCGCATCCCGTGCGACAAGCTGGGGGAAGCGCCGTGCGAGACGGTCGATGAGTTCTGATTTCGTCATCGAACGATTATATCAATATAAACAGCGGCTTCGCGTGAAAGCAAGACCCCGTGCCTGGAGCCGGCGAGGCGCGTTTCGACGGCAGGGGAGAGGAAAATGCCGACGACCCGATGGGCCGCCGGCAGCGTCAGTGAATCAAATCGCGACGAGTTGCCTGGCGAGTGCGACTTCGACGGAGTCCCCGTCCTGGTTGAGGACATCCAGGCCCGACTCGGGCACGTCGCCCGAGGTGCTTTGCGAGACCATGATCTTCTTGGCCATCAGCCCCAGGCAGGTCATCTGCGAGGAGTTGGCGTAGCCGAGGTAGATCACGCGCACCGGCTGCTTCTGGCCGATGCGCCATGAGCGCCGGGCGGCCTGCTGCAGCGAATACACGTTGTAGCCGGACTGGAGGAACACGATGGTCGGGAACTCCAGCAAGTCCAGGCCGGTTTTCACCAGCTCGGGATTGGTGATGAGCACGTCGATGCCG
>JAGRGB010000011.1 GCA_020445745.1 Rhodocyclaceae bacterium | reverse complement strand
TTGCCGGCAGCGCTCGATGCCCATCCCGCCCACCGGGTCGAGCGACTGGAAGCCGCGGGGCGCTTCGGTTGCGAGATCAGCGGCCCGCGACGGACCACCCGCTGGTGGTTCGTGCCGGGCGAGAACGCCGTCACCATCGAAATCGAGGAAGCGGCTGGCCGGCGCACCGTGCGCGTGGACGCCGCTACCGCAGCGCCGCCGTCCCTGCCGCCGGACACCGCCGCGTCGATCGCGGCACGGTCTAGATGAGGGCTTCGATGCACGGCGGGTGGCTCAGGAAGCCGGCCGGGCTGGCGCTCGCGCCGTAGGCACCGGACTGGAAGACGACGACCAGGTCGCCGACGGCGGCGTCGGGCAGGGCGACCTTGGCGGCGATGACATCCAGCGGTGTGCACAGCGGACCAACCACGGTACATGGCTCCCCGGGTGCCTGACCGGCACGGTTGCCGATCGTTACCGGATAGTTCTTGCGCAGCACCTGGCCGAAATTGCCGGATGCAGCGAGATGGTGGTGCAGGCCGCCGTCGGTGACGAGAAACACGTGGCCACGGGAACACTTGCGGTCGGTGACCCGACAGACGTAGATGCCCGCTTCGCCGACGAGGTAGCGGCCCAATTCGAGTACCAGCCGCGCACCGGGCAGTTCGGCCGCGGCCCGGTGCATGATTTCGCCGAGGTTGGCGGCGATGGCGTCCACCGGCAGGCGCGCTTCGCCGGCGAAGTAGGGAATGCCGAAGCCGCCCCCGAGGTTCAGCACGCGCAGTGGCGCCGGCGCGTGCGCCGCCAGTTCGACCGCCAGCCGGTAGGCGCTCTGCTGCGCATCGACGATCGCGTCGGCCTGCAGGTTCTGGGAGCCGGCAAAGATGTGGAATCCCTCGAAGGCGAGGCCGAGCCGTCCGATCTCGGCCAGCACGGCCGGGACCTGCTCGGCGTCCACGCCGAACGGCTTCGGCCCGCCCCCCATGCGCATCCCCGAACTCTTCAATTCGAACGGCGGATTCACCCGCAGGGCGACCCGCGCGCGGACGCCGAGGCGCTCGCCCGCTTGCGCCAGGGTCGGCAGCTCGCGAGCGCTTTCGACGTTTACGAGGATGCCGGCGGCGACCGCGCGCTGCAATTCGTCGGCGCGCTTGCCCGGGCCGGCAAAGCTGATCTCCTCCGGCGAACAGCCGCTGTCGAGGGCCACCTGCAGCTCGCCGGCGGACGCCACGTCGATGCCGTCGACCAATCCCGCCATGTGACAGACGAGGGCCGGCATCGGATTGGCCTTCATCGCGTAATGCAGTCGCAGCCCATCCGGCAGGGCGCGGCGCAATTCGGCGACCCGCGCACTGATCAGCGCCCGGTCGTAGGCATAGAACGGGGTCTGCCCGATGCGCGCGGCGAGTCTCGTTAGTGGTTGTCCGCCGACGTGCAATTCGCCGTCGATGACCGGGAATTGGGACATTGCGCAGTGACTGGACGTTTTTCCGCTGTTCATGACTGGGACCACTTCCTGGCCATCGGGCCTACTCGGCGGAGAAGCGGCGCGCCAGCGCGACCCGATCCACCTTGCCGTTGGGGTTCTTCGGCAGCGCGCCGTCGAGCGCTTCCACCCGGGCCGGGACCATGAAGGCCGGCAGTTGGTTGCGACAATGGGCGACGATTGCGGCCGCGTCGAGTTCGACCGCGCCGACCGGCGGTGCCGCCACCAGGCATATCGCCTCGCCCAGCGTCGGGTGAGGAATCCCGAACGCGGCGCACTCGCCGACCAGTGCCGAGGCATAGACCGCCTCCTCGACTTCGGTCGGGCTGACGCGATATCCCGAGGTCTTGATCATGTCGTCGCTGCGGCCGACGAAGTACAGGTAGCCCTCGTCGTCGCGGCGCACGGTGTCGCCGGAGAAGACGGCGATTTCGACGTGGGGACTGCCGTGGCCGCTGCGACGCATGGCCTCGGGCAGCGGCCGGAAGCGCTGCGCCGTGCGCGCCGGATCGTTCCAGTAGCCCTGCGCCACCAGTGGGCCCCGCTGTACCAGCTCGCCCGGTTCTCCGACCGCGCATTCGCTGCCGTCCTCGCGCACCACGGCGACCTCGGCGTTGGGAATGGCGCGACCGATCGAATCGGGCCGCAGGTCGATCTGGTCCGGCGGCAGGAAGGTGGCACGAAAGGCTTCGGTCAGGCCGTACATGAGGTAGGGCCGGGCCTGGGGAAATCGGACACGCAGTGCCTGCAGGGTGGTCAGCGGCATGCGCCCGCCGGTGTTCGCGAAATAGCGCAGGCTGTTGCCCCGGCAGGCGCCCTCGGCCAGCTGCGCGAGCTGTATCCACAGCGGTGGCACGGCGGTCAGGCCGGTGACGCCTTCGGTGTCGATGCAGTTGGCGACATCGCGCGGGAACAGGTAATCGAGCAGGACGACCCGCGCGCCGACATGAAAACCGGTGGTCAGTTGCGAGAAACCGGCGTCGAAAGACAAGGGCAGCGCGGCCAGCAGCACGTCGTCCGCACGATTGCCGAGATACCCGGCGACACTCTCGGCGCCTGCCAGCATGTTGCGGTGGGACAGCACGACACCCTTCGGTTGCCCGGTGCTGCCGGAAGTGTAGAGGATCGCGGCGATGTCGGATTCGACGGTCGGCGGTATCGGCGACGGCGGAACTCCGCGAAAGCCGGCCAGGTGGTGCACCTGGAAGTGGCGGGATGCCCGCACGACCGCGTCGTCGTCGCAGAGCAGCACGTGTGACAGCCGTGGGCACGCGTCGAGCGCCGGCTGCAACTGGCGCAGCCGGGCGGCACTGGTCAGCAGCACGCGGACATTGCAATCGACGAGGATGTAGGCGAGCTGCGCCGGCTTGAGCAGCGGGTTTGCCGGCACGAAGACGGCACCGGTACGCGACGTGCCGAAGATGCCGGCCACCGTCTCGAAGCGCTTTTCCAGGTAGATCGCGACCCGCTCGCCGGGTCGCAGGCCGAGGGCGGCGAGACTCGCGGCGAACTCCTCCACCCGGGACTGCAGAGCGCCGTAGCTGAGGTGGCGGCCGCGGTGGGTCAAGGCGATCGCTTCGCGGGCGCGACCGGCGGCGTTGGAGACGAGGTGGTGGAGCAGGTAGGTGCCGGTCATCTTCGGTTGGTCGGAGTCTGCGCTGTCGGCGACGCGCGGCGATCTCGTATTGCAGTCGTTGTTGCCGCTATATAATGCCGCCCAAGGGCGCTGCAACGCAGCACGATCATTATCGGGAGCTTGACTTGCAAGTCGAAGACCAGGTGCGTTCCATTCTGGACGAGATTCTCGGGCTGGATGGGCGGGCAAGCAGTTTCGAGTCGGCGACGCCGTTGCTCGGTTCGTTGCCGGAACTCGACTCCATGGCCGTCATCGGCGTTCTCAACGCGATCGAGGAATACTTCGACTTCGTCATTGGCGACGACGAGGTCGACGGCGGGACCTTCGAAACCTTCGGAACGCTTGCGGAGTTCGTGCGCACCAAGCTGCAATGAACTTCCCTGCGGCAATCCGCTGCCTACTTGCTCTTGATCATCGTGCCGACACCGTGGTCGGTCAGGATTTCGAGCAACAGGCAGTGTTCGACGCGTCCGTCGATGATATGCACCGACTTGACGCCGTTGCGGGCGGCGTCGAGGGCCGAACCGATCTTCGGCAGCATCCCGCCCGATAGCGTTCCGTCCTCGACCAGGCCGTCGATATCGCGCGGCGTGAGCCCGGTCAGCAGATTGCCATCCTTGTCCAGCACGCCCGAGGTGTTGGTCAGCAGTACCAGCTTTTCGGCCCGCAGGATCTCGGCCAGCTTGCCGGCCACCACGTCGGCATTGATGTTGTAGGTCTCGCCGTCGTCGCCGACGCCGATCGGCGCGATCACCGGGATGAAGTCGCCCTGGTCGAGAAAGGAAATGAGGCTCGGATCGATCTGCGTGATCTCGCCGACCTGACCGACATCGACGGTGTCCCCGAGCGGCGAATTGTGCTTCTGCATCAACAGCTTCTTGGCGCGGATGAAGCGCGCGTCCTTGCCCGTGAGGCCGACCGCCTTGCCGCCGTGCTGATTGATCAGATTGACGATTTCCTTGTTGACCTGCCCGCCGAGCACCATCTCCACGACTTCCATCGTCTCGGCATCGGTCACGCGCATGCCCTGGATGAATTCCCCTTTCTTGCCGACGCGGGCCAGCAGGTTCTCGATCTGGGGACCGCCGCCGTGCACCACCACCGGATTGAGGCCGACGAGCTTGAGCAGCACCACGTCGCGGGCGAAGCAGTCCTTCAGATGCGGATCGGTCATCGCATTGCCGCCGTACTTGATGACGATGGTCTTGTCGAAGAAGCGCTTGATGTAGGGCAGCGCCTCGGCCAGGATGGCGGCCTTCTGGGCCGGCGTGATGTCGGCAGTCGGTGTGTCGGGCATCTCAGGGTACTCTCGCGTTAAATTGGCGGCGTCGGACTGGGCTGAATTGTAATCGTTGCCGATCGGACGTGTTGCAGGCACGGCGTGCTTCGCGCGGG
>JAGRGB010000121.1 GCA_020445745.1 Rhodocyclaceae bacterium | reverse complement strand
AGAGCGCGTCGTACATCACCATGCCGTGCCGGAGCATCTCGTGGTCGTCGGCGAAGTTGAGCGACAGCCCTTTCGAGATGGCGAGCAGGCCGGCCGCTTCCTTCGCCAGTTGCGGCTGGGCGCAGTCAGCGGCCCGTACGATCAGCGCCAGCTTGTTCAAGGCCGGGTCGTCGAGTTTGTACTGCGCGATGAAGGCATCGAAGCTGCAGCGGTCGCCGTGGTGGCCCAACTCGACATTCGGCACGTCATAGGGGATCGCGCCGGTGTCGGCGGCGACCTGCAGGACGTCGCCAGCCGGCACGTAGAGGAACTCGGGGGCCTCGTCGATGAAGCGTGTTACCAGCCAGGGGCAGGCAATACGGTCGATCTTGGGGCGTTCGCGGGTGACCCATTTCATGCTCCGCCCTCCACCTTGGCAAACGCAGCCTCGGCCGCCGTCCAGGACAGGTTCTGCATGAAGGCGTCCACATAGGCTGCGGCCTTGGCGCCGAAGTCCATGTGGTAGCTGTGCTCGTACATGTCGAGGGCGACGAGCGGCGTGGCGCCGGCCAGGTTGTGGGCGTGGTCGGCGGCCCAGGCATTCACCAGCCGTGCCCGGTGCGGGCTCCACACCAGCAGGGTCCAGCCGGAACCGCCACCCTGGGCCTTGCCCATGGCCGTGAACTCGGCGCGCCAGGCGTCCACGGAGCCGAAGTCCCGCTCGATGGCCGCCTTCAGCGCGCCGTCGGGGTCGCCCCCCGTGCCGCCTAGGGAATCGAAGTACACCTCGTGCAGGATCATGGAACCGCTGGCGATCATCTCCTCGCGCTTGAGGCCGTTGATCTCGAACACCGGGGCGCTGGCCCAGGTCAATTTGGCCAGGCGCTGCTCGATGGCGTTGAGGCGCTTGACCGCGCCACCGTAGTTGTTTTCCCAGTGGCTGACGATAAGTTTCTCGGACAGGCCATCGAGACGGGAAGGGTCAAAGGCAAGAGGTTTCGGTTCGTAAGGCATGGTGGACACCTCCTCAAACGATGTAGGTGTGGACGAGGCCGATGGCGGCGCAGGCGCCGATCACTTTCATGATGTCCTGCTTGTACTTCCACAGTGCGATGAAGGCCGCCACCGAGATCAGCGCGTAGAACCATTCGACGCCACCTGAGAACGGCGCGGCTTCAGTCGCCCTCGGGAAGATCACGTGCCAGCCGAAGAACAACGCCAGGTTGAGCACCACGCCCACCACGGCAGCGGTGATGCCGGTGAGCGGCGCGGTGAACTTCAGGTCGCCGTGGGTCGATTCCACCAGGGGGGCACCGGCCAGGATGAAGACGAAGCTGGGCAGAAAGGTGAAGAAGGTGGCCACCGAGGCGCCCGCGAAGCCGGCCAGCAGCAAGGCATCGGGCCCGAAGATCTCGTTGGTCCAGGCGCCCACGAAGCCGACGAAGGACACCACCATGATCAGCGGCCCCGGCGTCGTCTCGCCCAGGGCCAGGCCGTCGATCATCTGGGTGCCGGTGAGCCACTGGTAGTGATCGACGCCGCCCTGATAGACGTAGGGCAGCACCGCGTAGGCGCCGCCGAAGGTGACCAGCGCGGCCTTGGTGAAGAACTCGCCCATGTTGTTCAGGGTGCCGGCCGGCAGTATCAGCATGGCCGCGCCCCAGAGGGCCAGGGCGGCCAAGACCAGCACGACGAGGTAGGACCAGCGGAAGCGGGCATGCGGGATGGGCGGCGTATCGTCGTCGATCAGCGCCGGGCCGTATTGCTTGTTGCTGGCGCCGTGGCCGCCGCCGACCTTGAACTTGTCCGGCATGAGCTTGCCGCCCAAGGCGCCCAGCAGGCCCGCTGCCAGGACGATGTAGGGGAAGGGAATCTTTAAGGCGAAGATGGCGATGAACGACAACGCGGCCATGGCCCACAGCACGTTGTTCTTCAGCGCACGCGCGCCGATGCGCCAGGCGGCGAACACCACGATGGCCACCACCGCCGGCTTGATGCCGTTGAACACCCCCTGCACGAAGGTCACGTCGCCGAAGGCCAGGTAGACGTAGGTGAGCGCCGCCAGGATGAACAGGGAGGGCAGCACGAACAGGGTGCCGGCGACGATGCCGCCCCAGGTGCGGTGCAGCAGCCAGCCGATGTAGATGGCGAGCTGCTGCGCCTCGGGGCCGGGCAGGACCATGCAGTAGTTGAGCGCATGCAGGAAGCGGTGCTCGGAAATCCAGCGGCGCTTCTCCACCAGTTCCTGGTGCATGACGGCGATCTGTCCGGCGGGGCCGCCGAAGCTGATGAAACCGAGCTTGAGCCAGTAGAAGAAGGCTTCCCGGAACGAGGGGTGGGCGGGTCGCAGCTGCGACGGGGTCGGGGCGTTCACGTTGTTTTGTCCGCGTAACTCTTTAATAGCCAGTCAAAGACTTCGCACGCGCGGGCAAGCAGCGCGTCGTCGTCGGGTTCGGATGCGCGCAGGCCGGCGAGCAGCGATTCGATGCCCAGCGCTTCCGCGACCGGGAGCCCCCCCACATCCAGGCAATGCACCAGTTCGCCCAGCCGCGCCAGCGCCGGGTCGCTCTCCAGGCCGAAACTCGCCAGCAGGGTCTCGAAGGTGACCTTGGCGCCCACGTGGCTGAAGGCCGCGCCGTCGAAATCGAAGCCGAGCCAGCCGTCGCGGCAATCGGCCGGCGAACCGAGCCAAACGAAGCGGGCGTCCGAGTCGATGAACCGCCGGATCAGCCAGGCGCTGGCCAGCCGGTCCACCCACGGGCGCGCCCGCGTGGCCCAGGTCCGGCCCTGATAGTCGGCGCGGTCCAGCCGCGGAACATCCGCCTGCCGGGCGGTCGGCTCGTCGGGAGACATGCGGCGGGTGATCGCGTCGCGCAGCTCGTCGAGCAGGCTCAAGGTCTGCCGCTGCGCCTCGCCGGGAAAGAAATCGATGCGCGCCACCTGCTCGAAGCGGCGCACGAGCGGCTGGAGCTTGCGCGCGGCGGCGGCGCCGTCCAGGTATGTCAGGCTCCGCCCGAGTTCCTTGATCTCCTCGGCGATGCCGGCGTACTCCTCGCCCCGGTCGAACAGGGCGCTCAGCGCGGCCTCCTGGGCTTCCTCGCACCCCGAGAGTCGATAGACCTCGCCGCTGCCCCCGACCTCCACCGCCTGTGCCGCCACTTCGTCCAGCGCCGCGGCACTGTCGGCCGAGTCAGGCAGCAGGTAGACCCCATCGCGCAGCGTCGCGCAGCCCAGCGCCTTGACGGAGCGCCAGACGCGCATGCGGCCGGTCGATGCCTTGGTGGGCAGGCTGACGAATAGGGCAATAAAGCTCAAGCACGGGCTCCTTGGTCAGGAAGCAGTGAAATATGTAATAGATTCTACATTGCGTTATAGCTAAAACTCAATTGAAGCTGAAGCGTCAATTCAGGGGATCGAATGCAAACGCTCCAAGCCGTCGATGCCGATTCGCCCACATCGCGTTTCTTGGGTTCGCGGGCACCTCAGAGCCACGCACCTGGCCTCCGCCTCCGACAGGTGCAAACACAACGCCCACCGCGGCGTAGCGCATGAAACCGGCAGGGGCCGAATGCGGTTTCCTTGTCGCGTCATATCGGCACTTGAAGTCGACTGTGACCTTGATCGACTCCAAGGACGCCCGATATGCCGGTCCCCGTCTTCAAGGCTTCGCCCCGGCTGCCGACCATCAGCATTGCGCCCGGACTGTGGGCAGTGCTGTTCATGTTCACCCAGACTGCAGCAGCCGACGTGCTCGTCGTCACCGACAGCCGTCATCCGGTGCAGGCCCCGGCCGGCGTGCGGATCATCGAACTGGACCAGGCCACGCGCATCGAGGTCGAACTTGCCGCGCACCTGCCGGCCGACACCCAACAGGCCGCGGCCCTGGTGCGGCAGCGGTTGCATGACGGCGGCGAGGCCCTTCAGCGCCGCATCGGCCATGCCTACCAAGGCGTCGCGGATGCCTGGGGGCTGGGCATCGCCAAGATT
>JAGRGB010000120.1 GCA_020445745.1 Rhodocyclaceae bacterium | reverse complement strand
TTCGTCGCCTCGGTGTTCTGGGACGCCCAGTACGACAAGTTCAACTGGACCGGCAACGTCGCGGCGACCTTCCTCGGCCCGACCGAAGAAGACGGCGCCCCGGATCCGGCCAACCCCTACGCCTTCACCAACCGCTTCGGCTATCGCGTCTCGGAACTGGTCGAGCCGTATGTCGGCATCGACTATGCCTGGCAGAACAGCAAGGACGACGCGCCGAGCGCCCACGAGTGGGTCGGCACGATCGGCGCGATGTTCCACCTGGCACCGACCTACCACCTGTCCGTCCATTACCAGGGTGGCATCGAGGGCGAGAACATGCCGGTGTCGAGAAACCTCAACCTGCGCTTTGCGTACGTCTTCTGACGATCCGTGACGACCGGCGCGCGCTTGCGCGCCGGTCGGTCCGGTGCATGGTCGCCGGACCCGCACATGCCTGCCGGCAGCCGGTGGTGCCGCGTTTCGCGCTCCCCGGCTGCCCTTTTCGATTTTGCGAGCCCGTCAGCGGGCCAAGGATCATCCCCATGAAGCAATCGAGCATTGAACGCGTCGTTCGAATTCACGCCCCCGGGGAACCGGATGTGCTGCAACTCGACCAGATCAAGGTCGGATCGCCTGGCTCCGGCGAAGTGCGTATCCGCCATCACGCCTGCGGCCTGAACTTCATCGACGTCTATTTCCGCTGCGGTCTCTACCCGCTGGACCTGCCGGCCGGCCTGGGCATGGAAGCGGCGGGCGTGGTCGAGGCGGTCGGCGAGGGCGTCTCGCACCTGCAGGTCGGCGATCGCGTCGCCTACGCCTGCCAGCCACCCGGCGCCTACAGCAGTGCCCGCGTGATGCCGGCGAAGAACGTGGTCTGCCTGCCCGACGGGATCGACTTCGACACCGGCGCCGCGATGATGCTGAAGGGCCTGACCGCGCAGTACCTCTTGCGCCGGACCCAGCCCCAGGGCGGGCTCGCGCCTGGCGACTTCGTGCTGTTCCATGCGGCAGCCGGTGGCGTCGGCCTGATCGCCTGCCAGTGGGCACGGGCGATGGGCCTGCAGCTGATCGGCACCGCCGGATCGTGGGAGAAGTGCGAGCTCGCCCTCGAGCATGGCGCCACCCACGCGATCAACTATCGTGACGACGACTTCGTCGAACGGGTCAAGGAGATCACCGGGGGGCGCGGCGTCAAGGTCGTCTACGACTCGGTCGGCAAGGACACCTTCGCCGGTTCCCTGGCCTGCCTGCGCCCCTTCGGGCTGCTTGCCGTATTCGGCTCGGCATCGGGCCCGGTACCGCCGTTCAGCCTGCAATCCCTCGCCGCCAAGTCGCTGTACGTGACCCGGCCGACGCTGTTCACGCACCTGGACAGCACCGAATCGACCCAGCAGATGGCCGATGAACTGTTCGAGATGGTCACCTCCGGCAAGGTCGTGATCCCGGTCGAGCGGCGCTATGCCCTGGCCGATGCAGCGGTCGCCCACCGCGACCTCGAGGCAAGAGTGACGACCGGCTGCAGCGTGCTGATTCCATGAGCGTGGAGCGGCCGGGTCGCCGGTGATGATGACCATGTGCGCATGACAGGTTCGGTGCGGGCGCACCCGCCGGGTGTGGTGATTGCCGCTTCCAGCGTGGCTCCGCCGCGATGGCGACGGGCGGTGCTTGCATTTAATGAGACGATCGGTCTAATATGGCCGCCATGACGAACGAACAGACCACTCCCCGTCGGCGGGGCCGGCCGCCCAAGCGCCCCGAGCAGTCGCTGCAGACGCGGGAGCTGCTGCTGCGCGCGGGTCTCGAGGTGCTGACGGAGAAAGGTTT
>JAGRGB010000010.1 GCA_020445745.1 Rhodocyclaceae bacterium | reverse complement strand
TCACCTTGTCCGTGCAGACGTGGGCGACCAGCCAGTCGTGACTGATGTTGTCGAAACACCCTTTGATGTCCCCCTCCAGCACCCATTTCGGCGACGCCTTGCGGCCAAGTACGTTTCGTACCTGTTCTATGGCGTCGGCCGTCGAGCGCTCACGGCGGAAGCCGTAGGAATGGGCATCGCCGGTAGTCTCGGCGACGGGGTCAAGCGCTAAAAGATGCAGCGCTTGCATGGCCCGATCGCGCATCGTCGGGATGCCCAGAGGGCGCTTCTCGCCGTTTGCTTTCGGGATGTAGATGCGACGCAGAGGCAAGGGCCTATATCTCTTGCTGCCGAGATCGGTGACCGCCTGCCATTTCTCGTCCGGCGTACCCCAGGTGACACGATCCACCCCGGGAGTTTTCCGGCCTTGATCCTCCGTGACCCGCCGTACTGCAAGCGCTTTCGCACTCGTGGATCGGGTCAAGAGTCTCTGCAGGGCGCGAACCTTCCGCCATTCCCCTGCCTTTACTGCCTTCGCAATGCGAGTCTGCAGCCTCGCGACTACCTGACTGGCCTCGGCCCAAGAGATACCGTGCCAAGACGGCCAAGTAGCGGAGGCGACATCGCAGTTGAGATACGTTGCGTCCATATCAACCTCCGGTTGAATGGAGCGGGTGAAGGGAACAGCATCAAGTTCCCGACTCGTTGATTGACAACGAGTTTTCCGCACTCGGCGAACCGAGATGGACGTGATTCTGGACGCAATTCGCCCGCTTGGTCAATACGACCCGGACCGGATGATCCAGCACGAGCCGGGCAGAGCCAGCCAGAGCCAGGGCATTGGGACTGGTTTCGGGTGTAGCGACCTGTCGAGCCGAACCGCTCAGGCGTCCGCTTCCTCATGCCCCGGCGCGCCCTCGTCCCTCATCCTCCGCATGAAGCGCTTCATCGGTGCCGACGGCTCGCCCCGTCGGCGAAGCAGGTAGGTCGACAGCGGGGGCGGTACGCCGGCCAGGGGGCGGATGAAGATGTCCGGGCGCGGCAGGAGCTGCACGTGTGAGGCGACGGCGAAACCGATGCCGTAGCCGGCTCCCACCAGGGTCAGCATCACGCCCAGGCTCGTCACCTGTTCCACCACCCTGGGCGGTACGGTCGCGCCTTCGAGCACCACCTGGATCTGGTGGTGGCAGCCCGAATGCGCCTCCGGATGGCACAGCACCACCGGGAACTTTAGCGCGTCATCCAGCCTGACCTCGGCATGGGCCAGCAACGGATGGCGCGCCGGCACGATCACCGACAGCGGATCGGTCCAGACCGCCTCGGCGATCAGGCCCGCGGTGACCGCGTCCGACAGCGCAAAGCCGATGTCCAGCAGATCGTCGCGCAGGCCTTCGAGCTGCTGCGAGAACGGCAGCTCGACGACGCGAATCTCCAGCTCGGGCTCCTCTTCGCGGTTGCGCGCCAGCAGCGTGGCGATGCGGGGCTGCGCCAGGCCGTCGCAGATGGCGATGCGCAGATGACCCCGGTAGCCCTGCGCCGCGCCTTTCGTGATCCTAATGGCTTGCTCCACCGTGGTCAGCACGCGCCGGCACTCGCCAAGCAGCACCTGACCGGCCCAAGTCAGCCGGGTCCGCCGGGAACGCCGGTCGAACAACTGCACGCCCAGCAGGCGTTCGAGATCGCGCATCGCCCGCGACACCGGCGACTGCTCGATGCCCAGCCGCTCGGCCGCGCGCGCCAGGTGCAGTTCCTCCGCCACCGCGATGAAGTAGCGCAGCAACCTGAGTTCCATGGCTGCCTCCTGTTCTCGTTGTTTTTGCCCGGTGTGACCTCCCAAGCCGCCCGCAGCGAAGGGGCGGCCCTCACGGTTCGCGCGGCGCGCCGGGAGTGATGACGGTGATCCGGCCGTGGACTGACTCAGGACGATGTGCTGGCTAAAACGGGAATGGGAATCAGTCGCAATTATCCATGTCGAATGCCCCGGTAGCAACTCGACTGGACCCGGCTGGATCTCCCTGGATGCGCATAATACATTGATTTGGCATATATTCGGTTCGTCGTAACGTCTGGACCTGTTGTGCTTGGCGAGGGTAGCGGCATGAACATGCGTCATCTCCGTTGTTTCGTCGCCGTGGCCGAGGAGCTGCATTTCGGCCGGGCGGCCCGGCGCCTGCATATCGAGCAGTCGCCTTTGTCCCGCACGATCCGCAAGTTGGAAGAGAACCTGGGGACGACCTTGCTGGAGCGAACTCCGCGCGGCGTGCGCCTGACCTCCTCCGGCCAGGTCCTGCTGGAGGATGCTCGGCGCCTGCTGCGAGTTTGCGACCAGGTTCGCCGTAGAACCCGGGCGGCCTCCGAAGGCCAGCAGCCAAGCTTGCGCGTGGCGCTGGCGGATGGGGTTGCCCCGGCGCGGCTCTCGGCCCTGCTTGCCCTGTGTCGCAGCGAGGCGCCGGAGGTGGGCATCCGCCTGTTCGAGGTGCCGCTGTCGCATCTCCTGGCCGGCCTGCGGGACGATCTCTACGACGTCGGCCTGGCCATGGCCGATGGCAACGAGCCGGACATCGTGAGCCTGCCGGTTTGGCGAGACCCGTTGGTCGTCGCGCTGCCGACGCGCCACCCTCTTCTGGCCTACCAGCGGATTCCGCTCGAGGAAGTGATGAACTATCCGCTGGTCCTGTCCCACCCCCAGGTTTGCGAAGGTTGCGGCCGGCATTTGGAGGAACTGCTGCGCACGGTCGAGACGGGGCCCGTGGTGGCCGAATATGTGACGACCCATGACTTGATGGTGGCGCTGGTGGCGGCTGGTTACGGCATCGGATTTTCAAGTGCTGCGCATCTGCAGCCTTGCCGCCGCAGCGATGTGGTCGCCCGGCCCCTGGCTTGCCCCACGGCCCTGCTGACGACCTATCTGCTCCACCCGGCGCGAAAGGCCGAGGAGCGGCTGTCCGGTTTCATCGAGCGTGCCAGCCGCGTCGGGGACCTGCCCGTAGAGGCGGCCTCCCTGCCATAGGCCGATCAGCGCATTTTTCGATGCAATTTGGGTCTTGCCCGGGACCGGTATCGGCCTTGCTTGATGGTTCGGCATGGACGCGCTGGACGACGGGGCGAGGCTGGACGCGCTTGACGACGCCAATGGCATTTGTTGCGTTCGCAAGAAGAACAGTTGCATGAAATGAATGAACCCCGGAAGTTGTCTTCAGGGCCTGCATCGAGTTCCTGAACGCCCTTTTCGCCAGGTTTCCGGTATCGACAATGGAGGCCGTGTCGATTGCGGGAGGGAGCCATCCATGGGGAGGGCAAGCCAGCCACCGGTAGCGGCGAGAACGTATTACCGGCCGATCGAGGCGTCGATTCGCTGGTGCGGTCTGCTGCGCTTCGAGAAGCGGATTCTGTCCGCATTGGCCGGCCGCCCACTGCCCGACGAGGGCGAATTCCCACGCTGGCCGACTCTGCGCTTGAACGCAGAACGCATTCTGGATGCCCTGACCCACGACGAACTGCCACGGCGTATCGCGGGCCGGGCCGACGCCCCGCAGACCATCGCGCTGGACGATCCGGCGCTGGTCGTCCGACATGTGGATCTGCGGGTGTGGATGGCGCGCTACTACCCGGGTGAAAAGCCCGCCTTCCTCTTCGATGAGATCGAACGCGCGTTGCATCCGGCCCTGACCCAGGAATCGCTCGCCTTCCTGTTGGCCGAGCGCGAAGCCATCCGGACAAGGCTCGATGACCTGTTGCTGGCCCACGATGCACTTCACTCGGAGCATGCCGCCCTGATCCAGGTCCACGCAAGCTGCCAGGCCAAGGCGGAGAACGACAGTCCGCCAGGCCCGCGCGCCGAATCGACCTACCTGAACATCATCGGCGGTCTCCTGTCGCTGCTGCTGGGCAAGTCGCCCAGCGGGGCTCCGTATTCCTCCTTCCGCAACATGGAGTCGGTGATCAGTGCCCTGCTGGCGCACCATGAAAACCTGCCGGGTATCAGCGAGCGGACCCTGTGGAGCAAGCTGGCGCAGGCCCGGCGCCAACTGCAAGGCATGGGCTGACGGCCGGCGGATGCTGCAATTGCCGGTC
>JAGRGB010000119.1 GCA_020445745.1 Rhodocyclaceae bacterium | reverse complement strand
GCAGATCGGCAAGCAGGTCGAGTACTGCCTCGCGCAGGGCTGGGCGGTGGCGCTGGAGTTCACCGACGACCCGCACCCGCGCAACACCTACTGGCAGATGTGGGGCCTGCCGATGTTCGACCTGAAGGACCCGGCCGGCGTGCTGCAGGAACTCAATGCCTGCCGCGACGCCAACCCGGAGCACTACATCCGTATCAACGCCTTCGACGCCACCAAGGGCTGGGAGACGGTGCGCCTGTCCTTCATCGTCCAGCGTCCCAGTGCGGAGCCCGGCTTCCGCCTGAAGCGCGAGGAATGCGCCGGCCGCAACCTGCGCTACACGCTGGAGAGCTACGCGGTCGCCCGCCAGCCGGAAGGCCGTCGCTACCCGGACTGAGCGCCGCCGCGACCCCCGGCGGCATCCGCGCCGCCGCCCCGCCAATCCAGGAGAAGTGCCATGAATGCCGATCCGCGGCAGGCCCTCGCCACGCCCGCCGAAGCCACCGAGACCCGTGAAAGCGGCCCCGTCGATCTGGCCGCCGAGTTCCGCGACGCCGGCGTCGGCGAAGTGCTCGACGCGCTCGAGCGGGACCTGGTCGGTCTCGCGCCGGTCAAGCGCCGGGTGCGCGAGATCGCCGCGCTGCTGCTGGTGGACCGGGTGCGCCAGCGGCGCGGCCTGGCCGCCACGCCGCCGTCGCTGCACATGAGCTTCACCGGCAATCCCGGCACCGGCAAGACCACGGTCGCGCTGCGCATGGCCGAGATCCTGCAGCGCCTGGGCTTCTGCCGCCGCGGCCACGTCGTGGCGGTGACCCGCGACGACCTGGTCGGCCAGTACATCGGCCACACCGCGCCGAAGACCAAGGAGGTGCTGAAGCGGGCGATGGGCGGCGTGCTGTTCATCGACGAGGCCTACTACCTGTACCGGCCCGAGAACGAGCGCGACTACGGCCAGGAGGCGATCGAGATCCTGCTGCAGGTGATGGAGAACCAGCGCGACGACCTGGTGGTGATCCTGGCCGGCTACGGCGACCGCATGGAGCGCTTCTTCGACTCCAATCCGGGCATGAAGTCGCGCGTCGCCCACCACGTGGATTTCCCGGACTACAGCGACGAGGAGCTGTCGGAAATCGGCGACCGCATGCTGGGCGGATGGAACTACCGCTTCGACGAGGCGGCGCGCATAGCCTTCGCCGAGTACGTCGCGCTGCGCCGCGCCAAGCCGGGGTTCGCCAACGCCCGCTCGATCCGCAACGCCCTCGACCGCATGCGGCTGCGCCAGGCGCTGCGCCTGTTCGAATGCGGCGAAGTGGTGGACGAGTCGGCCCTGACCACGATCGGCGAGGCCGACGTGCGGGCCAGCCGCCACTTTCACGAGCCGCCGGAATCCGCGCCGCCGGGCCCGCCGGCCGACGCCGGCCGCTAGCGGGACGAGCGGCCGGGCGGACCGAATCACCGCGCCCCGCAGCGCCACGACACCAGGACACCACCGGAGACATCCATGTTCAGCATCGAGCGTCAGACCCTGACCGAATACCTGATCGAGCAGCGCCGCATCCATCCGGAGGCGACCGGCGCCCTGAACGCGCTGATCCTGCAGGTCGCCCAGGCCTGCAAGGCGATCTCGCGGGCCGTCGCCCATGGCGCGCTGGCCGGACTGCTCGGCGACCAGGGCCGTGCCAACGTCCAGGGCGAGCAACAGAAGAAGCTCGACGTGGTCGCCGATCAGATGTTCCAGCGCGCGACCCACTGGGGGGGTGGCCTGGCGGGCATGATCTCGGAGGAAAACGAGGATCCGATCCCGCTGCCCGACGGCAAGATGCGCGGCAAGTATCTGCTCGCCTTCGATCCGCTGGACGGCTCGTCGAACATCGACGTCAATGTCGCGGTCGGCTCGATCTTCTTCATCCTGCGGGCGCCGGGCCCCGAACACGAAGCCACCGCGGCCGACTTCCTGCAGCCCGGCACCCGGCAGGTGGCGGCCGGCTACGCGATCTACGGCCCCTCGACGATGCTGGTGCTGACGGTCGGGCGCGGCGTCGTCGGCTTCACCTTCAACCCGATCCTCGGCGACTTCTTCCTGACCCACCCCGACCTGCGGATTCCGGTGCACGCCCGGGAATTCGCGATCAACGCCTCCAACGCCCGCTTCTGGGAGGCCCCGGTGCGGCGCTACGTCAACGAGTGCCTGGCCGGCCGCAGCGGTCCCCGCGGCGAGGACTTCAACATGCGCTGGATCGCCTCGCTGGTGGCCGAGACCCATCGCATCCTGATGCGCGGCGGCGTCTTCCTGTATCCGCGCGACCAGAAGGATCCGGCCAGACCCGGCCGCCTGCGCCTGCTCTACGAGGCCAATCCGATCGGATTCATCGTCGAGCAGGCCGGCGGGCGGGCATCCACCGGCGCCCGCCCGGTGCTCGAGGTCGAGCCCGAGTCGCTCCACCAACGCATCGGCTTCGTGTTCGGCTCGCGCGACGAGGTCGAGCGCATCGAGCGCTACCACACCGATCTGCCGATCGGCGGCTCCGACCACGGCATGCCGCTGTTCCACGAGCGTTCGCTGTTCCGCGACGACGCCTTCATCCAGTAGGGGGGACCGACCATGTCAGAACGTCACCCGATCGTGGCCATCACCGGCTCGTCCGGGGCCGGCACCAGTACCGTGGAACGCACCTTCGAGCAGATCTTCCGGCGCGAAGGGGTGAGCGCAGCGGTGATCGAGGGCGACAGCTTCCACGCCTTCGACCGGCTCGCGATGCGCGACAGGCTGAAGGACTCCGAAGCCGACGGCAGGCTCTCCCACTTCAGCCACTTCGGTCCCGAGGCGAACCTGTTCGGCGAGCTGGAACAGCTGTTCCGCGACTACGCCGAGAGCGGCCGCGGTCGACGTCGCAAGTACCTGCACGACCACGCCGAGGCCGAGCCCTACGGCCAGGAGCCCGGCACCTTCACGCCGTGGGAGGATCTGCCGGCAGACACCGACATGCTGTTCTACGAGGGTCTGCACGGCGCGGTCCGCCACGGCGAGATCGACGTCTCTCAGCATCCCGACCTGCTGATCGGCGTCGTGCCGGTGGTGAACCTGGAATGGATCCAGAAGCTGCACCGCGACAAGAACATGCGCGGCTACAGCACCGAGGCGGTCACCGACACGATCCTGCGCCGCATGCACGACTACGTCCATTACGTCGTGCCGCAGTTCTCGCGCACCCATGTGAACTTCCAGCGCGTGCCGATGGTGGATACCTCGAACCCGTTCATCGCGCGCACCATCCCGACCGCCGACGAGTCGATGCTAGTGATCCGCTTCGCCAACCCCAAGGGCATCGACTTCGCCTACCTGCTGAACATGATCCACGACAGCTTCATGAGCCGCGCCAACACCATCGTCGTGCCGGGCGGGAAGATGGATCTGGCGATGCAGCTGATCTTCACGCCGTTCATCTGGCGGCTGATGGAAAGGCGTCGGAAGTTGCTGTGAGCGAGACATGCGCGGCGGGCCGGCGCCCGTCGCGCCTCTTGAAGCGATGCCGGAGAACCGAGCGATGAACATGCCGACCGAAGCCCGCGCCGACCAGGCCGCCCTCGACACCTTGTGCGCCCACGCCCTGCGCTTGCTGGCGATCGACGCGGTCGAGGCCGCCCGCTCGGGACATCCCGGCATGCCGATGGGCATGGCCGAGATCGCGGTGGCGTTGTGGACCCGACACCTCAGGCACGACCCGGCCGACCCGGCATGGCCCGACCGCGACCGCTTCGTGCTGTCCAACGGCCACGGCTCGATGCTGCTCTACGCGCTGCTCCATCTTTCCGGCTACGACCTGCCGATGGCCGAGTTGCGTCGCTTCCGGCAACTGCACAGCCAGACCCCGGGGCACCCCGAGAACGGTGTCACGCCGGGCGTCGAGACAACCACCGGACCGCTCGGCCAGGGGCTGGCCAACGCGGTCGGCATGGCGCTCGCCGAGAAGCGCCTGGCCGCCGAATTCAATCGTCCCGACGCGCGGATCGTCGATCACCGCACCTGGGTGTTCCTTGGCGATGGCTGCCTGATGGAAGGCGTCAGCCACGAGGCCGCTGGCATCGCCGGCGTGCAGCGCCTGTCCCGGCTGATCGCGCTGTGGGACGACAACCGGATCTCGATCGACGGCGAGGTCTCGGGCTGGTTCCGCGACGACACGCCGGCGCGCTTCCGCGCCTATGGCTGGAACGTCGTCGAGGCGGTGGACGGACACCATGTCGAGGCGGTGGACCGGGCGATCCGCGAGGCGCTGGCCAACGCCGACAAGGACATCGGCCCGACCCTGGTCTGCTGCCGCACGACGATCGGCCAGGGCAGCCCGGCCCGGGCCGGCAGCGCCGCAGTGCATGGTGCACCGCTCGGCGAGGACGAGGTCCGTGCCACCCGCGAGGCGCTGGGCTGGCACCACGCGCCGTTCGAGATTCCCGACGCGGTTCGCGACGCCTTCGATGCCAGGGCGCGCGGCAAGGCCGACCACGACGCCTGGCGCGGGCGCCTCGAGCACTACCGCGTCCGTCATCCCCAGGCGGCCACGGAATTCGAGCGGCGCTGCAGCGGCGCCCTGCCCGGCGACTTCGGCGAGCGCGCACAGGCGATGCTGCACAGCGTCCACCGAGAGGCCGCCGGCCCCGCCACCCGCAAGGCGAGCCAGCAGGCGATCGGCCGCATCGCCGCGGCGCTGCCCGAGCTGATCGGCGGCTCCGCCGACCTGACCCACTCCAACCTCACCGACTGGCCGGACTGCGGCCGGATGAGCGCCGACGAAGACGGCCGCCACATCAGCTGGGGCGTGCGCGAGTTCGGCATGGCCGCGGCCTGCAACGGCATCGCACTGCACGGCGGACTGCTGCCCTTCTGCGCCACCTTCCTGACCTTCTCGGACTACGCCCGCAACGCGATCCGGATGAGCGCGCTGATGGGGCAGCGGGTGATCTACGTGATGACCCACGACTCGATCGGCCTCGGCGAGGACGGGCCGACCCACCAGCCGGTCGAGCACCTGCCGAGCCTGCGCCTGATCCCCGGCCTCGACGTCTGGCGACCGTGCGACGCGGTGGAGACCCAGGCCGCGTGGCAGGCCGGCGTCGCGCGCGCGGACGGCCCGACGCTGATCGCCTGCTCGCGCCAGAGCCTGCCCCACCAGGATCGTGCCGAGGCGCGGCTCGACGACATCGCCCGCGGCGCCTACGTGCTCGCCGAGGCGGGCGGCGGCCGGCCGCGGCTGGTGATCGTCGCCACCGGCTCGGAAGTGGCGCTGGCGGTCGCTGCGCGGCGGCGGCTCGAAGACGAAGGCATCGCCGTTCGCGTCGTGTCGATGCCCTGCACCGAAGCCTTCGACCGTCAGCCCGACGACTGGCGGGAGATGGTGCTGCCGGACAATGTGCCACGCCTCGCGGTCGAGGCGGCCCAGCCCGACCTGTGGTGGAAATACCTCGCCGGCGTGCCCCGCGCGGCGGTCGTCGGCATCACCCGCTTCGGCGAATCGGCGCCGGCTGACGCGCTCGCGACGCATTTCGGGCTGACCCCGGAACGCGTCGCCGAGGCCGCCCGCGCGCTGGTTTCGGCGCCATGATCACAGCGGCCGCAGCAGACCGGTCGTCCATCGCCGTGCGGCTTTCTCCCTCCCGCCGCACGCCACGCCCCGACCGGGCCGTTCGCGCGCCGCGACCCAATCCATTCTTTCATTTGAAACCGGAGACAGAGGATGAGCACAGGACTTCAAGGTCGCGGCCCGGCCGGATGCGGCCGACGCCGGCGTCGGCCACAGCTTTGCAGCGGAGGAACGAGATGAGCCGGTCATTCCTCCGCCTGGCCGATCTCGAACTGGCCGGAAGGCGCGTCTTCATGCGCGCCGACTTCAACGTGCCGATGACCGCAGCAGGCGACGTCGCCGACGACAGCCGCATCCGGGCGACCCTGCCGGGCATCCGCCATTGCCTCGAGCGCGGCGCCTCGCTGGCGATCGCCTCGCACCTCGGCAGGCCGACCGAGGGGGCCCTCGCTCCCGGCGACAGCCTGGCACCGGTGGCGGCCCGGCTGGCATCCCTGCTGGGGCGGCCGGTGCCGCTCGTCAAGGACTGGAGCAATCGCGACTTCGCGCCACCGTGCGGCGAGCTCGTGATGCTCGAGAACTGCCGCGGGAATCCCGGCGAGAAGGCGGACGATCCGGCGCTGGCGCGGCGCCTGGCGCGCTACGTCGATGTCTATGTCAATGACGCCTTCGGCACCGCCCACCGCAAGGAATGCACGCTGTCGGCGCTGGCCACGGAAGCACCGCTGGCCTGCGCCGGGCCACTGCTGGCCGCCGAGCTCGACGCCCTCGGGCGCGCCCTGGCGGCACCCCGGCGCCCCCTCGCGGCCATCGTCGGCGGCTCCAAGGTGTCGACCAAGCTGGCGGTACTCGAACGCCTGGCCGAACAGGTCGACCTGCTGATCGTCGGCGGCGGCATCGCCAATACCTTCATTGCCGCCCAGGGCCACGGCGTCGGCGCATCGCTGTACGAAGCCGACCTGATGCCGTCGGCCCGTCGCATCGGCGAACGGCTGGCGCAACGCGGTGCGCGGCTGTGGCTGCCCACCGACCTGGTCTGTGCGGACCGCTTCGGCGCCGACGCCGAGGTCCGCAGCTGCAGCATCGACGCGGTGCCCGACGACTGGATGATCCTCGACGTCGGTCCGGCCAGCCGCGCCACTCTGACTCCGGCGCTGGCCAGCTGCGGCACCGTCGTCTGGAACGGCCCGCTGGGGGTGTTCGAGCTGGCGCCGTTTGCTGCCGGCACCCGCGCCCTGGCGGCGGCCATCGCCGCCAGCCCGGCCTTCTCGATCGCCGGTGGCGGCGACACCCTGGCGGCGATCGCGGGCTTCGACGTCGGCGACGGCATCGACATGATCTCGACCGGCGGTGGCGCCTTCCTCGAGTTCCTCGAGGGCCGCACGCTGCCGGCCATCGCCGCCCTGCTCGACGCCCGCCACGGGCTTGCGGGCGCCACCGTCTGAGCCGACCCCGCCTTCAGGAGAATTTTCATGGCAATGATCGCCCTGCGCCAACTGCTGGACCACGCCGCCGACCACGGCTATGGCGTGCCCGCCTTCAACATCAACAACATGGAACAGATCCAGGCCATCATGACGGCGGCCGAGCGCTGCGCCAGCCCGGTCATCCTGCAGGCCTCGGCCGGTGCCCGCAGCTATGCCGGCGAACCCTACCTGCGACGAATGGTCGAGGCTGCGGTCGAGCAGCATCCGGACATCCCGGTCTGCCTGCACCAGGACCACGGCGCCAGCCCGGCGGTGTGCCAGCGCTCGATCCGCTCGGGCTTCACCAGCGTGATGATGGACGGCTCGCTGCAGGAGGACATGAAGACGCCGGCGGGCTACGACTACAACGTCGCGGTGACCCGCCGCGTGGTGGACATGGCCCACGCGGTCGGCGTCAGCGTCGAAGGTGAGCTCGGTTGCCTGGGTTCGCTGGAGACCGGCCAGGCCGGAGAGGAGGACGGTGTCGGTGCCGAGGGCACGCTCGACCACAGCCAGTTGCTGACCGACCCGGCCGAGGCCGCCGACTTCGTCGCCGCCACCGGCGTCGACGCGCTGGCGGTGGCGATCGGAACCAGCCACGGCGCCTACAAGTTCACCCGCCCGCCGACCGGCGACATCCTCGCCATCGATCGCATCCGGGCAATCCACGCACGCATCCCCGACACCCACCTGGTGATGCACGGCTCGAGCAGCGTGCCGCAGGAATGGCTGGCGATCATCCGCGAGTTCGGCGGCGAGATCGGGGAAACCTACGGCGTGCCGGTCGAGGCGATCGTCGAGGGCATCGGGAGCGGCGTGCGCAAGGTAAACATCGACACCGACCTGCGCCTCGCGATGAGCGGCGCGATCCGTCGCCTGGCGGCCCAGCAGCCGGGCGAGTTCGACCCCCGCAAGTTCTTCAAGGCCGCCCGCGACGCCGCCGCCGACATCTGCATCGCCCGCTTCGAGGCGTTCGGTTGCGCCGGCCAGGCAGCGCGGATCAAGCCACTGCCCCTCGACGCGCTGGTCGCGCGCTACGCGGCAGGCTGATCCGGCCGGTCGACGACGACCGTCGCACCACCGCAAAGCAAGGCCCGCGACATCGTCGCGGGCCTTGGCGTGCGCCGTCCGGGCCGGCCGTGCGGGGCTCAGAACTGACTGCAGCTCATCAGGTTGTCTTCGACCATGTACTGCAGCGCATGCGTCACGTCGGTGACGCAGAAGCCGAAGGTGACGCCGCCCTTCTGGCTGGTCGCGGTCTGCAGCGTCACCGATCCGTCGCCGCCGGTCTGGCCGCCGACGGCTTCGGTGTAACTGCCCGAGAACTGCCCGCTGACGGTCGCGCCGCTGACCGGACTGCCGGAGTCGTCGACGATGCTCACGGTCGCGACCGCCACCTTGCCGCCCTTGCCGGCGTTCGCCGTAGACAGCGTGATCGCGCCGACGTGCAGCGAGGTCGCGGCGCCGCCGCCACCACCGGTCGGGGTCGCCGAGGCGACACCGCTGGCAGCGCTCACGTTGCCGCTGCCGTCGAAGGCGAGCACCCGATAGTAGTAGGCGACGCCATTGCTCAGGCCGACGTCGAGGTAGGCCGAGGCGCCGACGCCGTTCGCCCCGGTCAGCCGCGTGAACGGTCCCGCAGCGTCCGTGGCCCGCTCGACATGGTAGCCGGCGAGATCACCCTCGGCGTTGTCCGCCCAGTCGAGGGAGACCTGGCCGTCACCGGCGGTCGCGACGAGGCCGGTCGGTGCTGCCGGCGGCGTCGTGTCGCCACCGCCCAGTTGGATCGAATCCTCGGTCTCGCTGCCCTGCGGGTCGAACAGCGCACCGGCCAGCGTGGCATTGACCACGCGCAGCGCGTAGATGCCGTCGCCGGCGGCCGGCACGCTGAACGTGGCGACTCCCTGGCGATCGCTGTACTGGGTCCGGTTCAGATTGCTGCCGTCGGGCAGCGTCCATTGGCCGGTGACGATGACGCTCTGCTGCGGCTCGCCGAGACCGTTCACCACCCGGACCGCGCCATTCACGGTCGAGCTGCCGCGGAGCTTGCCGACCGACATGTCGATCGTGGTCAGCAGCGACTTTGCGGAATGTCCGTCGACGCTGATCGTGACGCTGTCGGTGGCGCTGGCGCCACTGTTGTCGGTGACCGTCAGGGTCGCGACGAAGGTGCCGACCGAGGCGTAGGTGTGGAACGGGCTGGCACCGGAGCCGGCGCTGCCGTCACCGAAATCCCACGCATACTGGACGATCGAGCCATCGACGTCGGACGAACCGCTGGCGCTGAGTCCGACCCCGAGCGGCGCGAGGCCGGAAGACGGGGTGGCGCTGGCCTGCGCCGTCGGCGGCTGGTTGGGGCCACCGACCTCGATTGCCAGGGTGTCCTCGGAGAAGGCGCCGCGGCTGTCATAGACCCGCAGCGTCGCGGTGTAGCTGCCGTCGTTGCCGAACGTGAAGTAGGCGGGGCTGCCATACGACAGGCGGCCGTCGCTGAGACGCCACTCGATGTTGCCGAGGGGGCCGTCCGGGTCGTAGGAGCCGGTCGCGAACAGCTGCACGCTGAACGGCGTCGGGCCGCTCAGGGACTTCGGCGAGCCGCTGGCGACCGCCACCGGCAGCACGTTGGGGGCGCTCGCCTGCACCATGATCGCCTGCGACGCGCTGCGCCCGGTGCCGTCGATCACGGTCAACAGCACCGGGTACTCGCCGGGCTCGTCGAAGGTGTGGCTCGGGTTCGCCAGCGGCGAAGTGGCACCGTCGGCAAAGTCCCACAGCACACTGATCGGCCCGCCCTCCGGATCGGTCGAGCCGGTCGCGTCGAAATCGACCGTCAGCGGCACGTCACCGCTGCGCGC
This sequence comes from Rhodocyclaceae bacterium, assembly GCA_020445745.1. Classification (GTDB taxonomy): domain Bacteria; phylum Pseudomonadota; class Gammaproteobacteria; order Burkholderiales; family Rhodocyclaceae; genus Cognatazoarcus. Next base: position 59,180 of record JAGRGB010000119.1, on the reverse strand, counting down.
CGAAGCGCCGGCCACCGCCACCGGGAAGCGGTCTGCGCCGTCGAGGACATCGGCCAGGCCGATACGGTAGTTCGCCGACGCGACGGCGTTGGTCAGCGGATCGAAGTTTCTCATCTGCGAGGCGGCGATCAGCGTGTCGCTGCCGCGGCTGGCGACCGCCGGGTCGGTCTCGCCGATCGGCGAGTCGTCGATCAGGAAGCCCTGCGGGTCGATGATCGAGCCATCGGTGGCGACGCGCATGCCGTACAGGTCGCTGCGGGCATCGAGCTGTTCGAGCGCCTGCTGCGCCAGGCGGTTCTTCTGGTCCTGGAAGACGACGACGTAGTCGCGCCCGTCGAAGCTGATCGACGGCCGGTACTGGTTGCCGGACCACGGCGTCGCGTTGATACGGGCCGGTGGCTCGGCGCTCGCAGGGTCGATCAGGAAGAGTTCCAGGTCGTTCTCGACCCCGGACGTCAGCTCCCTGCTCCTGGCGAACAGGGCGTTGCTGCCGCTCGACGCGATCGCGATGCGATGGATGAAGTTGCCGCCGTTGGTCGACATGAAGCCGGCAATCTCGAACGGATTGCCCTTCCCGCCGTTCGCATCGACGAACACGCCGACCGATGTTCCCAGCGGGTTGTCGTGGGTCACGTTGGTGTGCCAAGCCGCCAGCCAGTTATCGCCGACGGTTGCGACCACCGTCTCGAGCGCATAGACCGTGTACGGGCTCACGCTGGAATCACCGAGCAGGATCGGCGATGCGTCGAGGAGCTGGCCGGCGCCGCTGACGCGGGCGCCGATCGGGAAGATGTTCTGGACCGTGAAACCGAAGCGACGAGCGACGACCAGGAAGTCGGCGTTGAGGGCGGCGATATTGACCGGGCCGAAGGCGTTGCTCATCACGGTGCTCGCGGCGGCATCCGGAGAGCTGCCGTCCTGGGCGATGCGCCTCGCGACGATGTTGCCGCCGCTCGGCCAGCTCACCAGGTAGTGGCCGCCGTTCCACGCCACGCCCGGAGAACCCGGGCCGCTCAGGGTCGGTCCCCGGTCGAGTTCGACCGGCGGCCCGACCGGCACGCCGAGGGCGTCGATGGGCTGCACCCGCACGGCGAACTCGCCGGCGACCGCCTCGAGGTAGGCGAGCAGGTAGCCATCGGTACCGGCCGCCAGCTTCGAGCGGTACTGACGCGGCTCGCCGGTGGAGATGCCGGCAAGCGCCTGCACCCCGTCGCGATCGGCCAGGGTACCGACCGTCACGCCGATGATGTCGTTCTCGTTGTCGGCAAATTGGGCCCACAGCACCTGCACCGCACCGGCGCCGGTACCGGCCATCGGCCCGGGCTTGGCGCCGGCGATCGCGCTGCCTCCGGGATTCAACGGCTGGCCGGTGCCGGCGTCGACGCGGGCGAGCTGCAGTTGGCGCCCGGCCAGGCTCTCCCAGCCGACCCGCCAGTCGCTGCCGTCCCAGGCGGCAGTGACGACATTGCCGTAGGGCGACACTGCGCCGGCGAGATCGACGCCGTCGGCATCGAGCAGGACACCGTCCGGCGACACGCGGGCGCCCATGATGGTCTGGGTGAAGTCCGGGCGCTGCTGGTTCCACGCGATGTAGTAGCCCTGGTCCCGCGCTGCCAGCGCCGAGACGTAGGCACCGTCGAGCAGCAGGAACGGGGCGCCGGCGGCGAGCGACTCGCTGGCGGCGAGCGGCGTATCGATCAGCACCGCGCGGGTGCCGTCGCTGGCCGAGAAGGTCAGCAGATAGCGTCCGCCGGCGGACGCCAGCCGCAGCGCGCCGCCACCGGTGTAGCCGCCCGCCGGCACGAGGCTGACGGTCGGCGGATCCAGGACCACGCCATCGGCGCTGATTCGCACCGCGACGATGTCGTAGGTGACGTCATTGCCGACCGCGGTGACCAGCCAGCCGTTGCCGTCGGACGCCACCGCAAAGGAGCCGGTTCCGAGGCCATGGATCGGGATCGGCTGGGTGTCGCGGACCGATCCGTCCGCCGCGACGCGCACTGCCGCCAGCGACGAATCGTAGTAGAAGCCGGTGCCGCCGAGCGTCGTGGTACGGAACACGACGAGCCATTCCCTTGATTGCCCGTTCCACGCGACCTTGGGCGCGGTCTGGCTGCCCAGCCCGGCGTTGATCGCGATCGCCACCGGCTCGATCGGCACGCCTACGGCATCGAGACGCACGCCATAGATGTCGAACGAGGTCTCGTATTCGTAGTAGGTGTACGGATTGGCGCGTTCGTCGGCCCACACCGCAAGCCTCGATTCGTCGCCTGCGGCGATCTCCGGAGACACCTGATCCCCGGCGGCGACCGCGACCGTCCCATCGTTGGGAAGCAGCTGGCCAAGACCGGGAAGACCCGCCTCGGCGGCGAGACTGACCAGCAGAGCCAGGGCGGCCAGCACGCGCGCAAATATCGGATGTCTCATCGTCGCACCCCCATCCTGTCGTTGTTCTAAGGTCGATTCATTCTCGAACCGACGCACGAGGCGTGCCACAGCCGAAAATATCCTGATACACCTAGTTGCAGCGGGGTTGACGTAGATCAAGCGGCACCACCTCGAGGCGGCCCAAGTCATTGTTAGATTGGGGCATTTCCCCCGTATCGTGGGGAAATCGCGCAGTGCCTGGCGAGGTCGGCGGATTTCGCCTTCAGCCGCCGCCCGGCCTGGGCAGAGCGGGCCGGCGAACGTCGGCGGTGGCGCGAGGAGCGGCCGTCGAGGCTTGCCGAGCGTGGATCCAGGCCACCAGATCATCGGGTGGCAGCGCCTTCGCATAGAGGAATCCCTGTGCCTGGTGACACCCGTGCTGCCGCAGGAACGCTTCCTGGCCTGGCTTCTCGACGCCTTCCGCGACCACCGTCAGATCGAGGCTGTTGCCGAGCTGGATGACGGCTCGCGTGATCGCCGCGTCGTCCGGGTCGAACTCGAGGTCGCGTATGAAGCTCTGGTCGATCTTCAGGACGTCCACCGCCAGCCGTTTGAGGTTGACCAGCGACGAATAGCCGGTGCCGATGTCGTCGATCGCCAGCCGCACGCCGAGGGCGTGGAAGCGTGCCAGGCGCTCGGCGATCACGTCTACGCGCTCCATCAGCGCGCTTTCGGTGATCTCGATCTCGAGCCCGGTCGGGTCGACCCCGGTCTCCACGATCACCGCCAGCAGGCGCTCGACGTAATCGTCGCGACCGAGCTGGATTGCCGACAGATTGACGGCGACCGTGAACGGTGCCAGCCCGTCCCGATCCCAGGCCAGCTTCTGCTCGCAGGCCGAGCGCAGGATCCACTCGCCGAGGGGGACGATCAGGCGCGACTCCTCGGCCACCGGCACGAATTCCCCCGGATAGACGATGCGCTCCGCGCTGCGCCAGCGCACCAGCGCCTCGACGCCGGCAACCGTTCCGTTCGCGATGTCGATGCGCGGCTGGTAGTGCAGGAGAAAGGCCGACTCGTCGATCGCCGCGCGAATCGACGCCTCGATCTGTTTGCGGGTCTGCGCCGCGTCGTTGAGCTGCGGATCGAAGAACTGGAAATTGCACCGGCCTTCCTGCTTGGCCTTGTACAGCGCGAGATCCGCGTTCTTCAGCAACAGCTCGGAGCTGTTGCCGTCGCTCGGGCAGACGGCGATTCCGACGCTGGCCGACACGTAGATTTCGTGTTCGCAGAGTTCGAATGCGCTGGAAACCGCATCGACCATCTTGCGCGCGAGGACGGCAGCCGCCGACGAATCCCCGAGGTGCGTGGCGATGACCGCGAATTCGTCGCCACCGAGCCGGGCGACGGTATCCGTCGAACGCACCAGACCACACAGGCGGCCGGCAACTTCCTTCAACAATTCGTCGCCGACCGGATGGCCGAGGGTGTCATTGACGTCCTTGAAGTTGTCGAGGTCGAGCAGCAGCACGGCCAGTGCGTCCTTGCTTCGCCGCACGTCGGCGAGCGCCGCACCGAGCTGCTGGTGAAAGCGGATGCGGTTGGCGAGTCCGGTCAATGCATCCTGATGGGCGAGCCGCGCCAGTTGCTTCTGGGCGGCACCGAGACGCTCGAGCATCAGGTTGAAGGTCTGGCCGAGCCGCGCCACCTCGACATAGTCGCCAACCTCGAAGCGGTGATCGACCGACCCGCTGGCCACCACCGAGAACGCCACCTGCTCCAGCTCGCGCAGAGGCTTGGCGAGCCGACGGGCCGCGAGCGTACTCAACATCACCGCGCAGGCGAGTACCGCGAGCCCGATCAACAGGTAGATCTTCGTCAATCGCTGGAGGGGGCCGTTGATCAGCGCCGGATCGGCCGTCAGCCGAACCCCGAGGCTCAGTGGCTCGAGCATTGCATGCAGTTCGAGCGGCTTGGTCTGGGTCAGCGATCCGGCGGCGGCCGGATCTCGTCCGAGGATCGGACGACCGTCGTGGAGCAACTGCAGCGAGCCGTCCTGCAGCGCGTCGGGCGCGAAATCACCGACCAGGCTCGCCAGGTCGATGCGATGGACCAGGGCGCCCTCGGGGCTCACCGTGCCGACGTAGAAGATCGGTTCCGCGACCAGCAGCCACGCCCGGCCATCGCGCCGCTCGACCGTGACATACGGCCGGCCCTGTTCCAGCACACCCGGCTTCCAGCGTTCGGCATTCGCCGCGACCGCGGCTGCGCCCGCCACCGGGCGGCCCTCGAAGTCGGTCAGGGTAATTTCCACCGGCAAACCGTTGATCGTCGAGAAGTCGTCCAGGAAGGGCTCGAGCGAGGTGCGGCGAGTGTAGCTGTCCATCAGGGAATTGAGGACCAGGGCGTTCTGCTTCAGTTCGTTCAGCGTCACCGCCACCGAATCGAGCGTGGTGCTGAGGCGGCTCGCCAGCAGTGCCGCCTGATGGGCGAGGCCGTCCCGGACGCCCTGGGAGATCTGGGCGCGGGTGACGAAGAAGGACACCGCGCCGATCGCGGTGACGAACAGCAGGGTCAGGGCCGACGCCGCCAGCGCAATCCGCGCGGCGAGGCCGATCCCGCCTGCCCGAGGGGCCATCACGGAACCTTATGGAGATCGGGGCCCGGCGCGCCCCACCCGGCCGCACGCGCGATTCCGAACAGCGGCCGGCCGCTGGCGCGGTGCTCTTGCAGGCCGATGGCCAAGCGGCCCGTACCTCCCTGCATGTCCTTTCCAGCGACCACGCGGCGGCTAGCGCTCCCCTCCTGTCGACAGTGGCACGATGGCCCCGTCACTCGCCCGATAGCGCGCCATGAAGACATCCTCGGCGCCGAGCGCGTCGTGATTGTGCGCGGTGAATGGCCGGTCGAAATGGCGTACCAGCCCGGAATAGTCCCGCAATTGCTCGAGGGCATCGCGCACCGCCTCCCGCTCGGTGGTTCCGGCGCGCTCGATCGCCCGCGCCAGCAGATGGGTCAGGTCGTAGGCATGCCCGACGCCGACCGGTGATTCGATCGACTCGAAGCTGGAAATGCCGAACAGGCGCTCGGCCACCGCCATCACCCGCGAACGGATGTCGGGATCGGCATTGAAGAAGCTGAAGGTCTGGACCACCGAGAAATCGACCTTGTCGAGCATGCCCCGCACCTGGTGCGCGAAATCGCCCCCGGTCACGCCCCAATGACTGACGATCGGGATGCGGCTTTCCGCGGGCAATTCGACGAGATCGCGGAACAGCACGACGGACTCGGTGTCGTTGGCGACGAACACGATCGCTTCGGCGCCCGCGGCACGCAGCGCCTGGTATTTCTCGATCATCGACTTGTCGCCCCACTGGTACCACTCGACACCGACCGACCGGGGCAGGTCCGTCGTCAGATAGTAGCGGTCGGCGGCAGCCAGGTTGCTGCGTCCCCACGACGTGTTGGGCAGCAGCAGCCCCACCGTTCGGGCGCCCTTGGCGAGGGCATGGCGGAACATCGCCGGCATCGCCAGGCTGTCCTTGAGCGACAGGCGGAACGCGAAGTTCGGCTGGTGACCGTTGTCGGTGATCGCATCCGCCGCTGCCCACGGGTCCAGCAGGATCATCTTCAGTTCGTGCGCCAGGTCGACGTATTCGAGCGCCACCGGGCTGAAGCGGCCGACGAACATCGCCACCATCTCGGGCATCGCGGCCAGATCCTTGAGGTTTCGTATGCCCCGCGCGGTCACCGAGCGATTGTCCCGCGACACCAGTTCGAGCGGTCGGCCGCCGAGTACGCCGCCGGCGCGATTGATCTCGTCGAGCGCGATCAGGATGCCGCGTTCGATCGCCTGGGCCGAGGTGCTCTTGTCGAGACCGAATTCGCCGTCGAATCCGATCAGCACCGGGTGCCGCTCCTGGGCATGCAGGGCGGCCGTGACGAGTAACAGGAAACTTGTCAGCAGGACACGCAAACGAGACATGGCGGGCCGCCTCACGAGATTCGAAGGACATTGCTCGGAATACTCTACCAACGGTACGGAACCGCCCCAAGTTGAGGCCGAATCTCAAGCCCGGCCGCAAGGCTGTCGCGCTGCCGGCCAGATCGTCGCCACGGCAGGTGGTTGCCGCATTGCACCATCCCGGTGAACGAAGGCCAGAGATCGGCGACACCCGAATGCCGGGGCATTTCGTCTGTGCCGCGCAGCAAAAAAACTCGTTGCGCTATGTATAAGTACTTTCTAACATGCTAACAATCCGAGCGCCGCCGCCTCGCTCACGCGGTGCCGGCACCAACTGCTGGAGGAAATCGAAGATGGCACACATCGTCATTGTCGGCGCCGGCATCGGCGGGCTGCCGATGGCCTACGAGATGCGGGATCTGGCCCGCCCGGAAGATCGCGTCACGGTGATCGCCAAGGACGCCAAGTTCCACTTCGTGCCGTCGAATCCGTGGGTCGCGGTGAGTTGGCGCAAGCGCGAAGAGATCGAGGTGGACCCGGCGGCGGTGCTGGCAAAGCGCAACATCGACTACATCCCGGTCGGCGTCGCCCGGGTCCGGCCGGCCGACAACGAGGTCGACCTGGCCGATGGCCGCAGCGTCGCCTACGACTACCTGGTGATCGCCACCGGCCCCAAGCTCGCCTTCGACGAGGTGCCCGGTCTCGGCCCGGACGGCCACACCCAGTCGGTGTGCCACGTCGATCACGCGGTCACCGCCGAGGCGGGCTGGCAGCGTTTCGTCAAGGCGCCGGGGCCGGTGGTGGTCGGCGCGGTACAGGGCGCGTCGTGCTTCGGTCCGGCCTACGAGTTCGCGATGATCGTCGACGCCGACCTGCGCAAGCGCAGGATTCGCGACCGCGTACCGATGACCTTCGTCACCTCCGAGCCCTACATCGGACATCTCGGCCTGGGCGGCGTCGGCGACTCCAAGGGCATCATGGAGTCGGCCTTTCGCGACCGCCACATCAAATGGATCTGCAACGCCCGGGTAGATCGCGTCGAGGACGGCACGATGCACGTGATCGAACACGACGAGGACGGTGTCGAGAAGCGCCGCCACGAAGTGCCCTTTGCGTTCTCGATGATGCTGCCGGCGTTCAAGGGGGTCGACGCGGTGTTCGGCATCGCGGGACTGACCAATCCGCGCGGCTTCGTGCTGATCGACCAGCACCAGCGCAATCCGGCCTTCCACAACGTCTTCGCGGTGGGCGTGTGCGTGGCGATTCCGCCGGTCGAAGCGACACCGGTGCCGACCGGCACGCCCAAGACCGGCTACATGATCGAATCGATGGTGACCGCCACGGCCCACAACATCCGCGCGCTGATCGATGGCCGCGAGCCGACCGAGACCGCAACCTGGAACGCGGTGTGCCTGGCCGACTTCGGCGACACCGGGGCGGCCTTCGTCGCGCTGCCCCAGATCCCGCCGCGCAACGTCAACTGGTTCTCCCAGGGCAAATGGGTGCATCTGGCCAAGATCGCGTTCGAGAAATACTTTCTGCGCAAGATGCGCAAGGGCACCACCGAGCCGATCTACGAGAAGGTCGTGATGAAGGCGGTGGGCATCGCCAAGCTGCGCAAGGAGACCTGAGCCGGTTCCGGCAGGTTCCAACCCGGGCGGCGCCGGAACCCGCTTGCGCCGACGCCGGGGCGAGGGCATGATCGGCAGCGGATGCGCGGCTCGCGCATCGCCGCGTCGGCTGCGGGACCAGGGCGTCGGTGACGATCGTCGGCGCGAGGGTCCCACGGCCCGGTATCGACCGCCGGCGCGGTTGACGGTCGGTTTGCCACCGACCCCTGGCCCCGGACTCCGATGAACGACCCTCGCACCACAGGCAACGGCAGCAGCTCCGAGCACCCGCTGCGCTACAAGCTCAACAACGAACTCCACGCCCGCCCGCCGGTCGCGGTCCGCTGCCCGCAGGCGGTCTCCTATGTCGCCCTGACCCACGAGGAAAGCTCCACCGAACAGCAGATCGCCCATCTGCGCCACCTTGCCGAAGCCTTCGCGGTGCCGCTGCCGGAGGTCGACGGTGACCACCTGCTGCTGATCACCCCGCGCTTCCGCCTGAAGTGGGAGCGCCATTCCGAATTCTCCTGCTACACGTTCTTCCGCGACGTCGACGGCGAAGACGAGGAAGCGACCGCGGCGGACGCCTTGCCGGCGCGCTGGCTCGAGGCGATTCCCGGCCGCCTGCTGGTCGCGACCCACCTCAGCCTGCGCAGCGCCGAACGAACGACGCCCGAATCGGTCATGGCCAGCGCCTCGCGCGAAGGTTCGTCGATGATCGCGACCCGTGTCGCCGAGGGCGGCGCCTGGGTGTTCACCGACTTCCTGCTGACCGACGGCTGGACGCGCTTCCTGGTTCTCGACGAGAAGCTGACGCCACGCCAGACCGGGCGCATGGTGCAGCGCCTGCTCGAGATCGAGACCTACCGCATGACCGCGCTGCTGGCCTTCCCGGTGGCGCGCGAAGTCGGCAGGCTGCTCAATCGCGCCGAAGGCGAACTCGCCGATCTGATGGACCGCATCGTCGCCGCCAGCACACCCGAGCACGAGCGCACCGTGCTCGGCCGTCTGACCCGCCTGGCGGCGGAGGTGGAACGCTCGGTGGCGCGCTCCACCTTCCGCTTCGGCGCCGCAGCGGCCTACTACCGGCTGGTCCAGCACCGCATCGACGAGCTGAGGGAAATGCGGGTGTCGGGATTCACCACGATCAAGGAGTTCATGGACCGCCGGCTGGCTCCGGCGATGAACACCTGCGCCGCCAACGCGCGACGCCAGGAGGACCTGTCGGGCAGGATCGCCCGCAACTCCCAGCTCCTGCGAACCCGCGTCGACATCGAACTGGAACGCCAGAACCAGGAGCTGCTGACCCAGATGAATCGCCGCGCCAAGCTGCAGTTGCGCCTGCAGGAGACCGTCGAGGGCCTGTCGGTGGTGGCGATCACCTATTACGCGTCGCAGCTGGTCAACTACCTCGCGAAGGGCGCCAAGGCACTGATCGCGCCGCTGACCCCGGAAGGGATCACCGCGCTGTCGATTCCGCTGATCGGCGCGCTGGTGGCCTTCGGACTGCACCGCATGCGCAAGGCCCTGGCAGCCGCCGACGGCGGCCACGACTAGCAGGCGGTTCCCGCTCCACCCGGTGGCGGAGTGTCCGCCCGTCCGGCATGCCGCGACGCCGGCAGGGCCGGGCGACGGCGCTTCGCCGGTCGCAACCCGCGGCGCCGCGGCGCGTAAGGATCGGCCCGCTCCGCCGGTCAATGTCCTGACGCACCCGATGCGCGCGTCGGGAGGAAAGGAATTGCATGTCGGAACTGCTGCGACTCGCGTGCCGCCCGCGTACCTTGCGGACTTCGGCCCGCATCGCGCTGCTGGTCGGTACGATGCTGAACCTGATCAACCAGGGCGACCGGCTGCTGGGCACGATGCCAGTCGAATGGGGGCGCGTGTTGTTGAATTTTCTAGTACCTTTCTGCGTGGCCAGCGCCAGTGCGGCGCTCAACGCCAGAGAACGCAGAAGGGAGGGAGAATGAACGACTCCGCCGCCGGCCGGATCGACTGGAACGACCCGTCGATCGCGAGGATCCGCCGCGACATGCTGCGTTTCGCCCAGTTGCAGCTGCGCGACGCCGGCGCCGCCGAGGACATGGTGCAGGAGGCCCTGTTCTCGGCGATGAAGTACGAAGCCAGCTTCGCCGGCCGATCGGCACTGAAGACCTGGATGTTCTCCATCCTGCGCAACAAGATCGTCGACCATATTCGCAAGAGTTCGCGCGAGATCGCCGGTGCCGACCTGGTCGATGGCAGCGCCGAGGGCGGGGACGACTTCGACGCGCTGTTCGATCAGCGTGGCCACTGGAATCCGGAAGACCGGCCACCGACCTGGGCGGACCCCGAATCCTCGCTGTCGCAGCAGCAGTTCTGGGACGTCTTCGACGCCTGCCTGAATCGCCTGCCGGCGAAGACTTCGCGGGTGTTCATGATGCGCGAGTTCCTGGACCTGGAGACCGACGAGATCTGCGCCGAACTCGGCATCAGCACCAGCAATTGCTGGGTCATCCTGCACCGTGCCCGCGCCGGCCTGCGGCTGTGCCTGGACCGCGACTGGTTCGGCCGGGAGGGTGCGGCATGCTGAGCTGCAAGGAAGTCAATCGCCTCTGTTCGGAGGAACACGACCGCCCGTTGTCGCTGTCCGAAAAGATCAACCTGCGCATGCATCTCGCCATTTGCAGGGCGTGCACCAATTTCCGCCAGCAGATGAAGTTCCTGCGCACGGCGACGCGCCGCTACCGGGAGGGCCAGCGCGGCCCCGCCGACGACTGAGTGCGGACGTGGCGGGCATGCTGGGCTGGCTGGGCGGCTGCATCGGACGCTACCTGACGCACCCGGTAGAGACCGATCACCTGACACCGCCGACCGATCCCCAGCGCCTGCTCGCGGCCCTCGAGCCGGGCGACGTGCTGCTGGTCGAGGGCAACAGCCGGGTCAGCGGCATCATCAAGTACCTGACCCAGTCCACCTGGTCCCATGCCGCGCTGTTCGTCGGCGACCGCGTCGTCGGCGGGGACGGGCGCCGGCAACCGGCCTTCGTCGAGGCGGACATCGTCGACGGCGTGCGCGTCGTCGGCCTCGAGGCGTTCGCCGGCCTGCCGACCCGGATCTGCCGGCCGGCCGGCATCACACCCCAGGATCGGCAGCGGGTGCTGGACTACGCGATCGCGCGCATCGGCCACCGCTATGATCTGCGCAACGTCGTCGATCTGGCGCGCTACCTGTTGCCGACGCCGCCGGTGCCGCAGCGCTTCCGCCGCCGCATGCTGTCCCTCGGCAGCGGCGACCCGACGCGGGCGATCTGCTCGACGCTGATCGCCCAGGCGTTCCAGTCCGTGCGATATCCGATCCTGCCGCGCACGGTCCGGATCGCCAGCGACGATCCGGGCTGCCCGGAATGTGTCGAGGAACAGCTCGAACTGCGCCATTTCAGCCTGTTCGCGCCACGCGACTTCGATGTCTCGCCGTACTTCCAGGTGGTCAAGCCCGGCATCGTCAGGGCCAGGGCCTATCGTCGACTGGCCTGGGTCGACCACAGCCGCCCGGGCGGCATCTCGCCCCCGACCGACGGCCGCGGCGCGCCCATGCAATAATCCTGGAAACCGCTGCACCCGTGCGGAAAAGAGCGACATGAGCGATCCATCCCCATTCCGGACCCGGCGTGACCGGCTGCTGGCCCTTATCGGCGAGCGCGGCGGCGGCGTCGCCGTGGTGCCGACGGCGCCCGAGGCGATCCGCAACCGCGACACCCACTACCGCTACCGCCACGACAGCTACTTCTACTACCTCACCGGCTTCCGCGAGCCCGAGGCGGTGTTGCTGCTGGTGGCCGGCGACAGCCCGAAATCGATCCTGCTGTGCCGGGAGAAGGATCCGGAACGCGAGATCTGGGACGGCTTCCGCCACGGACCCGAGGGGGCCCGCGAGCGATTCGGGATCGACGAGGCCCACGCCATCGACATCGTCGACGAAGTCCTCGCCGAGATCCTCGCGGACCAGCCGGCGATCTACTTTTCACTGGGCCACGACGCCACCTGGGACGGGCGCCTGACGCGAGCCCTCAACACGGTCCGTGCCAATGCCCGCAGCGGCGCCACGGCGCCGCCGACGATCCACGACGTGCGCACCCTGCTCGACGAAATGCGCCTCGTCAAGGACGATTCCGAGATTGCGCTGATGCGCCGCGCCGCGGCGATTTCGGTCGAGGCCCACCGCCAGGCGATGCGCACCGCACGACCCGGCGTCTTCGAGTACGAGGTCGAGGCGGTGGTCGAGCAGGCGTTCCGCCGGGCCGGCGCCCAGGCACCGGCCTATCCGTCGATCGTCGCCAGCGGCCCCAACGCCTGCGTGCTCCATTACGTCGAAAACGAGCGGCGCATGGCCGACGGCGACCTGCTGCTGATCGACGCCGGTTGCGAACTCGACGGCTACGCCTCGGACATCACCCGCAGCTTTCCGGTCGGCGGTCGCTTCGCCGGCGCGCAACGGGACATCTACCAGCTGGTGCTGGACGCCCAGCATGCCGCGGTTCGCGAAATCCGCCCAGGTGCGCCTTGGAATGCACCCCACGATGCGGCGGTGGCCGTGCTGGCACGCGGCCTGATCGACCTCGGGCTGCTCAACGGCAGCCTCGACACGGTGCTCGAGAACCACGACTACCGGCGCTTCTACATGCACCGCACCGGCCACTGGCTGGGCCTCGACGTGCACGATGCCGGCGAGTACAAGCAGGGCGGCGACTGGCGGCCGCTGACGCCAGGGATGATGCTGACCGTCGAACCGGGCTGCTACGTGCGACCGGCCGAGGATGTTCCCGAGGCCTTCTGGAACATCGGTGTGCGCATCGAGGACGATGCCCTGGTGACCGCCGACGGTTGCGAACTGATCACCGCCGGCGCCCCGAAGACGATCGACGACATCGAACAATGGATGGCCGCGGGTGACGCGGGTGCATGACCTGCTGATCGTCGGCGCCGGCCCGGTCGGCATGGCGCTGGCACTGGCGCTGCGCGACCGGGGGCTGGACGTCGCGCTGGTCGACGGCCGCGGCCGCGGCGCGAGCAGCGGCGATCCGCGGGTGCTGGCGCTGTCGCGCGGCTCATGCCAGACCCTGCAGCGGCTGGGCGCCTGGGACGGACTCGACGGGACGCCGATTCGCCGCATCCACGTCTCCCAGGAAGGTGGCTTCGGCCGCACCCTGATCGACGCCGGCGAGATGGGCATCGATGCCCTCGGCCATGTCGTGCGGGCCGGCGATCTGGCGCAGGCGCTCGACCGGGTGCTCGGCGCGGACGGTCCGACGGTGATCGAGGGCAGCCGGGTGGCGAGCATCGAGGCCGGCGACGACGATGTCGTCGTCGGCCTCGATGGCGATCGCCCGGGTGCCGTGCGTGCGCGACTGGTCGCCTGCGCGGAAGGCGGCATCGACGACTCGGCAGCGGATGTGCGCAGTCGCGACTATGGCCAGCACGCACTGGTCACGCTGGCGGAATCCGAGCGGCCACACGACAACCAGGCGTTCGAGCGCTTCACGGCCGGCGGCCCGCTGGCGCTGCTGCCCCACGGCCGGCGCTACGCGCTGGTGCATACTGCGTCGCCGCAGGAGGCCACACGCCTCGCCGGCCTCGACGACGGCGCCTACATGGCCGAAGTCGATCGCCACATGGCCGGTCGCGTGCGCCTCACGCGTGTCGAAGCGCGGCTGAGCTTTCCGCTGACCCTGCGCTACCGGAGCAAACCGACGGGGCCACGGACAGTATGGCTCGGCAATGCCGCCCAGACCCTGCATCCGGTCGCCGGCCAGGGCTTCAACCTGGCCCTGCGCGACGTCTGGGCGCTGGCCGGCACGATCCTCGCCGCGGGCACCGGTGACATCGGCGAGGCCCGCGTGCTGCGCCGCTACGCCCGCCAGCGGCGACTCGACCGGGCTGCCACGATCACCGTCACCGACACGCTGGTACGGCTGTTCAGCAACGACATCGGGCCCCTCGCGGCGATCCGCGGCGCCGGTCTGCTGACGCTGGACGCCTGCCCGCCGCTGCGCGGCCTGCTGGCACGCACGATGATGTTCGGCGCCCGCGCCTGGTCCTGAGGAATCGGCCGCGCGCCCCCGCTGCGGCGCCCGACAACGGTCACCACGCTTGTCGAGAGCCGTGTCATTTTCACCGCCCGGAAGCCTCCCATCGGGTAGAATCGCGACTTTCCCCCGCTTGCCGCGACCCCATGAAACTCGCCGGTTTTGACCTGCGGAGCAACGTCTTTCTGGCGCCCATGGCCGGCGTCACGGACCGCCCGTTCCGGCAGGTCGCACGTTGCATGGGCGCCGGCCTGGCGGTCTCCGAGATGGTCACCTCGAACGCCCTGCTGTATGCCACCGACAAGACCCGGCGGCGTACCGACCATCACGGCGAGGCCGGTCCGATCAGCGTCCAGATCGCCGGCGCAGACCCGCAGATGATGGCTGCAGCGGCGCGGCACAACGTGTCCCGCGGCGCCGACATCATCGACATCAACATGGGCTGCCCCGCCAAGAAGGTCTGCAACGTGGCCGCCGGCTCCGCGTTGATGCGCGACGAACGCCTGGTGCGCGAGATCCTCGAGGCGGTGGTGGCGGCGGTGCCCGACACGCCGGTGACCCTCAAGTGCCGCACCGGCTGGAGCCGTGACAGCCGCAACGTGCTGGCGATCGCCCGCATTGCCGAGGGCAGCGGCGTACGCGCGCTGACGATCCACGGTCGCACCCGCGAAGACCGATACACCGGCGCGGCGGAATACGATTCGATCGCCGTGGTCAAGCAGGCGATCGGCATCCCGATTATCGCCAATGGCGACATCGACACGGCAGCCAAGGCGCGGCGGGTCCTCGACCACACCGGCGCCGATGCCGTGATGATCGGCCGTGCCGCCCAGGGCAGGCCGTGGATCTTCGCCGAGATCGCACATTTCCTGGCCACCGGCGAGCACTTGCCGCCGCCCCCTAGCGAACAGATCCACCGGATTTGCCGCGCACACGTCGAGGACATCCACGCCTTCTACGGCCGGCACACCGGTGTGCGGGTCGCCCGCAAGCACATCGGCTGGTACGTGCGCGGGATCGGTGGCGCCCAGCAGTTTCGCCAGCAGATGGTCCGCCTCGAGCACCCCGGGGCGCAGCTCGAAGCGGTGGACCGCTTCTTCCACGAATTGCGCCGCCCGGTTTCGCGGGACCGCGACACCCAGACTTTTGCCGAGGAACTGGCTGCATGAGCAACAACGAGATCGCAGAATCGGTCTACCGCACCCTGGACCGCTATTTTCGCGACCTGGACGGGGAGAAGCCGGTGGCGATCTACGAACTGGTGATGAAGAACGCCGAGCGTCCGATGCTCGAATTCGTGCTCAGACGCGCCAATGGCAACCAGACCGCCGCGGCCGAGATGCTCGGCATCAACCGCAACACGCTGCGGCGCAAGCTCAGCGAATACGACCTCCTCTGAATCCGCGCCCGCGAGGCGCCCCGACCACAGAAGAATAATGAAAGTTTCCCGTGCCCTGATCAGCGTCTCCGACAAACGCGGCATCGTCGAATTTGCCGGCCAGCTCGCCGCCGACGGCGTCGCCCTGCTGTCCACCGGCGGTACCGCGCGCCTGCTCCGCGACGCCGGCCTCGCGGTCACCGACGTATCCGAGTACACCGGATCGCCCGAGATCCTCGACGGCCGGGTCAAGACCCTGCACCCCCGGGTGCACGGCGGTCTGCTGGCGCGGCGCGACTCGGAACCGCACATGCGGACCATCGCCGAGCACGGCATCGCGGCGATCGACCTGCTGGTGGTGAATCTCTATCCCTTCCAGCAGACCATCGCGCGCGCCGATTGCACGCTGCAGGAGGCGATCGAGAACATCGACATCGGCGGCCCGGCGATGGTGCGGGCAGCGGCGAAGAACCACGGCAACGAAGCCGGCGGCGTCGCGGTCGTCACCGATCCCGACGACTACCAGCGAATCATCGCCGAGATGCGTGGCGGCGACGGCAGCATCGGCGCGGTCACCCGCTTCGCGCTCGCGGTCAAGGCCTTCACGCACACCGCCCGCTACGACGGTGCGATCGCGAACTACCTGACCGCGCTCGACACCGACGGCAGGATCCGCAGCTACCCGGACCGCCTGCAGCTCGCCTTCGACAAGGTCGAGGATCTGCGCTATGGAGAGAATCCTCACCAGAGCGCAGCGTTCTACCGCGAGCCCGGCGCCGACACCGGCGGCATCGCCGCCTATCAGCAGTTGCAGGGCAAGGCGCTGTCCTACAACAACATCGCCGACGCGGACGCGGCATGGGAATGTGTAAAATCCTTCGACACCACCGCCTGCGTCATCGTCAAGCATGCCAACCCCTGCGGCGTGGCACTCGGCGACAGCGCCCACGAGGCCTACACACGGGCGTTCGACACCGACCCCACCTCGGCCTTCGGCGGCATCATCGCGTTCAATGTCGCGGTGGACCAGGAAACCGCGATGGCGGTCTCGAAGCAGTTCATGGAAGTGCTGATCGCGCCGGACTATTCCTCGGCAGCCCTCGACGTGCTGCGCGCCAAGCAAAACGTACGGGTACTGAGGATGCCTCTCGGCGCGCTGCGGCAGATCGACGTCAAGCGCGTCGGCGGCGGCCTGCTGGTGCAGAGCGCCGACCACGCACCGGTCGGGCCCGGGGATCTCAAGGTGGTGACACGACGCGCGCCCGACGAGGGCGAGGCCCGGGATCTGCTTTTCGCCTGGCGGGTGGCCAAGTACGTCAAGTCCAACGCCATCGTCTATTGCAGGGCCGGGATGACCGTCGGCGTCGGCGCCGGCCAGATGAGCCGGGTCGACTCCGCTCGCATCGCCCGTATCAAGGCCGACAATGCCGGCCTGACGATAGCCGGCGCGGTAGCCGCCTCGGACGCCTTCTTCCCGTTCCGCGACGGCCTCGACGTGCTCGCCGAGGCCGGGGCGACGGCGGTCATCCAGCCGGGTGGCTCGGTGCGCGACGCGGAGGTCATCGCTGCCGCGGACGAGCATGGCCTGGCGATGGTATTCACCGGATTCCGCCACTTCCGTCACTGACCCCCGTGCGACGGCCGCGCGGCCGCGCCGTTGAACCGAGAGAGAACCGGCAGCTAGCATGAAAGTCCTCGTCATTGGCTCTGGTGGCCGCGAACATGCGCTGGCCTGGAAGCTGGTCCAGTCACCCAAGGTCCACAAGGTGTATGTCGCACCGGGCAACGCCGGCACCGCCCTCGAGCAGGGCATCGAAAACGTGCCGATCACCAATCCCCGGGTGCTGATCGAGTTCGCCAAGCGCGAACGGGTGGCACTCACGGTGGTCGGCCCCGAGGCACCGCTCGCAGACGGTGTCGTCGATGCCTTCCGCGAGGCCGGTCAGCGCATCTTCGGCCCGACCCGGGCGGCCTCCCAGCTGGAGGCATCGAAGGACTTCGCCAAGCGCTTCATGGCCCGCCACGGCATCCCGACCGCCGGCTACGCCACCTTCACCGACGCCGCCGAAGCCCACGCCCACGTCGATCGCAGCGGTGCACCGATCGTCATCAAGGCCGACGGCCTGGCGGCGGGCAAGGGCGTGGTGGTCGCGATGTCGCTCGACGAAGCCCACGCCGCGATCGACATGATGCTGGTGGACAACCGCATGGGCGGTGCCGGCGCGCAGGTCGTGATCGAGGAATTCCTGCGCGGCGAGGAGGCGAGCTTCATCGTCATGGCGGACGGCCGCCATGCGCTGGCGCTGGCAACCAGCCAGGATCACAAGCGCCTCAAGGACGGCGATGGCGGTCCCAACACCGGAGGCATGGGCGCCTATTCGCCGGCCCCGGTGGTCACGCCGGAGATTCATGCCCGGGTGATGCGCGAGATCGTGATGCCGACGCTCAACGGCATGATCGCCGACGGCCACCCCTACACCGGCTTCCTGTACGCCGGCCTGATGATCGACGATGGCGGTCAGCCACGGGTCGTCGAGTTCAACTGCCGCATGGGTGATCCCGAGACCCAGCCGATCATGATGCGTCTCAAGACCGACCTGATCGATCTGGTCGACGCGGCCCTCGACGGCAGGCTGGATTCGGCCGAGGCCGAATGGGATCGCCGATTTGCGCTCGGCGTGGTGCTGGCCGCCCACGGCTATCCGGAATCGCCGCGCAAGGGCGACGCCATCGACGGCCTGCCGACCGGTGGCAACGAAGACGTGCATGTGTTCCATGCCGGCACCGCCCGGGAGGGCGATCGGATCGTCACCTCGGGGGGGCGGGTGTTGTGTGTCACCGCCCTTGGCGAGAACGTGCGCAGCGCGCAGAAGAACGCCTACGACATCGCCGATCACATCATCTTCGACGGCCGTCAGATGCGCCGCGACATCGGTCACCGCGCGATCCGGCGGTGAAGCGCGGCAGCGCAACAGATATTCACGCCCCCGCGGCCGCCGCCGCGGTCGACAGCCGGCCGGTCATCCACGCGATGGTATGCTTCAGCCAGGTCCGAAAAGGTGACGCGTCGGATTGGCACGACACCGGCGAGATGCGATTGACATGACCATGCAGGAGGAGCAGCCGATGGCACCGACATTCGAACTGACCAGGAACGACAAGGGCGAGTTCTATTTCAAGCTGCAGGCCAATGCCGGCGGCACGCTGCTGCGCAGCGAGGGATACAACGCCAAGGCAAGTGCCAGCAAGGGCATCGACTCGGTACGCAGGAACGCGGCCGACGACGACCGCTACGAACTGAAGACCGCTTCGGACGGGAGACCGTTCTTCAACCTCAAGGCGAGCAACGGTCAGGTCGTGGGAACCAGCCCGATGTTCCAGGACGAGGACGCACGCTCGGCCGCAATCGCCGAGGTCCGTACCGGTGCGGCCGCCGCCAACGTCGTGGACAAGACCTGAAACCGATGCACGCGACGACGGTCAAGGAATACCTGCTCGCGCTGCAGCAGCGCATCGTCAACCGCCTGGAAGCCTTGGACGGCCAGACCTTCGCCCGCGACGCGTGGGATCGTCCGCTCGGCGGCGGCGGCATCACCCGGGTGATCGAAGAGGGCGACTTCTTCGAGCGCGGCGGCTGCAATTTCTCGCACGTCAGGGGCGGCGCGCTGCCACCGTCGGCAACGGCCAACCGCCCCGAGCTGGCCGGCCGGGGTTTCGAGGCAATGGGGGTGTCGCTGGTCCTGCACCCACGCAACCCCTACTGCCCGACCGTGCACATGAACGTGCGCTTCTTCATCGCCGAGGCCGAGGGCCAGGCGCCGGCGTGGTGGTTCGGCGGTGGCATGGACCTGACCCCGTACTACCCGTTCGAGGAGGACGTCCGTCATTTCCATTCCGTCTGCCGGCAGGCCGTCATGCCCTGGGGCGCGGCGCGCTACCGCGAGTTGAAGGAATGGTGCGACCGCTACTTCTTCCTCAAGCACCGCAATGAACCACGCGGCGTCGGCGGCCTGTTCTTCGACGACCACGGTGCCGACGGCAGCGTCTCGTTCGACGACGCCTTCGGCCTGACCCGCGCGGTCGGCGACGCCTTCCTGGAAGCCTATCAGCCGATCGTCGAACGCCGCCGGACAATTCCCTACGGCGAGCGCGAACGGGATTTCCAGGCCTATCGACGGGGCCGCTACGTGGAATTCAATCTGGTGTTCGACCGCGGGACGCTGTTCGGGCTGCAGTCGGGCGGCCGAACCGAGTCGATCCTGATGTCGATGCCGCCGGTCGTGAAGTGGCGCTACGACTGGCAGCCGGAAGCCGGCAGTGCCGAGGAAGTGCTCTACCGCGATTATCTGAAGCCCCGCGACTGGGCCTGACGCCGGCCGGTGGCGCTGGCGGCCGCAAGGCCGCCAGCGCGTCCCTGCGCTTCAAGCCGTCGCGATTTCGGCAGCCTGGCGGTAGTAGCGCTGGGCTTCGGCCGGCCTGTCCAGTTGCTCGGCCAGTCGCGCGAGGGCCAGCGAAGTGTCGCTGTCCGCCGCGACGCTCATCGAGGCTTCCAGGTAGCTCTGGGCCTTGCCCCACAGCTTCATGCGCATGCACAGTCGGCCGAGGGTCAGCAGCAGGCCCGCGTCGCTGGGATGATCCACGAGCCAGGCTTCGGCCTTGGCGAGGCCTGGCGACAGATCTTCGGCATCGACGCAGCAGTCCGCATAGCTGCGAGCCAGCGCCGGCTCCCAGTGCACCGACAGCATGTCCTCGACCGCGCGGCGGGCGATGGAACCCTGGCCAGCCGCGACCAGCAGCGGCACCGAACGCTCCAGCAACACATGGTCGGACGCCTCGCGCGCCGAGATCGAGGCCCAGTACTCGGCCAGCGCCGCACCGTCGCCGGTGCGCTGGCGCAGACATTCCAGGTGGGACTCGCGAACGATCGCCGCGGCAGCGTCGTCGGTCAGGCCCTTGTGCTTGCGCAGCTGGCGGGCGAGCCGCGCGGTCTCGTCCCACTTGCCCGCGCCCTCCGCCGCCTTCAACGCCAGCCGCTGGGCAGCGATATGACGCTCGCCGCGTTCGCGCAACACCACCAGACGATTGCTCGCCTCGTCGAAGCGGCGTCCGTCGAGCGCAAGCTCGGCCTCGGTCATCAGACGGGCGGTGCGCAGCCACTCGATCTGCGACGCACGGCCTATCCAGTCGCGATAGCTCTCGTGATCCTGAAGTTCATGGGCCGCTCGCGCCGCTACCAGCGTCTCGATGCCGGCCTTGTCGGACCTGCGGTAGGCGTCGCCGGCCAGCTTCAGGGCCTGGGCATAACGCCCTTCCATGAAGGCGCGCAGGCTCTCGTGCAGCTTGCGCTCGGCGATCACGCGCCGCCGCTGGTCGCGATAGCGACCGATCGCCTTCGGTACCCGCATGGTGCGCAACACCAGCCTCACCACCACATAGCCGGCGAGGAAGCCCAGCACCAGCAGGCATATCACCAGATTCAGCGACAGCTGGATGCGGTAGTGGGAGAACGACACCAGCACCGTGCCGGTACTATGTTCGGCCACCAGCGACAGTCCTGCCGCCAGCGCGAAGATTGCGATGATCCAGAGAACAGCCCGCATGGCAGGCCCTCCTCAGTGCTCGGTCGCCGCGGCTTCGGCGGCTTCCGGCGTATTGGGCGGCGCAGACCCTGCGCCCTCGGCCGCCGCTTCCGCCGCCGGCGATTCGGCCGGCAGCTTCGCGTCGACGCTCGCACCTCCCTCTGCCGCCGGCGCTGCGCCTTCGGCTGCCGCACCAGCTTCCGTGGCCGCGCCGGCCTGGGGCGCAGACTCGGCCTCGGCGGCCGGGGCAGCCGCCGCCTCGGCCGCGGGCGCAGCACCGCCCTCGGCCGCAGCTTCGGACTGCGGTGCGGCTTCCGCCTGCTGCGGCGACGCCTGTTCGGCCGCCGCCGCCTCACCGGCGTCCGCGGCCGGTGCTTCCATTGCCGGCGCTGCCTCTGCCGCCGCAGCAGCCTCTGCCGGTGCAGCCTCTGCCGGTGCTGCCTCTGCCGGTGCTGCTGCCGTCTCAGCTTCCGCGGCCGGTGCTGCCTCTGCCGGTGCTGCCTCCGCCGGTGCTGCTGCCGTCTCAGCTTCCGCGGCCGGTGCTGCCTCTGCCGGTGCTGCCTGTGCCGGAGCTTCCGCTGCGGGTGCTGCCTCTGCCGGAGCTTCCGCTACCGGTGCCGCCTCGGCAGGCGCTTCGGCGGCCGCGGTCCGGCCGATCGCCGGCGAGCGCTCCTGCAACGCACGCAGCTCCGTGTAGGTCTGCTCCAGCATCGGCACCTGGTCGGCATCGAGCTTGACCCGTGCCAGCTCGTCAAGCTGGGACAGGGCATTGCCGACCACTTCTGTGTCGGTGTCGAAATAGCCCCTCAGCCACTCCGACGCCAGTTGCAGGTCGGTGTGGTAGGTCTTGTCGTCGCGGGACAGCAGCGACAGTCGCGCGGACAGCAGCCGCAACCGCAGGTTCTCGCGCAGGAACACGTCCTGCGTCGGCGAGAGCAAGGCAGGATCCGGCCGGTCGAGCCGCTCGATGCGGACCAGCGAACTGAGTTCTTTCCAGAGGTCGCGGCCCAGTTGCTTGAGCTTTTCGGGCACGTCGTCCGGAATCGGAGCCTCGCCCAAGTCGGTCTTCGGCGGCGACTTGGTGTAGGCAAGGGGCATCCGCTCGATCGCCGACACCAGCACCTCGATGCGGGCGGCGATCCCGACCACGTCCAGCCGCGCCGACCCGGCGAGCAGTTCGATGTCTTTCAGCAGCGCCTTGCGCAGGCGCACCAACGACATCGCGTCGGCCCGTGCCAGGCGCGTTTCCGCAGCCCGCAGGGCCGCCAGCGCGGCATCGACGTTGCCAGCCAGCTGGAGTTGCTGGAGCGCCAGCCCGAGGGTCTGCTCGACCTCGATCAGCAACTGGTCCTCGCGATTGCGGGCGAGCGATTCGTAGAGAGCGCCGATCGACGCCTGCTGCCGGCGGGTATCGGCCAGTTCGGCCTCGGTCGCCGCCAGCCGCCGCTGCAACTCGGCCACCGACTCCAGTCCCTGTCGCGCGGCGACCCGAGCCGACCGGGCGATCTCCTCGCCCTCTCCGGTCCGGGCATTGACATCGCTGCGCAACACGTCCGCGTCCCGCTGCAGATCGCGAGCGCTGTCGCGCAAGGTCTGGGCGTCCTGGCGCAGGCCGTTCATCAGCTCGCCGGCGGCCTTGCCCTGGTACCAGAGCCAGCCGATTGCCGCGAATGCGAGCAACAACCCTATCACCAGTACCGGCAACAGGCGTGAACCACCGCCTCGCTCCGGGGTCTGCTCTTGTTCTTGTTCTTGCTCGAGTGCCTCCTGCTCCACACCCGAACCCTCCGCCTGCGCGCTCGTGCCTTGGTTAGCTTCGGACGCAGGCGACGCCGAAGTCAGCACTGAGGTCTCTTGGTTCATTCAGCAATCTTAACCGACGTGTTGAAAATGGGCATCCAGTCCCGACAATATTCCGCTGTCGCCGGGGCCGGTACTTATGATCGATTCGAATCCGTATTCGCCGGCACGCTCGGCGATCCGCGGGTGCGGCACGAACAGCGGCAGCTGTCGCAGCGCTGCGAGCCCCTCGTCGCCGACAATCGCCGCGAGGTTGCCGAGTGCCTCGCTGCTGGTCACCACCAGCGCGGAGAGCCGCGCGTCGCGCACCACGTCGAGCAGTCCGCCGGCGTCTGCCGCCGGCAGGCGGCGGCGATAGCAGCTCAGGTAGCTGACCTCGGCGCCCCGGCGCTCGGCCTGGTGGCCGAGCAGGTCGCGGCCGCCGTCGCCCCGCACGATCAACAGGCGCCGGCCGACGAGCGCGCCTGGCGAAAATTCCGGAAGCGCCAGCACGGCCTCGCTGTCGGCACCCGACCGGGGTGCGATGACCCCCTCGAAGCCGCGTTGCTCGAGGGCCGCCCGGGTTCCCGCGCCGACCCCGGCGACACGCAAGCCCGGCGGCCACGCGGCCCGTCCGCCGAGGGCGGCGACACCGTGCTCGACCGCGTTGGGGCTGACGAAGAAAGCGAGGTCGTAGCCGGCGAGCGCGCGGCGTGCGGCCCGGATCTGATCGGAATCGGCGATCCCTTCGATGGCAATCAACGGGAACACCAACGCGGTCCCGCCGCGCGCCGCGATGCCCGCCGCCAGCGCCTCGCACTGGGCGCGCGGCCGGGTCACCGCGATGCACCGACCGGACAGGGTGGCGGGGCTCACCGGCTCGCGCTCAGCCGAGTTCGGCGAGGATCTGGTCGGCACCCTGGACCCGCAGCTCGTCGGCCAGGGCCTGTCCCAGCGCCTCGGCCCCTTCCGCAGGGCCCGAGCGCTCGCTGCGGGCGAATCGGGTGCCATCCGGTCGCGCGACGAAACCGCGCAGCCACAGACTGCCGTCGCGGGGGATCGCGTAGGCACCCAGTGGCACTTCGCAGCTTCCCGCCAGGGCGCGCGACACGGCGCGCTCGGCGGCGACGCACGCCGCGGTCGAATGGTCGTTCAGCGGTGCCATCCACGTCGCCACCTCGGGTCGCGCGGCCAGCGCCTCGATGCCGAGCGCGCCCTGACCGGCGGCTGGCAACGAGACTTCCGCCGGCAGTTCGGCGCGGATCCGCTGGCCGAGCCCCAGTCGCTTGAGGCCGGCGGCGGCGAGGATGATCGCGTCGTACTGGCCCTCGTCGAGCTTGCGCAGGCGGGTGTCGAGGTTGCCGCGCAGACTGGTCACCGCGAGCATCGGGTACTGGGCGTGGAGCTGCGCTTCGCGACGCAGGCTGGACGTGCCGACCACGGCTCCCGGCGGCATGTCGTCGAGGCTGTCGTAGCGGTTCGAGACGAAGGCGTCGAGCGGCACCTCGCGCTCGGACACGCACACCAGCGCGAACTCGTCGGCCAGTTGCATCGGCACGTCCTTCATCGAATGCACCGCGATGTCGGCGCGGCGGTCGAGCAGGGCGGTCTCGAGCTCCTTGACGAACAGCCCCTTGCCGCCGACCTTGGCCAACGGCCGGTCGAGGATCTGATCGCCGCGGGTGGTCATGCCGAGCAGCTCGACGCTGCAGGCCGGATACAGCGCCTCGAGGCGTGCCTTGACGTGCTCCGCCTGCCACAGTGCTAGCCGGCTTTCCCGGGTGGCGATGACGATGCGGCTGGGGTCGGGTGTCGGCTCGGTCACGGCTTGCTCGCTCGAAATCGGATCGTCGGCAACGTTGCCGCGGCGTCGGGACGCTCATCGCAACGCAACATCAGGGTTCGCACCTATGGCGCTGACAGCGGCAGCGATTCTAGCATGGCGGACGGCCGTCGCTGGGCTCCTGGCGCCGGACACGTGAAACGGATCGGGTGGAGGAGGTACGGTGCACGACAAGGATCTGCCGCTGCGGGAAGACGTGCGTCTGCTCGGTCGCATGCTCGGCGACACCGTGCGCGCCTGCGAGGGCGGCGCGGTGTTCGATCTGATCGAGCGGGTCCGCAAGAGCTCGGTGCGCTTCCACCGGGACGACGACCTCGACGCCCGCCGCGAACTCGAGGCGACCCTCGATTCGCTGTCGCTCGACGACACCATCCACGTGGTGCGCGCCTTCAGCTATTTCTCCCACCTCGCCAACCTGGCGGAGGACCAGCACCACATCCGCCGCTCCCGTGCCCACCTGATTGCCGGCTCACCGGCGCGTGACGGCAGCCTCGCCCATGCCGTCGAGCGCGCCCGCGAAGGTGGCATCGATGCCGCGGCACTGGCCGAATTCCTGGCCGGTGCGCTGGTGGTTCCGGTGCTCACCGCGCACCCCACCGAGGTCCAGCGCAAGAGCATCCTGAACTGCCAGATGGCGATCGCGCGCCTGCTCGACGAACGCGACCGCATCGCGCTGACGCCGGACGAGGCGGCAGACAACGAAGAGGCCCTGCGTCGCGGCGTGCTGACCCTGTGGCAGACGCGGATGCTGCGCCCGGCCAAGCTGTCGGTCGCCGACGAGGTCGCCAACGGTCTTTCGTATCATGATTACACCTTCCTGACCGAGTTGCCGCGCCTGTACTGCTGGCTCGAGAACCGCCTGGCGGCCGACGGTCACCGGGCGGAACTGCCACCCTTCCTGCGCATCGGCAGCTGGATCGGCGGTGACCGCGACGGCAACCCCTTCGTCACTGCCGCGGTGCTGCGTGACGCGTTGCGAATGCAGAGCGATCGGGCGCTCGCCCACTACGAGCGGGAACTCACCGTGCTGGCGTCGCAACTGTCGCTGGCGAGCCAGCTGGTGCCCGCCTCGGATGGCCTGCTGGCCCTCGCCGACGCCAGCGACGGGACCAACCCCCACCGCGAGGACGAGCCCTATCGCCGGGCGCTCGAGCGCATCGCCGGGCGGCTCGCGGCGAGCCGCCGGCAACTGGCCGAGGACGCCGCGGGCGACGGCACGACCGACGCCTACGGCGGGCCGGAAGCGCTCGCCGCCGACCTCCAGTCGGTACATGAGTCGTTGCTGGCCAACGGCTCGGCGCGCCTGGCCCGTGGTCGCCTGCGGCGCCTGCGGCGGGCGGTGTCGGTGTTCGGCTTCCACCTGGCGTCGCTCGATCTGCGCCAGAACTCGGACGTCCATGAACGGGTGGTGGCGGAGTTGCTGGAGGTGGCCCGCCCCGGCACCGGCTATCGCGACCTCGACGAGGAGGCACGCATCGATTTGCTGGCGGCGGCGATGATGGACCCGCGACCGCTGCATTCCCCCTACCTCGGCTACTCCGAGGCCACCGACGACGAACTCGAGATCTTCGCGGCCGCCCGCTGCGCCCACCAGCGCTACGGCGGTGCGGCCGTGCCGAACTGCATCATCTCCAAGACGGACGGCGTCTCCGACGTGCTCGAACTGGCGCTGCTGCTCAAGGAGTGCGGCCTGCTCGATCCGGTCGCGGGCCGCCTGACGGTCAATGTCATCCCGCTGTTCGAGACCATCGGCGACCTCGAGGCGGCACCGGCGACGATGGACCGCCTGTTCTCGCTGCCCGCCTACAAGCGCCTGGTGGCTTCGCGCGACATGACCCAGGAGGTCATGCTCGGCTACTCCGACTCGAACAAGGACGGCGGTTTCCTGACCTCCGGCTGGTCGCTGTACAAGGCCGAGATCGCGCTGATCGACGTCTTCCGGCGACACGGTGTCCGCATGCGCCTGTTCCACGGCCGGGGCGGATCGGTCGGCCGCGGCGGCGGCCCCAGCTACCAGGCGATCCTGGCGCAGCCCGGCGGCGCGGTGCAGGGTCAGATCCGGCTCACCGAGCAGGGCGAGGTGATCGCCGCCAAGTACGGCAATGCCGAGGTCGGCCGGCGCAACCTCGAGGTGCTGGTGTCCGCGACGCTGGAAGCCAGCCTGTTCGCCGACGCCGAACCGGCGCCGCGGCCCGACGACCTCGAGGCCATGGACGAACTCTCGGCGGACGCGTATCGCGCCTACCGTGCGCTGGTCTATGAGACCGACGGCTTCGAGCGCTACTTTCGCGAATCGACGGTGATCGGCGAGATCGCCAATCTGAACATCGGCTCGCGACCGGCGTCGCGCACGGCGAGCAGCGCCATCGAGGACCTGCGCGCGATCCCGTGGGTGTTCAGCTGGTCCCAGTGCCGGCTGATGCTGCCGGGCTGGTACGGCTTCGGCTCCGCGGTCGAGGCCTTCGTCGCGCGCCACGGCGAACAAGGCCGCGACCACCTGCGGGCGATGAACCGCGACTGGGGCTTCTTCGCGACGCTGTTGTCGAACATGGACATGGTGCTCGCCAAGACCGATCTCGCGATCGCCAGCCGCTATGCCGGCCTGGTCCGCGACAGCGCCCTGCGCGACCGGATCTTCGGCCGGATTCGCGCCGAGCATGCGGCGACCGTCAGGGCCCTGCTCGAGATCACCGGCCAGCAGGCCTTGCTCGACGGCAATCCGCTGCTGAGACGCTCGATACGCAACCGCTTCCCGTATCTCGACCCGCTCAACCACGTCCAGGTCGAACTGCTGCGCCGC
This sequence comes from Rhodocyclaceae bacterium, assembly GCA_020445745.1. Classification (GTDB taxonomy): domain Bacteria; phylum Pseudomonadota; class Gammaproteobacteria; order Burkholderiales; family Rhodocyclaceae; genus Cognatazoarcus. The sequence continues at coordinate 31,796 of JAGRGB010000119.1, read as the reverse complement.
CACCGCGAGGGCATCGAGGACGAGCGCGTCAAGCGCGGCATCCACCTGTCGATCAACGGCATCGCCGCCGGCCTGCGCAACAGCGGCTGAGCCCGAGACCGAGCGCGAGACCGAGCCCGGTCAGAGCTTGAGGGCGGTCTTCACCGACGGCCACTGGCGGCGGCTGATCGACAGCGGCTCGCCGACGCCTTCGAGCAACACCGCCCAGTGGGGGTCGCCCTCGCTGCCACCCTGGCGCTCGACCCCGAGCACCGCCGAGCGGGCCACCAGGCAGTTGCGATGGATCCGCAGGAAGCGGGTACCGAACTCCTCTTCGAGTTGCACCAGGGATTCGTCGAGAACGTAGTCGCGCTCTATCGTGTGGGCGGTGACGTACTTGAGCTCGGCCTTCAGGTAACGCACCTCGTCGACCGGCACCAGCAGGATCCGACCGCGCTCGGTGACGCTGAAATTGATGCGCGCGCCATCGGGCTGCTCGTCCGCCTCCTCCTTGCCCCGGGAGCGCCGGAACTTGCCGAGGGCCTCCGCCAGCCGCGACGCCCGCACCGGCTTGAGCAGGTAGTCGATGGCGGCGACGTCGAAGGCGGTGACCGCGTATTCGTCGTACGCGGTGGTGAAGATCACGCCAGGAGCATTGGGCCGCTCCAGCACCTGGCGGGCGAATTCGACGCCGTCCATGACCGGCATGCGGACATCGGCGAACACCAGGTCCACCTCCTCGCTGTCGAGCAGGCGAAGGGCCTCGGCACCGTTGGCCACCATCGCCACCACCCGGGTCGGCTCCTCGGCGGCGATGTCGCTCAGCAGGTCCCGCATGCGGGCCCTCGCCAGCGCCTCGTCGTCGACGATCAGCACCTTCATCGGTTCAGTCATGCGGCCTTCCTCCGGTACGGCAGGCGGATACGGACACGGTACTGGCCGCCGTCCGACTCGACCGCCAACGACGCCTCGAGGTCGTAGAAGAGCATCAATCGCTCGCGAATGTTTTCCATCGCCATCTGGTTGCCAGCATGGGGCCTCCCTGCCCGCGCCACCGGATTGCTCACCTCGAGCACCACGTCACCTCCCCGCAACATACCCTTGACGCCGACCATGCCCGGCTCGGACAGAGGTTCGATCCCATGATAGACCGCGTTCTCGACCAGCGGCTGCAGCATCAGCGGCGGAATCAACGCATCGCCGGGCAAGTCGTCGACGTCCAGATCGACCTGCAGGCGATCACCGAGGCGCAGCCGTTCGAGGCCGAGATAGCGTTCGCACAAGGCCAGTTCGTCGTCAATGGTAATCAGTTCGCGATTTTCCTTCATCACCGCACGAAATACATCCGACATTTCCTCGAGGGCCTGCTCTGCCCGCCGCGGGTCGCTGCGGATCACGCCGAGCACCGCATTCAGGCTGTTGAACAGGAAGTGAGGACGCATCCGCACGGTCAATGCCTGCAGCCGGGCTTCCGCCAGCGAAGGGGTCAGAAGTTTCTCGCGATAGTCGAAATAGGCGAGCACGACCGCCACCGCCACTGCTGCCCACAGTGCCGCACCGGCACTGCCATAGAGCGTGCTGTCGGCCATGAACTCGGACAGCAGTGTCGCGGCCACGGCCAGCGCCAGCACCACCATCGCCGCCCTGCGGTAACGCACCGCGCTCAGCGAGGGCTGGACCAGGTACAGCAGCGACACGCACAGGAACAGCGGCAATTCCAGGCGCGCCGCGAACAACAGGGCGCCTTGCGGCAGGTCGCGTGGCGACCCCGACTGCACCACCACCGTTGCCGCGGCGCCGGCGTGCACCAGCAGCAACAGTCGGAGGACGATCCCGAGGTTGCGGAAATCCGGGAGATGCCGGGCTCGGCCTTGCATTTGCTTTATACTCGCTCGCTCACCGGACGCGCACGTCCACAACCTTAGGGGCAAACGCCACGCTTGGCCGGCGGCCGTTCCGAGCGGCGGCCCGGGCGTGACGGGCGGTGGTGCGAAAAGGCCCGCCGCCTGCTGTGCGCTGCTCCCCCGTTTGAAGATTCCGGAATTATGTCAGACAGTTCGACCGCGCCCCAGCAACACCCTGCGGGCGCCAGCCCCGATCCGGACAAGGCCTGGTCCGGCCGCTTCTCCGAACCCGTGTCGGAGCTGGTCAAGCGCTACACCGCATCGGTCCCGTTCGACCGGCGGATGGCCGCCCAGGACATCCGTGGTTCGCTGGCACACGCGCGCATGCTCGCGCGCCAGGGCATCATCCCGGCCGCCGACCTCGCCGACATCGAGCGCGGCCTCGCCCGGATCGGCGACGAGATCGAACGGGGCGAGTTTGCCTGGAGCCTCGACGACGAGGACGTTCATCTGAACATCGAGAAGCGACTCACCGCGCTGGTCGGCGACGCCGGCAAGCGATTGCACACCGGCCGTTCGCGCAACGACCAGGTCGCCACCGACATCCGCCTGTGGCTGCGCGACGCGATCGACCAGATCCTGGCGCTGCTGACAGATTTCCAGAACCGCCTGCTGGACCTCGCGGAGCAGCACGCCGGCACGCCGCTGCCCGGCTTCACCCATCTCCAGGTCGCCCAGCCGGTGACCTTCGGCCATCACCTGATGGCCTACTACGAGATGGCTTCGCGCGACGCCGAGCGCTTCAGCGACTGCCGCCGCCGCACCAATCGCCTGCCCCTCGGGGCAGCCGCGCTGGCCGGCACCAGCTACCCCATCGACCGCCGCTCGGTGGCCGACGAGCTGGGCTTCGACAGTGTCTGCGAGAATTCCCTGGACGCGGTCTCGGACCGTGACTTCGCGATCGAATTCACCGCCGCCTGCGCGCTGACGATGACCCATCTGTCGCGCCTCTCGGAGGAACTGATCCTGTGGATGAGCCCGCGCGTCGGTTTCATCGACCTGGCCGACCGCTTCTGCACCGGCAGCTCGATCATGCCGCAGAAGAAGAACCCCGACGTCCCCGAGCTGGTGCGCGGCAAGACCGGCCGCGTCAACGGCCACCTGGTCGCCTTGCTGACCCTGATGAAGGGTCAGCCACTGGCCTACAACAAGGACAACCAGGAAGACAAGGAGCCCTTGTTCGACACCGCCGACACGCTGATCGACACGCTGCGGATCTACGCCGACATGATCCCCGGCATCCGCGTGCGCGCCGACAACATGCGTGCCGCGCTCACCCAGGGCTTCGCCACCGCGACCGACCTCGCGGACTATCTGGTACGCAAGGGGCTGCCGTTCCGCGACGCCCACGAGGCGGTGGCGCTGGCCGTGCGGGCCGCAGAGAGCCGCGGTTGCGACCTGCCCGACCTGGGCGTGGACGGCCTGCGCGACGCGATGCAGGCGGTGGCCGGGGCCGGAGAACGCCTGGCCGACGACGTCGCCGCGGCACTCACCGTCGAGGGCGCGCTGCAGGCCCGCAGCCACATCGGCGGCACCGCGCCGGACCAGGTCCGTGCCGCGATCGCGCGCGCACGCGGCCGCATGGGCTAACCTGAAGACAGGTTCCAGCAGGCGGTAAGGCCAGCACGCCTTTCGGAACGCATCGCGAGGCTGCCCCGGGATGGAACGCATCGGCAAGTACGAGATCCGCGAGCGGGTCGGCGCGGGAACCACGGCCACCGTGTTCCTGGCGCACGACCCGTTTGCCGACCGCGACGTGGCGATCAAGTACATCGACCCGGACATCCTCTGCGATCCCCGGCAGGGTCGGCTCTACCGGCAGCTCCTGCGCAGCGAGGCCGCCCTCGCCGGCCGTCTCAACCACCCGCACATCGCGCGCATCTACGATGCCGTGATCACCGAGCGCGAAGCCTACGTGGTGATGGAGTACGTGCCCGGCGGAACGCTCGAGCCCTTCACCCATGCCGACGCCCTGCTGCCGGAGGAGCGGGTCATCGAGATCGTGTTCAAGTGCAGCCGGGCGCTGGACTACGCCTACCACCAGGGCATCACCCATCGCGACATCAAGCCCGCCAACATCCTGATGGTGTCCCCCGGCCGCCAGGACATCAAGCTCTCCGACTTCGGATCGGCGGTGCTCCAGTCCAGCGACGCGACCCAGGTGTCGGGCGTCGGCTCGCCGGCCTACATGTCGCCCCAGCAGATCCGCGAGGTGCCGCTAAACCACCAGACCGACATCTACTCCCTCGGTGTCGTGATGTACCAGCTGCTGTCGGGCCGCCTGCCGTTCGAATCGGTCAACAACTACAGCCTGCTCTATCGCATCGCCAACGAGGAAGCTCCTCCCCCCTCCCATTTCAATCCCCAGATTCCGGCCCATCTCGACAGCATCGTGGCGCGCGCGACGCGCAAGGAACTCGAGCATCGCTACCGGACATGGACCGAGTTCTCCCATGATCTGGCACAGGCATTCCGCAACCGCCCGACGGTGCAGTCCAACGACGGGCTGCCGGTGCCGGAGCGCTTCGAGCTGCTGCGCGGCATGGCCTTCTTCCGGGAATTCAGCGACGTCGAATTGTGGGAAGTGCTGCGCATCGCCCAGTGGTCCACCGTGTACGCGGACACCTACCTGATGCGCGAAGGCGAACCGGGCGACTCGTTCTGCTTCGTGGCGTCGGGCGAGGCCCGCGTCCAGAAGGGCGCAAAGCTGCTGGGCATCCTGACCGCCGGCGAGTGCTTCGGCGAGATGGCGCTGTTCTCGGCGGGCAGCGGCACCCGCGGCGCCGACGTGCTGGCGAGCACGCGACTGGAATTGCTGACGATCCGCGGCCACGCCCTCGGCCGCGCCACCGAGGCCTGCCGGATGCATTTCTACAAGGCCTTCCTGGAAGTGCTTGCGACCCGGCTGGCACTCGCCAACTCGAGGATTGCGAACCTGTGACACCCCGCCCCGAATTGCTCGCCGGCGCGCTCGAACAATCGATCCGCGACGCCATCGGCAACGAATTCCGACTGGCCGAAGGCTACCGCCCGCCGGCGGCCGGCAGCGGCCCGGTGGACGGCAGCGACCGGCCGCTGTTCGGCAAGTTCATGGCGTCGGCACAGGCCGCCCGCCTCGACGCCGAGGCCGACGGCCTCGCCGCGATCGCCGCCACCGGCGCGATCCGCACGCCGGCCGTGCTCGCCCGTGGCGAAGCCGGTGGCGTCGCGTGGCTGATCCTCGAATGGCTGGATCTGCAGCCGATCGCCGACGACGCCACCGCCGGACGTGCCGCGGAGGCACTGGCGGCGATGCACCGGTCGGAGGGCGAGCACTTCGGCTGGCATCGCGACAACTTCATCGGCGCCACCCCGCAGGCCAATCCGGCGAGCGACAACTGGTCCCATTTCTTTGCCCACCAGCGCCTGCAGCCCCAATTCGAACGGGCGGCCGCCAACGGCCATGGCGGCGAGCTGCAGAAGGACGGCCGGCGCGTGGTCGAACGGCTGGCGGCGCTGTTCCTCGACCAACGTCCGCGCCCCAGCCTGCTGCACGGTGACCTGTGGCACGGCAACATCGGAGCGCTGGCCGACGGCACGCCGGTGATCTTCGACCCGGCCTGCTATTACGGCGACCGCGAGGCCGACATCGCGATGAGCGAACTATTCGGCGGCCTGCCCTACGGCTTCTACGCCAGCTATCGCCGCCTGATGCCGTTGTCGGTCGACTACGAGACCCGCAAGCAGCTCTACAACCTGTACCACATCCTCAACCACCTGAACCTGTTCGGGCGCGGCTACCTGTCGCAGGCCTGCCGCATGGCGAGCCAGTTGCGTCAGGCGCTGGGGCGCTGAACCACGCCGCGGCAGTTCATTCGCCGCGCGGCAGCAGACGGGACAGGCCCTTGTGGCACAGATGTCTGGCCAGCAGCGCGGGCGGCATGCGCAGCCAGTGGTAGCGCAGTTGTCCGACGCCGCGGGCCAGGCGCCGGATCGGCGCTTCGCCGGCGTCGGAGACCAGCGGCAGGCAGGCATGGCGCATCAGCAGATCCATCAACATCCGCGCCGGCGGAGACGGCCGTCGGCCGTGCTCGCCGCTGTCCGGCAGCGGCGTGCCCAGCCAGCGGTGACAGTAGTGGAGGGCGAACCACAGCAGGCCGTCCGCGCGATGGCGCCGGGCACGCTCGTGCAGCGCACGCCAGTCCGCCTCGCCGTGGATGTGCCGCCGGATCAGGCCGTCGATATCCACCAGGTCGCGCAGGCGCCCGCTCATCTCGGAATCCTGGAACAGATGGATCACCGCGTGAATGACTTGATCAGCCGGCGCCAGCACGTGGAAACGGCTGCCGGCCAGCGCCTGCAGGCCCTGCTCGAGCAGGTCGTCGTCGGCTCGGGTTCGGCTGGTCACCGGCGCGATGGTGTGGTGCAGGTCGACCTCCAGGGCATGCCCGGGCACGCGCATCGGCGGCAGCTCGTGACTCCACTCGCGGTAGTAGCGCTGTTCGTAGGCGTCGGTCTTGTCCGCCTCCCAGCCGGCGGCGGCGAGCGCCCTCTCGGCAGCGTCGAGATCGCGCCGGGCGACCAGCAGATCGACGTCGTTGGGCATGCGGCCGCAGGCGAAATCGAGACCCTGGGCGATGTACGCCGCGCCCTTGAGCAGGACCACGGTCATGCCTGCCGGCAGCGCGGCCTCCAGGTCGGCCAGTTCGATGTCGACCATCTGCCGGCGGTGGGCCGCGAAGTTGATCGACGAGCGCAGATGGCCCCGCACCGCGCCGGGCACCGCGGCGAGCAGGGCCGGCTCGGCGTCGATGCGGTGGGCGATGACGCCGAGCAGGCGTGCCTGGCGGGCCACGCGCAGGGTGCCGTCCCAGTCCGCCAGCGTCATCTGCCGCAGGTGTCCGATGTCGGTCAGCAGCGGCAGCAGGTGGCGGCCGGCCGGCCCCGGCAGGTCAGGCGACATCAGGCTCTCCGGGAGCGTCGGCGAGCAGGTCGGCGATGCAACGAATCGCCTCGTCGAGGCGGCCGTAGCGCAGCTCGTAGGCCGGGCACCCGGCGGCGACGTCGGCGACCGCATCGAACGACACCTGGCCGAGCAAGGCATAGTTGAAGCTGTTGAAGGCGAGCCGCGAAAAGGCCTGTTCCGGCGGTTGCGGCTTCAGTTCGAGGCCGCTGCCGTCGATGAAGCGCGGAAAGATCACCAGGGCCGGTCGCGCGTTTTGCGTGACTGTCGCGGCGCTGGCCAGATCCGGTGCCAGATGGGCGACGTCGCCCTTGCGGGTGCCGCGAAACACCGGCCCGATCACCGCGTCCGCAGAGAATTCCCGAATCACGTCGATCGAGCGATTCTTCAAGGCGACCGGCTTCAGCATCGCACGCAGTTCGCCGGTGGCCGGATCGAGCACGCCGAACTCGTCGGACAGCAGGCGGAAGCCGCGCGCCATCATCGCCGCGGTCAGCGTGCTCTTGCCCGAGCCCGGGGTCGCCGCCATCACCACCGCCCGGCCCGCGCGCGCCAGCACGCCGGCGTGGAGCAGCACGAACTGGTTGCCGCGCTGGGCGAAGCACCAGTTCACACCCCATTCGAACATCGGCAGCGCGTTGTCCACCGGGAACGGCTCGAAAGGCTCGACGCCGTCGATCGCGAAGCGGCAGGTCGGCCTCAGGTGACGGCGCAGGCCGCGACCGTAGTCCACCGACACGTGGTAGTCCGCGAAGTCGCGCTGTTGCGCGAGGGGATACGCGTGATAGAGCAGGCCGAGTTGGTCCGCCAGCGCCGCGATCGGCGTGCGCACGCGCGCGACGCAGGCGCCGTAATCGATCCAGAGTCCGCCGGAACGAAGCGCGGCGGCGACGGGAACGGGGCTTGCAGGATTGGACGAGGGCAGCACGCTCACCGGGCGAGCATGCCTATCTCCCTCAATGCTCGCAAGAAATCCTGAATCGACGGCGTGTCGGGCGACACGTCGAGTTCGCTCTCGATGCGCTCGCACAGCTGCCGCTCGGTCGCATCCTCGCCGCATTCCGTCAGCAGCTCGACGATCACCGCGCCGGCCGGCGGCAGCACGCGGGTCTGCCAGTCCAGCCGATCGAAGATCGCCAGCCCGTCACCGAGCTGGCGCATATGGAAACGCGGAGACAAGGAAACGACCGGAGCCCGGTCAGTTGATCACGTTGACCGTGAGCATCGCGCCGGTCAGGGAGTTCCAGCACGAGGCGCCGGCGATCGGACTGGCGATCGGCGCCCCCTGGTAGACGTAGACCGTCTCGGGCTGACCAACGGAATAGGCCTCGTAATCGACCAGCGCGAAGTAGGTCAGCCCGTTCGACTGCGGAGTACCCCGCGGTGTCACTTCGGTAACGCTGCCGTCGGCATTGACCCGGAACCACCGACCGCCGAGCGTGAACCCCGGCACCGCGCCGCCCGGCTGGTTGATCGAGAAGCCGGGGAGCGAAAAACGCATCCAGATGTCGGGCGCGAGGGTCACGCCGGGAACAGGCACCGCACCGGAAACCGCCAGGTTGGCGCTCTTCTCGGCGCAGGTCAGGCTGCCGGCGGCAAGGGCTGCGCCTGAAGGCAGCGTGAACACGACAGGCGCGCTCGCCGCCGCCTTCAGGATGCGGCGGCGCCGCGACCGCTGTTCGGAATCAATACTTGGCATGTCGGAGCCCTGGGCAATCTCGTCGTCGCTTGAATCGTAGCAAAAGGGCAAACGGATCGAGCGCTAATACGTCACGGTTCGAGACTCTGGAGCAAGAATCACACCAATATATAAAGCTTCCTTTCAGATCAACAGCTTGACAGACCGCCCGGCGATTCGACGAGTGGTTTGCCGGGCAATGCGTAAAAGATTCCGACAAACCCGGCCGTATGATCTCAGGACTGACCCGCGACCAGCCCGGCATCGGCCAGCATCTGCTGCAGCTCGCCGTTCTCGTACATCTCCCGCATGATGTCGCAGCCACCGATGAATTCGCCATTGACGTAGAGCTGCGGAATCGTCGGCCAGTCGGAGAATTCCTTGATGCCCTGGCGAATCCCGTTGTCGGCGAGCACGTTGACCGACAGGTATGCCTTGATGCCGCACAGCTTGAGAATCTGCACCGCGGTTGCCGAGAAGCCGCACTGGGGGATATCCGGGCTACCCTTCATGTAGAGCACGAGGGGGTTCGAGCCTACTTGTTCCTTGATCGTGTCGAGGGGGTCCATATTCGCGTTTCCGTTTCCTGTGGGAGTCGATGACTTAATACTTGAGCCAATTGGTCGGGTTTAGTCTACGGTCCGCCGACAGCCCGCGTCAACAGCACGCCGGGCGACGGTCACGCGCTCGATGCCGGCCAGATCGGACAGCGAGCGCACGTTCGCCAGTCCGGCATCACTCATCAGCCGGCGGACCGCGGCCGCCTGGTCGTGCCCGTGCTCGACGACCAGCCCGCCACCCTCGCACAGGTGAGCGCCGGCGCCAGCGACGATGGTCCGCATCGCGTCCAGCCCGTCCTCGCCCGATGCCAGCGCCTGCACGGGCTCGTAGCGCAGGTCGCCGCTGGCGAGATGCGGATCGCCGTCGGCGACGTAGGGTGGATTGGCGACGATCACGTCGAAGGCCTGCCCGTCGAGACCGGCATACCAGTCGCCCAGGCGGAAGTCGATGCGGGCGCCGAGGGCTCCGGCGTTCATGCTCGCATAAGCGAGGGCCGTCGTGGAGCGGTCCACCGCGATCACGGATGCCGCACGCCTGCCGAGCTCGAGGGCCAGCGTGATCGCGACGACGCCGCTGCCGGTGCCCAGATCGAGCGCTCGCAGCCCGTCTCCCCCGGCGACGCAGTCGAGCGCGGCGGCGACCAGTCCTTCGGTTTCGGGTCGCGGAATCAGCACCCCGCTGCCGACGCGAAAGACGCGCGAATAGAATTCCCGCACGCCGACCAGATACGCCACCGGCTCGCCATCGGCGCGGCGCCGGACCAGGGTCTCGAAACGCTGCCGGTCCGACGCCGGCAGCGCTCGCTCGCCGAAGCCCCGCAGCGCGCCATGGGAGACGCCGGCGACATGGCACAGCAGCACCCGGGCATCGACCGGATCGATCTGGCGACGGGCCCAATCTAGGGCGGCGGCCAGCGTCGCCGGCTCAGCCATCCTCGCCCAGCGCCGCCAGTTGCTCGGCCTGGTGCTCGGCGATCAACGCATCGGTCAGTTCGTCGAGATCCCCGGCCATCACCGCGTCGAGCTTGTACAGGGTCAGGTTGATGCGGTGGTCGGTGACCCGTCCCTGGGGATAGTTGTAGGTGCGGATGCGCTCGGAGCGGTCGCCGCTGCCGACCAGGCTCTTGCGGGTGGCGGCATCGCGCGCCTGCTGCTCACGGGTCTGGATGTCCTTGATGCGGGCGGCCAGCACCGACATCGCCTGGGCACGGTTGCGATGCTGGGAACGGTCGTCCTGGCATTCGACGACGATGCCGGTCGGCAGGTGGGTGATCCGCACCGCCGAATCGGTCTTGTTGACATGCTGCCCGCCGGCGCCGCTGGCGCGGAAGGTGTCGATCCGCAGCTCGGCCGGGTTGATCTCGACCGCCTCGAGCTCGTCGGCTTCGGGCATCACCGCGACCGTACACGCGGAGGTGTGGATCCGGCCCTGGGTTTCGGTCACCGGCACGCGCTGCACGCGGTGACCGCCGGACTCGAACTTGAGCCGGGCATAGGCCCCGCCGCCGCTGACCCGCGCGATCACTTCCTTGAAGCCGCCGAGGGAGGATTCGGCCGCCGACACGATCTCCAGCTGCCAGCGGCGCTGCTCCGCGTAACGCGTATACATCCGCAACAGGTCGGCCGCGAACAGCGCGGCCTCGTCGCCGCCGGTACCGGCACGGATCTCCAGAAAGAGGCTGCGGTCGTCGTCCGGGTCCTTCGGCAGCAGCGCCTTCTGCAAGTCCAGCTCGAGCGCCGCGCAAAGGGCGGCGCCGCTTTCGAGTTCATTCTCGGCGAGCTCCCGCAGTTCCGGGTCGGCCAGCATCGCGCGTGCCGTGGCGACGTCGTCCTCCGCCTGGCGGAAGCGCGCGAACAGCGTCACGACCGGCTGCAGTTCCGCATGCTCCCGCGACTGGCGCCGGAAGACGTCCATGTCGGCGGTGGCCTCGGCCGACGCCAGCCAGCGATCGAGTTCGGCCAGCCGCAGGTCGAGCTGCGCCAGCTTGTCGCGGATACTCGGTTTCATGCGGGGAGTTCCGCCGCCGGCCGCAGGATGCCGGCCTCAGCGGCGACCATCGAGATTGAACAGTCTCTGGATCAGTCCGCAGGCGTCGCTGCCGCCCTCGCCCCCGGACTTGCTCAGGTACTGGGTGGGGCCGTGCATCAGCTTGTTGGTGAGACCGTGACTGAGCGCCTCGAGCACCTGCTCCGGCGACTCGCCGCGCGCCAGCAGCCTGGCGGCGCGCTCCAGCTCGGCGCGCCGCAACTCGTCGGCATGGGCGCGCAGCGCGCGAATCGCCGGCACCACGTCGCGGGATTCGATCCAGTGCAGGAAGCCATCCACCTGGCGCTCGATGATGCCTTCGGCCTCGACCACCGCCGCCTGGCGCGACTCGACACCCGATTCGACCACCTGGGCGAGATCATCCACCGTGTACAGGAAGACGTCGTCGAGATCGGCAACCTCGCGCTCGATGTCGCGCGGCACCGCCAGATCGACCATCACCATCGGCCGGTGGCGGCGCGCCTTGACCGCGCGCTCGACCATGCCGAGGCCGACGATCGGCAGCGGACTGCCGGTACAGGAAACCACCACGTCGTAGTGGTGCAGCAGATCGGCGACCTCGTCGAGCCGGGCGATGTCGCCGCCGAAACGTTCGGCGAGGCCGCGCGCCCGTTCGGCGCTGCGGTTGACGACGGTGATGCGCTTCGGCCGCTCGCCGGCAAAATGGGCGGCGCACAGTTCGATCATTTCGCCGGCGCCGATGAACAGCACCTGCTGGTCCGCGACCCGTTCGAAGATGCGCTCGCTCATATGGACCGCAGCCGCGGCAAGCGACACGATGTTGGCGCCGATCGCGGTGGTCGAACGCACCTCCTTGGCCACCGCGAAGGTGCGCTGGAACAGCTTGTGCAGCATCGTGCCGAGCGTGCCGGCCTTCTCTGCCTGGCGCGCCGCCTCCTTGACCTGGCCGAGGATCTGCGGCTCGCCGAGAACCATCGAATCGAGGCCGCTCGCCACCCGGAAGACGTGGCGCACCGCCTCCTTCTGGGGATAGGCGTACAGGTAGGGCGAGATCTCGCGCAGCTTCACGCGATGGAAATCCGCCAGCCAGTCGGCCGCAGCCTGGGGATCGTTGCAGGCATAGTACAGTTCGGTACGATTGCAGGTGCTGAGGATCGCCGCCTCCTTGACCGCGCGTTCGGAGGTCAGGTGCTGCAGTGCCTGCGGCAGGCATTCGGGCTGAAACGATACGCGCTCGCGGATCTCGAGCGGTGCGGAGTGATGATTCAGTCCGAGCGCGTACACTTGCATGGAATGGTTTGGCCGCCAATTTAGCCGACCGATTATAGCATTGGGCGAACCCGCGCCTGTGGGCCCCGCGATCGTCGCAGCCGCCGTGCAGGGTGCCGGCGCGCCCGCGTTGCGGCCGGCCCACCGTCCGGCACCGGGCGGGTCAGCGATGCGGCGCCCGCTCGCGCATCGCAAGTCGCACGACTCCGATGTGGCCGGGCCACGAGTTGCCCCGGCGTCCGGAACACCGGCCCGTGCCGCGGTCGGCGAAGCAGTCGCGACCAGGCCCGCCGGGCGGATCTCCGCCGGCGGCCTCGCCCGCTACAAGGCGAGCGCCAGCGAGTGGCCATGAACCAGGCACGCCCGCGCAAGGTCGACAGCGCTCCGGAAGCGTCCCGGAAATTCGTCGTTGCCGGCCGGTGGCTCGAAATGGCGGTGGTCGTCCGGCACCGCCAGTTCCACCCGGTCCGCCCCGCCGTCGAACAGGCACAGCAGCGTGTCGCGTGACAGCCGTCGCACGATGGGTTCGACGGCCCGCCCCTTCGCACTGACCGCGACCCGCAACTCGGGCCAGCCCGATACCATCGCCGAGCGCAGCAGAAAGCCGCCGAAGCGGGGAATGCGCGCGTGCAGCTCGGCGCGCATGGCCTGTTCATGGTGGGCGCACTGCGCGCCCCCCAGCGAGCCGACCAGGAAGGCCCCGTCGACCAGGGACTCGATCCAGCGCCTCTCGACTTCGAAGCGCCTCAGCGACTCCGGTGGCAGCATCTGCGGCGTCGCTACCAGGTAGCCGAACGGCACGCCTTCGAGGCGCATCAGGCGATCGAACCAGTCGAACGGAAACGGGTGGTCGTCGTCGCGCCGGCGGCAAGGCAGATGGTCCGTCCGGTGCCGCGCGTCGCTGGCCGCCAGCGCCTCGCAGCAGGCGCCCTGAAAGCTGTGGCATTTCCAGGCGTACAAGCGCCGGGCGACGCCCGGATCGTGCAGCAACATCAGGCGTCCGAGTTCCCATGCGGCGGCATGACTCAGGTCATCCACCTGCAGTTCGGGGATCGGTCCGCCGGGTGCGGCACGCGGTGCAGGGCCCGGATCGCCTGCGGCAATGCCGGCCCCGCGCCAGGGCACCAGCGGCCCGTGATAGAGGGCGCTGCCGCCACCGCCGTCGAAGCCCTCGCGCGGCAGTGCGACGGCGCCCTGGGCCAGGAAGTGCTCGGCGTCGGCGTTGTCGCGCGCGGCCGGCAGGCGCAGGGTGCCGACGTCCAGGCCGTGCACCAGGGTGTCGAAGTAGGGCCGCGTCGCCGCCTCGGAGCGGAACCGCCAACTGTACAGGCTGACGAAACGCACGTGGCTCTTCGCCGCATCGCAGCGCTTGAAGCCGTCACCGTCGTAGCGACCTTCGAGCGACACCAGGTGCGCGGTGGTCACGCCCAGCCGCGGGCTCTGGCGCGCCACCACCACCGCCCGGCTGTCCGCCTCACCGCGCACCCGCACATGGACGAGCAACGCGCGATGTGCCGGCGCGGGCAGCAGACGATCGACGATGGCCGCCGGCAGGTCCACCACCGCGACCATCTGCGCCTCGGCTTCGCCCGGCTCGACGAGCACCTGGCCCGGCCCGGAGAGCTTGCTCACCCGCTCCGGGAAGTCCGCGTGCAAGTCCTTGTCCAGTCGCGACAGCGGTACCGCAGCGGTGAGGACGCCATCGTCCTCGTGCACGAGGACGAGCGCCAGCCAGGGCGGCTGCTGCCCACCGGCCGCGCTCGACGGGCTGCGCTCCCAGGGCAGCGTACTGGCGCCAAGGATCACATGGGGCACGACCGCGCCGAAATGGCCACGGCTGCCGGCGGGCGGATAGACGCCGACCACGTCGTCCGGGGCCAGCGCGTAACGCGGACCTTGCACGAGGAAGCCTTGGCGCGCGCTGTACTCGGCCAGGGTTTCACTGTGCCCGGCGTCGTTCATCCGCGTCAGGTGCTGTCGGACCTCCAGCACGTAGCGCCCGTCCTCGAGCGCCGGCCGGTGACAGTCGAGGAGGCGAAAGGAGTCGGCACTCATGCGGCGAGCCCCATCATCGCTTGCAGCATCGCGTCACGCCGCCGGGTGGGCGACTCCCCCGCGTTCGTGGCCAATGGCCCGGGTGCAGGATCCAGCCCGGCCGCGCGCGCGGCACCACCCGGCTGCCGTGGCGGAGGCGGCGTGCCGCCATCCAGGCCATGGACCGGACTCAAGGTGAAGCCGACCAGCATCCTGTCGACCAGGCGCCGGTCATTCGGGCGTGCAGCTTCGAGATAGGTACGCCCGCCGACGACCGCGGTCTTCGGACTTCCCCACAAGGCCGCCGGCATGGCCTTGTAGATGGGTTCCAGCTGCAGGTCGTCGCTCCCTCGACCGTTGCGGGTTAGCGACAGGGTCAGCCGGCTGTCGACCGCACCGACGACCACGGCCATCGGCGCGATGGCGGGCTGCACGTCGGCGGCCACCGCCTTCGCGGTGCCGAAGGCGGGCAGGCCCACCAGCGGCACCGCACTCTCGAACGCCAGCACCAGGGTGCGCGGAGCCACCACCCACCAAGTCTCCCCGGCCGCATCGGTCAGTGTCGCGAGCATGCCGCCCCGCGCGGTGATGGCACAGGGTCGGGGCGGCAGGAAACTGTCGCGAAAGGTGTGCCAGTCGATCGGCACCGGACGCGACACACCGGCGCCGAAGCGCACGTCGAAGGACACGTTGAAGCCCAGCACCTTCAGGTGCACCTGCGCCTGGCCGGAGAAGGCCGGCCCCCACAGGTGCACATCGGCGCCGGCGTCGAAGCTCAGGTGGTGGGTGCCGAAGAAGTGAATGGTGACCTGGGCGGAGATCGACACCCGGACATGCACGTCGTAGTGGTAGGGTTTCCAGGTCAGCAGGAAGTCCGCTGCCGCCAGGAAGGCGGCGCTGACGTCACCGCTTTTCCACACCGCGTCGAATCGCCCGCCGGCCATCAGCGCACCGGCGGTGAGCGCATAGTAGGCGCTGCCCTTGATCGTGAGATTGGGGCTCACCCGCCATTGCAGGCCCAGTCGCGGCACGCTCGGATAATGGGCCGGCACCTTGAAGTCCTCGTGGTAGCCGCCGAGGGTGATGACGAAATCCCCCGCCGGGATGCCGGGCTGGCCGCGGAACCAGGCAGCGAACGCGAAGCCGCCCCCCAGGTGGCAGTCCTGCGACAGCACGTAGCTGTCGGGCCCGAGTACCGCGCGCACGCTCAGGATGCCGTCCTCGGGCACGAATCGGGCCCGCAGGCCGAGCGTCGCCCTGGCCACCGGCGGCTGACCGGGCGTCGTGCCGGCGGGTGGCGAGCACAGCGTCGAGGTGCCGAGCAGATCGAGCTCGAAGCGGGCGCCGAAACGTGCCACCAGCAAGGCGAACGAGTCGACGACCTTGAACGTGGTGAAGGCCACGCCGATCGCCGCGAAGGCGCTGCCCCTGGCAATCGGCAGTTGTCTGCCCAGTTCGGCGATCGCGGCCAGCGGGTCCGAGGGCGACTTGCCGCCCCCATCGGGGCGGGCCCATTTGACCAGCGGGAAATCGGCCACCTGCTCGGCAGCCGGCATGGCGATGTCGCGGTTGTAGCCGAATCCGGCGGCCAGCCCGGTGACGAAGAAGAAGGGAGGTCCGCCGAGCGGGCGATCGAGGGCGGCATAGACGAACAGCGTGGGCTCGTGGTCCACCTCGGCAAAGGCGCCCATTGCCGACAGGCTCATCTGCGGCACGCGCACCACGACGCTGCCGGCGAAGCCCGCGTCGCCGCCGAGCGCCAGCAAAGCGCCGCCGATCTCGACGGTCGGATTGCGGTAGTCGATGCCCAGACCGTCGAGGCTGAAGCGCGGCTCGAAATGCGACAGCGGCGAATGCACCGCGAGCCCGTCGAGCGATACGCGTAGGCCGGCGAACTCGAAACCGCCATCGAGCAGCATCCCGACCTCGGCGCCCTGGGCACGCCCAGCGAAGTCCACACCGATGCGATCGAGCACCAGCGGGCCGAGTTGGCGATGCACCTCGATCCAATGGGCGGAGGGGGCGTTCGCGGCCGTCGTTGCCGGCGCCGCCGCGGCATCCTGGACCGCCTTCGGAAATGCCGCATCGGCGGCACCGGTCGGCAGAGTCAGGTGATGGCTGTCGGATCCCAGGTCGAGGCGCGCGCCGAGGGTGATCGGCGTCTTGATCGGGCCGCTGCGCAAGGCGAATCCCTGGGCCGCCACGGCCTGGCGCAAGGCGTGCGCTTCGGGCAGGTCCGCATCGCAGAGCACCACCTGGAACGCGAGCTTCGCGTCTAGGCCGGCGGTCATGCGGGCGATGAACGGTGGTGCCGTGGCGCGCACACGCCCCAGATCGAAGCTACTTTCCAGATCGACGGCCAGCAGCGAGGGTCCGCCCGCGTGGTGCGCGAATACCGCCCCAGGCAGTGTCAGGCTCAGACCGACGGGCAACTGCGCGGGCGGAAGATGCGCCAGGCGTACCGCCAGCACCGCCAGGTCGTGCTGCTGCGTCGCGTCGTCCTGGTAGGTGGCCACCAGCGTGCTGCCTGCCGTCGGCGAATCCACGATACCGAGCTCGAAGCGCATCACTTCGTCGCCGGCGCCCAGGTCGAGGGCGCCGGTGAACTGCTTCGACCACCCTTGCCCATCCGGCGCCAGATCGATGTCGAGGCGGATCTGCGCCGGCGTGCCTGCCAGCGACAGCACGCCGTGCACCGACAGGCTCAGGTCATGGCTGGCGGTGTCGAAGCTCAGCGCAGCGGTGACGTGCCCGATGCCCTTGACGACTGCGGGCAACTGCAGCCGGAAGCTTGTCTCCACGTCACGCCAGAAGTCCGCCGCGGTGGCGATCTCCACCTCGCCCGAAAAGCACCAGCCACCGTCGGCCAGATTGCACTCGGCCTGCAGTGCCCAGCGGGTAGCGGCGAAGCTCGTCTCGCAACACAGCAGGCCGGTGATGCTGTCCCCGGCCGCGCCTTCCACCGTGAGGTAGAAGCCGTCGAGGTGGAAAACGCCGTCGAGCACCGGCAATTCGCCACCCCGTCCGTCCGGCTGCCCGATGTCGATCAGGAAACCATAACTGCCCTGGGCGGTCTCGTAGCGCATCGACAGCGCCCGCACTTCCAGGTCACCGAACAATTCGCCGGCGGACCAGCCGAAATGGCAAAGGGCGTCGGCGAACGACACCGGCGCCAGCAACTGGCCTTCGATCGCAAAATCGACGGGCGTGGTGGCGGCATCCGGCCAATTGCCCAGATCCAGCAAGGCCTCGGCGTCGGCACCCGTCTCCAGGCCCAGGTCGCCGATGAATGCCGCGGCACTGCAGTCGACCGGTGGTGCCGGTCCGATGTGCGTCGTCGCCGCGATGGCGATCTTCGCGCCGGCGAAGTCCAGCGTGCCGCGCACCGACAGTTCGAACTCGCGCAGATTCGCGTCCTCGGGGGCGATCGCGGCGAGGAAAAGGCCCAGCTCGGACACTTCGAGAAAATGCGTAATCAGCGTCCACTGGCCGTCGAGCGCCAGGTGCACGCCGACGAGGCCGACTTCGGGTCGCGCCGGATCGCCGTCGAGCGCCGCGAAAAGCTCGCGCAATTCGATGCGCCCGGCGGTGGCGAGCCACTCGGGCAGAGGCGGCAGGCCGTCCGACGCGAGCCCTACGGCCGACGCGAGGGCGGTGAAGCCGTCCTTCAGGTGCGGCTCCTCGATGGCGGCCGAGAGCATGCGCTGCTGGCTTCCCTCGGGTCCGGCCCACGGGCCTGCCGAGATCCGCACGCGCGCTCCGGCCAGCGTCAGTTCGATGTCGCCCGCGTCGGGCGTGGCCTTCAGCCGGTCGAGCATCATCGGCGGAACCTCGTCTCGGAAGTGGCGCCACATGGCGCACGCAGCCGGCACGACATCACTTGAAGTGCGCCGCGATGCGCTCGACCGCGTCGGCGCGCGTGACCGAAGGCGGCAGGTCGAGCTTTTGACTGCGGTCGGGGCCGGGGGGTGCCAGCGGCAGCCCGAAAGCGAGGAAGAGTTCGCGCGCAGGCGGGTACAGCGGTGAATCCTCGTTGCGGTTGGAGGCGCAGAAGTCCAGCAGGCGCTCACCGAATTCTTCCGGTGTCGCGATGCGCCCGGCGGCCTTGCGGTGGGCGTGGCGCTCGCCGCGGCGGTAGCGCCGGTACAGCACATAGCCGGTGATGGCGATGCCGCCGACCAGCGCGATCGCACCGAGGGTCCAGCCGACCGGGTTCCAGACGTTGGCCGCCGCCACGGTGATGACACCGAAGCTCACCAGACCGCCGACACCGGTACAGATGCCGCCCACGGCCGCCACGGCGCTCGTCGCGCTGGTGACCGCGAATCGATTGTGACGGCGCGTGAGCTTGCGCTGCACGTAGTCCTGAAGGAGGGGCAGGTCCTGGAACTCGGCGGACCGTTCGATGACCACGCCATCAGCTTCGCCGACGGAGGCGATGATCTTCTTGACCTTGTGGCGCCGCTGTTTGGACTTGACCGCCTTGCGCGCCGTGCGCGCCATGACCCCCAGTGAAATTGCGGCCGTCAGAAAGCCGGCGGCCGACACCGCCGGCTTGAGCACATCGCCGAGCGCCTTGGCCAATGCCGGATTCTTCATCAGCCCTTCGGTCAGCAGCCTGCCCAGATTGTTGGTGGCGTTGATCGCCGTCGGTACGCCCTTGGCCAGCACGATGCCCAGGTCCGCCAGGCTGCGCTTGAGCGCCGCGTGGTCGCGGTCCGCCCACGCCACGTCGCCGCCGAGGATCTGGTGGATGGCATACAGATGCCCGAAGGTGCTGAAGCCGACACTTGCCAGCTCGAACGGTCCCTGGATGGTTGCCAGCACACTCTGGACGCCGCCGGCGATGCCGCTGGCGCCCTCGCCCTTTTTCCGGTCGTAGTCCGCGATTCCGGCGACGAAGCCGCCGACGATATTGAAGATCGAGGTGCCCGCCGTGTCTCCGGGCTCGGCGCCTCCGAAGACCACCGCGAGCCACTCGGCCACCGTGGCTGCATCGTGTTCGTCGAGGCTTCCCCCGGAATCGGTCTTTTCCTTGAGCAGGCACAGCACGAAGTAGTAGGCATCGCGCTGGCGCTGCAGTTGCTCGAGCGCTTCCTTCTCCATCTGTTCGACATCGCCGACACCGCGCCGGATCTCCCACGCGGTATCGCTGGCGAGGGCATCGGCCATGCCCTCGGGCGTGATGAACTTGAACTCGAACGGCTCCTGGCCGCGAAACATGTACTCGGCGTGCCCGCGGTCGAGGGGCGAATGGGCGGTGTAGAGCATGTCGCCTTCCAGCCCGTCCACGGCGGCAAGAAATTGCGGCCTCAGCAGCAGGTCCCGCCGTTCTTCGATCGCCTCCCAGGACCCCGATCGATCCTCCATCGCGTCGAGCATCTTGCGATCGATGATGCGCTGCCAGAACAATTGCTTCCGATCACCCTTGGTCGAACGCGTGCGCAGATAGATCGCGCCGGTGTGGCCGAGCTCCTTCTTGGTGACATGCACCGTCCGATGACTGCCGTCGTCGTAGCGGAACACCACCACGCAATCGCCCTGGCGGACATGCAAATGGGTTTTCTTGCGGTCGCCGTCCGCGCCCAGGCGGGCATCGTCGTAGGCGCTGGAGAAACGCCACTCGGAATTGCCGCTGCCGTGGGGCACGGTCTTGGCCGCTCGCGAGCCACTCGGCGGATAGACGCAGCGCCAGAACAGCGGATTGTCGCCGGGCTTGGGCCTGGCGCTCTTCCTGCGGAACAGGCGCCAGACTTCGCGGCCCTTCACCTGCGGCCCGGACTGGCCGGGGCCCGCCGCGTCCGGGCCGCCGTTAGGCATGACGCGCTCCAGCCAGCCACGGTCCGAGGGGCAGCGACCCGCCCAGCCGGAAGACGCGACCCCCGGCGATCACGATCGGGTTGAGCAGCGTGCCGCCGACACGCTGACCGGCGTCGCCGGGCAACGGGGGCACGATTTCCTGCCAGCTCCCGCCCTGGCAGCGATACAGCCGGCTCGGCGGCGCAGCGCTCCCGGAAGAAGCCTGCGGGCGCGTCAGCAGCACACCGTCGGCATTGACGTCGATCGCTCCGGGCGCCCCCACGCGCTCCCAACGCTTCAATTCGCGCGCGGGATGGCGATGCCAGAGCTGGCCATCACCGTCGACGAAGAGCGGGTCCTGATCGGTGCCGCCGACCGCGATGATATGGCACTGACCCGCAATGCCTTCGGTTCCGGAACCGCTCCCGGGTTCGGGCGACAGGCGGAAGAAGCGCGTCATGTCGCCGATCGGGCGGCCGGCCGCGTCCCGCCGCGGGCCGGGCTGCGCCATCCAGGATTCGCCGACATGGGCCATGCCTCGCGTCGCTTCGATCCAGCCGTTGCCGGTCCGGCGTTGGGGAAAATAGCAGAACACCTGCCCCGTGCGGTCGAGCACCAGGGGGTAGCCCCGATATTCGCCGACCTCGACCGCCTTGCCCGGCAGCGTCGCCTGCGGCAGGGGATCGCCGAGCATGCCGTTGATGATCGGCCGGACGCTGCCGTCGCCGAGCAGGATGTAGTGGCGCGACACGTCGACCGCGCCATCGAGCCCCAGGTCTTCCCAAGACTGCGAATCGTCGGGCGGCGGCATCCGGGTCGCGGTGTCCGGGCTGGATGTAATCAAGTGGCGCTCGGGTGCGCCGCTGCCGCCGAGCTCTGCCACGGCGCCGACCAGCATCGTCGTCGCCTTGTGCGTCGCCGTGGCCAGATCCGCCAGCCGGGCCTCCATCGCCTCCAGCCGCTCGGCGAAGATGTCAGGCGTCAGCAGGCTGCGGGTCAGCGGCAGCAGCGTGCGGCTGTTCGCATGACCGGGCACGTCGAAGCTGTCCAGGTACAGATTCATCACGCCCTCGGCATGGGCGACGATGCCGCGGATGCTCACGGTCACCGCGCCGCCCGGCGGGATGCCGGCCTCCGGCAGCGCCAGACGCCAGCGCAAGCGCTGATCCTGCTGACCATGGCCCAGGTGTTCGACGACCAGCGCGCCCGCCGGACCGACAGCGCTCAGCGTCGGCACCACCCCGGGGCCGGCATCGCCCTGCCCGAGCGAGCCGGGTCGATCTCCGCCATCGAAGGAGAGCATGAAGCTCGGTGCAGGGCCGCCCGCGACGGCGCCGAAGGTCTCGGTCGTGGAGGGGTTGTAGAGCTTGACCGCGACGGCATCCGGCTTGCCGTCGGCACGCACCACGGCGCGGCCATCGAAACCGATCGTGAGCGGCAGGCCCGCGCGCCCGCCGTGCAGCACGTAGAGATGGGCATGGCGTACCGAACCGGCGATCGGCTCGGTCTCGCCCGCATAGGCGACCCGGCCGAAGCGGAACGCCACGCGCGTCGGCCGCGCGGCCCCACCGGCAGCCGAAAAGCCGCGCAGCGAAACGGTCAGCGGCAGGTCGGCGGCCAGCACCGGCGGCTCTGCCGAGAATACGAAGAGGACGCCCACCGCGTCGTCCTCGTCTCCATCGGCGACGGCCACCTGCCAGCGCGCCGCATCGGCGCCGAGCAGCGCCTGGGCGGTGCTTGCGTCACGCAAGGCCGCGATCGTGCGGGCCGACAGCGTGCCGGGGCGGAAATCGAGGCGGAAATGATGGAAGTCGGCCGTCGGCAGGCCGCGCCGTCCGTCGGCATCGGCCAGCAGCGCCATGTCGCGGCCGGCGCGGTTGCTGATGCGCAGCACCAGCGGTGGCGGCGGCAGCCCGTCGTCGACCAGCAGATGGGCCTGCTCGTGCTCGTCGGTGAGGCTGAAGTCCACCGGATAGGGCTTGCGGCTGATCGCGCTGTCGGCTGCGGACCCCGTCGTTGCGGGCATGTTCGCCATCTCCTGGATGATTCGGTCAATCGGGGCCCGCGCCGGTCGGCACCAGCTTGATCCAGCCTTCGCGAATCGCCAGCGCGCCGCTGCGGGTCGCGGACGGCTCGGGGGGATCGGCCATCCGCGTCTCGATCCACTCGCCCTGCACCTGCTGCAGCCAGCTTTGCTGGTAGCGTGCCGACGCCGGCGCGAACAGTTCGGGCGCGCCCTGGGGCGACAGCACGGGCCCGACGCGCACCGCCAGAGCCATCGCCGCCAATGCCGGCACGTAATGAGGTTTGGCGAGGGTGATGGCCTTGGTGGGCAGGATGCCGGTGCGCGCATGCACCGCCGCGCGCGGATCCAGCAGCATCGTCACCGCCACCGGGCCGCCGGCGATCGACAACGACAGCGTGGATCGCACGGCGCAGGTCTGCGCTGCGCCCTGGCACAGGCAGCGGCCGTCGGCCAGGTGGCGCTCCTCCCAGAATGCCACGAGCCCGTCGCCGAGCTGGCCCGGGTCGCCCAGGCGCACCGGAAAGCGCACCTGCTCGAAGCCGTCGTGCTCGCGCACCTCGGGCGCCCCGGCCGCCAGCTGGCGGCGCATCACGTTCCAGTCCTGGTTGAAGGCCGGCAGGCCTTGCAGGCGCAATTGCAGCCGCGCCCGCACCACGGCCAGGGGCCGGCCCAGCATCAGGGCCAGGCTGTCGTGCTCGGCAAAGGACTCCGGTGCGATGCGATCGGCGTGACCCTCGAGGGCCGCGATGAACTCGCCCAGCGCCGGATCGGCGAGCAGGTGATCGACCAGTCTCGCCAGATGCGGATCGGGCAGCTGCCAGGGCGCCAGGCGCGCCACGCCGGGCGCGCCGCGCCACTGACGGTCGGCGCCGATGACGCCGAGCGGCGCGCCGCCGGCTGCGTGGACGCGCAGGCAGTTCTCGGTCAGATCGTGCACCAGCCATCCGCACAAGGGCGTGTCGTCGGGCAGTTCCGAAGCCGCCGGCGCATGCGCGCCACGACCTTCGTCGGCGGCGGCAAGCCATCTGAAATCGAGCTGCGCCGGCTGCGCCAGGCGCGGTCGCAGCAAGGCGCCGCTGCTGCCCTCCAGGCGCATCGCATCGGCAGCGACGAGGGCTTCGGGATCGAATGTGACGTCGCGGCGCTGGCCGAAAGTGTCCACCAGGCGCAACGCGAGAATCCGCAGCCGCCCGGCGCGGATCGGGTTGAAGTCGTCGAGCGGCGCTGCCGCGAAGCGGTTCTGGTCATCCACCGCCGCGGCCACCCGGTCGGCGAAGGCACGGTCGGCGGCAAAGCCGAGCGGATCGTGCACCGGCAGTTGAAGGGTCTGGCGCTGCATCAGCAAGGCCGCGTTGAAACCGGTGAGCGCCTGGGTCATGAAGGGCGGCGCGGCGCCATCGTCGAACAAGGTCGCATAGGCCTCCACCAGTTCGGCTGCGACGCCCGCCCCGTCGGCCACGGCGGCACGCAGCCCGGCGACAAAATCCTTGCCCGGATCCGGCTTCAGTTCGCGCGTGAGCCAGCCGGCCAGGGCAGCGCGCAGCTGGCTGCCGGCGTCGGGCGTGAGGATGGAGCGGCCCTGGTATCGGTTGCATGCGGCGCGGAAATCGGCGGCCATGGCGCCGGCCGGTTGCAGATCGGCGCCGGCCGGGTCGAAATCGAAATGCCGGCTCAGGAATGCGGGATCGTATCGCCTGCGTCCGGCGGCGATGTTGTCACCGCCGCTGAACGGCATCAGCGCCACCTGCCAGTCGAGGAACACCGCCTGCCAGGGTTGCGAACGGCAATGGCAGTGGCCGACCTCCCCCGCTGCCGGACGCGCCGCCAGGCCCGCAAGCGCATCGAGTCCGTCGCGGGTCGGACGACCATGCACATCGAACAGATCCAGCGCTTCGAGGCCGCAGCGCAAGCGACCGCCCACGCCATGGCGCACGGTCGCCTCGACGCTCTCGCCGGCGATCAGCAGCACGGGTTCGTTGGGCCGCCAGTAGCGGGGCGCGGGTCGGCGCTTGAGTTCGAGGCGCACCTCGGGCGGCTGGGCAGCCAGCACCGATTCGAGCGACGCCAGTGCCACGTCGCGCCGCCGGCGGGCCGCGTCGCGCTCGTCGCGGTTGCGCGCCACGGCCGGCAACGAAACCGCCTCGATGAACGCCCGCAAGGCGTCCATGTCGGGGTAGTCCCCGGCGGAACCCAGCGGCGGATAGGCGCAGACGAGGTATTTCGACCAGTCGGCATACACCTGCCGACGCAGGCTGACCAGTTCGTCCTCGCGGCGATCGAGGTCGAACTGGGCGGCGTTGAGGCCCCGCAAGGCCGCACGTGCCCGTGGATCGACGGGCGCCGCGGCGTCTTCTGGCGCCGTCACCGTCCACAGGCTGCCGGCGTCGACCGCGGAGAACGCCTTCTCGTGCCGCGCTTCGCGGAACTTCGGGCCGATATCGATGCGCAGGCCATCGAGCTTGGGCGCCAGATGCAGGGCCTCCAGCTGATCTTCGCGAATCGACGTATCACCCCCCAGGCGCCACGCGGCATAGGCCGACACCGCTTCACTGCCGGTATGGCCGATGGCCAGCACGCAGGGGGTGGTGCACTCGTTGCGGCGGGCACTGTCGGCGAACGCGGCGCCGGCGCATTCGACCGTGACGCTGGCGAGGCACGCGATGCGCTCGGGCAGGTCGGCAGTGGTGGGTGGCGTGGCGGCCTCGGGGTCGGGCAGTTGCCAGCCGAACGCCGTGTCCAACGCCTCGGTACCGGCTGCCACCCGGGCGGTTTCGTCTGCGCTGTCCGGCGACCCGCCGTCGCGCGCCTGCACGAGCGCGAGGGCATCGTGCAGTTGCACGGAACGAAGCGGATCGTCGCTCGCGGACACGTGCCAGCCGACGAGCTGGTATTCGAGATCACCCCGCTCGGCCTCGGCCACCCGGGCAATCTCCGCATCGTGAAACCCGAACACGCTGTGGCAGTTGGCATACAGCACGGCGAAGTGCGGATCGCCGTAACCGACCGCCGTCAGCGGCGCCAGAAACTGCTTCGGCGTCATGGGTGACTCTTCCGTCCAACCCTCGAAGGCACGCACACGCCCGAGGCGCACGAACGGTGGCGTGGTACCGGTGGGCATCGTCGGGTAATGGATGGGCGCCTGCCGAGCACCGCCGTCGATGCCGGCGTCAGGCGGATGGATGTAGTCGCTCTCGACGATCCAGCGGCGCAGCGTGCCACGCCAGCGACGCTGTACCAGCCAGCGCGTCGGCACCGGCGGAAAGCGCACGCCTTCGCCATAGACCTGAACCCCCGTCGCACGTCGGCGCAGGCGATACTGGTGGTCGGCCACGGCATCGACGATCAGCCAGCCCTCGCCCGCTTTCTCGACGACCACCACCGGGGAAGGCGGCAAGGCCACGCCCTCGGCAGCGAAACACGCCGACAGCGCGCCGGGGACCTTTCTCCGATCCAGTGCGTCGACATCGCCGGCGTCCGGCTGCCAGGCGAACAGGCCGCCGTGGCTGGTCCCCACATGGTAGGCGTCGGGCAACGCCCAGTGCAGGTGGACACCTGCCTTGAGCACCAGCGTCGGCTCGTCGAAGGGCTGCGGCACGATCGGCTCCGACAGCCAGGGCAGGTCGCCGTTGCGGTCGCCGCGCCCGGCGCTGCGATAAGGCAGCCGCGAAAAATCCGCGCTCGGCCCGACGACCGCTGCGTCCTGCGCGAGGAACAAGGCATCCAGTCGCAGCGGCAGGGTCAGCACGCGCGTCACGGACATGCCAGCCGGCCATCGGCCCCGCAGTCGCGCCAGCCCAACCGGGCAACCCGCTTCGCATGCATCCGTTCGTCCCCTGCACGGGCCCGGCGAGCGACCCATTCGATTGCGACTAGCCGACGCGCATCAGCCGATCCCGATTGCCGGTGGCGACCCGGGATCGGGCCGGCGCGGCCCGCGCTGCAATGATGACCACGCTCAAGGAAAACTAGCACCGGCTGCGGCACGCGGCAATGAAAACGCACTGGCCCCGGATCCGCCCGAGGACGTGCCCGGCGGGCGACCGCGACAGAGCACCATGGCCGGAATGGAGTTGGCCATGTGGGAGCCCGTCGAGCCGATTGGGACCGACCAGGACTGCGCCCGATGGCGTGACGGGAAGGACGCGCGCGTGCTCGAATTGCAGCGCCAGCGCCGGTTCGCTCGACGGATGGACGGCGACGAGAGCACGGGGGTTGCCGCGCTCGTCGACGCGCTGCGGTGCGACCGGGAGGGGGCGATGCCTCCTCCGTCATCACCACCAGGATTTCGGCAAAGCCGATTGATTTTACTGGATATTCACGAGCCTTCAGAGGTCAAGAAAGGTAAAATGGGACGTTACCCTGGCAGGCCATGGAGGCCACATGTTCAGCGTCTATGCGGTGAAGCTTTGCGCAGAGGAGAAGGAGCGCTGGTACATCGACAGCTACCAGTCCTTGGAGGAGGCGAAGCATGTGGCGAACTGCTACACGTGCGGCACCGCCGATTACGCATACGTCAAAGACACCGCTGGGGGAACCGTGTTCTTCATTCGTCGCCCGGACTGCGATGAAGAACTCGCAACCCGCCCGCAGTAAGGGCCGATACATCCCGCCAGCCCCGCCGCTCGCGCTGCCCCGGCCCACTGCGGGGCGGGGGTACGTTGCGCGCAGCAACTCGGCCGCATCGCGTTGCGGCTTGTCAAGAGTGAGAACCCACCGAGGTAGTGGCGCTCGCCCCTGATGCAGGGCCGAACCCCGACCAAGTGGCGCCTTCCGTGAACGGCTTGGCCATGGCGCACCTCCCCACGCGAGATCAAAGCGTGGAAAAAGTCACGCTAGACCCCGGAAGCACGGCCGACATTGCATCAGCCTTCATCCGCGAGCATCGAAACGCCCCCAATCGCACTGGAGCGCAGCCGGGCGCATGGGAGCACACGCCCGCAACGGGGTTTCGTTCCGTCTGCCAGAAATCCTGCCAGAACCAACGCAATCGGGGCCTTTCGGCCCCGATTGCGTTTGTCACCCGGAATCCCTAGCTTGTAAAGCCTATTGCCAGCTGGCAATAGGTTGGACATGATGGAACACTACGTCCGCGATCGAAAGGGGGAACGCGTGAGACCACTTCGCTAAGCAGATGGACCAGCACTAAAAACACTAACTGCCAAGCAGGTGAAGACCTGCCCCTGTCACTGTCAGCATCTCTCTTTCGATGGAAGCAACTGACCGGCCGAATTCGTCTCGCAAATTCATCACGAATACGACAACTCGAAGCGTATGCGTAGTACGTACGGCCAAAACCGGGCACTCCCCAATCAAGACCACCACTGCCGAGTACGGCTCTCTACCGACAAGCAACGGCCCACGTCCAGATGCACGGATGGCGGCTCGGGGGTGCAAGACTTCCGTATGAGCCGTTGGTCGCAAGATTACGGCCGGTGCACCGGCTTCGTCTCTCAAAGTTCCTTCTAGTTCAAGGCGGCCGTTCGCAATTTTCAAAGTTAGAAGCCTGTGCGCCTCTTGACCCACGCAAAAGGCACAGCTGCCAATCGTAGTAGAACCAAGGATGACTGGGCCAAGTGAGGAAGTGTGCGACGCAACTGTATGAGGGTCGTCTGTTCCTACGGTTTTCGCTATGTGCTCTTTGACTATTTGTAGCGCCTTTTCCGGTGACGCCACGGTCAATGCGATGCCGTCAGATCTCAATAGGGCCGACGCATCATGCAACTTCTTGTCATTCGTGACGAAGATGTCAGCGAGGTTCATCTGCGCCTGATCGAGATGAAGGCAGTCACGTATTGCTCGGGTAAGGGGGCGGCCTTTCAGGTGGGCGTCAAATAGCCCTGACCGCAGCTGGTCGAATCGCGAGGGTCTCAGGGGAGCTCCCGGCACCGCGTTTGCGCGCCCACCGTCGAGGAAGAACACATCGCCACCGACACGCTGATACTGTCGCGCCTTGTCTGCCTGCAAGGAATCCGGGTCAATCTCGGCAGAAAGCGTAGAAGTCACTATGAGTTCGACCGCGCCGATATCGTGGTACCTCTGAAGGTCGTTCATCGCTCCTAACCGACCTTTCGCGTTCAGGCAGTTCGTATCAACGACAAGTCGCAGCAGATACATAGTTATGGTGGCCCCGATAGTCCGAATCGCTTCGATCTACGCATGAATGTAGAAACCGCGACCAGATTGTAGAAGAGCCGGTTCGCGCCATCAGGCGGGAACCGGCTCTAGATCTGGTGGCCAGGGGCAGAATCGAACTGCCGACACGCGGATTTTCAGTCCGCTGCTCTACCAACTGAGCTACCTGGCCGCAAAGAGCGCGCATTATAGCCGAAGACCGGAACAGGTCAACGCGGGCGCCGGCCTTGGCGGAATACGACGCTCAGCCCGGCACTGGCGCCGGCGACAGTTCGCGGTTGGCACCGGCGGGCTGGAAGCTGCAAGGGAACACCACCTGCGCGATCGTGCCGCGCCCCGACGGGTTGGGGTTCAGGGTCGCGCGGGCGCGGTGCAGCTCGGCGATCTCGCGGACGATCGGCAGGCCCAGGCCGGAGCCGTCCTCGCCGCTGCCGAGCACCCGGTAGAAGCGCTCGAACACCCGCTCGCGATCGGCCTCGGGAATGCCGATGCCGGAGTCCTCGACTTCGAGGATCGCGAAGTCGGTGGCCTGGGTGCGCACCGTTACCTGGCCGCCGGCCGGCGTGTATTTGATCGCATTGTCCACCAGGTTCTTGACGAGTTCGCGCAACAGCACCGGATTGCCGTCGATGCCGAGTTCGCCGTCGCAGACCTCGATGCCGAGGTCGATCTGCTTGGCCAGCGCGCGGGGGAACAGTTCCTCGACGACGTTCTTCACCAGCGCCGACAGGTCCACCCGCTCGACCGCGTAGATCTTCTCGGAGCTCGATTCGGCGCGGGCCAGCGACAGCAGCTGGTTGATCAGGTGGCTGGCACGCTCGGCGCTGCCGGCGATCTGTTGCAGCGAACTGCGCAGCGCCTCGGGTTCGCTCTCCAGCAACGCCAGTTCGGTCTGCATGCGCAGCCCGGTCAGCGGCGTGCGCATCTGGTGGGCGGCGTCGGCAATGAAGCGCTGCTGGGCGTGCAGGTTCTCTTCCAGCCGCTCCATCATCTCGTTGAAGGCGATGATCAGCGGGCGCACCTCCTCGGGCACGCCGATCGTCGAGATCGGCGACAGGTCCGACGGCCGCCGCCGCCGCAGGATGCGCTGCAGGCGGCTGAGCGGCGCGATGCCGCGGGTCAGCCCGAGCCACACCAGCACCACGGCCAGCGGGATGATCGCGAACTGGGGCAACAGCACGCCGGTGACGACGCGGGAGGCGAGGTCGCTGCGCTTGTTGCGGGTCTCGCCGAGCTGGAGCAGCACCAGCGGACTGTCGGTGCGCGGGTAGGCGCGCAGGAACAGGTAGGCGATGCGCACCTCCTCGCCCTGGATCACGCCATCGCGGAACAGCACGTCGCCGGGCACCAGATTGCGCGGCGGCGACGCCGGCGGGATGTCCGTGTCGCCCGAGATCACCCGTCCGGCGAGGTCGGTGACCTGGAAATAGACCACGTCGTCCTGATCGGAGCGGAACAGGGCGCGCGCCGGCGCCGGGAAGTTGACGCTGACCCGACCGGCGTCGACGGTGATCATCTGGGCCAGCGCCCGCAGGCTGTCGGCCATGCTGCGGTCGTACGGCGTGTTGGCGATGCTCGCCGCGACGTTGTGGGTGATGATGATCGAGATCGGCCACAGGAACAGCAGCGGCGCCAGCATCCAGTCGAGAATCTCGCCGAACAGCGAGTTGTAGTGGGTCTCGCCGCCCTCCTTGCCCGCCCCGGCCGGTCGCCGACGCCTAAGCCACATCCGGCTTTTCCAGGCAGTAGCCGAGCCCGCGCACGGTGACCACGCGCACGCCGCTGGTCTCGAGCTTCTTGCGCAGACGATGGACGTAGACCTCGATCGCGTTGTTGGAGACCTCCTCGCCCCAGCCGCACAGGTGGTCCACCAGCTGGTCCTTGCTGACCAGCCGTCCGGCCCGCAACAGCAGCACCTCGAGCAGGCCGATCTCGCGCGCCGACATCTCGACGATCTGGCCGTTGATCTTGACCAGACGGTCCGCCTGGTCGTATTCGAGCCCGGCCAGCTCGATGCAGCGCGGCTGGCCGGTGCCGCGCCGGGTCAGGGCGCGCACCCGCGCTTCGAGCTCGGGCAGGGCGAAGGGCTTGGTGAGGTAGTCGTCGGCGCCGGCGTCGAGGCCCCGCACCCGGTCCTCGACGCCGTCCTGGGCGGTCAGGATCAGCACCGGCAGCACCGACTTGCGCGCGCGCAGCCGCTTCAGCACATCGATGCCCGACAGCTTGGGCAGGCCCAGATCGAGGATCAGGAGGTCGAATGGCTGGGACGCCAGCGCCGCATCGGCCTCGGTCCCGGTGGCCACGTGATCGACCGCATAGCCGTTGCGGCGTAGCGCCCGCGCCAGGCCGTCGGCAATGACGGCATCGTCTTCCGCCAACAGAATCCGCATGTCCAGTTCCGCTGTAAGTTTGACGTAAGCGGTGGCCCGTAAGGTCTATCCCGCTGTTCTCCTTTTACTCGGTCTTGGGGATTCGGCTGCAACTTGCTGCCGGGTCCCGGGGAGCGCCCCGCCCCGCAGCGGGCGACTCCCCGCCGCCTTTTTTCCCTCCGATTATCCCACGCGGCGCGCGCCTTGGCCCGTGCGGATGTTTGCGCACGCCGTAGACGAAAAAAGGCCCCGCCTGACGACGGGGCCTTGCGGACAGGCGTCCGGAGCGGGCTTACATGCCCATGTCCATGCCGCCCATGCCGCCCATGCCGCCCATGCCGCCCGGCATGCCGCCGGCCGGCTTGTCTTCGGCAAGCTCACCGACCATGCAGTCGGTGGTCAGCATCAGGCCGGCCACCGAGGCGGCGTTCTGCAGCGCGGTGCGGGTGACCTTGGTCGGATCCAGCACGCCCATCTCGACCAGATCGCCGTACTCGCCGGAGGCGGCGTTGTAACCGTAGTTACCCTTGCCCTTGACGACCTGATTGACCACCACCGACGGCTCATCACCGGCGTTCGAAACGATTTCACGCAGCGGCTGCTCGAGCGCACGCAGGACGATCTTGATACCGGCGTCCTGGTCGTGGTTATCGCCCTTCAGCTTGCCGAGTTGGGCACGGGCACGCAGCAGGGCAACGCCACCGCCAGCGACAATGCCTTCTTCAACAGCAGCGCGGGTTGCGTGCAGTGCGTCTTCGACACGGGCCTTCTTCTCTTTCATTTCGACTTCGGTCGCAGCGCCAACCTTGATCACGGCCACGCCACCGGCCAGCTTGGCAACACGCTCCTGCAGCTTCTCGCGGTCGTAGTCGGAAGTGGCTTCCTCGATCTGGATGCGGATCTGCTTGACGCGGGCTTCGATCGCCTTTTCGTCGCCGGATCCGTCGATCAGGGTGGTGTTTTCCTTGCCGATTTCGATGCGCTTGGCCTGACCCAGATCCTTCAGGGTAGCCTTTTCCAGCGACAGGCCGGTCTCTTCCGAGATAACGACGCCACCGGACAGGATGGCGATGTCTTCGAGCATGGCCTTGCGACG
>JAGRGB010000118.1 GCA_020445745.1 Rhodocyclaceae bacterium | reverse complement strand
TCCGGAACCCAGGCCTGCCGATGTGATCGTGCCGGCCATCTGCGTCTCCTGTAGTTCAGGCCTTCTGTTCCAGCAGCAGACCGCTCAGCTTGTCCAGGGCCTTGGCGATGGACAGGATCTCCTCGCTGGGGATCTGCCGGATGACTTGGTCGGTCGCGCTGTCGAGCACCTTGACGACGGTCCGACCAGTGTCTTCGTCGACGGTGAAACGCAAGTTGTGTGCCACGGGCTCGACGACGCGGCGGATGTTTTCCAGGGCACGCTCCAGCGCCTTCGGATCGACTGGCGCGGCCTGGGACGCGATCCGTTCGGCTTCGCCGGCATTGTCTGTCGGCTTGACTCGCTCGCCGGGTGCCACCTCGCCGCTGCGCCGTCCCGATTCGGGCTTCGGGTTTTCGGCCGCATTGGCGATCTGGCGGGCCTGGGACACATTCAGGGGATCCTGCGCGAGCGCTGCGGGGGATATCGATTGGACGGACATGGTCTTAAGCTCCGCGAAGTGACAACGCGGGAGAGGGCCTCGGCCGTCTCCCGCGCATACCTACTGCAAGCCCGGCTTAGCCAAGCAGGCTGAGCACGTTCTGCGGCAGAGCATTCGCCTGGGCCAGCATCGCGGTACCGGCCTGCTGCAGGATCTGGGCCCGGGTCAGCGACGCGGTTTCAGCGGCAAAGTCGGCGTCCATGATGCGGCTGGCGGCGGCTTCCTGGTTCTCGCGCGAGATCTGCAGCATCGACACCACGCCCTCGAAGCGTACCTGGGCGGCGCCGTAGGTGGCGCGGTCGGTGTTGACCTTGTCGATGGCGGCATCGATGGTTGCGATCGCGGCCGATGCGCCACCG
The DNA here is from genome assembly GCA_020445745.1 of Rhodocyclaceae bacterium. Lineage (GTDB taxonomy): Bacteria > Pseudomonadota > Gammaproteobacteria > Burkholderiales > Rhodocyclaceae > Cognatazoarcus. The sequence goes on along the minus strand of JAGRGB010000118.1, from coordinate 41,249 downwards.
GCGGACGATACCGTAGAGGCGGCTGCGGTCGCCGAGGAGACGGCGCCACCGGAGATCGCGGTGGTGGTCACGCTGATGGTCTCGCCGCCGTTGGCGCCGATCTGGAACGTCTGGGCGCCGGCATTCGAGTCCAGGATCTTCAGCCCGTTGAAGGTGGTCTGCTGGCCGATCCGGCTGATTTCCGCCTGCAGCTGGTCGTATTCGGCCTCGAGGGAGGCCCGCTCGCTCGTCGGATTTGTGTGGCTGGCCGACTGCACCGCGATGTCTCGCATCCGCAGCAGGTGATCTTTGATCTGCCCGAGCGCGCCTTCGGCGGTCTGGGTCAGGGAGATGGCATCGTTGGCGTTGCGGATCGCCACGGTCATGCCGCGCGACTGGGCGGTCATGCGGGTGGCGATCGCGAGTCCGGCTGCATCGTCCTTGGCGCTGTTCACGCGCAGGCCTGAAGACAGGCGCTGCAGCGAGGTCGCCAGCGACGTTTGCGTCATCGACAGGTTCCGCTGAGCGTTCAGGGACTGGATGTTGGTGTTGATGATGGCAGCCATTTTATGACTCCTTGGTTCCTCGAGTTTCAGGCGGACGCCGGGGTCTGTGGAGCCGGCGTTCCAGCTATGTACGGCAGTGTTGTGCCGTTGAGGCCTATTACGGGGTCGAGGTCGATAACTTGAGGAAATATTTCCGCTATTTCCCCTGCAGCGCGGCCATCCAGAGCGCCAGCTTGTCCTCCAGTATGTAGTTCTCATGGACCCAGCGACGCAGCAGGATTCCTTCTTCTTTGAGGTGGTCGCGGTCGTGAATTCGTTGCCTTATGGTGTCGATCCAGAGCGTTGGATCGTTGGCGAGGCGGGTCACCGGCGGAGCACCGTCGCGATACGGCGCGATGTCGGTGCAGATCACCGGCCAGCCGAGGGCGCCGTATTCGATCAGGCGAAGATTGCTCTTGCATTCGTTGAAGGGATGCTGCTCGAGGGGCGCCAATGCCAGATCGAGGCGCAAGGTGGCCATCCGTCGCGGATACTCGCCGATCGACACGAAGGGATGGACCTCCTTCGCGTAGGGCTTCAGGAAGGTCGGGCACATCCCCATCAACACGAAATCGACCTCGTCGGCGAGGGCGGCCATGATCGGTTCGATCAGTCGCAGATCGCCCGCGTGCTGCATCGCCCCGACCCAGCCCACGCGCGGCCGCCGGTGATCGTTGATCTCGCCCGTCAGGTCGCCCCAGACGTCGCGTTCGAGGCAGTTCGGCACCACCCGCACGTCTTCGATCAGGTCGGCCAAGTACTCGCGCAAGGGTTCGGTGGTGACGATCAGGCGCCGGCAGTGAGCGAGCGCTTCGCGCAGGCGGGTACGTGCGTGGCGCGCATGGATCGCATAGTGCGGGTTGTCGCGCGGCAGGTCGCCGAGCCGGTCGTCGATCGTCGCGATGTGTTCGATGTCCGGGTTGAGGCGTGACGATTCCGCGAGCTGGCGGATCATCGGCACCTCGATGCAGTTCTGGTAGATCACCACGTCCGGGGCCAGGCGCGCGATCTCGACCGCCGACAAAGTGCGCAGCCGGTTGTCGGCGACCGGATGAACGATCGTGCACTGGGCCAGACCGGCGCGCGCCAGCGCCCTGAACGGCGCCACCATGCGGTACTGGCCGGCGCCGGTGGTCAGTGGTGCGCCCAGCAGGCGTGGGCGGTCGTGGAAGCGCGGATGCCAGTCGGCGATCGCCTGGAGATCGATGTGATGCGATTCGCACAGGCTGTAGTTGCGGTTGTAATGGGGGTCATTGGCGATCCGCGGCAGGTGTCGCTGCAACAGCGCCAGGCGTTCGTGCTCGAGATTCGCCAGCCAATCGGCCTGGCCGCTGGCGCTGCGGGTGGCTTCGGCGCGGGTGACGCCTTCCTGGTGGGCGACATCGACCGAGCCGAGCCAGGCCACGCGGCCGCCTGTGGCGGTGCAGCGCAGGCAGAAATCGATGTCGTGCATCAGCTGCGGCGCGGCGGCGGCGTCGAAGCCGCCGAGGCGTTCGAAATCGCTGCTTCTTACCAGCAGGCAGTTGGCCGGCAGCGCCGACACCGCCTGGTCGACCTGCAGGCGCAGGTCGTAGCCGCCGTCGAGCAGGCTCGGTGTGCCGGTGCCGATCTCGCCGGCGACCCCGTTGAGCCCCAGGATGCGGCCGCCGCCGACGATTCGTGGCGGTCCGTCGGTGGAACTGATCAGCCGTGGTCCGACGGCGGCGAGCCCGCAGGCCGCGGCATGCCCGACCAGTGCGTCGAGCCAGCCGTCGTGGAAGGACTCGGTGTCGTCATCGATGAACAGCAGGTAGTCGCCGCTGGCGGCAGCGGCCGCCCGGTTGCGGAACTCGGCCGGCCGGAACGGACCGGCTTCGTGGATCAGCGTGCATGGGATGCCGAGGGCGCCGGTCTCGATCCCGGCGAGATAGGCCTTCAGGTCGGGATCGCGCACGGCATGGGCGACGACGATCAGTTCGCACGGCGGCTGGCCGGCGGTGCGCATCAGCGCGTCGAGGCAGTTCTTCAGGTAGCCGGGTTGCGAATGGGTCATCACGATTGCCGACACGCGGGCCGCGGCGGGTCGCTCGAAGCGCACGCGGCGGGTGTGGCTGAACCAGCCGTCCTCGATCGTCGCGCGCTTGCCGAAGCGATCGAAATGGCGGCGCAGCGCGGCCGCATCGGCATCGTCGTCGGCTGTCGTCTGGGGGCAGTGGATCAGCGGATCGGCGACGTGGCCGATCGACGCCGGCCCGGTCTGGCCGTGGATCCGCAACAGCAGCCCGTAGGGCGATGCCGAGAGGATCTCGTCGCCGTCGCCGAACGCGTCGAGCGCCTCGCGGCAAACGAAGGCCGCCGGCCCGACATAGTTGCGCGAGTAGAGCAGTTCGGGGTTGAAGTCGGGCTTGAAATGCGGCTCGGCGCCGGCATGCTCGGCGTCGGTCTCGTCGTGGTCGGTGTAGAGCGCGAGCCACTGGGGCGACGCGTTGATCTCGTCGGAGATGGCCTGCAACCCGTGGTCGTCGAGCATCGTGCCGACCGGCAGGACCGCATAGAAATCGGCGTCATGGGCGCCACGCAGCGTGGCGAACGAAAGCTGCTGGTCAGCGTCGGCGAGCCAGCGGATCTGTTCGATGCCCTGCAATTCGGGGGGGCCGTCGATGCCCGCTGCGAACACCACCAGAGACCATTCCGGATACCACTGACGGGCCAGCGCATCGATGGTGTTGGCGAGCAGTTCGCCGTCGCTCGCGCCGAATCGCACGCCGAGCGCGAAGCGCGGGCGGAAGCGCCATTTCGACACCATCCGCTCGGCGTGCAACTGGCCGTCGATCTCCTGGGGGGTGCGGCGGCTGCGCCACAGCGAGTAATCCCGCTGCCTTGAGGTCAGCATGCCGGCGTTCCCCTGGTTTGAAACCGGCATCGTCTGGGTGCGCGTGACGAATCGACCCAGGTCTTTCCAGTAACGCGCTTCGGCCGCTATGACGCTCTCGCGCAATTTCGGTAATTCGTGGCGAGCCTTTTCCAAGGCCGCAGGCGAATCGTTCGTCGCAATTCCCCAGGTCCCGATTTCCTGCGCGCTGATGACCGTTCCGTCGAATTGCGGTGAGCGCAGGAGCACCACAGGGCAGCCGCACAGGACCGCCTCCGCCGCGATCGCCGAACTCTCGAAGCAATACAGGACCTGCGTCCGGCGAAGCTCGGCGGCGAGCGCTTCGTGAGAACTGGGCCAGGTGCTACTGATCTCACGCGCATCGGCTGGCAGCCGAAGTCGTTCCTCCTCCTCCATGACGTGACGGCCGATATAGACGAGTGCGCCGTGGCGATGTGAGTCGTCCGGATTGCTTTCGTTATGGAATACCGAAAGGTCGAACGGCGGAAGAAACAGGACCGATTCCAGCGGCGTGCCGGCGGGACAGATATTCTGCCCGAATGCATAGACGAGTTCGCTCGCGTCGAATCGGGATGTGCCACCGATAAGGCCGGCCCGATTGAGAACATAGCGGACGACGGAGCCGGAGCCACGGGGATTGCCCTGCACGATCTCCGGATAGATCGTGATCGGATCCAGATTTGCAGCCCGATGCCCAGCCTCGATGTCGCTGGTCAGGGTCGGCGTGTGGAGCGCCGGGTCGGTTTCGCGCGTATAGACGTATGCCTCTTCGCCGATACGATTGAGTGTATGGCAGAGCAGGTGCATGACGCGGATTCCGCCCGATGTCCTGCGGTAGGGGGGGGCATCGACATAGTACGGGCGATTGCGGCTGAAGATTCGCATGGGGAGTCTTCCGATTGCGTTCGTTGCGGATTCGTGGTCACCGCGGCGGTGACGTATTCTCGAGCAGGAATATCGGCCGATTCGCGAATTCGCCGAGATCGTTACGTCGTCCGAGATTGTGCGATGCCGGCGGTTCATATTGGAGCCCGGCGCAGGACTCGCGCTCATGGGCAATTCCTATTGCACGAATCGCCCAGTCGTCCCCCGCCAGCCAGGATACGAAATCGATCTGTTCCTGCTTGGTTCCATGTTCGAACAGTGGCAGGTGCCGGTTGCCGCGCCAGTTGAAGCCCAACTGGAGAACCAAGTGTGAGCCGAGATGAGTCAGCGACCGAATATACCGGCCCATCTCGTGACGTGCGTGTCCTACGTTCGTGGCGTCGACTCCGAAGTCGTCGCCGAGGTGATGGATCACGTTGAGGCAAAAGATGACGTCGGCGTGATCGTTGCAGGTGGCGTGCCGGGGATCGAGGTAGGTGGCGCGGACGGTCAGCCTCGGCCCAAACGCAAGCAACTCGCCAGCCAGGCCCAGGAAGGCGGCGTGTTCCAGGTTACCCTCGAAAGCGACGACGCTGGTGGCGCCCGCTCGAAGTGCTTCGAGCGTGAAATAGCCGCAGTTGGCTCCGATGTCGATGACCGAACGACCTGCCAGCGGCAGGTGTCGGTGAAGGAACAGGAAGCGTTCGGGCTCGAGCCGATCCACGGAAGGCAGGCAGTCGTCTCCGAGAAGGGGCGCGAGGGCCGGTGCTGTGCGCTGGTAGTCGGAATGCTTGCTGCGCGCGCGGTACAGCTCCCGCAGGCGGTCAATGGAATTCATCTGCCAGCCTCGAATGTATCCGCAAAGAGGTCTAAGCTGTCTTCGCGCCGAAAGATGTCGTTTTCCATCCAGATCGGCAATTCGGCGGCCAAGCGGCGGGCCGAGTAGGCGTGGAACGTGGGCGAGGAATTTCCCTGCAGTGCGTCGAGTAGCCCGCCAAACCAGAAGTACCTGCAGTCAGTGCGGGCCAACAGCGGCCGGACGCTGCATGGGAAACCATGGTCACGTGCAAACGCCTCGAACAGGTTTGTGCCCATGGCGTCGACGAACAGTTGCGATGGCCCCCACATGCGTGGATTGCACTCGATCATCGCAAATCTACCCTGGTGCTCCCGGACTTCGATCATGGCCAATCCGCGAAAGCCGACAGCCAATAACATCGATACATATCGTGCGGCTTCCTCGCTGTGGTGAAAATCCGAGGGGCATGCCGCGACAATGGATTTCCCGTGCGGCTGTTGGATGAAATTCTCTTGCGAGAAGGACAGGACCTGCTGGTCCAGGCCGACATGCAGCAGCAGATAGAGACTGCGTCCACCGACATAGGATTGCAGGAAGAAGCGATCCATGTCGGGGCGAGCGACAAACGCCCGGCGCTCTTCTTCCTTGCAGATCAGCATAGGGGCCACCGGGTTCACGAGATCGTAGGCGATCGGCTTGGCGACGAACGGCAGTGGGGCCTGCCGCGGATCGTCGATCGCCGCTGGCACGGCGATACCGTGCGCCCGGCACAATTCAGTGAAAGGCAGCTTGTCGGACAATTCGCGATACAGTTTCTGCGCAACCAGCGGCACATCGACGCCTCCGGACGCGAAGAGTTCCCGGTGCTCCAGGAAGACCCGGTTGAGCGACTCGGTCGTCGGTGCGAGCACCAGTCGCCCGAAGCCGGTTCGTTCGCGCACTTCGTCCAGCAACGCTGCGAGCCTTTGCGGGTCGAGGGAACGATCTGGACGGATGGCAGCGACGCGGTTCGCGAATCGAGTCCTCAATATTTCGTCGGCGCCATCCCTCGCGACCAAGCAGAACGGTACTTCCTGGTGGGCCATGGCCCGTGCGAAAGCGATCACTGCCCGCGAGTTGTATCCGCTGAAGACCACGAAGCCGCGAGAAGGCTTGCTCATTGCTGATTAGCCTCGTCGCGCGCGGAGGCGATCGCGCGCGCGACGCGCCGGACGTCACCCGGGGTCATGTCTGGATAGAGGGGCAGGCAAATGACCTCGCGCGAAATCTGCGTGGCCACCGGCAAGCGATCTGCGGCTGCCGACGGCAGGCCGCGATACATCGGGAACTCCGAAATCAGCGGAAAGAAGTAGCGTCGTCCAAAAATGTTCTGGCGTCGTAGCCGCGCATACAGATCGTCACGCGAGATTGCGAAAGCCGGCGTCACGCGAACGGGAAAATAGGAATAGTTGTACTTCGTCGCGTGCTCGGGAGTCGGCAGCAGCAGGCCCGGCAGTGCGGCGAGGGCCTCCAGGTACTGCTCGTACAATGCCTTGCGGCGTTGCAGCACCGAATCGAAGTCGCGCAACTGGAGAAGCCCCAATCCCGCATTGATCTCGCTCATCTTGCCATTGATGCCGGTGGCGACCACCGTCACCTCGTCCACGAAGCCGAAATTCTTCAGATGGCCGATCAGGCGCTTGGTGCGTGCGTCGGGACAGATGATCGCTCCGCCTTCGAAGGTATTGAACACCTTCGTCGCGTGAAAGCTCAGAATGGTCAGATCGCCGTGGCGCAGAACGCTGCCGCCGACGTCGGTGACGCCGAAGGCGTGAGCGCCGTCGTAGATGACGCGCAGGTTGTAGTTGTCGGCGATCTGCTGAATGCGCGCCGCCTTGCACGGGTTGCCATAGCAGTGCACTCCGAGGATCGCGGTCGTCGCGGGGGTTATTGCCGACTCGATGAGTTCCGGGTCGATATTGCAGGTGTCCGGCTCGACATCGACAAACACCGGCTTGATGTCGTTCCAGAGCAAGGCATGGGCAGTTGCTACGAACGAATAGGGTGTCGTAATGACTTCCCCTCCGATGCGAAGAGCCTGCAGAGCGGTAACTAGGGCCAGGGTCCCGTTGGCAAACAGAACGGCGTGTTCCACGCCAAGATATCGTGCGAGCGCTTCTTCGAACGCCGCGTGCAACGGACCGCCGTTGGTGAGAACCTTGCTTGCCCAAATTTGCCGCAGGGTGTCGATGAAATCCTCCAACGGCGGAAGGTGCGGTTTCGTGACGAAGATCGGCTCTTCGACATCCAGTTGCGCAGGCGGCGTATGCGCAGGCTCTCGCAGGGCGGTTTGGAATTTCATGAGATTTTGCTCGCGGCACTTCGAAGAACGTCAAGATTGCGCGGATCCTCCAGCTGGAAATTTCTTGCAGAGGCATCGCGGCTGCTGTCGAAGGTAAAATTGCCTAAGGTGTCCGCGATGGTTGTCAGCAGTGCGGCCGCGGTGGGCCTGAGGATCGGAGCGATCTCCGGGCTGCGGATCATCTCCAGCACTGTTCGGGCGATGCCGTTCATGGTCAGGAGACGCCCGATCTGGTTTGCCTTCGCCATGTAGCGATGCTTCACATCGAAGTGTTCGACATCGCTGAAGATCAGGTCATAAACGACAATTGCATACTCGTTCATCCTTTGCCGGATGACACTGCTCGTTTGTTTGTCGTGGATCCGGTACTGGCCGAGCCGTTCCGATACGACATAACAGTCTCCGTGGGCGGCGAGCCGCGAGTACATGTAGTGGTCAAGGAAAGTCGGCGCCTTCTTGTCGATATAGCTTTGAATTGCGCCGAATTTCTCGCAGGCCGAGCGCCTCATGATTCCGAATGATGGCGAGATCCAGTTGGTGAAGCACAGGTAGGGGAGAAGGTCGTGAGGCCCGGTCGCCAGCCTTGGAATGAACTGGTAAAGGTCGTCGATCACCTCGCCTCCGACGATGCGCGATGCCAAGGCGTACGAGAAGGAGCAACTGGGATGCTTCTCGAGTCCGTTATTTACCGTTTCCTCGACGAAGCGCGGGTGCAAGAGGTCGTCGCCGTGGAGCAAAAGAAAATAGTCGCCGTTGGTGGTCGCGAAAGCCTTGTTGGATGTGTGGCGTTCGCCGAGGTTCTTCTCATTTCGAAGGAAGCGTGCATTGCCGCATTGCCGGGCCAAAGCCTCCGCGATCTCCGGCGTCCGGTCCGACGAGCAGTCGTCGATGATGGTGATCCGAACATTGTGCGCCGTTTGTTCGACTGCCGAACGTATGCATGGCTCGATAAACTCTTCCTGGTTGTACGTGATGATGACGATGTCTACATTGCTGGCCACGCGCGCCTCCATTTCGGTTCTATGCGTCTGGCGACGGTGTTTGGCCTGGGCAGGAAGTGCCCCTGTCCTGGGACAGGCTCGCCCACGGTGCCCGTTGCGCCGCGGCCGCTTCGGCCGTGCGGCGGATCGCAGTTTCGAGCGGTGTCCACACGTCCAGGCCAAGCTCCCTGCGGGCCACATGAATCGAAGGCAGGTAGCATGGTCGCGCTTCGCTGCGGGTCCGATCCTCGATGACGACTTGTGCCTCGGGGGCCAGAAGGTCGCGTACGGAGGTGGCCAGCGCGCCGATGTGGATGGGCTGGTCGGAGCCCACGTTGTAGACTGCGCGCGCAGGCGCGCGGACGAGGATCGACAACAGCCAGACGGCGAGATCGGCCGCGTAAAGGTAGCTGCGGATGGCGGTTCCTGAGCCCGCCACGACGATCGGACCGCCTGCCAGCGCATCGCGGATGAAGTTGCCGATTGCGAAATGGGCATTGAGCGGGAGACCCCCGCCGACGAACGCGAAGCAGCGCGCGATTGCCACGGGTAGTCCGAAGGTGTCGGCATGGGCGATCGCGAGTGCTTCCATCGCACATTTGCCGAGCCCATAGGCGTTCGCGCCGTACTGCGGGTTTCCGCCGCACGGCGCATCTTCACACAGTGAGCGGCGCCCCGGCTCTTGTGGCAGATAGACCGCACCCGAACTGATCATCAGGACATGGCGACATTGGTCGTTGGCGGCGCGCCGCAGCACCTTGCGGCTGCCTTCGACTATCGATTCGAGCAGGGTGACCGGGTGGGAGGCCGCACTTGCGGATGTGTCGGCGGCGCCGTGGATGACTGCATCGAATCGTCCATGCGGCAGCGTGTCGCGACTCAGATCGCAGGCGACAAGGCTCGCCCAGGTTGCGTTGTCGAGCCACGGTATCGTGCGGCGCGCGCGATCCGGATCGCGCGTCGTCAGAACAACCTCCAGAGCGTTTCCGACTTCGTTCAATTGGGCGATCGCAGTCAATAGCCAACGCCCGAGGAATCCCGTGCCGCCGGTTATCAGAATCCGCATACCACGGAGTTCGGGGAGTGGATGGCGTTTCAGCAGATTGGACAGATCTTGTCGTGCCACCCGGTCGATCGAAGAGGCGGTCATGGCCGGAACTCCTCCGCCGCGTAGGGCAACAGCTGCAGGTTCGGAAAGCTTGCAGCCAAAGCGAGCGAGGCCTCGGTCTGGCTGCGGAAAGTAGAAACCAGCAGTGTTGCCTCGGGATCGTCGGCGATGCGTGCGACCGATTCGACAGTCCATCGTCCGATGCACCGGCCGTGGAGGTTCGGGTTGCGGTCGACGATGGCGGTGATGCGCGACGCGATCCCCCATTGTTCGAGCAATGGCAATAATCTGGCCGAATGGCTGCCAGCGCCGAAGACGATGATGCGCGGGCCTCTGCAGTTGGCGATTCGCTCGCGGACGAGTGACATGAGCGCCTCGGACTCAGTCACATACGCGCGGATTTCGGCACCGTCGTCGCTGACTTCGCGTCCTGGGTTCGGTGCCCCGCCCTTGGCGAAGAGCCCGAAGATGCTGTCCGTGGTGCCCTGAGGAAGGTCCGCCAACTCCATCTCGACCCGCCGGGCGCCGAGTCCGGCAAAGAACTGCTCGAGGGAGCGGGCCGAAAAATACTGGATGTGCTCCAGCGAGAACTCGCCGAAAGGCTCGAAGGGCTTTCGACGAAATCGCTCGAGCGCAGGAACCTCGACCAGGACCAAGGTGCCGTCCGCGATCGATGCCATCAGGGATGACATTTCCTCGCGAAGCCTGGGCAGGTGCTCGAGGACCCCCGTAAGGCAGATCAGGCGGCATTGCCGAAGCGGCAGAAGCCGGGCCGCGTCGGCCAGCAGGCCCGACTTTATGCTGCTCAGTCCGAACATCGCCCGTGCCTGCGCCGCTGCCTTCGGTGCCGGATCGAGTCCGTGCAGACGTTCCCATCCCTTCGCGCGGAAGCTACCGAGAAGCGTTCCGGAGCCGCAACCCAAATCTGCGATCGCGCTGGTCCGTTCGATGTAGGGTTCACACATCGCCACGACCCGGCTCGCGCGCAATCGCTCCGTGTCGGAAATTGCCGCGGCGTCAGCGCAGGTGTCGTACTTCGAGAGTTCCCGGTAATAGTCCGAGTAGCGTCGCGCGGGAGGCAAGTGATTCGCGAAGACGAAACCGCAGCCCCGGCAGCTTGCCACACGGTAGCTCATGTCGAAGCCGCCGACTGGACTCATGCGGTTCTCGAACACCTTGTCCGTGCCCGTCGCCAGGCAGACGGGGCATGCCCGATCGACCTGAGTCCCGTTCATCGTTCCAGGATCCTGCTCAACGTGACGATGAGGCCCGCCGGGTGCCCCTCGGCAAGGAGATCTTCGATGACTTCCCGTTCGAAACGCAGTGTTCCGATCAGGATCGGTTTCGAGGTGTCGTCTGCGGGCCGGTAGGGGCGGCACCGGATTCCCGGTAGCGGTTCTTCCTGTGCCGGGCCGACAAAGCCGGCGATTGGCAGGCGGTCTGCAAGCGGCGCGACATAATTGGAGAAGTCTCCGCCGCAGCCACGTACCAGGAATGGTGCTGAAAGATGCCGATGGAAGCGCGCCAACAGATCGGCCTGCTGCTTTTCAGGGCTGCGGGCAGGACGGGCCAGCAGTCGAAGACAATCCGGATAGCCGACCGATTCGAAATGACCGGCATCGAGGCGGTCGATACGAAAACCGGCGCCTTCCACCAGGGTCGCCAGCGAGGCGCCACTGAACTGGTGCAGGTGCTCGGTATTGCGGTCCCAGTGGAGGTCGGGATGTCCGGCGGCGCGTGGTACCTCGACGACGATCCAGCCACTGTCGGCACAAAGACAGTGCCAGTTGCCGAGTTCTGCCGAAATGTCGTCAATGTGCTCGAGTACGTGGAAGGCGAGGATGCCGTCGAACGCGGACCCAGCCAATCCAGCGCAGTCTGGCCTCACATGATCGAGGTGTTTGCCCGCTAGCCTCGCGTCGTTCGACGGCTCGATCCCAGTGTAGTCGACTCGGTACCGCGACTTGATGCGCCTGCCAAGCTCGCCTTCCGCACAGCCGATTTCGATCAGTCGTTGACCGTCGGCAAGCTGGGGCTGCAATGATGCGAGTCGATCGCAATACTTCCGCTCGAGCGTTTCGGCGGCAAGTGCATTGCGCCCACGCTGCGATCGATAGTCGATGTGCTTTGGCCGCTGGCGCCAGCGGTGGCCGCACGCCATACAGTGGTGATGGGGTTCCGGCGCATTAGCGCTGTCCGATCGGCTGCTGCCACAACACGGGCAGGCGGTGGCCGGGGTCACGCCCTCGCCTCCACCGACTGGCTCAGGAGCGGAACCAGCATTTCGCCTTGAAGGACGGACAGCGGCAGCAGCGGGCTCATGTCCTCGAGCGGCATCGAGCGCATCGAGCCGTCCGCGAGGGGAATCGCCGCGCATTTCGGCGCCAGCGTCTCGTCGCGCAGCAGGTGCACGTCGATCACGCAGGGGCGCGGCAGCGCCATCGCGCGGGAGAGGTCGTCGGCCAGCGTGGCGGCGTCGTCGATGCACAGGAAAGGCAGCTCGAAGGCGGCCGCCAGCCGTTCCAGGTTCGGCATCGCCAGCCCGGCCTCGGGACCTGTGCCGAGGTAGCGGCCGGCAAAGTAGTTGCGCTGGGTGTTGCGGATCGAGCAGTAGCCGTCGTTGTTCATCACCAGCAGGCAGATCGGCAGCCGGTGGCCGGCCAGTGTCGCCAGTTCCTGCAGATTGAGCTGGAGGCTGCCGTCGGACTCGACCGCGACCATCGGCCGGGATTCGTTGCCGAGGCAGGCGCCGATCGCGGCCGGCAGGCCGTAGCCCATCGCGCCGAGTCCGGAGGTCAGGAAGATGCGCTGGCCGGCCTTGTTGCGGAACGCGGTGTAGAAGGCCTCGACCGCGAGTCCGGAGCTGCCGGTGGCGATCAGGGTGTGCGGCGGAATCGCGTCGGACAGCGCATCGGCGAACTGGAAGTGGCCGATCCGTCCCGACGCCGGCGCAGCGGCACTGTCGAACACCGGGTAGCGCTGCTTCCAGCCGCTGATCCGGGCACGCCATTCGGCGATTTCGGGCTGCAGCGCGATACCGCTGGTGGCGGCACCGAGGGCTTCGATGAATGCCCCGGCATCGATCGCCAGCGCCATGTCGAGCGCCATCTCCTTGGCATCGAGCTCGTGGCGGTCGATGTCCACCACCACCTTGCGTGCGGCGCGCGCGAAGCCGCGTGGGTTGTAGGCGGTGATGATGTTGTCGAGGCGGCAGCCGATGCTGATCAACAGGTCGCAGTTCTGCACGGCGAAGTTGGCACCCCTGGCGGCGACGACGCCGGGCCGGCCGGCATTGAGCGGATGGTCCCAGGGGAGGATGTCGGTGGCGTTCCAGGTGGTCGCCAGCGGCACGCCGAGGCGCTCGGCGAGGGCGCGCAGGCGCTCGCCGGCGGCGGCCAGTCGCACGCCGTGGCCGGCCAGCAGCAGCGGCCGCCGGGCGCCGGCCAGCCAGCCGGCGACCTGCGCCAGGTCCGGGCTGGCGGCAGGCATGCCGTGCGGCAGGGTCGCCGGCGGCAGGGTGTCTGGATCCACCGGCGCGGCCTGGACGTCGAGCGGCACGTCGATCCAGACCGGCCCCGGCCGGCCGTTGCTCATCGCGTGCAGCGCGGCTTCGAGATGGCGGCGGACGTCGCCGGGCTCGGTGATGGTGGCCGCGTACTTGGTGATCGGGCGCACCATCGGCACGATGTCCACCTCCTGCACACCGCCCTGGCGCAGCGGCCGGCCGTTGAGGCGGTCCGCCCGCTTGGCCTGGCCGGAGATGACCAGGAGCGGAATCGAGTCGATCCAGGCGCCGGCCACCGGCGTCACGACGTTGGTCGCGCCGGGCCCGGTGGTCACCAGCGCGACGCCGAAACCGGCGTTGGCTGGGTGGCCGGTGCGCCCGTAGGCCTCGGCGGCGATGCCGCAGGCCTGTTCGTGGTGGCACGGCACCGCAGTCAGTCGCTGCTCGCAGGCGAGCCCGTCGTCGAGGTGCATCGCGCCGCCGCCGGGCAGCACGAAGACATGGCGCAGCCCCTCGTCGGCGAGGCGCTGCATGATCCAGTCGGCGACCCTGACAAGTGCCATCGTCACATCCAGTAGGTGAGCCAGGTCTTGCGCCGCGGGTTGTCCGCGATCGCCGGATCGGTGTAGTAGGAGTCGTCCTTGGCGTGGGTCGAGGAGATCTCCTCGAACACCGTGCCGGCCCGGCTGTGGAACCGGTGCCGCACGCCGCGCTGCACCGTGACGACGTCGCCGGCAGCGACCCGCTGGTGCTCGCCGTCGAGCCACAGGTCGAGCTCGCCGTGGAGCACCACGAAGGTCTCTTCCTTCTTCTCGTGGTACTGCTCCGGATGGGTCTGGCCCGGCAGCATCACCAGCAGCTTCTTGCAGTATTCGCGATTGACCACGGTGACCATCGTCAGGCCGAACTCGTCGAAGCGCTCCATGCCGTAGTGATGGGACAGCTCGAGGTCGGACTTGCCCGGGACGACGATGTTGCCGGCCGCGAGCAGGGCCTTGACGCGGGTCACCGCGTCGAGCACGCGCCCTCGCAGCTGTCGTTCCGCGATCGCCCCATGGCGCACCGGGGCGCCGGCCGGAATGGCCTCGCGGGCCGTAAAGCGCGCGTATTTCGACCACTCGTTGGCGGTCAGCTGCCCTTCCGCCGGCGGGAACGCGAACTCCACCGCGCTGTCGTCGATCTCGCTGCCGGCGGCGATGTCGCGCAACGCGAAGACGCCGCGGCGCAGCGAGTGCAGGCTGTTGCGCTCGCCCGGCGACGGTTCGTAGCGGCCCTGCCGCCCGCAGATCCGGCGGGCGCGCTCGGCGGCTGCCAGCCATGCCCGGATCTGTCCCGGGTCGGCGGAATAGGCGTTGGCGGCATATCGCTCGGTCGGCAGCACGACGTGCTTCTCGAACACCGACGCGCCCTTTGCCAGCGCCATCATCACCGCCTCGGTGTTGGCCGGCGACTCGTGGGTCGAATAGCCGATGCGGCAGTCCGGGTAGCGCTGGCGCAGCAGGTCGATCTGATTGAGTTGCAGCGCGTCGTCGGGGGTCGGGTACTCGGCGACACAATGCATCAGGGTCAGCGTGGTGTGGCGATGCAGGAAGAAGCTCACGACCTGGTCGATGACGTCTTCGCCGGCGCCCGCGGTGGAGGCGATCACCGCCTTGCCGGCAGCGGCGATGCGCTCCATCAGCGGCCAGTCGCCGAACGAGCAGCTGGCGATCTTGATGGTGTCGATGCCGTGCGCTTCGATGCGTGCCACCGAGGCCTCGTCGAACGGCGTGCACACGGTGCCGAAGCCCATCGCCCGCATCTCCGCGACCAGGGTGCGGAAGGCGTCGTCGTCGAGCCGGGTTTCCTCGAAGCGCTTGATGTACTTGATGTCGCTGCGGCCCCGCAGCGAGCGGTGGATGAAGGTGTCGAGGTCGCGGTACTGCAGCTTGAAGGCGAAATCGAAGTCCTGTTCGAAGCCGCTGCAGGCGTCACGCACGGAACGGATGGTATGGATGCCGTGCTCCAGGTCACCCATGTGGTTGTTCGCCATCTCGAATACGAAGAGCGGTTTCATCGGCAGCGTTCTCAGTCGAAGTCCCGCCCCAGGAACAGGCGGATGCGGTTGGCGGCGTACTCCAGCATGGCTTCGTCGAGGCCCGGCCAGACGCCGATCCAGAAGGTGTCGCTCATGATCCGGTCGGTGACCTCGAGCGAACCGGCGACGCGGTAGTCGCGGCCGGTCATGTAGGGCTGGCGGGTCAGGTTGCCGGCAAACAGCAGGCGGCTGGCGATGCGGTGCTGGTCGAGCCAGCGCAACATGTCGACCCGGTCGACCCCGGCTTCCGGCCTCAGGGTCAGCGGAAAGCCGAACCACGACGGCGCCGATCCGGCGGTCGCGCGTGGCAGGGCCAGCACGTCCTGGCAATCGGCGAAACGTTCCGACAGGTATTCGAAGTTGCGGCGACGGGCCGCGACGAATTCCTCAAGGCGGTCCATCTGGGCGAGCGCGCAGGCGGCCTGCATGTCGCTGATCTTGAGGTTGTAGCCGAGGTGGGAGTACGTGTACTTGTGGTCGTAGCCGCGTGGCAGCTCGCCCAGCTGCCAGTCGAAGCGTCGGCCGCAGGTATTGTCGCAGCCGGGCGCGCACCAGCAGTCGCGCCCCCAGTCGCGGATCGATTCGGCGATCGCCGCCAGATCCGGCTCGCAACTGAGCACGGCGCCGCCTTCACCCATCGTGATGTGATGGGCCGGGTAGAACGAAACCGTCGCGAAGTGGCCGAAGGCGCCGACGTGGCGCTCGCGCGGGGCGTCGTCGGCGGGGCGCCACAGGGACGGGTCGCGGGCATCCGGCATGCGGGCTTGCCAGGCCGGTGCTTCGTCCGCGACGCGATAGCGCGAGCCCAGCGCATCGCAGCAGTCCTCGACGAGCCACAATCCGTGGCGTGCGCAGAAGTCGCTCACCGCGGCCAGATCGAAGGGGTTGCCGAGCGTGTGGGCGAGCACGATCGCCCGCGTGCGCGGGCTCCGCGCCGCTTCCAGGCGTGCGACGTCGATGTCGTAGGTATCCGGCCGGATATCGACGAAAACCGGGATCGCGCCGTTCTGCAGGATCGGATTGACGGTGGTCGGGAAGCCCGCGGCGACGGTGATGACCTCGTCGCCGGGGCGCATCGCGGCGCAGCCGAGGCGCGGCGAGAACAGGCTGGATACCGCCACCAGGTTGGCGGACGAACCGGAATTGACGGTCAGCGCCCGGGCCAGGCCGAACCAGGCCGCGAGGCGCTGCTCGAAGGCTTCGTTGAAGCGGCCGGTGGTCAGCCAGCCGTCGAGGGCCGCCTCGACCATCGCCAGGCGCTCGGCGGTGCCGACGATCTTGCCAGAGACCGGTACCGGTGTCCGCCCGGGCTCGAATGCGGCCGTCTCGGGCAGGGCGTCGCACCAGGCGGTGACCGCGGCGCGTACCGCCGCGCGGTTCGGTGGTGCGCTCATCGGACGATCCTCCCGTCGCTGCGCGACACCCGCTCGCGGCGACCGCAAGCGCCGCCCCGGGGCGGCCGCGCGGGCGAGGCGGTCGGTGGCTCGTGGCGGCGCCGGGTGGGGGAATCGGCGTTGTCCGGCCGATCCCGGCCGCGATCGCGGCACGCTGCGCCGGGCAAGGCGGCTTGCGGCGATCGGCAGGAATCGTTCAGCGGCGCCGGCATTGCTCGTAGCGTTCGATGCGCTCGATGCACAGTCCGCGCGGGTCCTCGCCGGCGTCGAAGCGGGCGTACCAGTCGCCGGTCAGCGCGATCGCCTCGTCGAGCGAGAAGCGTGGCCGCCAGCCCAGGCGCATCGCCGCCTTGGAGCTGTCGAGGCGCAGGACGGCTGCCTCGCGGGGCTGGGGCGTGCGATCGTAGCGCCATTCGACGCCGAGGCGCGGGCACATCGACTGGCACAGCTTCTCGACCGATTCCATGTCCGCCAGTGCCGGGCCGAAGTTCCAGGCGTCGGCCGCCTCGGCGTCGCCGCCGAGCAGCCTCTCGCCGAGCAGCAGGTAGCCGGACAAGGGCTCGAGGACATGCTGCCAGGGTCGTACCGCGGCCGGGTTGCGGATCAGCGCCGGTCGCTTCGAACGGGCGGCACGCCACAGGTCGGGAATCAGCCGATCACTGGCCCAGTCGCCGCCGCCGATGACGTTGCCGGCGCGCGCGGTGGCGATCAGCGCGGCACCGGGGCAGTTGCCGAAGCTGGCGCGCCAGGCACTGGTGACCAGCTCGGCGGCGGCCTTGCTCGCCGCATAGGGGTCGTGGCCGCCGAGGGGGTCGGTCTCGCGGTAGCCGAAGGTGTTGGTGTCCTCGCGATAGCACTTGTCGCTGGTGACCACCACGACGGCCTTCACCGATCCGCTGCGGCGCACCGCATCCAGCAGGTTGGCCGTGCCCATGACATTGGTCGCGAAGGTATGCAGCGGCTCGGCGTAGCCGCGCCGCACCAGTGGCTGCGCGGCGAGATGGAAGACGATCTCGGGCGCGAAGCCGGCGACCGCCTCGGCCACCCGGTCTGCATCGCGGATGTCACCGATCATCGAGTCGACCCGTTCGTCGACGCGGGCCGCGACGTACAGCGACGGCTCGGTGTCCGGCGCCAGCGCGAAACCGCTGACCCGTGCGCCCAGGCGGGACAGCCACAACGACAGCCAGCTTCCCTTGAAGCCGGTGTGGCCGGTGATCAGTACGCGGCGCCCGGCGTAGCGCGACGATCTCATTTCCAGATCTTCCACGGCGCGTGGCCGCTGAGCCACAGGCGATCGAGGTTTTGCTTGTCGCGCAGGGTGTCCATTGGCTGCCAGAAACCACGATGGACAAAGGCACGTAACTGCTCCTCGGCGACCAGGCGTTGCATCGGCGCCGCCTCCCATGGCATGTCGTCGCCGTCTATGGTGTCCAGAACGCGCGGTGACAGTACGAAGAAGCCACCGTTGATCAGGTTGCCGTCGCCGGCCGGCTTTTCCTTGAATCGCGTGACCGCCTGTCCGTCCATGTCGAGGGCGCCGAAGCGGCCCGGCGGTGCCACCGCGGTGACCGTCGCGGCGCGCCCGTGGGCGGCATGGAAGCGCCTCAGTTCGCCGAGATCCACATCGGCGAGGCCGTCGCCGTAGGTGAAGAAGAAGGATGTCTCGTCCTCGACATAGGGCCGCACCCGACGCAGGCGGCCACCGGTCTGGGTCTGCTCGCCGGTGTCCACCAGCGTGACCCGCCAGGGCTCGGTGTGCCGCTCGTGCACTTCCATGCGGTTCTCGCGCATGTCGAAGGTGACATCGGAGGTGTGCAGGAAGTAGTTCGCGAAGAACTCCTTGACGACGTAGCCGCGATATCCCAGGCAAATGATGAACTCGTTGACGCCATGGGCGGTGAACACCTTCATCAGATGCCACAGAATCGGTCGTCCACCGATCTCGACCATCGGTTTCGGCTTGGACTGGGTTTCCTCGGACAGCCGGGTTCCGAGTCCGCCGGCCAGGATCACGGCTTTCATCGCGCTAAGCTCCATTGCCCACGTTGGCAAATCTAAGCCGTGGACGATGGGCGCGATCGCTCGAAGAGGGCGGCAAATCACCGCCTATTCTTGTCGCGCCGGCGCCGTGCTCAGGTCAGAAGCCGCTGCAACTCGTCCGGATCCGTCGCCGCCCGCCAACCCGGGCGCAGCTCCTGGTGGGGCAGGCTGCCGTAACCCCAGGTGGCGGCCAGGAAGGGCAGGCCGTTGGCATCCGCCGCCAGCCCGTCCTCCTCGCGGTCGCCTACATACACCGCGCCGTCCGTCGCGATGCGATGATCGGCGATCAGGCGTGCGATCATCGCCGCCTTGTCCGGAAGGCGGGGGTCGAACAGATCGAGCGCGTAGACCGCATCGAACCACGACGCCCAGCCGAGATGTTCGAGGATCAGGCGGGTCGGATGGATGCGCTTGTTGGTCGCGATCGCCAGCCGGCAGCCGGCGCTGCGCAGGCCCTGCAGCATGCCGGCGACGCCGGCGTAGGCCTCGGTCGCGCGATAGCCGGTGCTGTCGTAGCTGGCCTTGAAGGCCTCGGCCAGCGGATCCAGGCGCGACGGCTGCCGGCTGCCGCACAGCAGCGCCAGGGTCTCCGTCAGGGGTGGGCCGATGATGCTCTCGTCGATCGGGCGCACCGGCGCGACGCCGCTCGTCGCGAAGGCGGCGCGAAAGCTGGCGAGAATTGCCGGCGCCGAATCGATCAGCGTGCCGTCCAGATCGAACAGGACGTGGGAACAGGGTCGGGCGCACATGCGGGGATGATAGCGTCAAGCGACCGGGATCGCCCACGCCGACATCGACCGGGCGACACCGGCGACGGCGCGTCGTCGGCCCGCGGAATCGCGCGCTAGGCCGTCATCACGCGGTTCTTGCCGGCACGCTTGGCGAGGTACATCGCGCGGTCGGCGCGCTCGATGGCGGCCTCGGCGCGCTCCTCGGCGGCGATGCGGGTGACGCCGGCGCTGAAGGTGATCAGCAGCTTGCTGTTGCCGGCCAGGAAGTAGCGCCGGGTCAGCGCCCGCTGCAGGCGGGTCAGCGTCGCCACCGCGTCGTCGGTGCCGGTGTCCGGCAGCACGATGACGAATTCCTCGCCACCGTAGCGCGCCACCGAATCCTGGGGACGCACGTTCTCGCGGATCACCGTGATCAGGTGGCGCAGCGCATCGTCGCCGGCATGGTGGCCGTAGGTGTCGTTGAGCTGCTTGAAGTTGTCGACGTCGAGCAGACCGACACACAGCGGGCTGTCGTGCCGCCGGGCACGACCGATCTCGCGGGCCAGGGCGTCGTCCATGCCCTTGCGGTTGAGCGCGCCGGTCAGTGCGTCGTGGCGCACCATCTCGCTCGCCTGGTCGAGCTCGTGCTGGAGCCGGCCGATCTCGACATTGGCGGCTTCGACCTGCTCCCGGAGTCCGTTGATCTCGCGATGGGAGCGTTGCGCGGCGTCCTGGGCGATGCGCGTCTGCTGCAGGATCTCCTCGATGACGTCGGAGATCTCGGTGATGTCCTCGGCCTTCGCCACGCGCTCGGCGCAGCGCCCGATGGCGTCGTGATATTCGCCGGTGGTGGCGCTGAACTCGGCGAGCCGGTCCACGAAACCGGCCAGCATCGTCTTGAGTCGCCGCTGGGCTTCGCTGAGCTCCTGCTTGAGATGGCCCTGCTTGTCGATGACGTCGCGCAGGCGGCGTTCGACATCGTCGAGCGTGCGTACGTCGAGCGGGCGGGTGAATACCTCGGTCAGCACCGACAACTGGCCGTGCAGCCAGCGATCGTCGAACACCAGTTGGCTGATGTTCTGCAGGATCAGTTGCAGCACGCCGATCAATCCGCTGCGCACCGCAAGCTGTTCCTCGGCGACCCATTCGAGTCGCTTGACGACGGACTCGAGCCTTTGCCGGCAGCCGTCGTCGAGCTGTGCCACGGGAGATTCGCGCAGATCGTGGGCCAGGGCATGCAGTTCGTCGACCAGGTCGGGGACGTCGACGATCAGCGGCGACAGGCCGTCGTCGAGCAGTTGGGCAATCAGCGCGGCGAGGCGGCCGTCGACCTTGCCGGCCGTCGCGGGTCCGTCGAAATCCGGCCCGTCGGTGCGCGGCGCGCCGGTCGCCGCGGCGCCCGCGATCGGCGCGGCATCTCCGACCGCGCCCGCCGGCGCGGATTCCGGCGGTGTCGTCGGGTCGTCGGCGGCGGCATCGGACTGGTGGTGTCGCCAGCCCTTGACCAGGCCGCCGATGCGCTGGTGCAGGGTGGTCGCGTCGGCGGTCGAGGCGAGGACGTGCTGCAGGGCCTCGCGCTTGCGGGCCGCGGTCACGCCGTGGTGGCTGCGCTCGTACTCGCCCACCAGGTCGCGGATCGCGGGGCCCCATTGCAGCGCCTGCTCATTGTCGCCTCCGCACATCTCGCCGATCAGTCCGGCGAACGCATCCCAGTCGCCCTTGGCGACGCACTGCTCGAAGCGACGCGCGGTGCGCGCCGCTTCCGGATTGTCGCGCGGCAGGCTGGCGGCCAGGTTCTTCAGTCGGCGTGCCGGGAACGCTTCCTGCGGCGTGCTGCCGGCCACTTCGTGATAGAGACGCTCGAAGTTGGCCGGGGTAGGCGGCACGCGCCTTTGCGCCAGCAGCCGGAAGGTCTCGCGCGCGATTTCGGTGGGGTTGTTGTGGTCGACGGCCATGGCACCGGGGCGAAAGCGGGACAGTGCCCGGTCTACGGCCGTGCCACCGGCGACTTGAGCCGCTCAGGGCGTCACTCGACGAGGCCGTGCTTGAGGCCGTAATGGGTCAGCTCGGCGTTGTTCGACAGTCGCATCTTCTCGAGCAGCCGGGCGCGGTAGACGCTGACCGTCTTGACGCTGAGGTTGAGTTCCTCGCCGATCTGGGTCAGGGTCTTGCCGGAGGCGATCAGACACAGGGTCTGGTATTCGCGGTCCGAAAGGCGCTCGTGCAGCGGCCGCTCGTCGTCGTCGGTGATCGCGTTGGCGAGTTCCTCGGCGAGCGATGCCGACACGTACTTCTTGCCACTGGCGACCTGGCGGATCGCCGTCACCAGCTGCTCGGGCGCGCTCTGCTTGTTGAGGTAGCCGGCGGCACCGGCCTTCAATGCCCGGATCGCGTACTGCTCCTCGGGATACATGCTGAGCATCAGAACCGGCAGTCGCGGGAACTCCTTGCGGATCAGCTTGAGCGCGTCGATGCCGTTGCGATCCGGCATCGATACGTCCATCAGTACCACGTCGTAGCTGTCCTGGCGCACCTGCTGCAATGCCTCGACGCCGTTGGACGCCTCGCCGGACACCGCCAGATCCTCGGTCTCGGAGAGTATCTGGCGAAGGCCCTGGCGCACGATCGAGTGGTCGTCGGCAATCAAGACACGAATCTGTTTGCTCATGACGTGCCCTCTTCGTCTTTCAGGTCCATGCCCGCATGCACCGGCAGCCGTGCCACCAGTCGCGAGCCCCTGGGCTTGTTCGCCGCGTGCTCGAAGCCGCCGCCGAGGCTGGCGAGCCGCTCGCGGATACCTCGCAGGCCGAAAGAGCGGGGCTTGTTGAGGTCGTTCGGCGCGATGCCGCAGCCGTTGTCGGCAATTTCCAGTATGACATCGTCGCCTTCCTCGGTCAGCCGGACCTCCACCTGGTCGGCGCCGGCATGCTTGCTGATGTTGGTCAGCGCCTCCTGGAATATCCGGAACAGCGCGATCGACGCGCTCTCGGCCAGTTCGATGTCGTGGTCTGCACACAGGATACGGCACGGGATGCCGGTGCGCTGCGTAAAATCCTCGGCCTGACCCTCGATCGCCGCGGCGAGGCCGAAATCGCGCAGGATGCCGGGGCGCAGCTCGCGCGTCACCCGGCTCACCGTCTCGATCCCTTCGTCCACCAGCTTGCCCAGCGAGGCCGCACGCCTGGCCAGCACCTCGGGGGGCGCATCGAGCTTGCCGGCAAGCATCGCGATCTCGAACTTCATGGCCACCAGGTGGCCGCCGAGGATGTCATGCACATCGCGCGCGATGCGCTCGCGTTCCTCCTCCTTGACGTGCTGGAGGTGGTTCGACAGTTCGGCGAGCTGCCGCTGCGATTCGCGCAGCTCGGCTTCGGCCTGCTTGCTGTGGGTGATGTTCCACATGGCGCCCTCCCAGGCCATGTTGCCACCGGGCAGGACCCGCGCCGAGGCCCGCAGGTTGACCCACTTGATACCGCCCCGGGGTGTGCACACCCGGCCTTCCCAGTTGATCCGCGCACCGGGATGGTCGGCGTCGCCGAGGGCGGCGATGAAGCTGTCGCGGTCCTCGGTCAGGATCCGCTTGATGAAACCATCCGGATTTTCGGCGAGCTTCGCGGCCGGCACGCCGAGCAGCATCTCGCTGGCCTCGCTGGCGAACGGAAACAGCAGTCCGCCGCCCTCGGCGCGCACCATCTGGAAGACCAGGCCGGGCGTATTGGAGGCCAGCGAGCGCAGCCGCGCTTCGTTTTCGCGCAGGGTTTCCTCGGCGGCGCGGCGGCTGCGGCGGTTCGCGGCCTCGCGCAGTTCCCGCTCGACCGCCGGCAGCAGCCGCTCGAGATGGTTCTTGTTGAGGTAGTCGTGGGCCCCTGCGCGCATCGCCGAGATCGCCTTGTCTTCCTCGATCTGGCCCGAGACGATGATGAAGGGCACGTCGAGCCCGAGACCCTTGATCACGTTCAGTGCGGCCATCGCATCGAATCCGGGCATGCGGTGGTCGCACAGGATCAGGTTCCACGGCTGGGTGCAGATCGCGCGCTGCATCTCGGCCTCGGAGCAGACCTGCTGGCTGACGACCTCGTAGCCGGCGAGACGGAAGCGACGCAGCAGAAGAAACGCGTCGTCGGCGCTGTCCTCGATCAGCAGCACTCGCAGCATCGGCCTGCCGGGCGCCTGTTCGGCCTGACTCATCGGTGCCATCGCCTCGCTTGCCTGGTCGGCCATGTCGTTCCTGATCCCGCTCAATGTCCGGCGGCCGCGCGCAGGCGGCGAATGCCGCCCACGGCAGTCAGCAGCAGCGCACCGGCAAGCAGCCCGATGGCGGCATTGAAACCCATCTCCGCCAGTGTTCCGGTGATCCCGGACAAATCGACGATGCGCGCCGCGATCCAGTGATGGAGCGGCGCCAGTCCATGCACCAGGATGCCGCCACCGACCAGGAACATCGCCGCGGTGCCGGCCACCGACAGGCCCTTCATCAACCACGGCGCCGCACGCAGGATGCCGCGGCCGACGGTCTGCGACAGGCCTCCGACCCTCGTGCTCAGGTAGAGGCCGAGATCGTCGAGCTTGACGATCGCGGCGACCACGCCGTAGACGCCGACGGTCATCACCAGCGCGATGCCGGACAGTACCACCACCCGGGTCAGCAGTTGGGCTTCGGCCACGGTGCCGAGGGTGATCGCGATGATCTCGGCGGAGAGGATGAAGTCGGTGCGGATCGCGCCCTTGATCTTGTCCTTCTCGAAGGCCACCAGGTCGATCCCGGGATCGCTCAGGGCACGGGCCAGTTCCGTCTGGTGGCCTTCGTCTTCGGCGTCGTGGATGAATGTGTGGGCCAGCTTCTCGAAGCCTTCGAAACACAGGTAGGCCCCGCCGAGCATCAGCAGCGGCACCACCGCCCAGGGGGCGAACGCGCTGATCGCCAGCGCCAGCGGCACCAGGATCGCCTTGTTTACCAGCGAACCCTTGGCCACTGCCCAGACCACCGGAAGCTCGCGCTCGGCAGAGACGCCGGTGACCTGCTGCGCATTCAGGGCGAGGTCGTCGCCGAGCACGCCCGCGGTCTTCTTGGCCGCTACCTTGGTCAGGATCGCGACGTCGTCGAGCACCGTCGCGATGTCGTCGATCAGTGCGAGCAGACTCGAAGCCGCCATGGGATTCCCATTCTATCGGGTTGGCCGATCTTAGCCGGCGCCGGGAGTTCGCTCAATCCGACGCTGGCAGGGGTCGCCGGACGGCCGGCTCAAAGCGCGCCGATCGCTCGTTCCAGGCGGGCCGCCGCAGCATCGACGTCGTGCAGCTTGTCGAGTCCGAACAGGCCGATCCGGAAGGTCCGGAAGTCCGCCGGTTCGTCGCACTGGAGCGGCACGCCGGCAGCCGTCTGCAGCCCCTGGGCAACGAACTTGCGGCCGTTGTGCAGGTCCGCGTCCTCGGTGTAGCTGACGACCACGCCGGGCGCCTGGAAGCCCTTCGCGGCGACGCTGGTGAAGCCGGCCCGCTCGAGCAACTCGCGCACCCGCCGGCCCAGTTCCTGCTGCTCGTCACGGACCTTGTCGAAGCCGTAGGCCTCGGTCTCGAGCATGACGTCGCGCGTGCGGCGCAGGGCGTCGGTCGGCATCGTCGCATGGTAGGCGTGGCCACCGTTCTCGTAGGCCTGCATGATCTGCAGCCATTTCTTGAGATCGCACGCGAAGCTCGTGCTGGTGGTGCCATCGATGCGCGCCAGGGCGGTCTCGCCGAGCATCACCAGACCCGCGCAGGGGGACCCGCTCCAGCCCTTTTGCGGCGCACTGACCAGGATGTCGACGCCGATCGCCTTCATGTCGACCCAGATTGCACCCGACGCGATGCAGTCGAGCACCAACAGCCCGCCGACCGCATGCACCGCATCGGCCACGGCCTGCAGGTAATCGTCGGGCAGGATCATCCCCGCGGCGGTTTCGACATGGGGCGCGAAGACCAGTTCGGGCTCGAAGTCTCGAATCTCCGACACCACCTCGTCGATCGGCGCCGGGATGAACGGCGCGTGGTGCTCGTCCGAGATCCGGCGTGCCTTCAGCACCCTTTGCTCCGACGGAATGTCACCCATCTCGAAGATCTGCGACCAGCGGTAGCTGAACCACCCGTTGCGGATCACCAGGCAGCGGCGCCCGGTGGCGAACTGGCGGGCGACCGCCTCCATGCCGAAGGTGCCCGAGCCCGGGACCACGATCGCCGCCTCGGCCTGGTAGACCTTCTTCAGCACGCGCGAGATGTCGCGCATGACGCCCTGGAAGCTCTGCGACATGTGGTTGAGCGCACGGTCGGTATAGACCACCGAATATTCGAGCAGGCCGTCGGGGTCGACGTCGGGAAGCAGTCCGGGCATCACGGTCTCCAGTTCGAGCTGTTCTCGCGAGGTAAGGGCCGAAGCATACCGCGAAGGCTGTCGATTGCCGCCAGTCCGATGGACGCGCCGCGGAGCTTGGTCACGCCCTGTGGTCGATGGCGGTGCCCACCCGGCGCGTTTGCCATCGATCGCGCGTCGCCGGCTTCGGCAGGCGGGCTAGAACAGTTCTTCCGCCATGCGGTCGGCAATCTCTCCGGTCGGTCGCTGCTGTTCTCGCGAGCGGTGGAATATTTCCGTCAGGCTGTCCTGGATGCCTTCGATGTGCCGCTTCACCGCGGCGTGATCGTAGCCGGTGCGCTCGTAATGGATGTCGATGATGCCGCCGGCGTTGATCACGTAGTCCGGCGCGTAGAGTATGCCGCGGCGGAACAGCTCGGCATCGTGCCTGGCCTCGGCGAGCTGGTTGTTGGCGGCGCCGGCGACGATCGCGGCCCTCAGTTGCGGCAGGCTCCGGTCGTCGATCACCGCACCCAGCGCACACGGCGCGAACAGGTCGACATCGAGGCCGAAGATCGCGTCCGGTTCGACCACCGTGGCGTCGAGTTCGTGCGCTGCGCGGCTCAATGCGTCGCGACGGACATCGGTGATCCACAGACGCGCGCCGGCCGCCTCGAGCCGTCGTGCGAGGGCCAGCCCGACATGGCCGACACCCTGTAGCGCGATCCGGACGCCGGCCAGATCGTCGCGCCCGAGCCGCGCCTTGACCGCGGCCCGGATGCCCACCAGCACACCGTACGCGGTGGCCGGCGATGGGTCGCCGCTGATCACGCCATCGGCCGTGACACGCTCCTCGACGCCGGCGACGTGGGGTGTGAAGTGGCGCATCAGCTGCATGTCCGCCACCGACGTGCCGGAGTCCTCGGCGACGATGTAGCGCCCGCCGAGGCGGTCCACCGCGCGGGCCAGTGCCTCGAGAAGGGCGCGGCTCTTGTCCCGCTGCGGATCGCCGATCACGACCGACTTGCCACCGCCGAGGGGCAGGCGCGCCATCGCCGACTTGTAGGTCATGCCGCGCGACAGCCGCAGCGCGTCGCGAATCGCGTCCTGTTCGCTGCCGTAGGCCCACATCCGGCATCCGCCCAGGGCGGGGCCACGCCGGCAATTGTGAATCGCGATGACGGCCTTCAGACCGCTGGCAGCGTCGCTGCAGAACACCACCTGCTCGTGATCGTCGAAATCTGGGTCGGTGAACACACTCATCGCTGGCTCCGTGTGCTGGCCCGCTGCGCGGCCTCCATTCAGCTTGGACAACGGCGAGACGCATGACAAGTGCGATGGCGGCCGACGGGCACAGGCGGCGAGTGCATCGATGGCCGGAACCGGGCATGCTGGCAACCTGGAATCGATTACTCTGGCGGAGGATCCACGATGATCGACCTGTTTACCGCCGCGACACCGAATGGTCACAAGGTCTCGATCGCCCTCGAGGAACTGGCGTTGCCGTACCGCATGAGGGTGCTCGATCTCGGCGCTCGGGAGCAGAAGCAGCCGTGGTTCCTGGCGATCAATCCCAACGGCCGGATTCCGGCGATCGTCGACCGGGCGGAGGGCGATTTCACGGTGTTCGAGTCCGGTGCGATCCTGATCTACCTCGCCGAGAAGACCGGCCGCCTGCTGCCGTCGAGCGCCAAGGGGCGTTCTCGGGTGCTGCAGTGGCTGATGTTCCAGATGGGCGGGGTCGGTCCGATGATGGGCCAGGCCAACGTCTTCCACCGCTATCTCGCGGAGCGCATCCCGGCCGCGATCGACCGCTACCAGGGCGAGACGCGGCGCCTGTTCCGGGTACTTGACGGGCATCTTGCCGGCCACGAGTATCTTGCCGGCGACTACTCGATCGCCGATATTGCCAACTGGGCATGGGTGCGCACCTACCGCTGGTCGGGTGTCGAGGTCGACGACATGCCGAACCTGAAGCGCTGGATCGACACTGTCCGGGCTCGGCCCGCGGTACAGCGGGGTATCGAGCGTCCGCCATCGTCGATCGGCGAGCGACGCGACAACGACGAAGGCGCCCGACGCTTTGCCGAGGAGGCGCGCCGGATGGTCGAGACCGGTCAGTCCCGCGCGGAAGGGGTATGAGGAGGAAGTGAATGAAGCTCTACGTTTCCGAGCGCGCACCGAATCCCCGGCGCGTTCAGATGTTCATCGCCGAGAAGGGCATCGCCGGTATCGAGCAGGCCCGGGTGTCGATCGGCGCCGACGAACACAAGCGGCCGGAGTTCGTCGACAAGAATCCGATGGCGCGCCTGCCGGTCCTCGAACTGGACGACGGACGCTTCCTCAGCGAGACGCGGGCGATCTGCACCTACCTGGAAGGGGTCCAGCCGCTGCCGAACCTGATGGGGGAGGGCAGCGAAGAGCGTGCCTTTGTCGAGATGGCCGACCGCCGCGTCGAGTGGTATCTGTTCCTCGGCGTCACCAACTGGGTGCGGCACTCCCACCCCGGCCTGGCGCCGCTGGAGCAACCGCAGTTCAAGGACTTCGGCAATTCCCAGGGACGCAAGGTGCGGGATGTCGCCCGCTGGCTCGATGGCGAGCTCGGCCGTCACGAATTCGTTGCCGGTGACCGCTTCACGATCGCCGACATCACCGCGTTCTGCTGCGTCGAGTTTGCCCGTGGGTTGATGAAGTTTTCGCCGGCGAAGGAGGACATGCCGAACCTGCAGGCCTGGCGCGACCGCATCGCAGGGCGCCCGAGCGCCGCAGTCAGCTGAAAGGACGACGAGATGAAGCTCCTGTTCCTCGGTGCCGGCGCGGTTGGCGGCTATTTCGGCGCGCGACTGATCGAGGCCGGTGCCGACGTCACGTTTCTGCTGCGGCCGGCACGCAAGGCGCGCATCGATGCCGAAGGCCTACAGGTGGAGAGCCCCTACGGCGATTTCCACGTCGCTCCGCGCTGCGTCGTGCGTGACGAGGTGCGGCCGGAATACGACCTGACGGTGTTTGCCGCGAAGGCCTACGATCTGGACGACGCGATCGAAACCATCGCGCCGGCGGTCGGACAGTCGGGACGCGTGCTGCCCCTGCTGAACGGCCTCGCCCACATGGACCGCCTCGACGCCCGCTTCGGGGCCGGTCGCGTGCTCGGCGGCGTCGCCCACATTGCCGGAGTCCTGGGTGACGACGGCGTCGTGCGCCAGCTCAATCGCATCCACAGCCTCACGGTCGGCGGCCGCGACGAGCCGACACGGCTGCTCGCCCGCCGCTTCGTCGAACTGTGCGCCCAGGCCCGCTTCGATTGCCGGCTGGCGGACGACATCGAGGCGACGCTGTGGGAAAAATGGACCTTCCTGGCGACCTTGGCCGGCATCACCACGCTGATGCGGGCCTCGGTCGGCGCGATCGTCGCGACGCCCCACGGCGAGCCGCTGACCCGCCGGCTCTATGGCGAGTGCCTGGCGGTGGCCGCTGCCCACGGCAAGGCGGTCGCCGAGGCCGGCCAGAACAAGGCGCTGACGATGCTGACCGAGCCCGGCTCGGCGTTTGCCGCTTCGATGCTTCGCGACCTGCAGGCCGGCCACCGCACCGAGCACGAGCACGTGCTCGGCGATCTGGCGTGCCGTGCAGAATCCGCCGGCATCGACGTGCCTCTGTTGAAAGCGGCGCTGACGCAGATGCAGTTGCGCGACCGCGAGCGCGCTGGCTGACCGCCCGGGCCTCAGCGCCGCAGCGAGATCGACCACAGCAGCAGGAAGCTGCCGGCGACGATCGCCGCGACGCCCAGCTGCAACATCGTTATCGCCTGGACGTTGCCGAGCGTGTAGTAGCCGGAGAGGCGGACCACGCAGGCCAGTAGACTGACCAACAACCCGACCACCCCTACGGCCCGGCCCGCTACGGCAAGAAATTCGTTCATCGCGGCTCCCTTCGATGGGCAGAGAGGTGATCCCTGCGGTCGAGAAAGCGTACCCGAAACGGCGTCTTCGCCGAAACCGTTTTCTGCGGCGGTGGGGTCACCCATTAGCTGTCTCCGTCAATAGGGGGAGCCGCAGAGCTCTGCTCGCCCTATTGCAGCGGGGAGGCCGATGGGTGACCCAATTGCTTCCGAAATGTTGCCGCGAGACATCCCGCACCCCATGTCGATAGGCGTGCCGGCTGCCTCGCGGTCACGCTGGCTCGATCGGACGGAGAGGGCAGGCGTCCGGAAGGCAAACAGGCTTGGCGTCAATTACACTCAAATTGTCGCGTTGCGCGGACGATTCGGCTTTGCGTTACGCCACCCGTAATCCATTCGACCCTGAAGTAGAGATCGCCTGCGGCGTTCATCTTCGGATGATTCTCGATCTGATACGGTTCGACGCCAACTACGTCGTGGTAGGAATTAGTCGCGTTACTGAACAGACGGACCTCAGATCCGAGCCCCACTTGGTCGCTCCAAGCCGTTTCTCCCATGTCGCTCAGCGCAAAATTTCCCGAGTTTGCAGCCTGTGCGCTGTCGATCAACTTGGGTTGCTGCGTTCTCCGATCGAGGAACCAAATGTCTCCCACGGCGTTCCACACGAGGTCTCCGGCACGATTGAATTGAACGTTGTTTTCCTCGTGTGTCGAATTCGTGATCCGTTCCACGCTTCCATCTCGAGCGTCATACAAGAACAGGTCGGGGATGCCTTCACCGGCAACCACTTCAATCCACGCCACGTCACCGGATTCGCTCGCGTGAACCCTTCTGAGTGTCGTCCCGATCGGGCGCACAAGTAGCGTCGAAGTGGTCTGCGCTTCGGCATCATACTTGCGCAGATCGAAATCGCCACTGCCGGACTTCTCGAACCAGAATGCATCGCCGCCGTGGTTCATCGCGGGCTGAGTGACTGCGCTTGCACTCGCCGTAAGGCGCGTGATCAAGCCATCGCTCTTAGTGTAATACTCGACATGCATGTTCGAATACAAGCTTGGTTGCGTCGTCCAAGCGGCGTCACCATTTCCACTGATGACAGGTCCCCACGGCCGAACCGTTCCAGGTGGCGTGAGCTGAGATGCCGTACCTGTCGAGTCGTCATAGAAGAAGATGTGGGGTTGTCCCGATGCGTAGCCGCTCCAGGTGATATCGCCGTTAGATGACAGGGAGGCAACTGCCGAACCGGTAGCGGAAACCATGTCGTTCACGGCAACGTGTACGTAACCGCCCTGTCCGTCGGGGGACGTTTTCATAAGCGTGTTCGGCGCAGCTGCTGATTTCAGCCACAGTACGTCACCCCTGTCGTTGACGTCGATCAAGATATTGACATCGTCGCTACCAGGAATTTCGAGTACTTCCGCATGAGCCAGTTGCGGCAGAACCATAAGGCTTGCGCTCAAGAAAAGTTTCTGGAAAGTGGGAAATGGCACTTGGAAATCTCCGCTGGCAGATTGTAGGATGAATCGAAAAATATGCTGTGACGCTATGCCTGGTGGGCGAAAAGGAGGCAAATCTATCAGACGATAGGTGAGCTGGCGATGAGTCAGTCGGAGAATTCGAAGCCTATTTGATGTATCTCAAGTGGGCGTACGGAAATGCTATGTAGATCTTCGGCGATTATTGACATCGTTTGAACCGCCAGAGGTCGCACAAGTGTGGTCAAGCCTGGGTGCGGCAGGAAAGCCTGGTTGCTTGGAAAGGTCGGCGCAACTTGCCGGCCGGAAAGTACGTATGAAGTCCAGCGGGATACAGCCCCGTCCGGCAAAGGTTGGTCGCCCGACCAAGACACGGCTGGTCGCATCCAGGTCGCCACCCGGGCAGGGCTACCGCAGCTACCCATTCCGGATGGGGAAATCAGCGTTGGGGTTGGCCACGGAGGCCGTCTAGCCCGCGAAAAGAACAGGAAATTGCACAAAATATGTGAAGAATCTTGCCCCGTTGGGCTGGAGACTGACCGGCCGGTCATGCAATGTGAGTAGCTGCGGTGGCCCTGGCCACCCGGGTCGGACGATGGTGACAGTGACAGCTTCGATCTGCTCGGCTGCACCCACTACTGGGGCAGGTCGTGTCATGGGCGCTGGGTGATCAAGCGAAAGACCGTGGGCGATCGCCTGCGCCGCAGCCTGAAGCGGATCGCTTGGTGGCCCGCGTGCAGGCGGACTCCATCGCTCCGGGGCTGAGATCCGCATCCAGTCGATGCACGCATAGCCGGCCGACTACGGCCAGCTACCGCTCGGAGGGCAAGCATCGCCCGATGGATGGCGGTCGCGACGGCCGCGTCGCGGTGGCGGACGCCTCCCGGTCAGGTCCCACTGCCACCAGCACCGGGCCGACACCACCCAGTGGCGGGCCGTCGGCATTGAAGGATCGCAACGGTATCGTCGCGGAGTCGCGAGGCGGTGCATCGGCGTTCCATGCGAACGGAACGCCGAACAAGGCCGGGCTCCCCGCCCGCGTGTGAAAAACGTCGATCTGCCGCCGAACCGAATCACGCCGACGTCATCCAATGGCTGTCCCCAGCGAGAGGAGGTCATGATGGACGGTCAAAAGGTGGTTCGAAGGGCGGGCCCGGCGGTCGTGCTGGCCGGATTGATGGCGATGTCGCTTTCGGCAAGTGGCGGGGGGATGTCCTTCTTCGTAACTAGCGCCGGGCCCGGCAACGGCGGGGATCTCGGCGGTCTGGCCGGGGCAGACGCCCATTGCCAGTCGCTGGCGGAAGCGGCCGGAGCCGGTGGCCGGACCTGGCGCGCCTATCTCAGCACCCAGGGCAAGACCCTGACCGATACCGAGGTGGTCCATGCGCGCGATCGCATCGGCAAGGGCCCGTGGGTCAACGCCAAGGGGGAAGTGGTCGCGAGAGACGTCGCGGCGCTCCATTCGGGCGGGGCGATGCTCGGCAAGGACCATCTGCTCGACGAGAGGGGCAATCCGGTCAACGGCCGCGGCGAGAAGCCCAACCGCCACGACATTCTGACCGGATCACGGCCCGATGGCACCGCGTTTCCGCCGAGCCCGCCGTTCGGCGACACGACCTGCGGCAACTGGACCAAGAGCAGCGACGACGGCAGCGCAATGATCGGCCATCATGACCTTGCCGGCCCCACCGGCGATGCCTGGGCAACTTCCTGGAATTCGGCGCACCCGACCCGTGGCTGCAGCCAGCAGGCGCTGCGCAGCACCGGCGGGGACGGCTTGCTCTATTGCTTCGCCGCCGATTGACCGAAGCGCATGCACCGCTGCGCCGATGCGATGGCGATGGGGAACCGGCAGTGACTCGCACGTCGCGTCGCAGTGCGACGAGGAATCTCGGGCGCTGCCCCGTCCATCGGCTGGCGGGGCGACCAGACGGCGGTCCGGTGTGACGACACCGGATCGCGCCGTCCGCTCGTTGGCGTTTCCCGACTTCAGTGCCAGCGGTAGGCGTACCTCAGCACCAGAAAGCTGACGCTCTGTCCGGCCTGCTGAATGACCGTGGTGTTGTCCGAATACAGGAACGGCGTGCCGTCGAAGGTGTAGGCCCAGTCGTCGTACTCGGTTCGCAGGTGGATCAGCTCGGCGCTCAGCTTCGAAGCCTTCGAGACATCGTAGCTCCCCGTGAGCTTGAGTTCGATGCGCCGGAACACGATGTCGGGCAGCCCGCCGGTCGCCGCCAGCAGGGTCGCCGCGTTGGCACTGGCTGCCGCATCCAGCGTCTGGTCGTAGGAACTGCGGTCCTCGATCATGGCCAGGCTGCCGCCGATGTCGAGCCTGCGTGTCGGGCTTGCGGTGAAGCCCAGCCCGAAAGTCGTCGTGGTGTTGTCGAAAGCCATGATGTAGGCCTCCGGACGCGCCTGTACCAGAGCCTGGCTGCCATAGCTCGCATAGCCGGTCAGGTTGGTGCGGCGCGACAAAGCGTAGCTCCAGTCGACACTGACGAAGCGGGTGCGGGAGTCGCGCAGGCCGAGGTCGGTCGGGGTGTCGTAGCGGTCCAGTCCGTAGTGGGCGGCGAACTGCAGCGCCAGGTCTTCGGTCGCCTGCCAGTTCGCCGATACCTTCATCTGGTCGCGCCTGCGATCCGCCAGCGTCGGCGCGAACACGGCCGTCGACGGCAGGCCGGTCTCGGCGTCGTCCACGTCGGTGACGCCGACGCCGCTGTTGGGCCGCTGCCAGTTCGAGCCGTCGCGTCTACGCGCCTCGTACTTCAGCGCGCCGCTCAGCTGTGCGCTCATGCGCCGCTGCAGTTCGGCTCGGTAGATCATCTCGTGGGTCTGCGAGCGCAGTGCGTTGACACCCGATACCGCGCTGGTCGCCGTGAAATTGCCGCGGTCGATGGCGTCGCGCTCGACGGCCAGCAGGCCGCGGTATTCGGACGAGAAGCGATAGGCCGCCTGCAGCTTGCTGCGCAGCCGGGTGCGGGAGTAGTTGCGGTTGGTGTAGCTGGCGTCGCCCTCGACGTTGTAGGTCTCGATCGGCGTATCGTCGTCCTTGTCCTCGAGCTTTGCTTCGGCCAGCAAGGACAGATTGCGTTGCGGACGCGACGTGACGCCGGCCACGACGGTCGTCGTCCTGACTTCGCCGGCCAGGTCGGTGACTCCGCCCGGGGCACCGCCGAGGCCGGCTGAGGCGAAACGCTCGTCCTGCCTGGCGAGCGCATGGCCCAGCTTGAAGCGGGCCTGGGTGGTCGGTGTCAGCGAGTAGAGGCCCGCGACATGCACCTGATGCGCTTCGTTGTCGGGCCACAGGGCGATCGGCTGGTTCAACAGCGGCTGAAGGCCGGTGTTGAGCGGGCCCGGTTGGCCCACCGCGTTGTTCAGGCTGGCCGGCACGTCCGGTTCCAGCGCGCCGGTGGCGGCATTGAAGAACGAGCCGTAGTAGCCGCCGTTGATGCGCAACTTGTCGCGGGCATACGTCAGCCGCGCCTCGACCTGGGTGTGGTTGGCGTCCACTGGCCGCGGCAGCGCCAGCACCGCCCAGCCGGGGCTGATGCCGGTCGTGGGGGCGCAGCCGGGCGCGATCGGCGAAGGGCAGTTCATGCCGCGGCCGAACAACTGCTCGCCGTCCTTGTTCTCGCTCTTGACGGTGAAATCGAACTGCAAGGAATTGGCGAACCACTTCGAGACGCCCAGTTCCAGCCGCTTGCGTTCCGTTTCGAGATCGATCTCGGAACCGCTGCCCGGGCCACCGGCCAGATGCACGACCTGCGGATTCGTCGACCCGGCACCCTGCATGCCGGTGTTGAGGCGGTAGGGATCGACGCGCACCAGTTCCCGGTAGCCGGCGCTGAACTGCCAGTCGCCCTGCTTCTTCCACAGCAGGTCCAGTGCGCGTGTCTCGCCGAGCAGGTTCAGCCCCTGGAGATGCGTCAGCAGGCCGTGCTCATCGTCGCGGCGGTAGTAGTCGAAGTCGAGCAGGGCCGCGCTGTTGCGGTCGCTGTGGCCGTTGTACTGACCGAACTGGGCGCGATCGCCCTGGTCTCCGCTGGCAGCGGCCGCGCCGACGCTGACCGATTGTTCGAGCACGACGTCTTCGGCGGCCGCGGGCAGCAGCAAGGCCGCGAGTGCCGTGCCGAGGACGCTGCGGGCCACGGTCACCGGTCCAACGCACTTTTTCATCGCTTTGCTCCGGTTGTCAGCGCAGGAAGAACTGCGGGGTCGGGTTGGTTGCCGCCGGATTGTTCGATCCGTGCACCTGGGTGTGGCAGTTCACGCAGCTGCGACCCTGCCACAGCGTGACGACGTTCTTGCCACCGGTGGCAGCGGTGATCTGCGGCCCTTGGTCCGGTCCGGCCGGTGTGAATACGCCGTCCTGGCCGCCCAGCGCGCCGACCTCGCCGGCCACGTGGGGCGTATGGCACTGCTGGCACAGCATCGGCGGGCGGCTGACGAGCAGCGCACCGATCGTGCTGCCGTGCGGGTTGTGGCAGCTCGCGCAATCCTCGACCACCGGTTCGTGCTCGTGCACGAAGGGGCCGCGCTTCTCGGCGTGGCAGGTGTAGCAGGTGTCGTTGGTGTTGTCGCGGGTGACCAGCGCCGGCCCGGTCGAACCATGGACGTTGTGGCAGTCGCCGCACAGCATGCTGCCCTCCGGCACCGGGTGGTGCGAAGGTCGGCTCATCTCGACCCGCTGCTCCTTGTGGCAGGAATAGCAGACATCGGTCTGCTCGGCCTTGACCAGGACGCGGTCGTGGTTGGCGTGGACCGTGTGGCAGGTGGTGCACGCCACGTCGGCCGACGGATGGGCGCTGCCTGCCCAGAAGGTGCGCTGGGCATCGCGATCGTGACAACGCAGGCAGACGGCACTGCGCTGGTCCGGGTCGAGGCCGCCCCCTTCCCGGAAGACATGGTCCGGCTTGGGCCGTTCGTCCGCGTCTTCGGGCGTCTCGACGTGGCTCGAACTGGGCCCGTGGCAATCGACGCAGTTGGGCGCGCGCGCATCGGTGCGTACCGCATGGGCCCGTCGGCTCATGTCGGTGAGGTCTTCCTCGTCGTGGCACTCGACGCAGCGTTCCGAGATCTCCGCATCGGTCTTGGCGATGCCGGTGCCGCACAGGCCGAAGAAGCACAGGGCGGCCACCGCCAGGGCATTGCTGATTCGCATCGAAACCTCTTCGTTGGGATTGCGCTACCCGGGGCCGCGTGGATTGCCCGCCCAGGGCCTTCGATGGGTCCCGCCGCTGCCGCGGTCGGGCGGCACGGGGGCTGGCGCCCCTGTGCCGCCGGTCCGGCTCGCTATTCCTGGCCGTGGACGATGTCCACACCCTTGAATCCGCCGCTGGAATGGCAGTCGGCGCAGGTCTCCCGCGGCGACTGCAGGTATTCCTGCTGCGTCTTGTCGCCGAAGGTCGCGCCGCCGAAGCTCGTCACGTGCGCGATCACGGTGCTGTTGTCGTGGCACGCGGTGCAGCTTGCGGCCTTCGGCGAGATCACCTGGTAACCGCGCGGATCGGAACCCGTCGGACGCTCCGACACCACCGCACCAAGGGGGCCGAGATCGTTCTTGTACGAGTTGTCGACGTGGCAGACGTTGCAGTTGATGCCGACACCCGGCCAGGCGACCTCGGCCGCGTAGTTCTCGATCTCCACCGGCGAGCCGGTGTAGCCGGCCGCCGTCGCCGCCTCGTTGATCATCTCCTCGACGGTCGCGAAGCTCGACCCGGCCGCCACCGCCGCACCGGCGTTGAACAGGGTCGGAGCAAAGCCACGCACCGCGTAGTCGTTGAGGAAGATGCCACCGAGCGGCAGCGAGCCGTCCTTGCCGAAGGCGCCCTGCACCGGGTTGCCGTGGGTGAACGGATGGGTGCGCCGCGAGCTGCCGTGGATGCCGTGGATCATGCGCTTGAGCTGGTAGGACTCCTGCATCGCCAGGCCGTTGGTCATCACGGTGCTGGACGAACGGTTCACGTCATGGCACATCACGCAGGCCTCGACGATGTTGCGGGCACCGCTGTGGAAGGCGTTGGCCAGCGTGTTCGAGCCGGACGTGGTGCCTAGTGCGCCGTGGCACTGGTTGCACTTCTCGGTGGCCACGACGGTCCGGCGCGGGTTCAGCGTGCCGGTCAGCGCAAAGTCCTGGAAGGTGTTCTGCACCACTACGTTCACCGTCTCGGTCGGCACCACCTCGGGCCGCGGATCGGTGGCCGACTTGACCTCGAGCAGATGCTCCACCACCTGGCCGATCGTCACCACCCGGGCAGTCCCGGCGGCCACTCCGGTGTCGGTGTTGGCCGGCAGCTTGATCACCGCGGTGTAGTGGTTGGAACCGTCGTTGGTGCCGTCGATGGCATTCACACGGGCATTGCTGCCGCCGTTGTTGTAGGCCGTGAATTCAGTCACCGCGGTCGGCTGGCCGACCAGGTTCTGGTAGGCGACGTGGATTCGCAGGCTGCCGAAGCGCTGCGAATCGGACTCGAGCTGATAGGCCGCGTCGCCATTGGTCGGGTCGGACAGGAAGTACTTCACCTGCACCTGCCCCTCGAGCGCGGCGGTGGGCACCTGCAGTACCTGGATGTCCTCGATGTTCATCTTGTAGCGGGCCGCATGCTCCTCGTTCTGGTTGAAGTGCACGCGCTCCGGCGCGAGGGCCGAGCCCACCCGATGGCAGTCCTTGCACTGCTGGTTGGTGAGATCGGTGGCAGCCGCTCCGGCTCCGACCAGGGTGCCGGCGAACACCATGTGGCTGGCTTCCCAGTCGGAGCCGGCCTTGTTCGCGTGGCAGGTCAGACACGCGCGCTTGCTGACCGCGGTCTTCCAGTTGTCACCCTGCGGCGTCGCCGGGTTGTCGCCGGAGTGGCACTTGGTGCAATTGCGCAGGTCCTGCGGGAAGCCGACTTCGGAGAAGTTGTGCTCGCTGTCGCGGAAGCCCCAGATGATGAACTCCTCGCCGCCCTCGCCTTCCTCGAGCTTGGTGTGCAGCAGGCGACCGGCGTGGATCTTGTGCACCATCGTCGCCAGCGTCAGCACGTTGCCGCTGTTGGCGTCGGTCGTGCCGGGGTTGTGGCACATCACGCAGAACTGCACGTCGACGCGACCCCCGCCGTGCAGCGCCAGCTTCTCGTGGCAGCTGTTACAGGACGACACGTCGGCCATCTTGCGGGTCAGATTCGGGTCGGTGACCGCCACCGAATTGCCGTTGCCATCGATCGTGAAATCGAAATAGGGATTGACCAATACCGTTTCACCTGCGGCATTGCTGTAGGAAAGCTGGATCGCGACGCGGTGGGTACGCCCCGGCTCGAACACGACGCCCTGAGTCTGGGCGGGATCG
The DNA here is from genome assembly GCA_020445745.1 of Rhodocyclaceae bacterium. GTDB lineage: Bacteria > Pseudomonadota > Gammaproteobacteria > Burkholderiales > Rhodocyclaceae > Cognatazoarcus. The sequence goes on along the minus strand of JAGRGB010000118.1, from coordinate 3,007 downwards.
GTGATGTCTGCGGCAAAGGTATATGTGTAATACCCCTCCTGGTGGAATTCCAGCCGATCGGCCGCTGCCGATTCGGTGTTTGCCTGCAGAGCGCTCGCCATCGCCGGATTGCCGCCGGGCCCGACTCCCGCCGAGGCGGTCTCGGTGCGATAGATGTAGTTGACCCAGTCGTCCGGCTCGCCACCGGTGCCCGGCACCAGCTTGGCGATCGCGAATCGCAGGTTGGCGGCCGTCAGGTCGGTCTTGACCTCGCCGTCGGAGAACACGGTGAAATTGATCTTTGGCGGGCTGTTGATGACCACCGCCGGCACTCCCGCATCCTGCAGCGCCGTAAACGCGGTTGAAGAATTCACCGCGGTGTCATTCGACTGCACAGCTGCTGCCGCGGCCAACTGGTCGGCGACCGACGAGCCCTGAACCGGGCCGCTCGAGCCGCCTCCACCTCCACCACAGGCGCCCAGCACCAGCGCCACCAACGACACCAAGCCCAGTCCGGCCAATCGTGATCTCATCTCGCCGCTCCTCAATTTCCAGCCGTGGGTTGTCCACGGCCTCGATGCAGCGGTCCCGGCGCCACGGACGGGTCCGTGGCGCCGGCCGCAATGACTATTGCTAGTGCTTCATCGCCGTGGTCTTGCCATCCGTGTCCTGCAACGCCGCCGGGCGGGCAGGGAGCAGGGGGATCTTCAACCGCTCGCGCAGCTCGACCGGGCCGTCGCCTTCAGGTTCTTCGTGGGCGATCGCATAGTGGCACTCGATGCAGGTGGTGCCCTCCTCGCGCATCCTTTCGTGGCGCGAGATGGCCTCCTCGGTCTGCAACTTGGCCTTCATCTTTTCTTCCTTGTGGCAGTTGCGGCATTCGTGCGAGTCGGTCTCGAGCATGCGCTTCCACACCCGCTCGGCCAGCATCTGCCGGTGGTCCTCGAACTTCTCGCGGGTATCGATGATGCCGCGCAGGTGGCCGATGACCTCGAAGGTCGCCCGCATCTTGCGCAGGATCAGCGGTCCCACCTCGCGCGGCACGTGGCAGTCGGTGCAGATCGCCCGCACGCCGCTGCGGTTGGTGTCGTGGATCGTGCCCTTGTATTCCGCATAGACGTTGTCGCGCATCTCGTGGCAGCCGATGCAGAACTCCTCGGTGCTGGTCCACGCCAGGCCGGCGGCGCCGGCAATCACCAGGATCAGGCCAGCCACCAGGCCCAGCACCGTCAGGCCGAGCGCCAGCTTCCAGCGCCGCCGCAGGCGGCTGATCAGCGATTCCATGGCGTTCTCCCCTTGTCCGCTACGCTGGCGCGCCGCGAACCGAATCTCATTGCTCGAGAATCCACGCGATCAGGTTGCGGATTTCAGCCTCGTCGTCGGTCTTGGGCGACTTGTGCTGCTCTTCCTTGCCCTTGACCTTGACCGTCGGATTGGAAGTCAGATGCTTGTAGAGCGTGTCGACGGCGTCGGCCTTGCCGCGGTACTTTTCGGCGGTTTCCTTGTAGGGGGGGCCATCCTTCTTCTTGTTCACGGAGTGGCAGGTCGTGCACTTGCTTTCCTTGGCCAGATCCTTGGCCGCTTCCGCATCGGCCTCGGCAAATGCCATGCTCGGCGCGAACGCCAGTGCGACGATTGCTGCCGCCAGCGCGGCTACGGGTTTGCTGATGTCCATCCTGCCTCCGTTCGTTTGGGTGGGCATCGGTGCCGCGCACGGGTCGCTGACGCACCGAAGGGGCGATGTCGCCGATCAATAACGGCAAGGGCATACGATTCCTGAGATAAAAAGATACTCGCGCAGACCCTTGCCAGGCGTCATATTTGCGTCGGCTTGATCTTTGTCAAGAGATGTCTGCGGTGGCGCGAAACGCGCTTGCCCAAAGGCATTGGCGTTTGTTGTGATGCAGCATGATGGCCACGCGCGCGCTCCGCGAGCGGATCCGACGAGCCGGTGTCGCCGATGCCGTCAACCTTAGGGTCCCGCCTCGGAGCCCGATCCGCAGCGCGAAGACCGGACCACTCCGAGCGGGCGATCCATCGCCGATCCGCCAATGCGCGTTGCATCGCTGCAAACGGTCGCCACGTGATTTCGCCGCCAGGCATGACGATCGGCTACCCAATCGCCCCGGCGCGGCCGCGAGGCAGCTGCGTCGGTCAGGCGGTCGCCGATCGTCGAATGCAAGCTATCGGTGCCGCCGACGGGTGTGGCGCGGGCGCAACGCTGGCGGCGCCGGCACGGCCGCCAGAAAGAGAACGGCCCCGTCACGGGGCCGCTCGATGATGGTCTGCGAAGCGGTGCTCAGGCCTGGGACTTGAACTTCCGCCGATAGCCGTGCAGCAGCGGCTCGGTGTAGCCGCTGGGCTGAGCGCAGCCGTCGAAGATCAGCGCGCGGGCTGCGGCGAAGGCCGTGCTGGTGTCGAAATTGCCGGACATCTTGCGATACAGGGGGTCGCCTGCATTCTGGCCGTCGACCACCTCGGCCATGCGGCGCAGGGTGGACTCCACCTGCTCCTGGGTGACGACGCCGTGGCGCAGCCAGTTGGCGATGTGCTGACTCGAGATTCGCAGCGTGGCGCGATCCTCCATCAGGCCGATGTCATTGATGTCGGGCACCTTCGAGCAACCCACCCCCTGTTCCACCCAACGCACGACGTAGCCGAGGATGCCCTGGCAGTTGTTGTCGAGCTCCTTCTGGCGCTCCTCCGTGCTCCAGTCGGCTCTGGCCACCACCGGAATGGTCAACAGGTCTGCCATCAGCTTCTCGGCTTCGCCGTCCAGGTCGAGCTTCTCGATTTCCTGCTGCACGGCGGCCACATTGACCTGGTGGTAGTGCAGTGCATGCAGGGTCGCCGCTGTCGGCGACGGCACCCAGGCGGTGTTGGCGCCGGACTTCGGATGGCCGATCTTCTGCTCCAGCATGGCCGCCATCAGGTCGGGCATGGCCCACATGCCCTTGCCGATCTGCGCCTTGCCGCGCAGGCCGCAGGCCAGGCCGATCAGCACGTTGCGACGCTCGTAGGCCTGGAT
>JAGRGB010000117.1 GCA_020445745.1 Rhodocyclaceae bacterium | reverse complement strand
GGTCCTCGTCGCCGGTTGGTGGCATTGAGTCCGCCGGCGCGCGCACCGGATGCCATTCGCGCAGGCACCACAACGCCAGTCCCGGCACGATCACCCATTGCGCCAGCGGTGCGAGACCGATGCCGGCCAGCGTCGGCATCGACTCGGCGTAGGCCCATGAGCCGAGATTTTGGACGTGACGCCACTCACTGAAAGCGGTCCAGGCGAGTCCGCTCGCCCACAGAACGGCCAGGCCACTGCCCGGCGATTCCCAGGGCCAAGCGATGGAACGCACCGCGGCGCTCGCGGCCGCATAGGTGCCCAGCGCGATCAGGCCGTCGCCTGCGGTGCAGTGGATCACCGCCCACGCGATGTACGCCGGCGTCTCCTCGCGCCACAGCGTGTACAAGGGCAACTGGGCCATCTCCCAGGCGAGGTGGAGCACGAGGGAAACCAGCAGCCAGGCGCCGAGCACGCGCAGGGCGGGCACGGAAACCGTGCGCCATGTTCCCGCCGGGCTCATGTCCGGCCCGCCGGCGAGCGCGCTTCGAAGCGGCAGTTGCGCATCATGCCGCCGTCTTCGTGCTCGAGATTGTGGCAGTGGTACATGAACAGTCCCGGCTCGGTGGGGACGACGCTGAGGCGCACGCGCTCGCCGGGAAAGATCAGGAAGGTGTCCTTGAAGCCGGCGTCGACCAGGCCCTCGCGCAAGTCGGCGGGTGCATCGCCCCCGCTGCGCTCCAGGACGCGGAAGCGCACGCCGTGGATGTGCATCGGATGGGCCATCGACATCGGGCCGCCGTCATTGGCGAAGGTCCACACCGTGCCCTCGTCGAGGGGCAGGCGCTCGTCGTCGGCGACCGCTTCCATCTCGAAGCGGCGGCCGTCGAGAAAGCCCCGCATGTGGCGAAAGGCGAGCCGAGTGTGGAGTTCGTGCCCCTCCCGCGGCGACCGGGGTGCGGGCGGCAGCCGCAGCTCCTCGCCGGCAGTGCGAGCCTGCGTGCCCACGTCGAAACGCGCGACCGTGAGCGCCTCCCCCTGGCCGGGCCCCATCATGCCGCGCATCATGCCCTCCATGCCGCGGCCCATCATTCCGCCCATCCCGCCGCCCATCATCCCGCCCATCATGCCCCCGGACGAGCCGCCGCGCCCCATCATGCCGTCCATCATGCCCGGGCCGGCGAATTCGCGGCTCACCAGCGCGACCTCGCTGCCGGGGCGGCGCGCGCCGAAATCTTCCAGCAGCTCGATGCGCTCGAAGGGCGCGAGCACGACGTAGGGCCGCGTCTGGATGCCTTCGGCGGCCGAGAGCAGGCCGTTGCCGGTGCCGATCACCCGCATGGGCCGGTCATCGGACCAGGCGAGCTTGTAGATGCGCGCGTTCGAGGCATTGACCAGGCGCAGCCGCCACGGCCGCGGCGAGACCCGGAACGCCGCGGCCGCCACGCCATTGACGAGCACGGTGTCGCCGAGGACGCCGTTCATGTCGTCCATCATCATCCGTTTGAACTCCAGGCGGTTGTCGCCGGCGAGGCGCCGGTCCTGGATGACGAGGGAGAGTTCATGCTCCGGCCCCGGCAGACCCCAGGCGCGCTCCTGCGCCTCGCGCACAATCAGGAGCCCCGCGAGGCCGCGATAGACCTGGGCGCCGGTGAGGCCGTGCGGATGCGGGTGATAGAGGTAGGTACCAGCGGGGTTCTCCACCGTGAAGTCGTAGACGTATCCGTCGCCGGGGCCGACGGCGAAGCGCGGATGACCATCGGCCGCCTCGGGCACGATCATGCCGTGCCAGTGGATGATGGATGGGTCGGCGAGACGATTGCGGAATTCGATCCGCACCCGCTCGCCGCGCCTGAGTTCCAGCGTCGGCCCGAGGTAGGAAGCGGACGGCCTGAGCGCATCGGCCCGACCGCGCAGCACCTGCCCGGTGTAGCGCAGCACCGCCGTCTCGCCGCCCGGCCGGATGCGCACCGTGTCGGGCGCGGCGGTCAGCCGCAGGACGAGATCAGGCGCCGTGGCGGCCAGCGCCTGCAACATGTTTCGTCGTGTCCACATCGTCGTTTCTCCTTGCCGGTGGCGCCTGTGGCCGTGGAATCGGCCTGGGCTCAGGGCTTGCCCGATCTCCGAAGGCGCTCGATCATCGGAATCAGCTTCTCGCTGACGAACTCGGGCGTGATCGGCCCGATGTGCTTGTAGGCGATGCGCCCGTCCGGGTCGATGACGAAGGTCTCGGGCACGCCATAGACGCCCCAGTCGATGCCCACGCGACCGTCCACATCCGCGCCGGTGCGGGTATACGGATCGCCCCATTCGGCCAGCCAGCGCGCGGCGTCGTCGGGCTGGTCCTTGTAATTGAGCCCGTGGATGGGGACCAGCCCGCGCTCCTTCAGGTCCATGAGCACGGGATGCTCTTCGCGGCAGGCCACACACCACGAGGCGAAGACGTTCACCAGCGCGACTTCGCCGCCGCCGAGGTCGGCACTCGACAAACCGAGCGTCCTGCCCTTGACCGGCGGCAGGTCGAACGCCGGCACCGGCTTGCCGATGAGCGGCGAAGGCACTTCGCGCGGATTGAGCGTCAGGCCGACGGCGAGCGCCACGACCAGGGCGAGGAAGACGGCAAGGGGCAGCAGCGCGCCCCACCGGCTCCGCGCCGCGGCGCCGCCCGCCTTCGGCGTGCGCGCGGCGACGTCGTCATGCGTGTCGGACCTCATGGCTTGCTCGCCTGCGGCCCTTCGCGACGATCCACGCCCTGCCCCTGGCGCGCGATCGGCGCCCAGGTCTTGCCACCGTCGCGGCTGAGGAAGGCGCTGCGCTTGAAGGTCGCAATCGCGTACTCGTCCCGCCGCGCCGGATTCTGGGCGACGTAGGCCACCGCATCCTCGGTGAGCGGCGGTAGCGCGACCTCTCTGGCCGAGCCGCCCTTCCAGTCGATGCGGTGCAGCGTCGGCTTGCCCTCATGTCCGGCGGACCACAGATGGGTGCCGTCGAGATCGAAGAACGCCGCCAGGGTCTGGCCCGCGGCCAGCCGACGGAAGGTGTCGCCCGCGTCGGTCGACAGAAAGAGGCCGTCGCGGGTCCCGACCGCCACCACCTTCGGGTCCTCCGGATGCACCGCGAGGCTTGTCGGCTCGCCTTCGATGCCGCGCCCGGTCGCCTTCTTCCACATGAGTCCGTCATTGAGCGTGTAGTGCAGGCCGGCCGACTGCATGCGCGAATTGGGCGCGTGATTGAAGACGTACACCGCATCGGTGGCGAAACCGGTGGCGAGCAGATGGAAATCGGACTCGCCTTCGAGGCCGAGCTTCTTCCACGTCCTGCCCCCGTCGTCGCTGCGGATCAGGCCGAAGGGGTTGACGAGGCCCGAGCCGGGTGCCGGATGGCCACTGCTGTAAAAGCGCGCGCGGGTCGCGGAAAAGCCCATGTAGTCGTGCGCGGGCCCGGGCGCCTTGGACCACTTGCCGTTCTCGTAGACGGCCAGGCCGTGGTGGCTGGGGATGAAGAGGCGCGCGCCATCGGCGCTCCAGGCGAGGCCGTGGACGTGGGTGAGGGTCACGTCGGCCGCTGCGCCGGCGCTGCCCAGCACGAGGAGGGCGACGAGACCGCCGAGCAGGCCGGTTGCGGAGGAAAGTCGCTCAAGGAACATGAAAAAACTCCTGATGGTTGAGGAATCGGACTCGGGACCGCCAGTCCCGCCGCCGAAGGCGTTCGCCACGCACTCCGTGGACGAGTGTTCGGAACGCGTCATACTGTGCGACGCCCGCGTCGACGTCGGTCAGAAGGTGGCGAAGACTCCGGGCTTCGCGCCACTGTCGAGGTAATAGACCTCGAGTGGCGCGCGCTTCGTGCCGGGCATCCCCGGCGCACCGACCGGCATGCCGGGCAGGGCGATGCCCTTCACCCGCGGTTGCTCGGTCAATAGGCGCTTGATGATGTTCGCCGGTACCAAGCCCTCGACGAGGTAGTCCCCCACGAGGGCGGTGTGGCAGCCCTCGAGCTTTTCGGGCACGGTGTACCGGCGCTTGATCGACGCCATGTCGGTCGTGTCGATCAGCGCCACCTCGAAGCCGTTGGCCTCCAGATGCTTGGCATAGAGATCGCAACAGCCGCAGTTCGGGTTTCGGTAAAGCTTCACCGCGATCTCGGACGCCAGGGCCGGCAACGACAGGCCGAGGAAGAGTGAGGTCAGGAGGATTTTCGGGTAACGCATGGTGGTTCTCCTTTCATTTGGATTGACATGCATGGAGGCACGGCGGGCTCACCCCGCCTCGCGTGGGAAGGGCGCCTTGCGGCTCTCTTCGATTTGAAAGCGCCGCTGCTCGGGCGACCACAGGGTCTTGAGGTAGTCGATTACGGCGCGGATTTCCGCCGGGGACAGGATCTGTCCGAAAGCCGGCATGGTGAGCCGCTCGGTCTTGTTGAACGGATCGCGCCAGCCGTCGCGAACGATCCGGTAGAGCATGCCGTCGGCGTGCTTCCAGGTATGCCCTTCGGTGTCATGGGGCGGCGCCGGTAACTCGCCGAGCACGTCGGGCTGCTGCCAGTTCGGTGCCCCTTCGCCCTGCGCGCCGTGACACGAGGCGCAGTGCGTCTCGTAGACGCGGCGCCCGGTCTCGATGCGCGGCGCCTGGCCGGGTGTGCCTTCGGCGCCTTGCGCAGTCACCGCGAGCGCTAGCCAGCCCATGCAGACGAATATCCGCACCCTAGGCATCGGTATGCTTCCAGTTCCTGGCCTGATCGACGCTCCGGTACACGACGCCGTCACTGGTCGCTACATAGAGTGCCCCCCCGGCAGTGACGACCAGGGTTTTTACATCCGCCGCCGGAGTGCTGATGCGCTGCCATTGCTCGCCGCCATCGGGGCTGACAAACAGCCCGTCTTCGGCGGCCGCATAGACGCGCTGCGGCTGACGCGGATCGTAGGCGACGGCGTGCACTCGCCGCCCCAGTTCGCCGGCATCCCGCCAGCCGCAGAAGCAGTCCATGGCGCGGCGCACGCCCTTGGCGGTGGCGGCGAACAGCCAGCCGGTCTGCATGCTGCCAGGCATGTTGCTGTGGACCAGGTGCACGATCGTCTCGCGCGGTCCCGCATCCATCAGCTGCCAGCGCAGTCCACCGTCCTCGGTGCGGAAGATGCCGTGCCCGGTCACGTACGCATAGAGGGTGTCTGACCGATCGGCATGGGCCGCGAGGGCGCCGACTTCGGTGCCGGGAAGCCCCTCATTGCGTATCACCCAGCTGTTTCCGCCATCGTCGCTGCGCAACACGCCGGCGCCGCGCACCGCCACATACAAGATGCTCCTGTCACCGGCGGTAACGGCCACCGATTCGATTCCGCCGCCCGCGGACTGGGGCGGAGACGCGATCGGCGTCCAATTGCGCCCCCCGTCGGCACTGAGCGACAGGGCGTGGGCGTCGGCCTTGACGAGCGTGTGCCCTGCATCGCCGACGACGAGCATGTCGCCCCCCTTCGTTCCCCTGGGCGCCATGCCGTCGGAGCCCATGCCATCGTGCTCCATCGACATCCCACCCCCCATGCCCTGCATGCCGGGTGTCGGTGCCTCCGCTTGCTGAGCGGCGACGGCGAGTCCGCCCGAGAGCAGCGCCGCCGCCAGCACCGCTACGATCACGCATCTGTTGCTCATTTGATCCTCCAGTCGGATTGATGGGCAACGACCCTTTCGCCGCCCCGAAAAGAAAACGGCGCCGCATTCACCCGATCCGCCCGAGCACGGGAAACTGCTCGAGCAGCCAGTAGCTGAACGCGGTCAGCTGCCCGGTCATCATCGCCACGCCCATCGTGACCATGACCAGACCGGCTACCATCTGCAGTGGCCGCCCGGCATGGCGCAACGCCCTGAGCCGGCCGACGAGCTCGCGCATGAACACCGCCGAGAGCACGAAGGGCACGCCCAGACCCAAGGCGTACGCCGAAAGCAGCGATACGCCACCGGAAACGGAACCCTGCATGGCGCTAGCAGTCAGGATCACGCCGAGCACCGGGCCGATGCACGGCGTCCAGCCGAAGCCGAAGGCGACCCCGAGCACCAGCGCGGAGGCCGGATGGCCGCTCGCCAAGTGCGGATGGAAGCGCCAGTCCCGGTGGAACCACGACACGTGCCGGAACAGCCCGAGCATGAAGAGACCGAAGGCGATGACGATGGCCCCGCCGACGAGGCCGGCTTCGTGCCGGTAGCGCAGCAACAGCTGACCCAGCGCGGTGGCGCTCGCCCCCAGCGCAATGAACACCGCCGAGAAGCCCAGCACGAAGAACAGGCTCATCACGCCCGCGTGGAGCCGGGTGCGGGCGTCGACGCCGGCTTGCGTGCCGTGCGTCGCGTGTCCCGCCATGTAGGAGACATAGGCCGGCACGAGGGGCAGCACGCAGGGCGAGAGGAAGGACACGAGGCCGGCCGCGGCGGCACCGGCGAGTCCGAGGGTAGTCGCGTCGATCATGGCGGTCGTGGGCAAGCTCAGCGTTCGGCGCCAAGCACGCGCTCGACGGCGGCCTGCAAGGCGTCGAGCGGCTGCGCCCCTACCACCCATGCGGTGGCGCCGCTGCGGTTGTTGCGGACCAGCGTGGCGGGCGTGCCGGTGATGCCGATCGCGTTGCCGTCGGCAACGTCCTCGTCCACCTTCTTGGCCATCGCCGGGTCGGCGAGACAGCGCGAGAAGTCGTCACCCTTGAGGCCCAGCTCGGCGGCCAGCGCAAGCTCGGACTTGCCCTCGGCGAGCCCCTGGCCATTGGAACGCGTGTTGCGGAAGAGCGCATCGGTGTACTTCCAGAACGCCTCATTGCCGCCCAGCTTCGCCGCGCATTCGCTGGCGACGGCCTCGCGGCGTGCGGCCGGATCGTGAAAGGCGAGCGGAAAGTGGCGATAGACCCAGTTCACACGCCCGCCGTGGCGCTCCAGCACGGCCGCGGGTGTGTCGTGGAAGCGCTTGCAGAACGGGCATTCGAAGTCCGAATACTCGATCAGCGAGACTTCCGCCTTGACGTTGCCGCGGATATGGTCGCGGCCGGCCGCGACCTTGCGTGCCGCCTTGGCCCGCTCGGCCGCCTGCGCCTGCTCGCGCACCTGCGCGTTGCGCTGCGCCTCCTGGCGGCGTTCGATCACGCGGGTGAGTGCGCGCTCGACCGCGCGATCGAGGGTGCCCTCGCTTTCGAGCTTGCGCACGATGGCGTCGACCAGGGCGGGATCGGCGGCGGCCTCTGCGGCCGTCTCGGCGGCTTGGCCCGGAACGGCCATGACGCCGGCGAGGAGCGTGGTGAGGAGGAGGCGCTTCATGGCTTTTCCTCCGGGGTGGAGGCGTCGGTGCCGCCGTGGCAGCCGCCCTGCTTGCCGTGTCCGCCGGCGCACAGCCCCGCCGCACACATCGCCGCGCAGGGCAGCAGGCCGATGACGACCGAGCCGAGTCCGGCCGCCGCGAGCCAGTCCCAGCCCAAAAACAGGCCGCCACCGACCCCCAGCGTGGCCAGTGCCACCCACAGCGTGAGTCTCGGCACGCGACGAATGACGCCGATCGTGCGGCCAAGCGCCTGCGCCACCGCATCGAATCGCTGAACGCTCGAATTTTCCATCTGCATCGCTCCTTTACGGCTGGTCATGGTTGGTCAAGCAGCTTCCGGCCACCGGATCGGGCGCCGGCCTGGATGTATTCGCGGATCCGCGCAACTTCCTCGGGCGCGTCCCATTCCGCTGGCCCCACCCGGCGCCAGCGCTCGCGTCCGTCGCCGTCGACCAGCAAGGTGGTCGGGATGCCCACGGCGCCGAGGGTGCTCGTGACCTCGGCCGAGGGATCGATGTAGAGCGCAAGTTTGCGGATGCCGTACTCGCGGTAAAACTCGCGTACGGCCTGGGGACTCTTGTCGATGGACAGGGCCACCACCTCGAAGGCGGGACCGCCCAGCTGCGCCTGCAGGCGGTCGAGGGACGGCATCTCCTTGCGGCACGGCACGCACCAGGTGGCCCACAGATTCAGCAGCACGACCCGCCCGCGAAAATCGGCCAGCGAGCGGCTGTTCCCGCGCGCATCCTGGAAGCGGATCTCCGGCAGCGGCTGCGATGCGGTCTCCGCGCCAGCCGCTGCCATACCCGGTGCGAAGTGCTCGTTCGCGTAGCGCCCTGCCGCGATCACGGCGGCGATGGCGGCGAGGACGGCGAGCCCTCGCGCTAGCTTCATCGCGCCGCGCTTCGAATTCGTCATTGTCATTGGCACGTGTTCCGGATGAAGGCGGAAATCTCCCTGGGCGCCGCGAACACGATTTGGGCGCGATCGCCCCCCATGCCGGCGCCAACGAGGACCGGCTCGCCCTTGCGTGGCCCCTGCGCGGACGAGTCGGTCTTGAAGCGCAGATTGAACTCCCAGAAGGGGTAGCTGCGGCCTTCGCCAAGGGTGACGTGATAGGTGTCGCCGCAATGGCGGATGGCGCTCACGCGCTGGCCGGGGTCGACGGCCTTCAGGTCCGGCAGACCCGGCGTCCGGGGCGCGGCGACCTTCCCCTCCGAGACCGCGCGCAGGTAGGCGATCAGGTCGCTGCGGGCGCGGGCATCGGGCAGCCCGCGGAACGCCATTGCGTTGCCCGGAATGAAGGCGGCCGGATCGCGCAGCCAGGCATCCAGTGCTTGCTCGTTCCACACCACCGCCGATTGGCGCAAGGCCTCGGAATAACGCTGAAAGCCGTCGGCGGTGCCCACCCGGCGGCCATACACCGCGGCGAGGCTGGGGCCGGTGCGGTGCTCGCCGGCGACGAGCGAATGGCACGCGGCACAGGCGCGGAACACTTCCGCGCCGCGGGCCGCGTCGCCAGCCGCCATGGAGATCAAGGGGGCGCAAAACGCGGCCAAGGCCGCAAACGAACGCTGAATCGTCATGTGGGAATCCTCCTGGCAGTTCGCGCGTCGCCGCCGCGTGCCCCTCGGGCGAGCGTTCGGCGCAGGCGTGGGCGGACGGCGCGCTTTCATGGCTGGAGCAGGAGCCTGAGATCGTGCGCGATCACGTCCGGCCCGGTGTCGCCCCTGAAGTACAGGCGCAGCCGCCCCTCGGGGTCGAAGGCGAAGACGGCGGCCTGGTGGTCGACGGTGTAGAAACCCGAGGCGTCCGGCGCCTGGCGCGCGAAGAAGAGCTTGAAGTCCTCCGCCACGCGCGCGACCTCGGCTTCGCTGCCATGCAAGCCGAGGAAGCTTGGGTGAAACGCCGGGACGTAGCGGCCCAGCACGTCCGCCGTGTCGCGGGCCGGGTCCAGCGTCACGAACAAGCCCTGGACGCGCCTGCCGTCCTCTCCGAGCAGTTCGACCGCCCGCGCCATCTTCGCCATCGTGGTGGGGCAGGCGTCGGGGCAGTGGGTGTAACCGAAGAAGAGCAGCACCGCCTTGTCTCGGAAGTCCGCCAGGGTCCGCGGCCTGCCGGCGTGGTCGATGAGGTGGAAATCCCGGCCCCAGTCGACGCCGGTGATGTCGGTGGCGAGGAAACCTTCCGCCTTCCTGGCACACGATGGCAAGGCGAGCGCCAGTGCCAGGAGGCCGCCGCCCCAGAGGAGCCGCCGGCGGTGCAGGTCAGTCATGGCCGGCTCCGTGTCCCTGTCGCCCGTCCACCACCGGCAGCGTCACGCGCACGATGCGGCTCTCGCCATCGGCCGCGCGCACGGTGAGGTGAATGTCCACTGCGCCGCCGGGGCGCAGGGGCTGCGACAAGCCGGTGAGCATCAGGTGGACGCCGCCGGGCGCGAGTCTTACCTCGCGTCCGGCCGGCAGCTCGAGCCCGTCCACGCGCCGCATGCGCATGACCTCGCCGTCCATCGACATGGTGTGAAACTGCACCGATGCCGACACGTCGGCCTCGACGGCCACCACGCGGGCCGCCACCGGACTCTCGATCGTCATGTATGCGGCAGCCACGCCCTGTCCCGGCACCGTGGCCAGAACCCGAGCATCGCGCACCGCGAGCGCCTCTGCGGCGCAAACGGGCAGCGCGAGCGCGAAAGCGCCGACGCCGACCAGGGTCGCCATCCATCGAGTGGTATGCATCTTGTCGTCCTCTCCCCGCAGCGACCGAAATGGGCCCCGCCGCGGCCCTCGCAGGCCCGTTGCGGCAAAGGTCCGCCGTTGCGGCATCAAACCGTGTTCAAGGCGAGCGGAAGGCCTCCGGCCACCACATCGGGCATGCCGGACGGGCATTCCGCCAGGGAAGGGTCAGAGGATGCGGGGGGGCCGCCAGATCCCGGC
>JAGRGB010000116.1 GCA_020445745.1 Rhodocyclaceae bacterium | reverse complement strand
GGCGCTCACCGAGCTCGCGGAATACCTCGAGACGGCACATCTCGCCGTTCGATTTCACCCAGAGGGCACGGTGCAGCGGCGGCGTGCGGTCGCAGACGATGTCCACCACAGGCCCCTGGACCGCCTCAATGGTGCCGATCTGCTGCATACCGAGCCCTCGCACTGCGCCGCACGATCACGGCCATGTATTCATGCTACGCGCTGTGACGAGGCGAAGTTTGAGCGAGGTCAGAGAATTGCCGCGGCGCGGCAGGCCGGCCGCTGACGCGGGCGTGGCGCGTCAGGGAGGATGCGTTCGACGGCCGAAAAGGCGTCGGTCCTTCCGTCAGTCCTTGCGAGGATGGCTGGGGCCGCCGGCGCCGGCCGTCGTATCTGCGACGTCTTGTGAGCCCGCGCCTACGGCGATCGCGGCACTGTTGCGGACACCGCCTTCAGCGGGATGCCATCTGAATGGCGTTGCCGTTCCCGCCTTGATCGCCCGATAGGCTCTGCGTTCGAACATGTAGCAAAGCTGGGCGAACAGCGTCCTTTCGATTCCGTCGGTCACACCGAGGGGCGCGCGACACGGGCCGGGAACGCAATATGTACCGAAGAGCCGGTCGAAGATCGAGAAGACCGTCGCGAAGTTCTTCTGGAAGAAATGCGGATCGGCCGCGTGGTGCCAGCGGTGCATGGCGGGTGACACGAACACGTAGGCGGCCGGACCATAGGTCCACGGCAGGTTCGCATGGATCAGATAGCCGTAGAAGTGCCGCAGCAGGTTGTTGGCGACGAGGGCATAGGGCGGAAAACCGGCCAGCGCGAGCACGCCGGTGTCGATCACATAGGTGCTCAGGCGATTGACCGGGTGGAAGCGCTGAAGCGTCAGCCAGGTCATCTGGTCGTCGGAGTGGTGCACCGAATGGGATGGCCAGAGCAGCGGAACATGTTCCAGCCGGTGCCGCCAGTAGCCGACGAAATCGCCGACGAATACCGCCAAGAACGCGACCAGCAGGGGCGGCCAGGCGGACCAGTTCCATTGCTCGTTCAGCCCGAGATCGAGGCCGTCGGCAATCTCGCTCGGAATGTGTCCAATTGCGACGAGCACCGGCGCGACCACGATCGCATTGAAAAAGGTGAGCTTCAGGTTGAGGACGGACTGCGGAAGGACGCGCCGCAGATCGTCGAGGAGCGCCCTGCGTCGGCGCAGGACGCCAATGACGGTAAATGCCGCGAGTGGCAGCAGGAGCGACTGCGTCGTGTTCAGTAGCGTTGAAAGCAGGGACTCCATGGCGATCCTTGTCGCTATGTAAGCCGGTGCCGGGTCGCGAATCGCGTTGTCTCGCTGTCAGGCATGGCAGGCCGTACAGGTTCGCGAGCCATGGCGCACGTGTCGAAAACGGCCGCGGATGAATCGAAACCACGAGTCGCATTCATCGCGTCAGGTGACCGGGAGTCGAACGGCTGCCGCACTACGTCCGCAGGCCCTTCCTCAGCGTGGCGTCTGCGCCGAGGATCAGGCGCACATCGCTGCCCCACCGGTTCTCGGCCGTCTCGGTGATTTCGGTATCGACGCCGATGCGGCCGGCCAGAGCCCTCGCGGCGGCCTCGAAACCCGGTCGATACTCGATCTGCGAGCGCGCCAGGCCGAAACTCTCGTAATTGTTGATGCGGCGCACGTCGAGACCGCCGGCTTTCAGCATCGCGGCGACCCGGCCGGCGAATCTGCGCACGCCGTTTCCGTTCGAGATCTCCAGACGGGCGTCCGCCAGGGCAGTCGACGCCGCAAGGCCGACCTTGACGATTATGGGGGCCGGCGATGCTGCCGCCCGGTCGCCATTGGGTTCGGAGGCCCGCGTCCCTGGCACCGTCGCTGCGGAATCGAGCGCGCGGAAGGGTACCTCGCGCATCGCCAGCGGCGCGATCTCGGGTTTGACGGCGGCCGTGACGGGCAGGGCGACGACGCCGGTGGTCGACGCCAGTTCGGCGCGGGCGATCATCGTTGGTGCGGGCGCAGGCTTCAGTTCGCGACTCAGGGCGAGTGGCAGTTCCTTGGCCGCCTTGACGTCCGCGGATTTGCCCAGTGCGATGCGGACGACGGCATCGCCGAGGGTCCTCGCGGCCGGCGGTGGCGCCATGTCCGTGGACGGGGCTGCAGATACGGTAGCGACCGCAACCGGTCGGCCGCGGCTCGCCGCCTGCTCGGCCAGCGCCGTCATGCCTGCGGCGCGCGCCGCCTGTTCGAGGTTGATCCAGGCGCGCTCGAAGCGCGGATCGAGGCCGACCGCGGTGCGCAACTCGGTCACCGCCTCGGCATGGCGGCCCTGCAGGAACAGCGCATAGCCGGCGTTGTTGTGCAGGTAGGCGCGGTCGGGGGCCTGGGCGACCAGCTTCTCGAACCAGCGGCTTGCTTCCTCGAGTTCGCCCCTGGCCGCCAGCAGGGTCGCCAGCGCGTTGATGGATTCGACATGCGTGTGGTCAATCGCAAGTGCCTGGCGATAGGCCTTCTCGGCCAGCGCGTCGCGGCCCTGCCCCTGGAAGTAGCGGCCGAGCTGGTATTGCGCCTGCACCTGCTTCATGCCGTGGCGCACGTCCATGTGCGGCTTGACCTCCCAGGCGAGATCGCGCTCCAGCGTGCCGGCGCAGCCGGCGCTCAGCGCCGCCGCCAGGACCGTCGTCAGTCGTCGCAGCTTCATTGCGAATGTTCCTCCATCACCTCATCCGCCCCCGCTACCGAGAAGGGTCGGCAAGATCTTGACGATGCGAATCAACGCTGGCCCGGCAACCACGATCATGATGGCCGGGAAGATGCACAGCACGAGCGGAAAGATCAGCTTGACGGCCACCTTGGCCGCGCTCTCCTCGGCGCGCTGCTGCCGCTTGACGCGCAACATCTCCGAGTGGATGCGCAGCGATTCGCCGATGCTGGTGCCGAATTTCTCGGACTGCACGAGCATGGCGACCAGGGTATCGATGTCCTCGACGCCCGTGCGCATCGACAGGTTGCGCAGCGCCCGCTCCTTGCCGGCACCGGCGCGGAATTCCAGGCAGACCAGTTGCAGTTCCTCTGCCAGTTGGCGGCTCTTGAGCGAGATCTCGCGCGCCACCCGGTTGAGCGCGGCCTCCAGGCTCAGCCCGGCCTCGACGCAGATGGTCAGCAGGTCCAGCGCGTCGGGAAAGCTCTCGAAGAGTTCGCGCTGCCGGCTCGATCGCAATCGGTTCAAAATGACGTTCGGCAGGAAGAAGCCGATTCCGCTGATCAAGGCAACCAGGATCATGAACTTGTTCAGCGGCATGTCGCTGCCCGACACGACGCGGACCAGCCACATCAGCGCCGGCAGGCCGAAGGCCGCGACGGTCTTGATCGCGAAGAAGATCACCGGCGCGCCGGGGTTGCGCAGGCCGGCCTGGATGAAGCGCAGGCGCAACTCGGACTCTTCCCAACCGTCGTCCGGCAGGGACAGCTTCGCCAGCGGCGAAGCCGCCCGGGCCACCGTTTCGACCCAGCCGTTAGCAGCGCCGGCCGCGTCCCGCTGAATTCCCGGCGCGGCCACCAGTTGCTCGAGGCGCTGCTGGGCGGCCGAACGTCGAAGAAACAGGAAGAGCAGCAAGGGCACGCCGCTCACCACCAGGAAGACGATGGCGAGGAAGGCGAGCTGGTTCGTGGAGAACTGTTCCATCGTCCGGCCTCAGACCCGGATGCGGACGACGCGCGACATCCAGAACGCGCCGACGATCATGAACACCACGCCGCCCTTAAGAAAGGCGAGGCCGGTCGGATCGGTCCATAGCAGGGACATGTAGCTGGGGTCGATCGCGTAGAGCAGGGTGGCGGTGGCGAACGGCAGCAGGACGAGCACCACGCCGGAGAACCGGCCCTCCGCCGACAGGGCGCGGACCTTGCCGAACAGCTTCAGGCGCTCGCGGATGATGCCGCTGATGTTGGCGAGAATCTCGGACAGGTCGCCGCCGGATTCTCGCTGGATCAGCACCGCGATGACGAAGAAGCCGAGGTCGGTGCTCGGGACGCGTCGCGCAAGATTCTGCAGGGCGTCCTGGGCCGAGATGCCGAAATTGATCTCGTCGAAGGTCTGGCGGAATTCCTCGCCCACCGGGTCCGGCATCTCGGTGCCGGCCATCTGCAAGGCGCTCGGCAGCGCGTGGCCGGCGCGCAGCGAGCGGCCGATCAGGTCGAGTGCCTCGGGTAGCAGGCGCTCGAAGTGCTGCAGCCGCTTCTGCCGCCGGTACACCAGGTAGACCGTCGGCAGGCTGCCGAGCCCGAGGGCCACGAGGGAGGCGATGAACATCGGCCGTCCGACGAGCAGTGTGCCGAAGAGGCCCAGCGCCCCGAAGCTCGCCGAGTAGGTGAAGAAGTTCGGCAACGTCCAGTCGGTGCCGCTCTGCACCAGGAAGCGGTCCAGACTCGACAGGCGCGGTAACGCCGCCATCAGGCGCTCGATCGCCGGGCCGTTGCTGGTCAGCCGTCGCTTCAGCACCGACATCTCGCCCGAATCGACCGCACCGCCGGCCGAGATCATGCGCAGGCGCCGGTCCATGCGCCGCTTCTCGGGCCCCCGCGTCGAGTTCCACCACAGATAGATCGACTCGAGCGCGACGAACACCGCCACGAAGACCAGCACCAACGCGACCGGGTAAAGGTTCTCGCCCATGTGCCGTCCTCAGGCGAAGCGGCGCGACGGGTCGAAGAAGTCGTCCGGCAGGCTCAGGCCGAAGCTCTTGAGGCGGTCCTGGAAGGCCGGCCGCACGCCGCTGGCGGCGAAGTGGCCCTCGATTGCGCCGTCGGTGGCGAGGCCGGTCTGGCGGAAGCCGAAGATCTCCTGGCTGGTGATCATCTCGCCCTCCATGCCGGTGATCTCCTGGATCGCGGTGATGCGCCGCTTGCCGTCCATCAGCCGCGCGGTCTGCACGATCACCGTGATCGCGGAGGCGATCTGCTGGCGGACGGCCTTGGGGGTCAGGCTCATCGCCGCCATGCCGATCATGTTCTCCAGCCGGGAGAGGGCGTCGCGCGGTGTGTTGGCGTGGATGGTCGCCATCGAGCCTTCGTGGCCGGTATTCATCGCTTGCAGCATGTCGAAGGCTTCGGCGCCGCGCACCTCGCCGAGGATGATGCGGTCCGGCCGCATGCGCAGCGCATTGCGCACCAGTATCCGCTGGGTGATCTCGCCCTTGCCCTCGATGTTGGGTGGCCGGGTCTCCAGCCGCACGACGTGGGGCTGCTGCAGCTGCAGTTCGGCGGCATCCTCGATCGTGATGATGCGCTCGCTCATCGGAATGCCGGCCGAAAGGATGTTGAGCAGCGTCGTTTTGCCGCTGCCGGTGCCGCCGGAGATGATCAGGTTGATCTTCGCCTTCGAGAGCGCCTGCAGCGTGCGCGCCATCGGCTCGGTCAGCGTCTTGTAGCCGAGCAGGTCGTCGATGCGCAGCGGCGTCACCGAGAAGCGCCGGATCGACATGATCGCCCCATCCACCGCGAGCGGCGGGATGATGGCGTTCACCCGCGAGCCGTCGGGCAGCCGGGCATCCACCATCGGGCTCGATTCGTCCACGCGCCGGCCGACCCGCGAGACGATCTTGTCGATGATCTTCATCAGGTGGGCCTCGTCGCTGAAGCTGACGTCGGTCAACTCCAGCCGGCCGCGGCGCTCGACGTAGACCTGGCGATAGGTGTTCACCAGAATGTCGGACACGGTCGCGTCGGCGAGCAAGGGCTCCAACGGGCCGAGACCGAGCATCTCCCAGCGGATGTCCCGCACCAGGTTGCGGCGCTCCTGGTCGTTGAGCGCCACCT
Organism: Rhodocyclaceae bacterium; assembly: GCA_020445745.1. GTDB lineage: Bacteria > Pseudomonadota > Gammaproteobacteria > Burkholderiales > Rhodocyclaceae > Cognatazoarcus. The sequence goes on along the minus strand of JAGRGB010000116.1, from coordinate 12,592 downwards.
CATCCTCGACCATCAATTGCTCGACCAGCGCCTTCAACTCCTCGCCGATCTGCTCCTGGCCGAGCTTCTGCAGCCGGGCCAGGTCCACCCGGTCGAGCAGGGTCTGGTGGATGCGCTGGCGCACCTCCATGTAGTGGCGCCGGCCATTGGCCGACACCACCTGCGGCGCCAGCCGGGAGGGCGTGTGTTCGACGGTTTCGAAGCGGGCTCGGATCGACATGATGGCGTTTCCTCAGAGGCTAGCCGCGGGAGAACAGGCGCGAGAAGAGACCGCGGGACTGGGCCGGCGAGCGATCGGCGATGCGGTCTGCCAGTTCCTGCAGGCTGCGGCTCACCGGGCTGCCGGCATCCAGCGACTGGATCGGCACGCCCTGGTTTACCGACGCAGCGACGGATTTGAAGTGGTTGGGCACACTGGCGAACACCTTGTAGAACAGGTGGTTCTCCGCGTCCTCGGGCTTCAGGTCGCCGGGCGCGCGCTCGACTCGATTCAGCAGGGGCCGCACCTTCTCCGCGCCGTAGTCCAGCGAGCGGTAGACGTCGAACAGGCGCTTGGCGTCGCGCAGGAAGGGCAGGGTCAGCTGCAGCACCGGGTAGATCTGCTCGGCCAGGTCCAGGGCCTGGATCGTGCAGGTGTCGAGCGAGCGGCCGACGTCGAGCAGCACGTAGTCGTAATGGGCGCGGGCGAAGCGCAGCAAGGCCTCGACGTGGGTCGGGCGGATGTCCATCGACTGGGTCGGGTCGTCCGCCGAGGCGAGGATGCTGTAGTTCGGCAGCACCTCGACCTGGGCCGATTTCAGCAGGGACAGGTCGATGCGCTGGATGTCCCGGGTGATGTCCGGCAGCGTCGCCGCCGGGCGCCGGTCGGAGAGGTAGAGCACGGCGTCGCCGAACTGCAGGTTGAGGTCGATCAGCAGCACGTTCTTGCCGCTGCGCTGGGCCAAAACGTAGCCCAGGTTGGTGGCGAGGAAGCTCGCGCCGCTGCCGCCCTTGCAGGACATGAAGGCCATCACCTTGCCGTCGCCCCGCTGGGCGCCGCGGTTCTTCTGGTGGATGCGCTGGAAGGCGACCTGCAGGTCCTCGCGGCTCACGGGCGCCTTGATCACCTCGCGCACGCCGGCCCGCAGCGCCCGCAGCAGCAGCTCCGGCGATTCCTGGTCCACCACCAGGATCGCGTTCAGGCGCGGATAGAATGCCAGCAAGCGTTCAAGGTCGGCGATCGGCGCGCTGCCGCCGTGGCGGCAGTCGAGGATCAGCACGTCCATCTCGTCGCGCACCGGCAGCATCGCCATGCCTTCCAGTTCGCCCTGGTGGCAATAGAGTTCGCTCACCAGCTCGAGGCCGGTGGCGAGCTTTCGGAGGTCTTCCAGGTTGCGGCTGTCGCCGGAGATTGCGATGGCTTTCAAGACGGTGCTCGTGGATGAGGGCGAGTGCGATCAGTCGCAGAGTTCGTTGTCGGTGCTGTCCAGGCTCTCTGCCGGCAGCGAAGTGGTATAGGCCGGGATCGGAAAATCGAGCGGCACGAGGGGAATGACGGCACGAAAGGTCAGGCCCTGAATGCTCACCGTCACGGGGTCGCAGGCCGCCGCCGAGCAGCCGGCAGCCGGGTACGTAATGCTGATGTTTGAAGCGCGTAGCAGCGGAAGGATCGCGGTCATCTTGCCCTTCACCGTGTCTACGTCTCCTACGCTGCAGACGACCGCGACACGGGCACCGAGGCGAGTCGCCTCGACGGCGGAGGTGTAGACGTAGGCAAGTCGACCGAACTCGATCACCGCGATCACCAGGGCAGTGAATAGGGTCGCGATCAGGGCGAATTCCGTCGCGACGGCACCGGCCTGGCAATGAGAGAGGGAGTCGCGCCTGCTCATCAGAAGAGCTGCCTCATGGTCGCCGAGATCGGCTCAAAGGTGATCGTGGTCAGCTCGCTAACTCCAGGAAAGATCGGCGTGAACACATAGCCTTCGATCTTCACCTGCACCAGGTTGATGGAGCCGCTGGGCGTCACCACCGGGCCGAAGCTCTCGCCGGGGCAGGCGGAAGCGTCGATGCGGTCGCAGACCTTGATCATCGCCGCGGTCAATCCGGGCACGATCGGCGACGGCGAATCGCCCGGCGACGCGCTGCCGTAGAGCACGCGGTTCTTGGCGCTCGCGGTAGGGTATTCGGCTGCGATGGTCGGATCGAAGAAGGTCAGGTAGCGGGCACCGTCACGGGCAGCCTTGGCGAGCTGGTCGTACACGAACATCGCGCGCGCGAAATCGACCGTGGCGAGCGCGAACATCACCAGTGGGATCGAAATGAAGGCGAGCTCGACCGCGGCCACGCCACGTTGACGGGTTCGGAACGAAAGATTGCGGCGCGCGGTCGTCATTTCACTGCACCAGGGTGGGAACCTTGGGGCCACCGGCGCCGGGGCCGCCCGGCGCGCCTGAGGTGACGCAGCCCGAGGCGATGTCGCTGGCCGGGCCGCGATATTCGAGGCCCATGTCCATGTTCGGATTGGACACGGGGTTCAGCATCAGGTAGCAGGCCCAGCCGAGGATTTCCTGGGCCTCGGTGCCGCCGGAATCCCAGCCGGAACAGTCCACCACCGGCCCGACGACCAAGCGGCGGTCGCCGCCGGCGGCGTGCACCTCGCTGGTGGTGGCCTGCCAGCCGCCACCCAGGTCGGGCAGGCTGTTCCACGGCGTGTTGCTGCCGCGTTTGGCGGTGAAGTCCTCGAAGGCGTTAAACGCCGCCGGCCAGTTCACCGGCGTGTAGGCGTAGCCGGTGAAGTCCGGCACGAAGGCGCCGGCCGGTGGGCCGGATGCCTTCATGACCCCCATGCGCCAGTTCCAGACGTCCACCAGCGAATTGATTGCGCCAGTGGCCGGCGTCAGTTCAAGGGTGTCCGACAGGTCACATTGGCCGCTGCCGCCGATCAGACCGGCCAGATCCGGCGTTCGCTCGAAGCCCGGGAATTCCACCCATTTGAATTTGCCCGTGAGGTTCGCGGGGGGATCGAAACGGCCCAGCAGCCACTCGCCGCGCACGTAGCCGAAATCCGGCTCCGAACTGCCAGGCTTCTTGCAGATTGCCAGCGGCAATGCACAGTTGGAAACCGAGGGCGAAAGTGTCGCTACCGCGGTGGCGCGAGCGGTCCCAGGGCTAATGCCCTGACCCGGCAGGAGGTTGATCACCTGTAACAGCAGCAATGGAATGTTGGCCTCCTCGAGCGTACAGCGGACGAAGCGCATGTTCAGCTCCACCCCCGCGTCGGTGGCCGCCGAGCGGCTCTGGTAGCTGCCGTCCAGCGTATCGCTAAAGGTGATGTCATCTTCGTCTACACTAGCGGCGCTTGCCTGCATGCCGACTCTATTTCGTCCTGCGGCCTCAGTACCGAAGTCTTCAGCGGCGACCAATTGGTCGACATTGGCGCCGGTCAGAGCGCCGGCTGCAGCCAGAGCGCAGGCATCGGCAGCGTTCTGCAGCTCGGTCTTGCTGACGTAGAGTCGGCCGACGTCGAGGCCGAGGCCGACAAAACCGAGCAACAGCACTGCAAGCAGGATAAAGGCCACCGCCACTGCGCCGCGTTGATACGGGCGTTGGACGATTGACTGGTAGCGAGTGGCATCGGCAATCATGCTTGCGTCTCCCGTGAATCAAGGCGACGAACGTTGGCCGAAGCCGATGTTAAGGATATTCACCGGCTTCTGCGGCTTCTCGAATGACTTGTAATAGCGATCCACAGCTGCGCTCGCTGTCTTCGCCTCGAATCCAGTCACCATGCGGTCGCGGTTGCGCAGCGGCGCGGCCGGGTCGGCAGTCTGCTGGGCCTGCAAGGTGGCCACGGATTCGCCGAAGCGGCTGTCCAGGCGACCGGTGGAGGAGGCGCAGGCGCCGAGCAACGGCACCAGGGCGACGGCGAGCATGCAGGTCTTGACGTTCATCATGGGTTCTCAAAGTCCAGTTCGAAGCCGCCGAGGCGGGAATTCCCCGCGCCAGCGGGCTTGGCTGCCACCGGCGTGCTCTCCTCGTCACTTGCGATCGGTTCGCCTTCGAGCTTGCCGCGCAGGATCACGTCCGATCGGGTCGGCTCGATGTACTTGTCGGTCGGCAGCACGTAGTCCGGCGGCAGCGGCTTGACCAGGCGCGGCGTGATCACGAAGACCAGTTCGCTGCGATCGGTCTGGAAACTCGTGCTGCGGAACAGCGCGCCGATGATCGGCAGTTCGCCGAGGAAGGGGAAGGCATTGACGTTGCCGGTGACGTTGTTCTTCATCAGGCCGCCGATGGCGAAGCTCTGGCCGTCGAACAACTGCACCGTGGTCGCGGCCTTACGGGTAGTGAAGGCCGGCAGCACCGTGGTGCCGCCGGTGACTGACGAGGTGATCGTCACGCCGGTGTTGGCGAGCTCGGAGACCTCGGGCTGCACCTCGAGGTTGATGCGGCCGTCGGCCAGCACCGTGGGGCGGAACTTCAGGCTGACGCCGAACTCCTTTTCTTCAAGCGTGTAGGTGACGAGGGCGCCGCCGGCGTTCTGGATCACCGGGATGAAGATCTTGCCGCCGGCGAGGAAGCTGCCTTCCTGGCCGCTGATTGCCATCACGGTCGGCTCGGCCAGCACCTTGACGAGGCCGTCCTGCTTCTGCGCGTCCACGCCGATCTGCGTGGCGCTCTTGCCCCTCGCCAGCGGAATGCGGTCCCGCGAGCCCTCGCCAGGCGGCAGGCTGAACGCGCCGGAGGTCGAGTTGTTCTGTACTTCGCCGACGGCGCCGAGGCCGACCGAGCCGAAGCCCGGCCGGATCTCGGTGCCCCGCACGATGGCGTTACCCTCCGCGCGCTCCACGTCGACCGTGGAGAGGATGTCCGAGATCGTGCCGCCGACGATGCGCTCGCCGCCGAGCAGGCCGCTCAGGTAGCGAATCGCCGAGCCGTCGCCGAGGGCGAAGGCGCGTGAGAAGTTGATGCCGAACTGGTCGAGCACGGTCTTCGACACCTCGGCCACCTTGACCTCCAGCATCACCTGCTGGGGCGCGGCCACCGACATCATGTTGACGATCAGGCTGCGGGCGCGGGTGCGCTCGTCGCCTTGACCGACCGAGATGCTCGTGCCTTGGCCGGTTGAGGCGCTGATCGCGTCGAGGTTGCGGGCGGTGCGGATGACGTAGGATTCGGCCAGCGAGGCGACCTGCTCGGCGGCCAGCGCGTTGGACACCTCGCCCGAGAGCACGATGCTGTCGCCAGTGGTCTCGACGACGATGCCTGTCTCACCCGGCATCACGGTCTTCAGCGTCGCCTGCAGGGGGCTCGCGTCGAGCTGCACGAGCACGTCGAGCACGGTGCAGTCGCCGTTGCGGGCCTGCAGGATCATGTTCGTGGTGCCCACCGCATTGCCGAACAAGTAGAGCGAGGTCGGCGACACGAGCTTGGCGTGAGCCACCTGGTCGTTGCCCACCGTGAGCCGCACCACGCGCTGGTCGAGCGACAGGAACTTGGACTTGCCGGCGGAAAGCGCCAGGGTCTGGGGCGGGGCCACCTGTCCCGGGCAGGCCGGCGCCTGGGTGCGTTCCTGGGCCGTGGCCGACCCCGGCAGCGACATCGCCACGGCGATCGCCAGCAGCAGCGGGGCGCCAGGGACGGGCCGGCCGCTTGGTTCCGGCATCACGGGCTTGGCGATCGGGTTCGTCAAAAGCATTGCTCACTCCTGCTGCGGCCGTTGAACACTTCGACGCACTCCTTGGGCGGCGGCGCCGCCCGTCGCACGATATTGCGCACCTTGACCACCGCCGGCGCCGGCGCCGGCGGCTCGAAGCCGAGCAGTGCATCCTTCGTGATGCCCTGAGTGGCTACCGGCACCGTGTCGACTTGGTTGCGCAACACCAACGAAAGTTGGCCGACACTGCGCGCGAGGTCCAGCGCCTCGGCCTGCTCGGGCGTCACCTCCAGCGTCACGGCCTTTACTGCCTTTGGCTTGGTGTCATCTCGGCCGGCCTCTTCACCTACCGCCAGCACCAGGATCTGCTCCAGCACGATCTTGGAGATGTTCTGCTCCTCCTTCGGCTTGCGCTCGTCCTTGGTGCTGACGATCACGTCCACGTAGTTGCCGGGCAGGGCGAAGCCGGCGACGCCGACGACGTCGTTGACCCGCACCGTGATCGCCCGCTTGCCCTCGGCAATCACCGCCGACAGCCCACCGCGCGTGCCCTTGGGGGCGAGCTTGGCTTCCAGCACCGGCTCGTTGCGCATCAGGTTAATGCGGGTAACGCGGTCGGTAAGCTCGGCCGGGTCGGAGAAGGCGCCCTCCGGCACCGAGCCGCTCGGCCAGTCCACCATGCGGAAATGCTCGGCGGCGATCTGCTGGCCGAGGTCGAGATTGACGTTGGCCACTGCCACCTTACGGGTCGCCATCGCGGTCTGCTGGTTGAGCCAGCGGGCGGCGAACACGATCGCCATGACGCCGGCAAGCAGCGAGACCAGGATCATCATCAGGGCGCGGGAACTTCGCATCGAAAAGCCTTCTTGAAATCAGTCGCTTGCTGCGGGTGGCTCTATGCTGCCGTGGACGTGTCGCTTCCCGGCGTGCAAAAGTACGTAGTCCAGGCGCGATCCAGTGCGTCACAGGTCACGGAGGGCATACAACCTTCGTATAAGGCGAAGTCGCGGATGCGACCCACCAGGTCGCGCGGGTAGCAGGCCAGCAGCGGTCGGCCCTCGGGGACGTGGCGCTCGGCCAGCAGCCAGTCGAAGGCGGCATCGTCGAATTGCACCTCGAATTGCGCGCAGGCCTCGCGGAAGATGCGGCGGTAGTCCGCCGCCGGCATCGGTCCCAGGTGCACCTTGTAGCCGAAGCGGCGCAGGAAGGCCTCGTCGGCCAAGTCCTGAGGCTGCAGGTTGGTGGAGAAGATCACCGCCAGGTCGAAGGGCACCACGAACTTGAAGCCGGTGTGCAGCGAGAGGTAGTCCCGGTCGCGGTCCAGCGGCACGATCCAGCGGTTCATCAACTCTCGGGGCGAGACCATCTGGCGGCCGAGATCATCCACCACGAACAGGCCGCCGTTGGCCTTGACGTGGGGTGGCGCCTGGTAGAAGCGGGTGCCGGGGTCGAACTGCAGGTCCAGCATGGGCAGGGTCAGCTCGCCGCCGGCGATCACCACGGGCCGCCGGCAGCGCTGCCAGCGCTCATCCACATCGCGCCGGATCAGGCCGTCGGTGCGCACGCCCTCGATGGGTTGGTGGATCAGCGGATCGAAGACCTGGACGATCTCGCCGCCGACCGTGATCGCATGGGGCACGGCGACCTCGCCCGGCAGCAGGCCGGCCAGGTGCTCGGCGAGGAAGGTCTTGCCGCTGCCGGCCGGGCCGTAGATCAGGATCGCGCGGCCCGAGTTCATCGCCGCCCCCATCTGATCGAGCACGAGCGGGTCGATGACGATGTCCGCAAAGGACGCCCGCACGGTGGCCGCGTCCAGCCGCTGGTGACGGATCGAATGCCGTCCCACCATGTCCTTGTAGTCGGCCAGCGACACCGGCGCCGGACCGACATACTGGCAGCGTCCGAAGGCTTCGCGGGCGAAGCCGTGGCCTCCCTCGGTGAGCTCGTACTCCACCTCGGAACTCACGCCCGAGTGGCCGCAGACCTGGGCGAGCTTCTGGCCGCGCAGGCCTTCGAAGACCTCGACCAGCACGCTGATCGGCAGTCGCAAGACCTCGGCCGCCCGGTTCAAGCGCAGTCGGCCCCGCTGCATCAGCAGCCGCGCGGCGAGATCCGCCAGCATGGCGGCATCGAGCCCGGATTCCGCGACGGACTTGGGCGCATGAGGGAGGCTGTCGGCACGGGCGCGGCCTGCCGGCACCGCTTCCGGCCGTTGGCTCGAGCGATCCAGGGTGATCTGCATGATTTCAGCTCCGCGTCAGCAGCCAGGCGAGCACGCCGATGGCGATGGCCAGCGCATAGGGCAGGCGATAGGCGGTCTTGAGGCCGAGGTCCGCGACAGATATCGACGCACCAGCTGCGCGCGAGGCCATCGCCGCGAAAATCAACTTGAAGTTCGACAGCGCGTGATCGCCCCGGCGCGTCGCGATCAACGCGATGCCGGCGAGCAGACCGCCCGCGATGAAGGTGTACAACAGGATGGGTAGCAAGGCCTTGGCACCGGCGAATCCACCAACCATAGCCATCAACTTCACATCCCCGGCGCCTACGACCCGCAGCGCGAAAAACGGAAGCAGAGCGACCAGGCCAGCCAGTAGACCAAATACCGTTGAGAGCAGTGCGGTGATGCCTCCTTCGACCGACGCCAAGCCCGCAGAAACAAGAATGCCAAAGAGAATCAAGCCATTCGGAATGCGACGTTCGCGCAAATCAAACCATCCGGAAACAGCAAGCAAGAGGAGTAGGATCTGGAGATTCACTTCAATACGCAACCAAAAAGCAAAGGAATATTCTCTTAAGGGTTCGACTTCTCTGCCGGCGGCGCGATCAGTTGGGGGGGCTAGATCCCATCCTTCTTGTCTGTAATGCGCGGGATAAGACCTAGTTAAGTAGGGAACTAAGAATGGAATTCAATGTGACATAAACCTGATCAAACTCAAAGAATTCACCGACTGCGGATGCGACCACGACTGCAATCAATGCAACAGCGATCGCATATTCCGACGCCGCGGCTCCATCGTCCTCGGCAAGGAGGCTTTGAATGGATCTGAGGTCCATGATTCTAGAGGCCCGCGAAATGGGTATAACGACCGGCGCCACAGGGCGGCGCCGGTCTCGCATGATCGTACCGGCCGAGCAATTAGTACGATCCGTCTCAAGGCGCCGAATTAGGGCGCCGCCGGAGTGAGCAAGCCCTTGACAATGCCACTCACCTGCGTATAGATGCCCCGAATGTCGAACAAAGCGACTGCGGCGGCAACTGCCGCGGCAATCAGGGCGACCAGAATCGCGTACTCGGATGCCGCGGCACCCTCTTCTTCGCGAACCAGGCGCAGCACCAAGTTCTTGATCGTGTTCATTTTGAATTACCCTCAAGAAAATCAAAAAGTGTTACTGGAATCGAATCATGACATCTGCGCCGAACGTTTGTAGCGAACCTCCTGCGCCTGCCACGGATTCAATCTTGAATAAGTCCGCTTGGCTTCACACGGAACTATTGCACGGCAGCATGGGGTCGATTTGCCCTGTTGGGGGGGGATCTTCGTACTACGACTTTGGTTATGTGAAATACGACCGGTGGCATCGCGCCGCCGATCGGCGGCGACGCAATCGGTGCGGCAGCGGGGGTCAACAGCCGGCAGCGTCGATCGCCGCCAGCAGTTCGCATGCGGGGGAGAGCTTGGAGACGAGGCTGTGGGCACCGGCGCCGAGGGCCAGGGCGCGGGTAGTGGCGTCGTCGCTGCAGGTCAGCACCACCACCGGGCGGCCGGCCTGCAGCAATTGGGCGAGGGCGGCGAGGCCGTCGCGCCCGGGTCGGAAGACGTCGGCGACAATCACGTCGGGGCACTGAGCGGCCGCGATGCCGAGGGCCTGGACGGTACATTCGGTGGCGCCGGCCAGCCGCAGCCGCGGCGCCTCGCCGGAAATCAAGCGGGTGAGGCCGGGCAGCACGCTGGCGTTGTCCACCAGCAGCACCGAGCGCACGCCGGTGCTGCGCCGGTCGGCGGCAGAGGAAGGCAAGGTTTCCATTGCCGCCAGTGTCGGGGTGCGGCGACAGCGGCGCATGTGAGCGCAGTGGGTGGCCTGGGGGTCGAATTGTCACGCCCGGCCGAGGGGCGGGCGCGCTCAGCCTTCGATGCGATGCTTGCTGGCGTAGGCGAAGAGATCGAGCCGGTTGCGCAGGCCGAGCTTGTCGTAGATCACGCTGAGGTGGTTGCGCAAGGTGTTCTCCGAGATCGACAAGGCGTCGGCAATCACTGCCCCCTTGGCGCCGCCGTGGCGGACGACGGCGGCGGCGATCTCGCGTTCGCGCGGGGTAAGGCTGGCAATCTTGGCCTCCTCGGGGTCGCTCTGGTCGACGCTCGCCGGGCCGGCGAGGGAGGACAGCACGCGGCCCATCAGTTGGCGGTTGGCCCAGATTTCGCCGGCATGCACGCGCTCGATAGCGCGCAGGATGACCTCGGCCGGCTCGTCCTTGCGCACCACGCCGCGGGCGCCCTTGACCACCGCCCGCTCGTGGTCGGACATCTCGCGGCTGCCGGTGAGGATCAGCACCTTGGCTTCGCAGCGCTTGTGGATCTCCGGCACTAGGCTGGCGCCGTCGACACCGTTGAGGTCGAGGTCGAGCAGCACCACGTCCACCTCGCCGCCCTCGAGCAGGGTCAGCGCGGCCGTCGCCTCCTGCGCGGTGCCCACCAGCTGCAGTAGCGGTGCCGCGCTCTCGATCAGGCGCGACAGGCCCCACAACATGGTCTGGTGGTCGTCCACCAGCAGCACGCGGATGGCCGCGCCGGGCGCTTGCCCCTTGTTCATGCCTTCTCCATCTGTTCGGTCAGCGGTATGCGGATCGCCACGGTGGCGCCGCCGTTTTCCTGCCGGACGGAAGTGTAGCCGCCCAGCGCGGCCGCTCGTTCGGTCAGTGAGCGGGGTTCGAAGCTGCCCTCGCGGGCGCCGTCCGGCCGGCCCTCGTCGCGCACTTCGATGCGCAGCCATTCGTCCTCGCCGCGCATCAGGATCGCCGCGCGGGTCGAGGCGGTGTGGCGGCGGACGTTGCTGAGCGATTCCGACACCAGGTGCAGCACCTCGCCGCACATCTCGTGGTCGGCGCGCACCTCCTCGTCGAGATCCAGCGACACCTCGAGCCCGTAGAGCTGCGACAGCCGCTTGACCTGGCGCTTGACCTGCGGCGCCAGGACGCTGGCACCCTCGGAGGCGCGTAGCTTCTGCATGCGGCCGCGCAGGGAGTCGAGCTCGCCCTGCATCATGGCCAGCAGGCGTTCAACGTCGTCGGCCAGCGGGTCGCCGGCGTCGAGCTTGCGGGCCAGGGCCTCGATGGCGAACTTGAGGCCGATGTAGGGCTGGATGGCGCTGTCGTGGAGGTCGCGGCTCAGACGTTGTCGCTCCATGCTGGCGACCTCTGCGGAGAGGTATTCGAGCAGGCAGGCGGTGCCCAGGCGCTCGGCCATCTGCTGGGCGGCGGAGGCCAACCATTTCGCCTCGCGCAGGTCGAACGGTCGATAAGCGCGGCCGATGACGACGCGCAGGCCTTCTTCCTCGCCGTCGGCAAGGCACAGCAGCTGCCGGCAATCGACGAATTCGGCCAGCGACTCGACGGCGTTCCGCGCCGCGGTGCCGGGCGACGGTGGCGAGGTGGCGCCGAACACCGGCATCGGCTTGACCCGGCCGTTGCGCAGCGAAGTGACCGAATTGGCCGGCAGGCGGTAGAGCGTGCCGCCGATGGTCTCGGCCTCGTCGGCGAGCTCGTCGGCACTGTCGGCATCTTCGGAGACGAAGACGCGGCTGCGTCCGTCGGGCATGCGCACGGCGAGCATCACGACGTTGGCGGAGAAGCCCTTGCGCAGCAACTCGATCAGCCGGCCGGCCAGTGGCGCGGCACCGCCGTCCGGTTCCAGCGGGTGTTCGTCGGCGACCGGGTCGTCCATCAGGCCCTGTTCCTGCCGCCGCACCAATCTTGGCAGCGCCATGCTGGTGAGCAGCAGCAGCGCGGCCAGCCCGAGACCCTGCCATGCCGGCCAGTGCGCGTAGCCGAGCAGCGGCAGGCCGACCGCCCCGGTCGCCAGCGGCAGGGCGATGGACAGCGTGTCGTCGGGTTCCGTGTGGCTGGCGGCGACCACCAGGGGCAGGAACAGGGCCGGCAGCAGGGCCGGCATCCAGCCGCTGGCATGGAACAGCAGTGCCGCCCAGCCGGCGTCCAGCCAGGGCAGGGTGCGCAGCAGCAACGGACCAGGCGGCAGCGGCATGGCGAGGATGGCGGAGTACAGCACCCAGGCCCAGGCGATGGTGGTCACCGTCTCGCCGGCGCCGACCTTCTGCATCAGGTGGAGCGCCACCAGCGCCGCCACCAGCAGGCGGGCCAGGCACTTGATGCCGAGCAGGCGCAGCTCGGCGGCCATGGCCGAGCGGGCGACGCCGAAGACGGAGGTGTCGGTTTTCATGTCACATCGTCGCGAGCGGGTCTTGCGGGGGATGCAGGCATCGTCGCGAATTCCTGCAGTCGCCTGCCGCGGCCACTGACACGTAAACTGCCGACGAGGCCAGATGATTCCGGCGCTAATCAAAAAAACCTTGTTCCGCGTCGTCTATAACTTTTGGCTAGCAATTTCCGTTAGTTACGGGCGACGGGGGTGTGCGTCCATTCTAACCGCAGCCGGGACGTTGGCAACTGATGTGACAAGAGTCAGGCGTCTGCGATGGCGGATGCCGCAAAGACTGGTGGGCGGTACTGGGATCGAACCAGTGACCCCTGCCGTGTGAAGGCAGTGCTCTACCGCTGAGCTAACCGCCCCCGGATGGGGGATCTCTTTCGCTGGTGGGCGGTACTGGGATCGAACCAGTGACCCCTGCCGTGTGAAGGCAGTGCTCTACCGCTGAGCTAACCGCCCCAGCCAAAAGAGCGGCGATTTTAGGGGCGGCCCGGTGCTGCGTCAAGGCGGC
>JAGRGB010000115.1 GCA_020445745.1 Rhodocyclaceae bacterium | reverse complement strand
CGCTCCGTGCGATCCGATCTCATTGTGGACCCGGGCCACCGGAAGCGCTGGCTTCGGGCTCCGAACGGCTGGCGATGGATGCGCAGGATTGCGTGCTGAGAATGCTATTAAGCTAGACCTGACCCCAAACCTGCTTCTAGAGCGTCCTGGCAAGACGAAACCCGATATCTTCGCCACGGTTGCGGGGCCCGTAGCCGAGGCGGCCGGCCGAACGCGCATAGTCCGGGATGCTGCCCCATGAGCCGCCGCGCACAACCCGCCCGTCGCATGAAGTACTCGTCCAGGCGCTGCCATCGGCGGGCGCACCCTGGTAGCTGTCGTGCCAGCAATCGTCGACCCATTCCCAGACGTTGCCGATCACGTCGTGGAGGCCGAAGCGGTTGGCGTCGAACTGGCCCACCGGCGCGGTCTGCTTGCCGCTCCAGCGGCTGCCGGACTGATAGAAATTCGCGTTGTCCCGGCCGGGACCGTCTCCCCACGGGTAGCGTGTCGTGCTACCGGCGCGGGTGGCGAATTCCCACTCCGCCTCGCTAAGCAAGCGGTAGCGCTGGCCGCTCTTCCTGGACAGCCATTTCAGATAGGCCTGCACGTCGTTCCAGCTGACGTTGATCGCCGGCCGCGATCCGCGACCCCAGCCGCGATCGTCCGGCTTCTGACTGCAGCCGCCGCCAGCGACACAGACCTCCCACTGGTCGAACGTGACTTCGACCTTGCCGACCGCGAACGGCTCGCTGATCCGCACCCGGTGCTGCGGCCCCTGATCGCCAGCCCGCCCCTGCTCGCCCTCGGGTGAGCCCATCATGAACTCGCCGGCCGGCACGACGACCATCTCCGGGCAATCGTTGCAGTCGCGGAAGCTGTCGCCGGCCCTGAAGGGCTTCGCCGCGACCGGAGCGGATCGGTCCGGGCCGACCGCGTTTGGGGTCGGCGACGGCTCGCCCGTCCCAGACGTCTCGCCAACGCCCGACGGCGGCGTGGGCGTCGCGACCGGTCCTTGGTTCGGTTTCGCAGGCTCACTGGCCACCGGTCCGGACGGTCCCGGCTGCCCGCGATCGCTATTGATGTTAACGATCACCAGGCCGATCGCGATCACCGTCGCGACGCCGCCTAGCAGGGCCCACGGCGCAACCCTTGGCTTGTTGACACCGCCGTCGCCGGTCGATGACGGTGAAGCCGACACCGACACACGTCCGTCGCCGGTGCCGGTCGGTGGCACCCCGGCCGGCGTCCCCGAAGGACCATGCAGGGCGGGCAGCCGGCGCAGGATGTCCACCAGTGCGCCGCGATCCTTCGCCCAGTGGCGCGTGACGATCGGATAGGCTTGGCGCCGGGCCAGACTTCGGATGGTTTCCGGCAGGTCGGCCGGGGCGGGCATCTGGGCGCCGTCGACCAGCAGCGGGAACACCGGCACACCGTCACGGGCAAGGCATTCGGCGATCTCGCGGCACACCCAGTCGTCGGGGTCATCGAGGCGGCGCCTGCCTGCAGCGTCGGTGGCCGACAACCAGCGCGGGCCGATCACCACCAGCGCGGCGGCGCAGTTGCACAGTTCACGCTCCAGTGCGACGACGAAATCCTCGCCCGGCGCGATGCTCGCCCAATCCTGGAACACCTGGTTGTCCGGGAACGCGCGGTGCAGGTCTTCGACCAGCCGGCCGACCGCCGCCTCGCTGTCCTGGCGTCGGTAACTGACGAAAATGCGTGGCCGGGCTTGTGCGCCAGTGGCCGGATCCATCGGCGTCCCCCTCTTCTTGTCTTCTCCGCGATCTCATTGTATGCGATGAGCAAGCACGGCCCGAGACGCAATGCTGCGAATCGAGCCGAGGCGGCCTCGCGCACTTGAAGGCCATCGCGACGGTGGGCGCCGACGCCCGTGCCGACCGGCGATTGACGACGCCCCGCTCATTTGCGCGGGGGCGTCGTCAATCCAGCCGCCGCCGGCGAGATTCGACTACTGGCCGAGCCCGAGCTGCCGCATGAAGTCCTGGTTGTCCCAGAACAGCCACTCGTGGTCCATCGTGCCGTCCTTCCAGTGGCCGATCGTCGCCATGCCGATCGCGAAGCGCTTGCCGGTCGGCGGGATCGTCTTGCCGTCGCCGATCGGCATCGGCTCCGTGAAGGTGCCGGTCATGACGCCGGTCACCGCCGTCCATGAGCCCGAACCGAAGCGGATCGGATGGACCTGGATCGAGGTGTCCGGCGCGAACACGAACATCGCCTTCAGGTCCTCGATGTGGGCCGCGATGCCCTGGGTCTCGTGGCCGTCCGGCCAGGTCACGACGATGTCCTCGGCGTGGCTCTCGTGCAGGCGGTCCCACTTCTGGTTGGTGAACACGTCGAAGTCCAGCGTATCGAACACCTGCAGGCGCTGTTCGACATCGGCGGCCTGGGGCTCGTGGGGCGGCGCCGGGGTCGGCGGGTTCTCGGCCATCGACTGGGCCTGGGCGGCGGACGCAATCAGCAGGCTGACGGCCATGGCGAGGAGGGTCTTGGAGGCTTTCATCGGGGTTTTCCTTCTGTAGCTGGTGGGGGAAAAACGAGGTGTTCAGGCCTTGCGCAGCCAGGTCGGGGCGATGCCGGTGCCCAGCCCCGCGCCGTAGCCGAGGTAGATGTTGAGTCCGGCCAGCGGCTCGAGATAGCGGGCGTTGACCAGGCCGCCGGCGTCGATCACCGCGAAGCCGATCGCCTCGGCGATATCGCTGGCCACGCGCTTGGCGCGCGCGCTGTCGCTGGCGACGAAGACGCTGACCCGCTGGCCGTCGCCGAAGTCGGCGCCGTCGGCGAGCACCGGTGCGAACACTGTGTTGAAGGCCTTGACCAGTTCGGCGCCGGGCAGCGCGCGGGCGATCTCCTCGGCGGCCGAGGTGTCGTGGCCGATCGTCAGGCCCATATAGTCGGCGGTCAGCGGGTTGGTGATGTCGATCACCACCTTTCCGTCGAGGCCGCCGACCGATTGCAGCGCGGCGAGCGCGTCGCCGTAGCCGGTGGCGACGACGACGACTTCGGCGGCTGCGGCAGCGCCGCCAGGCGGCACCGCGCGGGCGCCGGGATGGGCGGCGGCGAGGACCTCGGCCTTGGCGAGGTCGCGGGCGGTGACGCTGACCTGGTGGCCGCTGCGGACCAGTTGCTTGACGAAGGCCGAGCCCATCTGGCCGGCACCGATGACGAGAACGTTCATGATCGACTCCTGGTGTTGCGGGCAGCGAAACTGCTGCGGTGGAGTCACTGTATAAGCGTCTACTTTTGCAATAAACATCAAAACAATTGAAATATTGTCCCGATTATTGCAATTCTTGCCCTGTCCTGCCTCGGCCACGGCTGCCCGCCACAGCCAATGCCTTGCGGATCACCGGAAGGCACCGTGACCGATCGCGCATGGGGCGCACCGCGACCAGTCGTCCTCGTCTAAGTTGAAGGAAGGCTTCCAAGCGGGCCAAGCAGCCGCCGATGACACAAGACGAGCGATTCCGTACCCACGAGGTCTGCAACCAGCCCGAGCCGCTGGCCGACCACAATGCCTGGTCCAGCGACAGCGCGCTCTCCGACGCCGTCACCCGCGAGGGCGGCGGCTGGGCGGATCGCGAGCTGGCGGCCTACGGTGCCCTGGTCGGTGGCGAGATGCGCGCGCTGGGCGAAGCCGCCAACCTCCAGCGGCCGGTGCTGCGCGCCTTCGACCCCTACGGCCGCCGCATCGACACGGTGGACTACCATCCTGCCTACCACCGCCTGATGACGCTGGCCACCGGCCATGGCGTGCACAGCTTCGGCTGGAACCATGCCGCACGGGCCGGCGCCCAGGTCGCCCGCGCCGCGTTGCTGTACCTGCACACCCAGGCCGACGCCGGCACCGCCTGCCCGCTGACGATGAGCTTCGCGGCGGTGGCCGCGCTGCGCCACGCGCCGTCGCTCGCGGCACGCTGGCTGCCGAAGCTGACCGCCACCGAATACGATCCGCGGCCATTGCCCGCCGGCGACAAACTGGCTTGCACGATGGGCATGGGCATGACCGAGAAGCAGGGCGGCTCGGACGTGCGCAGCAACAGCACCCGCGCCGAGCGACTGGCCGACGGCAGCTACCGGCTGGTCGGCCACAAGTGGTTCTTCTCGGCGCCGATGAGCGACGCCCACCTGGTGCTGGCCCGCGACGAGGTCGGCCTCGGCTGCTTCCTGGTGCCGCGCGTGCTTGCGGATGGCAGCCGCAACGCGGTGCATGTCCAGGCCCTGAAGGACAAGCTCGGCGACTGGAGCAATGCCTCCGCCGAGGTCGAGTTCGCCGGCGCGCTGGCCGAGCGGGTCGGCGAGGCGGATCGCGGCATCGCGAGGATCCTCGAGATGGTGGCGCTGACGCGGCTCGACTGCATGATCGCGTCGGCCGGGTTGATGCGCCAGGCGGTGGTGCAGGCCCTGCACCACACCTGCCAGCGCGGCGCCTTCGGCCGCCGGCTGGTCGAACAGCCCTTGATGCAGAACGTGCTGGCCGACCTGATCATCGAGAGCGAGGCCGCGGTGGCGCTGGCGATGCGGGTCGCGCACGCAGTCGATGCAGCGCCCCGCGAGCCGCGCGAGGCCGCCTTCGCGAGGATAGCGACGGCGATCGGCAAGTACTGGCTGTGCAAGCGCACGCCGCCCCTGGTGAATGAAGCCCAGGAGTGCCTCGGCGGCCTCGGCTACGTCGAGACCACGGTGATGCCGCGCCTCTACCGCCAGGCGCCGCTGAACTCGATCTGGGAGGGCAGCGGCAACGTCGTCTGCCTCGACGTGCTGCGCGCGATTCGCCACGAGCCGGCCTGTCGCGACGCGCTGTTCGACGAACTCGGCCGAGCCCGCGGGCGCGACCGCGCGTTCGACGACGCGATCGCCCGGCTGGCGCGCGCCTTCGACGACGATGTGACGCTCGCGGTGCGCAGCCGCGCCATCGTCGAAGACCTGGCTCTGGCGCTGCAGGCGGCAATCCTGCTCGACGGCGGCGATGCGCAGGTGGCCGAGGCGTTCCGCCGTTCGCGCATCGCGCGGCGCCACGGACTGGCCTTCGGCACGCTGGCCGCCGACCTGCCGATGACGGCGCTTATCGCGCGGGCGATGCCGCCGGCATGATGCGCGACGTACCTGTGGGGCTTGGCGGCGGCCTCACCCGACGCTGACCTTGACCTCGACTTCCATGCCCAGGTAGGCGTCCGGCGGCCCGACATAGCTGCCGGTCAGCGGCGCCGCCTGGGCCGGGTCGCGAGCGACCGCGACCCGGATCAGGTTGCGGCCGCCGACGATGCCGTTGGTGGGATCGAACGGCAGCCAGCCGGCGCCGGGCAGATAGACGTGCACCCAGGCATGCGTCGCGCCGCCGCCGACCATCGCGTTTTCGGCATCGACCAGCGATTCATCGTACAGGTAGCCGGAGACGAAGCGGGCGGCGAGGCCGAGGCTGCGCACCGCCTCGATCATCAGCAGCGCGAAGTCGCGGCAACTGCCGCTGCCCAGCTCCAGCGTCTGCACCGGTGACTGGGTGCCCTCCTCGTCGCGGGCGCGATACTCGAAGCCGTCCTTGATGCCGTGGGTAACGGCCTTGATCAGCGACAGC
This sequence comes from Rhodocyclaceae bacterium, assembly GCA_020445745.1. Lineage (GTDB taxonomy): Bacteria > Pseudomonadota > Gammaproteobacteria > Burkholderiales > Rhodocyclaceae > Cognatazoarcus. The sequence goes on along the minus strand of JAGRGB010000115.1, from coordinate 38,706 downwards.
GTGTCGTCGGTCTCGGCGCGGGCGCAGATTTCCCGCACCCAGGCGTCGACCCGGTGGCGCGAATCCGGATACTGGCGCTCGACGCTGCGTGCCAGGTCCGGCATCTCGCCGGCGTCGTAGCTGAACGGCAGGCGCATCGCATAGGGCTCGATCAGGTCCACCTCCGGAACCGAGGGATAGTGCTCGGCGAGGAAGGTGGATTCGAAGCTGAGCTCCGGGGCCGGCTCCGTGAAGCGGGCGATCAGCACCGAGTTGCCGAACACGTCGTGCAGCCAGCGCATCTCCGGCAGCGGGTCGATGCGGATGCCGGTTTCGATCAGGCGCAGGTCGTGGCTGTCCCGCGGCCGGCACATGAAGCGGTGCTCGCTGAAATGCACCGCTTCGGCATAACGATAGACGGTTCGGTGCAACACCTTGATGCGCGCCATCGAATCACTCCTCGGCTGTCCGCCGCCAGTCGCCGCGCACGCCGGGGCGCCGCAGCAGCTGCTGCCGACCGGTCAGTTCACGTCCAGCAGGTCGACCTCGAACACCAGCGTCGCGTTCGGCGGGATCACGCCACCGGCGCCGCGAGCGCCGTAGCCCAGGGCGGGCGGGATCGTCAGCCTGCGCCGGCCGCCGACCTTCATGCCCTGCACGCCCTGGTCCCAGCCCTGGATGACATGGCCGGCACCGAGCGGAAACGAAAACGGCTGGTTGCGGTCCTTGCTGGAATCGAACTTGGTGCCGTCGGTCAGCCAGCCGGTGTAATGGACGGTGGCGGTCATGCCTTTGGCGGCGGTGGTACCGTCACCGGTTTCGAGATCCTCGATCTGCAGATCCTGGGGGTCACTCACGGGCTTGCTCTCCTGTTGTGCGTTGCCGACCTGCGCGCCGATCGCGCAGACGATCGCCGATTGTAACCGCGGCCCCGCGGACCGGCGCGTCAGCGATGCTGCAGCTCGGCGAAGCGCTGGCGGAACTTGTCGACCTTGGGCGCCACGACCAGCCGGCAATAGGGCTGGTTCGGGTTGTTCGCGAAGTAGTCCTGGTGGTAGTCCTCGGCCGGCCAGAAGCGGCTCGCCGGCAATACCTCGGTGACCACCGGGTCGGCGTATTCGCCGCTCGCGTCGAGATCGGCGATGGCGCGCTGGGCCAGCAGCTGTTGGTCGCCGGACACCGCGAAGATCACCGAGCGGTACTGGGTGCCGACATCGTTGCCCTGGCGGTTCGGCGTGGTCGGGTCGTGAATCGCGAAGAACACCGCGAGCAGGTCGCCGTAGCTGACCTCTGCCGGGTCGAAATCGACGCGCACGACCTCGGCATGACCGGTACCACCGGTGCATACCGCGCGGTAATCGGGCGACGGCATCTGGCCACCGGCGTAGCCCGAAGTCACGGCCTGCACGCCCTTGACCCGGCAGAACACCGCCTCCAGGCACCAGAAGCAGCCACCGCCGAAGATCGCACTGTCGATCTGTATCGTCTTTTCAGCCATCGTTCCCTCCTGCTCGCGCGACTCCGGACCGGGCGCCGGCGGCGGCAGCCGGCACCTCGACCGCGATCCTCGCCGCCGTCCACCCAATTTCGCACGGGCGTTCGTTGCCGGCAAGCCTTATCGCCGGGTGCGGCGGACACGGGTCAGCGGAATGTGAACGTATAGAACAGGTCGACCGCATTGTTGGTTCCGCCGCGGGCCACCACCGACAGGCGCTCGCCGAGCTGATGGGTCAGCTTGACGATACTCTCGGCGCCGGCGAGGCTCTGCTCGAACGCCAGGAAGGTGTCGCTCGACAGCCGCTTGCCCAGGGTCACGACCTGGCCCGACACCCCGGCGGCGTTGCTGCGCACGCCGCTGTCCACGACCGAGCTGGTGGCGCTGCGGCCGGCACTGTTGAGGTCACCCTGGCCGATGCTGATCTGGTCGAGGCCGAGCGAGTTCGACAACTGGCTGGTGATGCCCCCGCCGGGCCCGCCGAGCAGCGCCTGGGCCGCCGGGATCAGCAGACCGAGATCGGCCCCGCTGGTGGTGTCCGGCGGTCGGCCGAGCACGATCCACGCGAGCTTCTCGGCATCGGGCACGTTGGGCGAGGACACCAGCTGCACCCGGGGACGCCGCGCGGTACCGGTGATCGCGACGCCGGCCTCGACCTCCAGCCCCTTGCGCAACGCGGTGATGTTGAGCGACGGATTGCCCACCGGCCCGGCGAAATTGACACTGCTGTTTTCCACCGCGAGCTTTTGCCCGTAGCCCTCGAACACGCCCCCCTCGAGCAGGATCACGCCGCTTGCCGCCGGCGGGCGCGCCGGCCGTACGTAGATGTCGATGCCGCCGGCGAGCCGGGTGTCGAGGCCCATCGCGGTCAGGAAGAAGGACTTGCCGAGGCGAATTCCGATGTCCGCCGAGATCCGGAAATTGCCGGGCTCGCGCTCGTCGCCGAGGATCACGACGTCATCGGAGAGGCTGGGCGGCGGCGTCTCGTCGACCGTGATCGCACCGGCGTCGGCTTCGAGCACGGCCTTCATATCGATGGAATCCCAGCCGCTGACGATGTTGCCCTCGCCACTGACTGCGAGCCAGCGGTCCTTGCGCTGCAGCAGCGGCAGGCGGTCGGCGCGAAAACCGAAGCTGCCGGCGCCGTCGGCGAGATCGATGCTGCCGGAGGCCAGGAAGCGGCCCGGCTTGGCCATCAGCGAGTCCACCGGGATGCGCGATTCGGTCGGCCGCACCAGGTTCGGCGAGACGAATTCGAGGTGGATGATGCGCAGGTAATCCTGGTCGAAGCTCGCTTCGAGGCGGCCGCCGGCCAGGCGCAGTCCCGCCTCCGGCAGGTTCAGCTCGAGCTCGCCGCCCTCGAGTTCGCCGACCGCGAGGGGCGCGTCCACGGTGCCGGCGATCGACAGGCCGGCCTTGAGTCGACCGCCGGTGAGCAACTGGGCGCTCAGCACCGGGCCGAGCCAGCGCACCGACGGCATGTCGAGCTGCGCCGATCCCAGCAGCGATGCGCCGGGCACCAGCCGCACAGCGGCCCCGTCGCGTTCGACGGCGGTGTTGAGCGACGCCGCCAGCTTGCCCAGGCGGACGCCTTCGGCGTGGGCGGCGATCGCCAGGTCGCCGGCGTTGGCATTGGCGATGAGCTGGATGTCCGACAGGCCGAGTTCCGCCGGCGCATCACCGACCAGCACCAGGTCACCCGCCTCGCGCTGCAACTTGAAGCTGCCGTCCACCGTCTCGGCAATCCGCACGTCCCATTCGCCGCCGAACTGCAGCCGCCCGCGCAGCGGTGCATCGGAATCCTGCGGGCCGGCCGACAGGTCGATGCCGAAGCCGCCCATGCGGCCGGCGAGATCGAGATTGCCGCCCTGCCAGACGCTGCGATCGAGCGACAGGTAGCCACCATGGCCCGTGGACAGCCGCGCGGCACCGAGACTGACGACGTCTCCGGCGACGATCAGCTCGGCCGGCTGGTCGAGCCGCATCGCGAGGCGACCGCGGCTTTGCAGTTCGAGCAGGCGGCCGCGCCAGCCGCCATCCTCGTCCAGCCCGCCTTGCAGCGTCGCGCTCAGCGCGTCCTCGCCCGGCGCACTGACGTTCAGTTCCGCCCGATGGGCCGCCCGCGAACCTTCGATCGACAGGCCGGCGTGTTCGAGCACGGTCTTGCGGTCGGCGTCGCGCACCTCGCCGACACCGGCCGCGAGCACCAGGTTGCCGTCGAGACCCCCGGCCAACGTGCCCTGGAGATTCAGCCCGGACAGGCGCCAGCCCCCCGGCAGCCGCAGGCGGTCGGCGGTCAACAGTGCGCGGCCCGCCGGCTGCTCCGGGGTGCCGCCCAGTTCGGCATCGAGCAGCGCGCGACCCTGCAGCTGCGGATCGATCACGTCCAGTTCGCCGGCGTCGGCCTTGATCGCCAGCAGGTCGCCTTCCTGCCCCCAGGCACCGCGGGCATCGACCCGGTTGCCGGCCAGCGACAGCCACAGCTCGGCCTCGCTGATGCGCGCAAGGCCCAGGCGCGCGCGCCCTTCGCCGGCCAGCGCGTGGCCCGTCAATTGCGACGGCTCGAAGCGATAGACGAGCTGCACGTCCGGTTCCGGCTCGAGCCGGCCGTCGGCTTCGAGGGCCAGGCTCAATTGCGCCTGGGGCGCCTCGGCGAAGAGTGCGGACGGATCGAGCGCCACCGCACCCAGCCGGGCCGAGAAGCTGCGCTCGCCATCTAGCGCCAGGCTGGCCTCGCCGGACACCGTCGCCTCGCCCCGGGTCAGACGCAACTCGGACAGTGTCACCCGGCGCCCGCCATGCTTCGCCAGTGCGTCGAGCGACAGGCCCTCGCCGGCGATCGCCAGCCTGGCCTGCTGGCCCTCGCCATCGCCGCTGCCGTCGACGGTGCCGGCGAGCACGGTCTCCGGCAGGCGGGCATCGAGGGCGCGCGGTCGCACGCCGTCGAGCCGCAGGCCGACATCGAAGCGGCCCACGGGATCCTGCGCGGCCGGCTGCCAGGCGGCGCGGCCGCTGATCCGGCCTTCGCCGGTCAGCGCCAGCCGCAGGTCTTCGGTCACCAGCCGGCGGCCTTGCCAACGGAAGGTGCCGTCGAGCCGCTCCAACGGAATGCGTCGCCCATCCCAGGCACCCGCCTCGCGATTGACGATCGAGACCGGACCGGCGATCGCCCAGTCGAGCGGATCGGGGGTGCTGCCGGCAGGCGCGGCTGGCAGGCGCAGGTCGGCGTCGAGGTACAACGCCGCGCGCGGCGCATCGGGGGCGAACTCGGCCGGATCGAGCGGCCCGGCCGACAGCCTGGCGTGCGCCAGCGGCACCGCCTCGAACGGCCGTGCGACGGCCTCGATCCGCGCATCGACCCCCGCGCTGCTGCCGGTCAGCGTGAGCCGGGGCTCCAGCAGCGTGCCCAGGGCCGACAACGCCAGTCGATAGGGGCGGTCCTGGTATTCACCGGCAAGGCTGGCATCGATCGCCAGCTCGAACGGGCTCGCGGTCGCCACCGTGCCGCGCGCGTTGGCCTCGCCCCACGGCAGCCGGGCAGCGGCCTGCGCGATGGCGATGCGGGCACGGTCGGCCTGGGCGCCGACCTCGATGGCGTCGATGCGCAGCGTGGTGTCGCCGAATCCGGATTCGGCCCACTGGCTCACCAGCAGGCGGCCGACCGCCAGCCGGCCGAGGTCGAGCCGCAGCGGTACCGGAATGCCTTGTGGCGGCGCCGGCGGCCCGGCCGGCGCCGGCTCCCCCGGCCGCGCCGCGAACTGCACCGACTCCGCGGCCACGGTGCGCAGCTCGAGTTGCTCTTCGAGCAAGGCCAGCGGCGCCCAGTGGAATTCGAGTCGTTCGACCGCCAGCCGAAAATCGGGCAGGTCGACGGCAAGCCGATCGATCGTCAGGCGATCGATCAGGCGACCGTCCACACCCTCGAGTCGCACCGCGCCGGCAGTCGCCGACTGGGCCACGCGGGCCACTGCGCGCAGCCCGGACGTCGTGCCGGACACCCAGAACGCCAGCGCCACCAGCAGCACCACGGCGGTCACCGCCAGACCCAGGGTCCAGCGCAGCACCCGGATCGCAACCGGCCGTCGCGCTGACCCGGCCTCGGGCGGACGGCTTGGCGTCTGCTCCGGCATCAGCGGCTCAGGCAAACAACGCCTGCAGCTCCCCGCCAGGATCGTCGGCGCGCATGAAGGCTTCGCCGACCAGGAAGGCATGGACACCGCGGCTGCGCATGCGCGCGACGTCGGTCCTTGCGAGGATGCCCGACTCGGTGATCACCAGGCGCCCGGCCGGAATCTCTTCGAGCTGATCGAGGGTGGTGTCGAGGGAGACCTCGAAACTGCGCAGATTGCGGTTGTTGATGCCGATCAACGGCGTCGCCAGTTGCAGCGCCCGGGCCAGCTCGCCGGCGTCGTGGCTCTCCACCAGCACCGCCATGCCGAGTTCGCCGGCGAGCGCTTCCATCTCGCGCATCTGCCCGACGGACAGCGCCGCGGCGATCAGCAGGATGGCGTCGGCCCCCATCGCCCGTGCCTCGATCACCTGGTAGGGGTCGATCAGGAAGTCCTTGCGCAGTACCGGCAGTTCGCACGCCCCCCGGGCCGCCTGCAGGTATTCGGGCGCGCCCTGGAAGAACTCGCGATCGGTCAGCACCGACAGGCAGGCGGCGCCACCGCGCTGGTACGAAGCCGCGATCTCGGCCGGACGAAAGTCGGCGCGCAGCACGCCGCGCGAAGGGCTGGCCTTCTTGATCTCGGCGATCACCGCCGCCTCGCCGGCATCGATGCGCGCCCGCAAGGCGCCGACGAAGTCCCGCGGCGGCGGCGCCGCGGCGGCCAGCTCGCGCAGCGCCGGCTCGCCCAGCGCGCTGCGGGCGCGGGCGAGTTCGTCGGCCTTGACGCCCAGGATGCGCTTCAGGATGTCGCTCATCGGCGGCTCACTGGAAGCGGCGCGTATAGGCCGCGAACTGGTCGAGCTTGGCCCGGGCGGCGCCCGACGCGATCGCCTCGCGCGCCAGCCCGATGCCGGCACCGATGTCGTCGGCGACATTGGCCGCATATAGCGCGACGCCGGCATTGAACACGACGATCTCCCGTGCCGCGCCGTCGCTGTTGTCGAGCGCCGCGAGCAGCACCGTCTTCGACTGCTCGGCGTCGGCGACCTGGAAATTGCGGCTCGATCGCATGGCCAGTCCGTAGTCCTCGGGATGGATGTCGTATTCGACGATCTGCCCGTCCTTGAGTTCGCCGACCATCGTCGCGCCGCCGAGGGTGACCTCGTCCATGCCGTCGCGACCATAGACGACCAGCACGTGGTCGGCGCCGAGGCGCTGCATCACCCGCACCTGGATGCCGACCAGGTCCGGATGGAAGACCCCCATCAGCGTGTGGGGAGCCCCGGCAGGATTGGTCAGCGGGCCGAGGATGTTGAAGATAGTCCGCACGCCCATCTCGCGCCGCACCGGCGCGACGTTCTTCATCGCGCTGTGATGGTTGGGCGCGAACATGAAGCCGACGCCGGTGGCCTGGATGCATTCGGCCACCTGCTCGGGCGTCAGCGCCAGGTTCACGCCGAGGGCCTCGAGCACGTCCGCGGCCCCCGACTTGCTCGACACGCTGCGTCCGCCGTGCTTGGCGACGCAGGCGCCCGCGGCGGCGGCGACGAAGATCGTCGCGGTGGAGATGTTGAAGGTCTGCGCGCCGTCGCCGCCGGTGCCGACGACGTCGAGGAAGCTGCCGTGCTCGCCCGGCACCCGGACCTTGCTGGACAGTTCCCGCATCACCGTCGCCGCCGCGGCGATCTCGCCGATCGTCTCCTTCTTGGTGCGCAGGCCGGCGAGCAGCGCGGCGGTCATCAGCGGCGAGATCTCGCCCGCCATGATCTGGCGCATCAGCGACAGCATTTCGTCGTAGAAGATCTCGCGGTGCTCGATGACGCGTTGCAGCGCCGCCTGGGGCGTAATGCTCATAAGGATGTCTCCATGATCGCGCCCGGCCTTGTCGGTCGCCGGGTCGAAGGTCGGCGAAACCGGCTCAGGCCGTCACCGGCTGTTCGAGGAAGTTCTTCAGCAACTCGTGGCCATGCTCGGTGAGGATCGATTCCGGGTGGAACTGCACCCCTTGGACCGCCAGCTCCCGGTGGCGCAGGCCCATGATCTCGCCATCCTCGGTCCATGCCGTGACCTCGAGGCAGTCCGGCAGGCTGTCGCGGTCCACTGCCAGCGAATGATAGCGGGTGCAGGTGACCGGATCCGGCAGACCACGGAACACCCCCTCGCCGCGATGATGGACCGGCGACACCTTGCCGTGCATCAGTTGCCTGGCGTGCACCACCCGGCCGCCGAAGGCGGCGCCGATCGCCTGGTGGCCGAGACACACGCCGAGCACCGGGATATGGCCGGCGAAGCGCCGGATCGCCTCGACCGAGACGCCCGCTTCGGCCGGCGTGCACGGGCCGGGCGAGATCACCAGCTGGGACGGTGCCAGCGCCGCGATCTGGTCGACACCGATCGCGTCGTTGCGGTAGACGCGGACCGTGGCACCCAGTTCGCCGAAGTATTGCACCAGGTTGTAGGTGAAGGAGTCGTAGTTGTCGATCATCAGCAGCATTGCCGATACATCCTATTGTTCTATATCAACTTAATCGAAACAACGCGCATTCGACGCGCGCAAATGCAGCCGCCGTTTTCCCTGCTGAACTTTGGCCAGGGCCCCGGCGGCGACGGCCTCCACGCCTTGGCCTGACCAAGCCCTTCGTTCACTGATTCTCGCACCGATCCAGGGCGGGAGGCGGAACGGGCATGGCCCAAGCTTATCGCAAGCACACAGCGCACAACCAAGATGTGGGTGGCTCGCAGTCCAGATCCGGCTGCCCCCCCGGCGATGACTGCCCGAACTCCCCGGGCACCTCCTAGCCGCTGCCAACGGGATCGAGGGCGATCCGAACTGCAGAGCCAGCGGATCGATGGCCCCCACGCCGATGCGCGACTCCAAAGCGGCCGATCCCCGTTACACTGCGTCCTTCAAAGCTGACGCAAGCGGGGGCGAGATGCGCGACGACAATGAGATCGGCGAGTCCGTACTGGATGGCCTGGTCGAGCTCGTCGATGCCAAGGCCCACGAATTGCGCGAGTGTCTCGGCGCGCTGCAGGTCGCCCGCGCGCCGGAGGGCGAGCGATCGGCAGTGAATCGGGCGATCGGCCTGCTGGCGCGCATCAAGATTCACCTGCGCTCGAAAGGCACCCTGATGAACCTGTCGGAACAGCGTGCCCTGGCCGTCGCCCAGGGCGCCGCGGCGGTCGACCCGGAAGCGCGGGTGAAGCACGCGGCGCTCGCCTTGCTCGCAGGCGAACTCCAGGCGCTGGAAGCCGCCGGCTTCGTGGTCGTTCACGAGTTCAGCGCCAGCGCCGCGTGACCGGCGTCCGACGCACGATGTGACTCGAACCGACGCGAGGCCCCGTGATTCCGCCGATTGTCGTGCCGGCGCCACCGGGGCGCTTCACGCAGCGCCGGCAAGCCGACCCGTGGTGTGGCGTAGCGCAATCGCCGACCCGGGTTTCAATGGCGATCGCTGCGGTCTGATCGCGGCCCTGTCGCCAGCCATCGGCGCATGATCGCGCGCAAGCGGCAGATCGACACGCCCTCGCTCGCCGGCTCAGGCAGCCAGCCGCTGGCACGCTGCTGACCGACCGACCACCCGTCGGGCGTCCGTTCGGCGAGGGGCCTGTGCCTGTGCCTGTGCCTGTGCCTGTGCCTGTGCCTGTGCCTGTGCCTGTGCCTGCGCCAGGGCGGCGATTCCTGCCAGGCCTTCGTGCCGGGCGATTTCGTCCACCAGATCCGGGTCCGCGTCGCAGAACCCTTCGCAATCTTCGAGGGTGATCACTGCTGCCTCCTTTCGTAGTCTCGACATCCAAGCAATCGAATTGGCGAGACGAACTATAGACAGATCAAGGAATCTGAAAAAGCGAGATTCATCGATGTGTATCTACCAAAAAATGGGATGAATTCATGACCCCCCATGCGCTCAACTTTCGCCATCTGCTGTACTTCTGGGCCGTCGCCAAGGATGGCAGCATCGTCCGGGCCGCCCAGCGGCTCGGCCTGTCGTCGCAGACCATCAGCACGCAGCTCGGGCTGCTGGAGCGGCAACTGGGCCAAGTACTGCTCGCGCCGCAGGGGCGCTCGCTCGAACTGACCGACAGCGGGCGCACGGCGCTGGCCTACGCCGAGGAAATCTTCCTGCTCGGCGACAAGCTCGTGACTGCGTTGTCCGAACCGCAGGCCACGCGCGCGCGCTTCGCGGTCGGAATCACCGACGCGGTGCCCAAGCTGGTGGCCTTCGAGATCCTGAGGGGTGTCATCGCCCCGCCGCTGTCGGTGCGGCTGGAGTGCATCGAGGGCGACCTCGACAAGCTGCTCGCCGAACTCGCCCTGAACCACATCGACCTCGTCATCGCCGACCGGCCCGCACCACAGCGGGCGAATCTCAAGCTGCACTCCCATCTGCTGCTCGCCGGCGGGGTCGACCTGTTCGCCGCCGAAGCGCTCCATCGACACTACGCGCCCGGCTTTCCAGGCAGTCTGGACGGCGCACCTCTGCTCCTCCCGACACGGGACGTACCGTTGCGCGGCGCCATCGACGCGTGGCTCGACGCGCGTGAATTGCGCCCGTGCGTCGTCGGCGAGTTCAGCGACAGCGCCCTGTTGAAGACCTTCGGCCGCGCCGGGGCCGGCATCTTTCCGGCCCCGTCCGCGCTGCGCCGGCTGATCGCCGAGCAATACGCAGCCGACGCCCTGGGGACACTCGATGGCGTGCGCGAGACCTGGCATGCCATCACCGCACACCGCCGCCTGCCCCATCCGGCGGTCCTCGCCATCGAAGCCATGGCGACCGGTCCCGGCGACGTGTCGGTCGGCGATTGAGACGCCGCCGGGCGCATGCGCAGCCTTGACGCCGAGTCCCGTTATCCGGGTCGGACCGAGCTCGAAGTTGCGTGACGGGTGGCCAAACGCCAAACGTGCGGCTCGACGCCGCGCCTTGGCAGCGCCGGTCATGTCGGTTCGGCCACATCCGTCCGATCTCCCGCCCTCCGCAGCCGACATCCGCGCGGTTGCCTCGCTTCGGGGGCCGGTTGTCGGCCCCCTGACGCGATCGATCGTTCAGGCCGGGGCAGCATGGCGGACGCGCCTCCTGTGGTAACGCCTGGCGCCGACACCATCCACCGCTTCGAGGAACACGTCACCAAACGCTCCGTGGACGGTCCGGCGCAGGGAGGCGCGCAACTGACCGAACCGCGCTCTTGCCGACCCGCCGGGCGCCGATATGGCCAACGCCGGTCACCAGTCCACGGCGAACTTCGGGCGCTCCAGCCTTTGCAGTCGGTCGCCAACCGCGGCCCTCGGCAATCCGCGGCATGGCGCAGTGCCACGGGGCGTGCGTGCGACCGCGTTTCGGCGCCGCCGGCGCCAGGAGCCCACACCATCGCGGCCTCACGCGATCGGCCGGTGCCGCCGATCCGGCACTCTCCCCGGTCTCAGCCCACCCGGTTGCGCGCCTTGCCGCCCTCGCTCTTGTCGCCGCGGGATTTGGTCGGCTCGGCCGGATCCTGGTCGATCAGCGCGATGATCGACCAGCCCGGTCCCGGTCCGCGCTGGTTGTCGGCCGCCAGCACCTCGAGGTTTCCCTTGGGATCCACCGCGAACAGCGGCGTCGCGCGCTCGCCGTACAGCTCGTCGAAACTGCCCATCGTGAAGCTCTCCGACAGGTTGGTCCGGCGGATTTCGGCACCGCGATAGATGCGGCGCGACAGGTCCACGTAGCTCACCCCTTCGCCGAACGCGCCCCGCCCCTGGCGGGCGACGTCGGCACGCCCGCTGGGATTGCCGCCGACCCGCAGCGCGAACACGTGGCGGGCGCCGAACTGGTCGCGGTAGCGGTTGCACGCCAGGCCGTTGAGGTGGGCATCGGCGGTCAGCGCCAGCAGGTGGCCGATGCCGGAGGTATCCAGGTATAGCTCGGCATGCTCGGACAGCGGATTGCCGTAGTAGGTGCGCAGTCCGGCCATGCGCGCGCGGCTGACGTTGTCCCACAGCGTGTCGGTCAGCATCACCCGCACCTTCTGCTGGTCGAGGGCCTTGGCGATGGTCCTGGCCAGCGGATTGGCGCCGATGATCAGGAAGCCGTGCGGATCCGGCTCCGACACCTCGAGCCATTGCCCCATCGAGCTCGCGGTCAGGCTCTGGAAGACGACGGTGCCGATGATCACGACGAAGGTCATCGGCACCAGCAGCGCCGCTTCGTCGAAGCCGAGCTGCTCGAGCTTGATCGCGAACAGCGCGCTCACCGCCGCCGCGACGATGCCGCGCGGTGCGATCCACGCCAGCAGCCCGCGCTCGCGCAGGCTGAAGCTCGAACCCCAGGTGCAGTAGGCGACCTTCAGCGGCCGCTCGACGAACTGCACCACCAGGAACACCCCCACCACCAGCCAGCCGAGCTCCGCCAGCCGTTCGAACTCGAGGCGCGCCGCGAGCAGGATGAACAGCACCGTGATCAGCAGCAGCGACAGGCTTTCCTTGAACGCCAGGATCTCCTCGATCGGAACGCCCTTGCGGTTGCCCAGATAGATGCCCATCACGGTGACCGCCAGCAGGCCGGACTCGTCGGCGAATTCGTTCGAGATCACGAAGGCGCCGAACACCGCGGCCAATGTCGCGAGGTTGTACAGGTAGGCCGGCAGCCAGTCCCGGCGCAGCGCCACGCCGAGCAGGTAGCCGACGGCGATGCCGGTCAGGGCGCCGACGCCGATCACCGACACGAAGGCGGACAGGGTCTGGCTGAACGCGGCGCCGGCTTCGCGGCTGACGATGAACTCGAACACCAGCACCGCCAGCAGCGCGCCGATCGGATCGATGATGATCCCTTCCCAGCGCAGGATGTTGGCCACCTTGGCGGTCGGCCGGACGCTGCGCAGCATCGGCACGATGACGGTGGGCCCGGTCACCACCATGATCGCGCCGAACAGGGTCGCCATCTCCCACGAGAATCCGGCCAGCCAGCGCGTCGCCAGCGTCGTCACGCTCCAGGTCACCAGCACGCCGCTGGTGACGAAGCGGCGGACGACGTGTTCCATGCCGCGGATCTCGGCGAATTCGAGCGTCAGGCTGCCTTCGAACAGGATCACCGCCACCGACAGCGAGACGAACGGAAACAGCAGCGGGCCGAGCAACGCGTCCGGGTCCAGCCATCCGAAAACCGGCCCGGCGGCGATCCCGGTCAGCAGCAGGAACAGGATGGCCGGCAGGCGAAGCTTCCACGCCAGGAACTGGCAGGCGCCGCCGGCGACCGTCAGCACCGCCAGCGTCAGCATCAGATGCTCGCTCATGATCGACGGCCTCGTCGCATAGGCGCCGACGGCCGCACGGGTGGCTGAAGAGCCGGGTCGTAATGGTTCATGGCGGCGATGATAGCGAACCCGTCGGCGGCGGCGGGGAAAGCAGGCCGAGGGGCCGGCTTCACCGAGCCGCCGCCGGCCGGCACGGTGGCCACGCGTCAACCGGAACCAAGAGGGAAGGCCAGGTCCGGGTCGCGACGGGCCCGCAGCTCGTCAATCGATCGGAAAACGGCTGCGATGCCGCTGCGCGTCGGACGACGACAGCGCGGACCCATGGTGGGCGCGCGGCGGGCGGAGGGGGCCGTGCACACGGGTTCGGCCGCGCGACGAGCGACCCGCGAACGGTCCGCGCTAGCCGGCTGAGCGCTCCGAGATCTCCTGCAGGGCGCGCATCACGCCGACGCTGCCGGATTCCATCTGCTCGAGGGCCTTGACCGCGTCGGCGAAGTGGCCGTTGCCGGCCAGTTCCACCGCCTCGCGGCCGCTGTTATGCACCTTGGCGTGGGGTGCCTCCAGTGCCCGATAGGCCGGCAGATGGGCGAGGTCCTTGCCCTGCCCCTCGTAGTACCACTTGCCGAGCCGGCAGGCGGTATGGCTGGAGAACTCCGACACGGACTTTTCCGAGTAGCCGGCGACCGCGCGATAGACTTCCATCTTGAAGATCAGGTGGTCGAACTTTGCCAGTTCGACGAAGCTGTGCATCGCGGCACCTTGCATCACCGACGCCAGCTGTCGCGCCAGGGCGCACAGGTCGCCCATGCTGTCGCGGGCGCCGCGGCCTTCCTCGGCGGCGGTCGATGCCTTGTCGGACAGCGCTTCGATGGTCACCTGGGTCTTGCCGGTCTCACCCTGGATCGCGTTGACCAGGTCCGAGATCTCGTTGGTCGCGGTGGCCGTGCGCTCGGCGAGCTTGCGCACCTCGTCGGCGACCACCGCGAAGCCGCGCCCCTGCTCTCCTGCCCGTGCCGCCTCGATCGCCGCGTTGAGGGCGAGCAGGTTGGTCTGGTCGGCAATCTCGTGGATCAACTTGACGATGCCACCGATCTGGCCGGCACGCTGGTTGAGCTGCTGCACCGAGCCGGCGGTCTCGCGCGTTTCGCCAGCGAGACGGTCGAGGCTGCCGGAGATGCTGTCGATCGCGGCCGCGCTCTGGTCGGCCGAATCGGTGGACTTGGCGGCCGCCGCCTGTTCCTTCGCCAGGTACCCGGAGAGCGCTCCGAAGGTATGCTGGACATCGGTCAGGGACTCGTTATAGACGTCGAGCTGCTTGAACAGTGATTCGAACATCATGACGCGCCCGCGTATCTGCGCGGCCTCGCGCTGATGCGCTTCGAGGCCGGCCCGCAGCTCGCCGTTCGCGCGTCTCTCCTGCTCGAGAGATTGCTCCAGGCCTCTGAGCTGGGCGCGCAGGTCCTCGACTTCACGACCCGATCCAAAGAATCCCATCGACCGCACTCCTGCCATTTCGGATTTCCCCGTGCTGTCCGGGGGTCAGATGGATTTTCGGAAGTGGACCGTGGAACTTGAGTGCAATCGGAAGCCAGCGGCGGTGCGCGCCGGGCCCCGCTGGCCGGCAACGGACGCAGACCTCGGTCCCGCCGGCGCGCCGCGCGCGTGGCGGCGGATTCCGGGATAATCCTGGCTGTTTGCGACTGCAAGTGACCAGCGATGTCGGTCAAGCGTAACGACCCCTGCCCGTGCGGCAGCGGCAGGAAATACAAGAAATGTTGCGGCGCCGAGGCGGCCGCCGGCCGGCGCGCGCCACCGGCGGAACTGCTCCGGATGGCCTCGGAGCACCACATGGCCGGGCGCCTGGCCGAGGCCGAGCAATGCTATCGTGGCGCCCTCGAAGGCCGCGCGACCCACGCCAGTGCGTTGCACGGGCTGGGCGTCATCGCCTTGCAGCGCCAGCGTCACGGCGAAGCCTGCGAGCTGATCGGCCGCGCGATCGAAGAGCGGCCCGAGGTCGCGCTCTATCATTTCAACCACGGCAAGGCGTACCGCGCCGCCGGGAGGCTGGCGGACGCCACCGAGGCCTACCGCCGGGCATTGCGCGTGGATCCGCAGCATGTCCCGTCGCTCGAGAACCTCGGCAACGTGCTGGCGTTCCAGAGCCGGTTTCTCGACGCCGCCGAATGCTTCCGCACGGTGGCCGGCCTGCAGCGCGACAATCTGCGCGCACGCCGCGCCCTCGGTGCCGCGCTGTGGCGTGGCGGCCGCCTGAAGGAAGGGATCGACACCTACCGCGAAGCCGCGTCGGGGCCGATGGCGCGGCTGCGGCTGGCGATGATGAGCTGTGCGACCCAGTCTTCGCCGGACGAGATCGCGGCGGTGCGTGGGGAACTGCACGCGGCGATGGCCGAGGTCGAGGCGGCATCGCCGCTGGCCGGCGACGGCGAGGCCGAGGTCGACGTCACCTGCTTCTACTCCGCCTACCATGGCGACAACGAGCGCGACACCCTGGGGAGGCTCGGGCGCACGCTGGCCGGGGCATTCCCGGCGCTGAACTTCGTCGCGCCGCATTGCCGTCCGTCGGCGCTGCGCGAGCGCCGCGACAGACCCCGCATCGGCGTGGTGTCGCCGTTTCTCGGCGAGCACTCGGTGACCCGCTACCTGGGTGCGATGCTGGCCGGCACGGATCCCGAACGCTTCGAGCTATGGGTGTTCACCCGTCCGTCGCTGCAGGGCGACGTGGTCTCCGAGCTGCGCCAGCGCGCCGGGCGCTTCGTCGAGCTGCAGCCTTCGCTGTCGGCGATGCGCAGCGAGATCGCCGAGGCCCGCCTCGACGTGCTGATCCATGTCGACGTCGGCATGCTGCCGCTGACCTACCTGCTGGCCTTTTCAAGGCTTGCGCCGGTGCAGGCGACCACCTTCGGCCACCCGGTGACCAGCGGCGTGCCGACGATCGACTGGTACCTGTCCCACGCCGACGTGGAAGGCGACGATGCCGCGGCCCACTACAGCGAGCGTCTCTACCTGATGCCGTCCGGCGGCACGTTCTGCTGCTTCCCGCAGCCGGCGCCGGTGCACACGGTACTCGATCGCGAGGCGCTGGGCGTGCCCACCGACGCCCACCTCTTCCTGTGCCCCCAGAACCTGCTGAAGATCCACCCGGATTTCGACCCGATGCTGCGCGAGCTGCTGGAGCGCGACCGCAACGCCCTGGTCGCCTTCGTCTGCGACAAGGAGGACTGGCGGCCGCGCCTCGAGGCACGCCAGCGATCGAGCCTCGGCGCGCTGGCCGATCGCATCATCTACCTGCCGTACCAGAGCACCCGCGACGGCTACTTCAGCCTCTACCGGCTGAGCGACGCGATCCTCGACCCGCCCCACTTCAGCGGCGGCGTCACCAGCTTCGAGGCGTTCGCGATGGACGCACCGGTGGTCACCCTGCCCGGCCGCTTCTTCCGCGGCCGCCAGACCTACGCCCTGTACCGGCGCATGGCGATCGACGACTGCATTGCCCGGGACCCCGGCCACTACGTGGACATCGCGCTGCGACTGGCCGAAGACCAGCCCTTCCGCAGTGAAGTCCGCGGCCGGATCGCCGCGCGCAAGCAGCTGATCTTCGATGACGAGGCCGTGATCGAGCGCTGGAACGAGGCCCTCGCCCACTTGAGCGCCGAGGCCATGCGCAGTCCCTGACGCGCAGCCCAACCGCCGCGCGAAGCGTTCACGCCGCCGCCGACAGCGGTCGGCGACCGCGCGCGCGATGGCCGGGCGAGACCTGCACGACACTCGGTGCGGTCAGCTCCGGCCCGAGCGTCGGCTGCAGGCCGGCGGGCTGGCGCGGGTGAGGCGCCGCCGGCGCGGCCGCGTTCTGCGATGCCGAAAAAT
Source organism: Rhodocyclaceae bacterium (assembly GCA_020445745.1). Lineage (GTDB taxonomy): Bacteria > Pseudomonadota > Gammaproteobacteria > Burkholderiales > Rhodocyclaceae > Cognatazoarcus. The sequence goes on along the minus strand of JAGRGB010000115.1, from coordinate 22,009 downwards.
AGCGCGCCGCACGCAGCACCTGCGGCAGATTCCTGGCCAGGTGCCACAGGCTCCAGCGGTGCTGCCAGAGGCGGCCGATGAAGCGGCGCCGGTAGCCGCGGCTGTCGTAGAAGCGCCGCACGTGCCAGTTGTAGAGGGCGTCCATCTGCGCTCGCGACTCGAACCCGGACGGTCGGAACACGAAATTCAGGCAGTTCATCAGGCGCCAGTCCTCGTTGAAATCGCCGCTCTCGCCGGCACCGCATTCGTCCCAGATCGGCGCCCCGTACATCGGGCTGAACTTGGTCATGTTCATCTCGTCGAGCCCCAGCGACAGGATGAAATCGCTGGTGGCGCGCAGCGTCTCGGGCGTCTCGCCGGGCAGGCCGAAGATGAACAGTCCCTTCGCCCTCAGCCCGGCGCGATGGATCAGATCGACGGTCTCGCGCACCTCGTCCAGCGTCACGCCGGTCTTGTGGCGCGCCATCATGCCGGGATCGGCCGACTCGATGCCGATCGACACCATCAGCGCACCGGCCTGCTTGAGCGCCTTCAACTGCTCGAGCGAGGTGTGGCCGGTGCGGATCGCACAGTTGAAGTCGATGCCCAGCGGGCGCTCGATCAGACCCGCGCAAAACTCGCCCACGCGCCCGCGATGGGCGGTGAACAGGTCGTCGTAGAAGTTAATGTGGTGCACCCCGAAGCGATCGCGCAGATAGCGCATGTGCTCGATCATGTAGCCGGCGGAGTTGTAGCGGTACAGCCTCTCGAACACCGTGCGGTCGCAGAACGAGCAGGTGTAGGGGCAGCCGCGCGATGTCACCATCGTCGCCCCCCAGCGCTTCTCGTACGAGAACAGCGGCAGGTGATAGCCACGGGGAAAGCCCGCGAGCTTTTCGAAGGCCGGGAACGGCAGCTCGTCGAGGTGTCGGATGCGGGCACGGCGCGGATTGCCGACGATGCCCTCGCCGTCGCGATAGACCAGGTTGTCGATCTCGGGCTCGGGCCTTCCCTCCGCCAGATCCAGCAGCGTGCCCTCGCCTTCGCCGATGCACAGGTAGTCGATCTCCGGAAAGTGGCGCAGCAGCGGCGCGCCGATCGACGAGGCATGGACGTTGCCGAAGATGGTGCGCACCGCGGGCGCCCGCGCCTTGACGATCTCGGCGATGTCGAGGGCGTCCATGAAGCCGGAGGTGGTGGACGAGAAGCCGACCAGTTCGGGCCGGCTGGCGAGGACCGCCTCGGCGTGGGCGGCGGTGCCCACCGGCGCATGGGGCCCGAGGCAGTCGATCACCGTGACCGCGTGGCCATGGTGCTCGAGCCAGGAGGCCAGCGACAGGATGCCAATCGGTGCGAGGCGATTGGCCAGCACCGAGAAGTCGGGCTGTCCGGGCACGAAATTGAAGCCCGCGGGCTGAACCAGGGTGACTCGCATCGCGTTCCGCTGCCTCGCATGGAGGGGGTTCATTGTAACGGCATCGACCGGGAGCGACGGAGCGCCGCCCGCCCGGGCGCTGCCATCCGTCGTGCCGACGACGTTGCCGGGAACAAGCGGGCCCGCGTTGCCGTCCGAGCCGCTGCCGGCACCGATTTCGTCCTGCCAGCGCCGCCGCCGTCGCAGCGAACGGCTTGGCCGCGGCGCGACATCCGACGGCGGCATCCTTGCCCGGGGTGGCGCCCCAGGAGGGTTCCGGCCGGCAGTATCGCCGCCGATGGACCATTCCCCGGGAGACACGCCGCCATGCGCCTGACCCTGACCACCATCGCCGCAGCGCTGGCCACGTGCACCGTCGCCTCGGCCGAGCCACCGATGAAGCCCCCATTGCGCGCCGAGCAGGCGAACGGATTGTCGCGTCCCCACGACGCCGCGCTGTCACCCGACCGCCAGCGGCTGTACCTGACCGACATGGCCAACAGCCGCATCGCTGTCCTGGACGCGACGAGCCTGGCGCTCCTCGGTCATATCGGCGAGGGGGAGCTGTCGTATCCGCACGACGCCGAATTCGACGCCGATGGGCGGCTGCTGGTGGCCGATACCGGCAACGGCCGCATCGCGATCTACCGGATCGACGGTGCCGCCGGCGAGCTGGTGGGCGAACTCGGCGGCCTGGCGGCCCCCGAAGGCGTCGCGGTGACCGCCGACGGCCGTGTGGTAGCCACCAACACCGGCAGCGGCCGGCTCAGCGTCTTCCGCGACGGCCGTCTCGAACGCACCATCGGCGCCTACGGCAGCGCACCACTGCAGTTCGTGCGCCCGCACGACGTCGACGCCGCGGCCGACGGCCGCCTCTACGTGGTCGATTCCGGCAACCATCGGGTTCAGGTGCTGGGGCCCGACTACGCGCTGCTGCAGAGTTCCGACCCCGGGCTCGGCCTCGACGAGCCGAAGTACCTCGCCATCGACGGCGATCGCCTGTGGCTGGCGGACGAAAACAACCATCGGATCCTGTTGCTCGACCGCCGGCTGGCGCTGCGGGGCGTGATCGGTGCCAGCCGCCGCGGACGCGCCGAACACGCATTCCACAAGCCCGAGGCGGTGGCCGCGGACGGCGAACGGCTGTGGATCATCGACACCCACAACGACCGCGTGCTGCGCTTCGAGATGCCGCAGTGAAGAGAGGTCGGCGGATCGCACGGACCGGCGCGCGATCGCCGCGCCGGCATTTCGATGACGACGTCGTAGCGGTGGTCGCGGCTCGCGCCAGCCCTGCGCCGCTGTTTCCAGGCAGCGGGCCTCGCCCGCGGCCCGACACGGGATGCGCCGCGCCGTGCGCGACGCCATCCGCGGGCGTCCCGCGATCGTCGAAACTACCGCGCTAGCGCGGCCTTCCCGCGAGCTTCTCGGCGGCGTTCGCGAGCGCGCTCATCGAGCCACCGGTGGACGCCCACAGCTTGACCCATGCCGGCGTTCGGCCACGGCCGCTCCAGCACAGATCGCGATTCGACGGATGCACGTACTTGGGCGGGCGGCGCGCCGCCTGGCGGGTCTGGCCGGCGACGCGGCGCCGTGGGCGGCGCATCAGCAGCACCGGATCGGCGGCGCCCAGCACCTCGTGCAGGCTGAGTCCCCTCGCGCGCGCCATCTCCTCGAAGGAGCGCAGCAAGCGCTCCCGCTTGCGACGGATGTCGATCTCGTGCGAGACGCGTTGCGCGAGCTGTCTGAGCTGGTCGACCGGCAGCTCCGAAAGGTCGGGCATGACTACTCCGAAAGTTAAATACATCGCTATGTTGCCACGGACTCGTGGGCGTGGTCAGCCTGCGCGACCGCTTTGCGGCCACGACCCGCCGGACGTCGCCGGCGTCGTCCCCCGGCGCCCCACCGGATGGCCCGTGATGGCGCCTTGCGTCCCCGAAAACCGCCCGCAAATCGCGTCGCGCCGTTATCCAGGCCACATTCCGCGCCCCGGAAAGTCGTTTGCGTTGCCACAGGCAAATCCACTGGCAATACAATGACGCTGATCAAATGCTCCGAAACCCGGGGTGCCATGGGGCAGTCCGGGGTGGCGGCCGCGACAATGGGTTCACGTTCGAGGCGGGCACGCCCATCGCCAGATGCACGACGACCGATCTGAATTCCCGACAATCCAGCGCGAAGTCACGGAGCCCGGCGCCTGCCGGGCCTTGCTACCTTGGATCTGAACTCCCTCGCCTCCGGTTACCGCCTGATGTGGTACGAAATCGACTCCGTGCTCGGCCACGGCGGTTTCGGCATTACTTATCTGGCGACCGATACCAACCTCAACCAGAAGGTGGCGATCAAGGAGTACTTCCCGTCCAACATCGCGATCCGGACCGACGACAACCGGGTCGCTCCCGCTTCGGCGAAAAAGGCCGAGACCTATTCGTGGGGACTGTCGCGATTCCTCACCGAGGCGCAGACCCTGGCCAAGTTCCGGCACTCGGGCATCGTCCAGGTGTTCAGCGTGTTCGAGGCCAACGGCAGCGCCTACATGGTGATGGAATTCGTCCGCGGCGAGAGCCTGGGCGACCGGCTGAAGTCGAAGACCCTGGTCGGCGAGGCCGAGCTGCTGCGCATCCTGTATCCGCTGCTCGACGGCCTGCAACTGATGCACGACGCCGGTTTCATCCATCGCGACATCAAGCCGGACAACATCTTCCTGCGCGAGGATGGTTCACCGGTGCTGCTCGATTTCGGCTCCGCGCGGCTGGCGATCGGCAGCCTGACCCAGACCCTGACGATGCTCGTCTCGCCCGGCTATGCGCCGTTCGAGCAGTACAGCTCGAGCCAGTCGGGCAGCGGCCGCCAGGGCCCGTGGACCGATCTCTACTCGCTCGGCGCGACCCTCTACATGGCGGTCTCCGGCCGCGGACCGGTCGATTCGATCGCCCGCGCGACCGCCACCATCGCCGAGCATGCGGATCCCCTGCTGCCGGTGATCGACGTCGGCAAGGGGCGCTACTCGGAACAGTTTCTCGTTGCCATCGACAAGGCGCTGGCGGTCCAGCCCCACGAAAGACCCCAGAGCATCGAGGAGTGGAAGCGGTGGCTGCCGCCCCCGGCGGGCGAATCGTCCGCGACCACGGCGACCGCCACCCGCGCGCCGGCCGCAACCAGCATCTGGACCCAGCCGCCGCCGACCCGCCCGCGGCCGGTGACCGAGGACCCGGAACCCACCGCGATGCTGCCGCCGGCGCCGCCCCCCCGCGGTCTCGGGCCGGCGGCCATCGTCTCGTCACTGGCGATCGCCGCACTGGTCGGTGCCGGGCTATTTTTCTGGCTCGACCACGAGCGCGTCGACGCGCCGCCGGTCGACACGCCGCCGGCCGCAAAGGCACCGCCGACCGAACCCCCGCCACCTCCGCCGCCCGCCGACGAGGGCAAGAACCGGGCGCCACCGACGACACCGGAAGCGACGCCCCGGCAACGGATCGAGGCCCTGCTCGCACGCGCCAATGAAGCCCTGACGGCGGGCCGGCTGAGCCTGCCGACAGGCCACAACGCGCTCGACTACTTCCGCGAGGTGCTGGCCGTCGAGCCCGACAACGAGCCGGCCACCACCGGCATCCGCCGGGTCATGATGGGCCATCTGGCGTTCGCGCTGCACGCGCTCAAGCAGAACGATTTCGCCGAGGCGCGGCGACACCTGCAGGTCGCCGAGTCGATCGACGCCCGGGCGCGCGAAGTGGTCAGCGCGAAGAAGCAGCTGGAAACCGCCGAGCTGGTGGCCAACCAGCGGCTGGCCGCCGAGCGCGCCCGCGCCAAGCGCGTCGCGGAGTTGATGTCGCAGGCGGAAACCGCCCGGGGTGCCGGACGCCTCGCCCCGCCCGATGCAGACAACGCCGCCGACGCCCTCGGCGCAGTGCTCGAACTCGATCCCGGGCACGTCGACGCGCGCCGGGCCCTGGCGGAGATTGCCCGCGAGTTGCTCGCGCAGGCGGGCGCGGCGACGAGCGCCGGGCAGTTCGACCAGGCGCGCAAGCGACTCCAGGCGGCGGCCGCGATCGACCGGGCGCTGCCAGGGATCGATGCGGCGCGCGCGACCCTGGCGGCAGCGGAACAGGCAGAGCAGCGGCGCCAGGCAGAGGAAAGGGCGCGCCGGGCACGCATCGACGACCTGCTGGCCTCGGCCGGGGCCGCAATGCGCGCCGGCCGCCTGGCCCCACCGGCGTCGGACAGCGCGCTCGAGAAATACCGGGCGGTGCTCGAGCTCGACGCGGACAACGCGACCGCCCGGGAAGGCATCGGCGCCGTCGTCGCCCGCTACCTGCAGGCCGCGACGAAGGCCGTCGCGGCAGGGGATTTCGCCGCCGCGCGGGAGCGCATCGAGGCGGCGCGGGCAATCGACGGCAACGCGCCCGGGCTCGACGCCGCGCTCGCACAATTGAACGCGGCCGAGCAGGCGGCGGCGGAGCAGGCTCGCCGGCAGCGCATCGACCAGCTGCTGGCGCAGGCCGGTGCCGCGCTCGACGCCGGCAGGCTCAGCCCGCCCGCCGCGGACAGCGCGCTCGAGCGCTTCCGTGCGGTACTCGCGCTCGACCGCGACAATCAGAAGGCGCGGGACGGTGTCGATCAGGTCGTCCAGGCCCATCTGAGGCTCGCGCTGCAGGCCGGCGACGGCGAAGATTTCGAGCGCGCCCGCAGCGAGCTCGATGCCGCCGCCCGGATCGACGCCAGTGCTGCGACGCTGGCCGTCGCGCGCCGGCGCATCGCCGACGCCGCCCGCGCCCGGGACGAGCGCGATGCCGCCGAACGCGCGCGTCTGGTCCGCATCGAAAAATTGCTGGCCGCCGCGGCGGCAGCCCTCGCTGACGGCCGGCTCACCGCCCCGGCTGCGGACAATGCCCTCGGGCACTACCGTGCGGTGGAGGCGATCGACGCCGGCAATGCCGCCGCCCGGGACGGACTCGGGCGCCTCGCCAAGGCCCTTCTCGCGCGCGGACGCGAAGCGGTGGGCAGCGAGCAACTGGACAGCGCGCGCGAGGATTTCGATGCGGTGGCGTCGATCGACCCTGCCACCTCGGGGCTGGCCGCCGCACGCACGCGGCTGGCTGCCGCCGAAACGGCCGTCGAACAGCGTCTGGCTGCCGAACAGGCCCGGGCGAAGCACGTCGAGCAGTTGCTGCAGGCCGCGTCGCGGGCCCTCGCCGCTGGCCGCCTGAGTGCGCCGGACGACGACAACGCGGCGGACCGCTATCGCGAGGTGCTGAGCCTCGACCCGGCCAATGCCGCGGCTCGCAAGGGCATCGTCGAAATCCTGGAGAGCCACCTGGCCAGGGGGCGGGCGGCGGTCTCGGCCGGCGATCTCGATGGCGCCGAGGCCGATTTCGATGCCGTCGCGCGCATCGATCGCAATGCCGGCGGCCTGGCAGACGCCCGGCGCCGGCTCGACGAGGCACGCCAGGAACTTGCCCGCCAGCAGGCCGAGGCGGAGCGCCAGCGCATCCGCGAGGAACAGGCGCGGGTCGAAGCCGAGCGACAGCGCCAGCAGGCGAAACGGGAAGAAGCGGCGCGGCGCCAGGCCGAGGCCGACAAGGCACGGCGCGAGGCCGAGCGCCAGCGGGCAGAAGCGGAACGCCAGCGGATTGAAGCCGAGCGTCAGCAGGCGGAGGCAGCGCGGCGGCTCGCCGACCAGCGCAAACGGGACGAGGAAGCGCGCCGCCAGGCCGAGGCCGACAAGGCGCAGCGCGAAGCCGAACGCCAGCGCGTGGAAGCCGAACGCCAGCGGGCGGAAGCTGAACGCCAGCGGGCGGAAGCCGAACGCCAACAGGCGGAGGCAGCCCAGCGGCTGGCAGAGCAGCGGCGACGGGAAGAGGAGGCGCGGCGCCTGGCGGAGCAGCGCGACCAGGCGACACGGCGACAGGCGCGCATTCGCGAACTCCTCGACGCCGGCGCACGGGCGCTGGCGGCGACCCGCCTGACCACGCCGGCCGGCGACAATGCCCTCGAAGCCTACCGGGGCGTGCTCGAACTGGACGCCGGCAACGGCGACGCCCGGCGCGGCATCGAAGAAATCATAGGACGCTACCGCGACCTCGCCGAAGCCGCCCTTTCCCGCGACCGCCCGGACCTCGCCGACGAGTACCTGGCGCGCGCGATCGACGTCGATTCGCGCTCTCCCCGGCTGGCCACGATGCGGGAAATGATCGTGCAATACCGTACGCGCGAACAGGCGCGCCAGGCCGACGACCGCAAAGGGGCAGAGCTCCAGCGACTGCTCGCCGACGCCGACGCCGCGCTCGCCGCCGGCAGGCTCGACTCGCCCGCCGGCGCCAGCGCCATCGACCATTATCGTGCGGCGTTGGCGGTGGCACCGGACAGCACGGACGCACGCCGCGGCCTGAGCGCGGTCGCCGAGCGCCTGGTCGAGCTGGCACGCCGTGCGATCGCCAGCGAACGATGGTCCACGGCCCGCCGCCATCTGCAATCGGCGTCGGCAGCTGACCCGGCGCTGCGCGCGATCGGAGAGACCAGCATGGCACTGGTCGAAGCCAATGCCCGGTCCGAACGCGCGCTGGCGGCGCGCACCCTACCCCAACCCGCGCCACAGACCGAACCGAAGGCCGAGCCGAGAGTCGCGCCGGAGCCGCGCCTGGCGGCGCAGCGTTCCCCCGACATCATGGGCAAGTGGTGCGGCACCAACCTCAGCATCGAATTCACCGCCGACCGCTGGATCTTCAGCCTGCCCGACGGGCATCGCACCAGTTACCGGATCAGCAGCTACAGCAACGGCGACAACGGCCTGACGATCCGCTGGGTCGACGAACGCAGGCAGCGCATGGTGACGGAATTCGGCCGCTTCTCACAGGACGGTCAGTCGATGATCCAGCTGCGTGGCAAGCGCGAGGACGAAGAGGGCTGGCACCGATACAACCGCCGCTTCACGCGCTGCTGAAGCCGCTGGCGGATCACGCCGGGCAGCTGCCGCCGGCGCCGGCCCTGACGCAACAGGCCCGCCGTGGTCGGGCGGGCCTGAGGGGAGCCGTCGCGGCGCGCCCGTCAGGGCAGGCCGCGGGGCTGGTAGATCGCTCAGAACGTGTAGTCGATGCCGACGCTCCAGATCACCTTGGCGCGCAAACCTTCGTCGTCATTGAGCGGCAGGATCACGTTGGCGCTGAGCGGCGCGGTGCCGAAGGCGTTCCACTTGGCACCGATCGCGACGTCGATGAGGTGGTCGCGATCATCCGACTCGTCCGGATAGTAGCGCCCGAGCAGATCGACCGCCGCGGTGAAGTCCATCGAACCACCGGGCTGGGCATCGAATCCGAACAGGTAGCGCAGGTTGCTGCGCTTCGAGTCGCTGGAATGCTCGTAGCCGAGATTGACGTGGGGCGTGATCGATCCGTACTTGCGGGATGCCACGAACATTCCCATGCCTGCCCAGTCGCCGGTGCCGAGCAGGTCGTCCTCGTCACCCGTCGGCATCGTGATCTGGCCCACCACGGCCATCTCGGGCGCACCGCCACCGGCCTTTTCGAAGGCATACTTGGTGCGCACGACGGCGTCACCGAGACCGGTCGCGGTACCGCCGGTCGAATCGGTGGGGGCATCGCCCGTTTCGCCGAAACGATGGAAATTCGCGCCACCGCCGTTGTCGATGATGGTGGCCACCGCCCGTGCCTCGACCTTGGTTTCGACGATCGGCACGATCACCCCGACGTCCCAGTTGCTGCGAATGCCGTAGCTCGCGTAGAAGGACAGGATCTGCTGCCGCACCTCGGCATCGATATCGACCTGGACCTCGTCGAACTCGAACACGAAGGGGTCGGGCGGGGGCCCGAGGTGGCCATCGTTGTTGACGTCGATGTGCGGCAGCCGCACGGAAAGCGAATCGAGATCGTCGCCCTCGAACTTGGTGAAGCGGGCCCGGGTATACGATACGCCGAGGTTGAACCGGCCCTGGCCGATGGTATTGGCGCGCTCGGCGACCAGCGGTCCGAGGCTCTCGGTGTTGCGCACCGGGATGCCCTGCTGCACGTCGTAGATGAAACTCGACACCGTGGAATTGAAGGCCAGCGAGCCCAGGCCCGACGCGATGCCGTCGCCCAGCCCGTTCAGGGCCACCAGCGACGACTCGGTGAAGTGGGCATCGTGCGCGAACGGCCCGAAACGGTCGAGCGTGATGCCGTCGCCCCCATACAGGTCGGAAATGAAATTCCGCAGGTCTCCCGCGTGGGCCCCGGTGGCAAAGACCGCGAGGGATACCGCGACGGCGACTGGCCAGCGGCGGGAAGTGGGCGCAGATGACGCGAAAGGCATGGGAGCTTCCTCCTGTCGGGAGCTGAACTGGGGCGGATCGGACGACATGCGCAGCGCCACGACCGCGTTCGGTGCCATGACGCGGTCACGATATTTATCAACTAATCCAGGGGAAGGCAAGCCGGCGGCGACGTGCCGATGCGTCAGGCGGCGGATCCCCGCGAGCGGGAGACATCGGCGCGGCCGGCTGCCGTGGCTCGCGAGCGCCTTTGCATCCCGCGGCGGCGGCGCACTACACTGCCGCAGACTGCCGCGCGGGCAGGCCCGGTCGCGACCGCATGTGATCGTGCGATTGCCGCGCTGGACGGCGGGTCCGGGAATGAGGAATGGCTCGGCAGCGCCGGACGCACGACCCCGGCGACAGGGCCGGACAAGCGAACCACCTCGACGGGGTGATCCCCATGAATCAGCGACTGACCTTTTCGCTACCATCCTGGATGTCGCCCTTCGAGCAATCCTGGCGCGGAGGCGGCGAAGCGACGCGCATGGCCTTCGTCATACAGGCGGCCCGCCGCAACGTGCACGAACGCACCGGCGGTCCGTTTGCGGCGGCGGTGTTCGAGTCCGATTCCGGAGCGCTAGTCTCGCTCGGTGTCAATCTGGTGACCAGCGAGCAGTTGTCGATGCTGCACGCCGAGATGGTGGCGATCGCCTTCGCACAGCGCAGGCTCGGGCGGCGCGACCTGGGTCGCAGCGACTGTCCACGGCTCGAAATCGTCACCAGCGTCGAGCCGTGCGCGATGTGCTTTGGCGCGATCCCCTGGTCCGGCCTGAGAAGGGTGGTTTCCGGTGCCACCGACGCCGATGCCCGCGCGATCGGATTCGACGAAGGTCCGAAACCGAGAGACTGGACGCGCCCCCTGGCCGAGCGCGGGATCGAGGTCCGTACCGAAGTGATGCGCGCCGACGCGAAATCGGTACTGGAGGAATATGCCCGCACCGGAGGCGTGATCTACAGCCCATGCGACAGGCACTGAAGCGCGGCCGTGCGCGCGGACAGCGCAGGTGGGCGAACGATCGCGCGACATCCACCACGCAACGTTCCGATCGCGGCTGCCGAACGCCATCGTGCGTGCCACCCACGGCGGCCGCCGCCACGGCGAGCAACACCCGTGCCGGGCGGCGGGCGGCGACGGCAGCTTCCGCTGAGGCGCCCCCCCCCCTTTGCTCCGTCGCCACCTGGAGCCTGGGGCCGCCCCGGCGTTGTCGTGCTTGATCAACCGACACCGGAACGAACGAAATCCATCCGGCAACGGGCGCCATGCAGACGTGTGCTTGCCGTGGGAGCGGGCGGCCCGACGCAATCCGGGCATCGGTCACGGTGCGCTTTGGCCGCGGCTTGACGCGACCCATGCAATTTTACGATTCTCGCCGTATGGCGGCGTGCGGACGCAAGCAAGTCCGGACACCTTCCCACGGCTACGAGGAGACGCGACATGGCAATCTGTAATCGTGCACCGGGTGGCACCCGTGCCTTCATTTCGGTATCGGTCTTGGCGGCGGCGCTGGTCGGCACGTCAGGCCATGCCGTCGCGGACAAGGGGGCGGAACACCAGTCGATACAGATCCGGCCGAGTTATCTGGGCGTCTCCGGCAGCAACATCCGGTTCCAGGTGGTCAATGGAAGTTCGTACTGCTATGCGGGAACGCTGGGTGCCCTGGTCACCGACGGCGCGGAGAGCTTCGTCCTGAGCAACAACCACGTCCTTGCGCTGGAGAATGCCGCGACGATCGGCGACAAGGTCATCCAGCCGGGCCTGCTCGACGAGAACGGCGATGCAAACTCCTGCTCCGCGGCAGGTACCGACTACAGCCCCTATGTCGTCGGCGAATTGAGCAACTACGTTCCGCTCGCCTTCGGTGGAATCAACACCGTCGATGCCGCGATCGCCAGGATCGACCCCTGCGATGGCGCCGGGTGCATCGATCCCCAGGGCCGCATCCTCGACATCGGCGGCCTGTCGGACGACACCGTCGACTTCACGAATCTCCAGGATCTGGTGGGCCTCGCGGTGCAGAAGAGCGGCCGCACGACGGGTCTGACGACGGGGTCGATCGCTGCCGTCGGGGTGAGCGTCACCGTGACCTACGACTTCGGGAGCGCGACGTTCGAAGATCAGATCCTGGTCGGCGGCGACAAGGGAGCCTTCATCAAGGCCGGCGATTCCGGATCCTTGCTGGCGACCCAGCCCGCCGGCGCAGGCGCCCTTCCGCAGGCCGTCGGCCTGCTGTTCGCGGGATCGGTCAGCGGCGTCGCGATCGCGAACCGGATCGACAAGGTGCTGGCGGCCTTCGACGTCGGCATGGTCGGCTGTACCGCCGACTGCGGCGATGGCGGCGCGACGAGCGGCGGCAAAGGAGGAGGTGGTGGTGGCGGCGGCAAAGGTGGCGGCGGCAAGGGTAACGGACCCAGGGGCGGGGCTGTCGCGGCCGGCCTCGACATGGCGGCAGAGGTGCGCGGCAGGCACGAGCATGCCCTGCTGGCGAACCCCGACGTCGTCGGCACCGGCTTGAGCCTCGACGATCAGGGAGATCCCGAGATCCAGGTCTATGTCCGTGGCGCCCGACGGCCGGCCGGATTCACGATCCCGAACCAGCTTGACGGCGTCAAGGTGCGTGTCGTCGTTACCGGGGAATTCAGGGCCCTGTAGGATCTTTCGTCGACGACGCGACCGATGTCTGGCGGCGACACGGGAGACCGGTCGCCGTCGGATCCCGGTATCACTGAGCGGCATCGGGGGTGGCGCCGCCCCAAGGCATGGCAGAGTCCCCGATGACTGGCGGCGGGCGGTTGCCTGCCTCTGGCACGAAATGCGCTCGTCGAGCTTGCGATAGACGACAATGCTGCATTCCCCTTCCCGCTGCCGCCCGACCCATGACCGAACGTGTTCCCAAGGCCATGGCAGCGAAGTTTGCTGCCGTCACGACGCTCACCGACGCATTCTGCGCTCGGCACCTCGACGAAGAGTATCGCCGCTTGATTACCGTGTCGTCGGCACGCTCGCCCGCAAGCGCCCGTCGCCGCTGTCGAGTGGCAGGGAGCACGTCTGGGCGGCCGCGGCGGTACATGCGGTCGGCCGGGTCAACTTCCTCGACGACCCCTCGACGGATCCCCGCTGCAAGCCGAAGCTCATCTACGAGTTCTTCGGGATCGCCGAGAGCACCGGCCAGAAGAAGTCGAAGGCGATCCGCGGCATGCTCGAGATGGGGCAGTTCTCCCACCGATGGATGCTGCCCAGCCGGCTCGAAGACAATCTGGCGGTGTGGATCCTGCAGGACGACGGCTTGATGATGGACATTCGCGACGCGCCGCCCGAACTGCAGCGGCTGGCCTATGAAAAGTGGCTGATCCCCTTCGTTCCGTCAGAGCCGCAGGAGCCCGCGGAATGAGCCGGATCTCGAGCGCCGCCATGGTCACGGCCATCCGCAGCGCCCAGGCCCTGGACATGAAGGGCAAGGAACAACTCGCCGACGAGGTGTTCCATGCACAGCCGAACCTGCTCGCTTCCGTGCTGGTGCTGCCACGCCTCGGCGTGGCGCTGCCGAAAGTCGAGTTCGCACTGGACATGCTGTTCGTCTGCTTCCTGGCGATGAAGGCATCGAAGACGACCTGGCCGCTCATCACCGAGGCCGACCAAGACCGCCAGCTGCAGCGCTCGGTCGCCATCGCCCGCTTCGGAGACGTGCTTGGCGCCTGGCTTCGACATCGTTCGATGCAGCAATACATCGCCGACCACCCCGAGCAGGAGCTGGCCGCCTACGTGATGGCGGAGACGTCGAAATGGCTGGGCCAGATCGCTCCCGAGGACTCCGACAAGCACGTGATGCTGGCCATCTGGAATTTGGTGAACTGCATTGGGTTCATTTCGATCACAGCGCCGAAAGCGAAGACCCCGCGAAGGCGGTCCCGATGAGCAAAGTCCGAAAGATTCGCTGCGAAGCCTGTGGCGAGCGCGTGCCTAGCCACGAGGTGATCAGCTGCGGTGACGCGGTTGGAGGCTACCGGGATCTTTGCGGTCAATGTTTCAACGCCGAGGTTGCCCGCCTGACCGGGCACGACACGTTCGAGGACTTCCGCATCGAACCCGTCAGGCTCGTCGACTGCGCCGGCGAGACGCACGAGTTCCACTTCCGGACTCGTCTTCTCGGCCACATCGTGACGATCGACGCGTTCGAGTTGCTTAATGGCAGTCCGTCCGGCTACCAGTGCGAGATCGCCGGCGATCCCGAGGACGACCTGCTTGGACTCCTTGGGCGACTGGTCGATAAGCTTCGCCGAATGCTTTCCGTCAAGCACATTACGTGGGAAAACCACGACCCGCAGATCGCCGAACAGACAGTGCGGGGGCGAATCCAATGGGACGATTCCGCTGCAGGACACACCCCCCTGCTGACGATTGACGGCCGGGAGGTCTCATGGGAACAGTTCAGCCGCATGCTGATGACCTTTGAGGGCTGGCAATTCAGGCTTCAGATCTTCGATCCGACCGACGAACCATGACGCTCGCGTTCGCGTCGAGCATGAAAGAGAGAGGCTCCACAGTTGCCGCCGGTAGTAGCAAGGCCTTGTGGGCGCCCTCGGACGACAGGTTTGAGATCAGACCAGCCGGCCACGTAGCGACGGCGTGGGACGCCCCACGGCCATGTGCTGCCGTTGCACGGTCCTGCGGACCAGCCATTCTCATGTCCGCTGTGCTCCGATAGCTGCCTGTGACTCGACTTCGGCGCCAGCCGTTCAGGAAGGTTGGCAAGTGGGCAAGCTCCTTGAGCGGTCTAACGAGAGGCGTCGAGCCAGATGCCACCATTGTTGTTAAGATCTCCTGTCATGGCGTCTAGAAGTTGGCAAAGAGCCGCAGACAGCTAATCACGGAAGACGAGATGGCCAGCGCAGATCAACTTAAGGCGCTTGTAAAGTCCCACATCAACCGCGACGACACGCAGTTTTACTCGGTCGCCATGCAAGTTGCAGCGCATGAGGCAAAGGCGGGGCACGGCAAGCTAGCACAAGAACTGCGCGGCATGATCGACGCAGCGAAGGCGCACGCCTTGCAGGGAGAGAAGGGCAAGCTGGTCCAGATGGCGCGCCCCCGGGGCGAACTCGCCAATCTGCTCGTCGTAAGTTATCCGAAGAACCGCACCGCGGACATGGTGCTGGATGAGTCGGTTCACAAGCAATTGCAGCGGATCATGAAGGAACAGCGGATGTTCGCTCGCATCCGCGAACACGGCCTGTCTCCGCGGCGTAAGTTGCTGCTGGTTGGGCCCCCGGGCACGGGCAAAACGATGACTGCATCTGTGCTCGCCGGAGAACTCGGCATCCCGCTCTTTCTGGTGCGCCTAGATGCGCTAATCACGAAGTTCATGGGCGAAACGGCCGCCAAGCTGCGGCAGGTATTCGACGCCGTCGCCGAAGTGCGCGGTGTGTATTTCTTTGACGAGTTTGATGCGATTGGCTCCCAGCGCGGGCTGGCCAACGACGTAGGCGAGATCCGCCGCGTACTAAACAGCTTCCTCCAAATGATCGAGCATGATGAATCCAACAGCCTGATCATTGCAGCCACCAATCACCCGGAGATCCTCGACTACGCCTTGTTCCGCCGCTTCGACGATGTCATCGAATATCACCTGCCCACGCCAGAACAAGCCTTCGAGTTGATCCGAGCGCGCCTGGGCAGTTTCGCCCCTAGGCCGTTCCCGAAAAAGGCGATCACGAGCAGAGCAGATGGCCTGAGCTACGCCGAGATTCGGCGTGCCGTCGATGAAGCCATCAAGGAAGCCGTCATGCACGACGAAGCCGGGGTTGGCTCAGATGCTCTCGGGCGTGCGCTGGAGGAGCGGCGACGGCTGAGCGAGAAACATAAACAGAACAACAAACTAGTCAGCGATGGCGGATCACGCACCTGATCGGCGGCGGCACCTCGTTCTTCACGACACATCCAAGCCACAGGATTTCACGGCACATCGCCCTGGCCGCGGCGATGGGAAGGCCGTCCCGGACCTTCCACGACGGCAGCACGGCCAGGCATTGCAAGCCCAAATCCAGGCACTGAAGCCGATCGCTGAAGCTGCGGCAGAGGCTCAGCAGCACTACGACCTCAAGAGCGGCCTTGGACTGCAGATCCAATTCATAGGTCAGCCCGACGTCGAACTCGCGTTCCAAAGCCTTGCTGACGAGCGCAAGGAGATCGAGCTCCTCAGCGTTTGCACGGAAGGCCCGATCACCTACGCCAACGTTTTCGTGCCCGATGGCGAGTTGTCGCGCTTCGAAAAGTACGTCGTCGAGTACCTAGAAGAGAAGAAGGACAAGAACGGCAAGCCCCGTGACCACAAGGCACTGCTCAACACCATCGCCTCGATCCGCTCGGCGGAGCTACAAGCGTTATGGACCGATGACCTCGAGCTGTTGCCCGACGACAAGGACCAGCCCTTCTGGTGGGAAGTCTGGTTGCCCGTGCGCGGACAACGGCAAGCCGTCGTGGAGGATTTCAATAGGCTCGCCAATTTGGCTGGCTGCACCGTCAGTGAGCAGCAGGCAAACTTCCCCGAGAGAACAGTCGTGCTGATGCATGGGTCCCAAAAGCAGTTTGCACAGTCCGTGATGATGCTGAACTGTGTGGCCGAACTGCGGTTTGCCAAGGAGACGGCCGAGTTCTTCGACGGAATGGGGGTGGAGGAACAGCGGCATTGGCTGGATGCGACTCTTGCGCATGCCCGATTCCCAGTGGAGGACAGCGACACACCGCACGTCTGCCTCCTCGACTCCGGCGTTAACCGCCGCCATCCGCTGCTTTCTCCTCTGCTCGCAGACGCTGACATGCACACGGTGGAACCGGCCTGGGGCAAAGACGATGTTGCCAATCACGGCTCCGGCTTGGCCGGTCTCGCGGCGTTTGGGGACTTGACGGATGTACTCGCCTCTGCCCACCCCGTTGCACCGGAACACCGTCTGGAGTCGGTAAAGCTCACGCCCGACGAAGGGACCAACAAGGGGGATGCGAAGCACCACGCCTATTTGTTTGCGGAAGCCGTCAGCCGTCCCGAAGTCGCCGCACCGCAGCGGCGCCGGGTCTTTACGTCGGCGGTGAGCGCTTCGGACTACCGCGATCGCGGTCGCCCATCATCCTGGTCCGCGACAGTGGATCGATTGGCGGCCGATTCGGATGGCGCCGGGGCATTTCCTCGTTTGGTCGTCCTCGCCGCTGGCAATACGCGCGAACATGCGGCCTGGATGGACTATCCGGCAAGCCTTTCGACCAATCTCATCCACGACCCCGGACAGTCCTGGAACGCCATCACCGTCGGGGCCTACACGGACAAGATTGAAACCGAGATTGTTGGCGTCAGCGCGATCGCCGCGGGGGGCGGCCTGAGCCCATCCACGACGACTTCACGGACGTGGGACAGTGCTTGGCCCTTGAAGCCCGACGTGGTCCTGGAGGGCGGCAACGTAGGCAAGGACGCTTTTGGGGCGGCGGGAATGCCGAGCCTCAATCTCCTCACCACACATCATCGCCCGCATGACCGACTCTTCACCACGACTAACGCAACCAGCGCCGCATCGGCCATGTGCGCCCGCATGGCTGCGCAGCTCATGGCGGCCTATCCATTGCTTCGCCCGGAGACCGTGCGGGCACTGATCGTCCATTCGGCCGAGTGGACTCCCGTGATGCGCGAGATGTTCTTGCCCGTGGGCAAGAAGCCGGCCAAGCAGGATTACGTGAATCTCATTCGGCACTGCGGGTGGGGTGTACCGGACTTGGACCGAGCATTGTGGAGCGCAGGCCATTCGCTCACGCTCGTAGTGGAGGACCTGGTGCACCCCTATGTGAAGGAAAAGGGGCGCGGCGTGGTGACTCGCCACATGAACCTGCACGCCCTGCCGTGGCCGCGAGACGAACTCGAAGCCCTGCAGGACGCCAACGTGCAAATGCGAGTCACATTGTCGTACTTTATCGAGCCCAACCCCTCTGCTCGTGGCACTTCTTCGAAGTTCCATTACCCTTCGCACCGTCTTCGGTTCGACGTGCAACGCCCTCTGGACGCATCAACCGATGATTTCGTTGCCCGCGTTAATGCAGCGGCCAAACGCGAGGATGACGGTGACTCGGCGGATCCGAAAGATCCCGACTGGTACTTGGGCGACCGCCAACGGCATCGCGGCTCCCTCCATCAAGACGTATGGGAGGGAGCGGCGGCAGATCTCGCAAGTCGAGGGTTCATTGCAGTCTACCCTTCGACTGGCTGGTGGCGAACACGGCCAGCCCTAGAGCGCTACGATCTGCCGGTGCGGTACAGCTTGGTGGTATCTCTCATTACCGACCAGCTTGAAGTCGATCTTTACAATGCGATCACACAGAAGATTGCCATCGTAACTTGATCGCCGCTATCGGAATGAGGCTTGGAAGTCCGGTTCGGCGCTCGCAAGTCTCGCATCGCGGCGCACTGCTTGTGTGGCCGAATTTGCTGCCAATTTTGGCCGACCACCTATCGACTTCCCGTTGCAGTTGAGCGGCAGGAAAGCCAAAAGACTTGTAACTGGCTGATCGCGGATCTAGACGGCTGGAATGGGTCGGCAGCAGCCGGACATCTTTTCATGCCAAAAGCATTTTCCGAACGAGCCCAGTTGCAGCGCAGCAGCGCAAAAGTGGCCGGTCAACGGTGCGTTGTCATAAGTACTGTTTCTGTCCCTTTCGTGAGCCGACCCCCTACCTCGGCCAAGGATCGTGCAGCGCGACGCCAGTCGGCTCGAAATCCGCAACATTTCGCGTGACCACCGTCATGCCATGAACCAAGGCAGTTGCGGCGATAAGCGCGTCCCGTTCGGAACGCGGGTCTGGAACGTGCAGTTGCGCACAACGCTGGGCGATGGAGGTATCGATCGGCAGCACGCGGCCGTGGAACGAAGGCAGCACCTGATGGCTTAACCAGGCGCGCAGCGCCAATCCCTGAGCCGGATCGGAGCGTTCCTTCAGAAGAACGCCATGCTCCAGTTCGAGAACCGGCAACTCCAAAGACATGAGGACGACTTGCCCCAAATCTTGCCCCCTGTTGCCCCCGGAACGCAACAGCCTTCTCCGGAACACACCGGAAACAAAAAGTCGGGAACCCGTTATATTTGTTGGGTTTCCCGGCCTTGCCCGGATCACTCCGGAAGTGTTGGTGGTGGCCGAAGGACACTGCAATACAGGCCAGAATATCAGTATTTACGGGACAACTTGCAAACCACACGTCCAAGTTACCCCCAAAGTTACCCCCACTCCACTTGTCTAGCCTGCAACAGGCGACATCTCCAACTCAGCCCGTCCCATCTCCCCACAGATACCCCCGAAAATAGAGCACTCAGTTGCCAAACACAACTGCACCCACAGCGATCATTGGGCGCACCTCGCTCACCGCAGCACTCTTGCAATGCGGTTTCCGGCTCGGATCCCTTTGAACTGCACGCGCCAAGCGTGCCGGCGATCGCGGACCGAGCAGCGCCACGCACTGTTTAAATGTATAGTTCTCAGGTCATGTACTGCCGCGTCCAATCAACTCGCCACCTCGGCATTCGCGCCCCGGATAGCGACCCTGGCCCGGTCTGCGAGGGAGTCCTGACCGTAGCTTCGGCCGGCGCCGGGTTGCGCGCCCGCATCGTCCCGCCGCTCGCCATGGCGCCGATCGCCGAACTGTACGGTGTGCACCTGATCGCGGTGCACGAGGGCAAGCTGGTCCTGCGCGGGTTCGAACGGGCGAACCGGCAGGCGGTGCTGCAGGTGTGGGTGTGTACACCGATCGTTCGATGCCGGCGGCTGGCCGCTCAGCGCTCCGCCCTTTCCCGACTACGCGGCTGACAACGATAGGTAGCACGAGGCCCCGGCAATGGTCACCGATTAGCGTCGCACAACCGATCGGTGGCAATGTTGCGGCGGCTTCCCGCGGCCGCCCGACCAATGTCCGAACGCGATCCCAAGGCCATGGCAGAGAGAGGTGGCCCCGAAAATTTCAACACGGCGCCAGGTGGATGCTGCTCTCGTGAGAAGGCCCGATAATTCGGTCAGCCAGGAGACCGCGGCATGACCAGCATGCCCCGCCGGAACCACTAACCGGCGTTCAAGGCCAGGTGACGCTGGACGCCGCATTAATGCGTAAATCTGGATGTCGCTTGACAGAGGAGCGCCTGGCCTGCGCTCCCTCCCCGCGCTGCCGTGTCCCACGCCCGCCTGGCCAGCCCTGCCCCCTGTTTACCGGGCCAGCCGCGGGCGCGTGCGCGGAGCCGCAGGCGGCAACTCCGACGGAAGCCGTCGGTGGGAGCAGGGCCCCGGCAAAACCACCAGCTGGGCAGGCTTCAGCTATTCGATCTGCTCGATTCCGAGCTCGTCGTTGCGGAACACCTTTACCTTCGCACCCAGCTCGCCGAAGTACTGGACTAGGCTGTAGATGAACGAATCGTAGTTGTCGATCATCAGCAGAATTTATGCAATATCCTATTGTTGTATATGATTTTTATCTGAACAAAATGCATTTGATACCGGCTAATGTACCCGCAAATTTTTCCGCTCAGATTCCGCTAAACTCTGAGGGGTTCGCCCTACCACCGCGGCCCGAGCATGCCCAAGACATCCTGACTCTCGCACCGGTCTCGGGCCGACAGCAGAGGGGGATCCCCCCAAGCCTATCGCAACGTCACTATGCGAATCGAAGACGTGCACGGCTCGCGGCCTCAATTCGATTGACCCGATCGCGCCAACTGCTCGGCGGCACAAGGCTTGATCACGCCGTCTCCAACGGGCGTGGCCGGCCCGACTCGAGAGCCGACGGCTCACAGGTCCAACCGTCGATGCCTCACTTCGAAATGACCATCCTACCGCTCAAGTGCTTCATTCGATGCTGGGGATACTGGGGGCAACATGCGTAACGACACCGAGAACGACGCGTCGGTTCTGGATGCCCTGATCGAACTCATCAATGCCAAGGCCCACCAACTGCGCGAGTGCCTCGGCGCATTGCAAATCGCCCGCGCGCCGGAAGGCGAGCGATCGGCTGTGAATCGGGCGATTGGCCTGCTTGTGCGAATCAAGATCCACCTCAGATCGGGACACACCCTCATCAATCTCCGCGAGGAACGCGCCGTGGCAAGCTCCCGGTGCAGCACCGGAGAAGAACCGGAAGCGCGGGTGAAACACGCGGCCTTGGCCTTGCTCGAAGTAGAACTTCGGGCGCTGGAAGCGGCCAGCATCGAGGTCGTTCACGAGTTAAGCGAGACGCCGGCCTGATTGTGAGCGCAATGGGTGGTGCGATCGCGCAAACGCTAGCGTCCGCGGCTTGGTCAGCTGACTCGCCTTTACCCGGCAAAAGCTGGTCCGGTCGCGGCGCGATGACCCGCAAGTGGGTCCTCACAACCCCCGGCCCCGGCCTTTCTGGAGCAAGATCCACAGCACCAACCCGCTCGAACGCATCAACGACGAGGTCAAACGGCGCACCGACATGGTCGGCATCTTCCCCAACGAGGCGGCCACCTATCGCCTGGTCGGGGCATCGTTGCTCGAGCAGAACGACGAATGGGCTCTGTGTCGAAGGTACATGTCGCTGGAAACGCTCGCCGAGCTCGGTGACAACCCCTTGTCACCCTCCCAGCGGTTGCAGACCGAATCGTCCAAACTTACCGGAGACGATGACCTACCGAACCGCTTCTTACACCACGCCCGGGGACACGATCAGTCCGAGGCGCGCGCGAGAAAATGTGCTGCCGATCTACGACGAGGTCATTGCCACTTGCTACAGTGTCGCTATGAGGGGAGTTGCCGAACTGCTGACGGGTTCGAGATGGGATGAGGCGCTCGTACGTCTGTGCCACCTCGCCGGACACGTGAATCTCAACAAGTGGGAAAGTCATCGGCGCGTCAACCGTGCGGGGGACCCTGCGTTCGAGGCGCAGGTTGAGCGCTTCCGTCGAATACTCGACCGCGGGGCAACCTTCGATGAGGCTGAGGTCGAAGCTGCACCACTGGCGCTGATCCGCGCCCTGGATGTGATGCTCGTCGATGAACGGCGGGCCCGGCGGTTCTGCAGGGTGCCGTTCACAATCGGCGAGCAGAGCTACTGGCTGGTCCCACGCAAGTGCACTTTCGAGAATGTCCCCAGCCTGCGATTTCAGCCGGGGTCACTTGCGCGGTGGATGCCCCACCACGCACTGTTTCACTGCATGTTGCTAGGCGCTGAAAATTGACCAGTTTTCGGTGGTGATTTGCGCTGAAAATTGACCAGGGTGATTCACTCGTCTGCTCATTTTTTGAGCGGGCATATCGAGGATGATCACCATGAACATGCTGG
>JAGRGB010000114.1 GCA_020445745.1 Rhodocyclaceae bacterium | reverse complement strand
GCAACCCGGCCCACAACTATTGCTGGCACGTGCGCGGCTTTACCCACGAGGCGACCTTCCGCTACGACGCGCAATTCGATGAGCAGGATGGCCGCGACCACGCTTGGACCGAGCGCCTGTCCGAGCCGGGCAAGTACTACCCCTTCACCCGTCACCTGGGCCGTTACTTCGAGTGGTACCGCGGCTGGCGAGGAACGGGCGCCTGGGGCCTGAAGTTCAAGCGGCGAACGGAGCGCTAGCCAAGAGCGCCGACGCCGGGTCTCCGGGCTGTGTTGGAAATGCCAATTAGCGCGCAAAACGGTGCCAAAACGCGCGCGAGCCTACAGCGCCCTATCCGATCGTGTTGTGCCATCCCTGTGCCATCCAAGCCGTAGACGGCAAAAGACCGACCCCGAGGAGCCGGCCTAAGTGATTGATTCGATTGGTCGGGGCGGTGGGATTCGAACTCACGACCCCTTGCACCCCATGCAAGTGCGCTACCAGGCTGCGCTACGCCCCGACACGAGGCGCGGATTATAGCATCGGCGGCGCGGAACGCCAGCCGGATCGCGGCACTCAGTCGGCGCGCAGCTCGGCCAACAATTCCTTCAGGCTGCTTCGTGCCTTGGCGATCTCGCCGCGCAGGCGGGTGGATTCATCGGCGTCTTCCTGGGCGCGGATGACGCTCTCGCCGAGCTGGTTGCGGGCGCCCGAGATGGTGAAGCCGTCGCGGTACAGCAGATCCCGGATACGGCGTACCAGCAGCACTTCGTGGTGCTGGTAGTAGCGGCGGTTGCCGCGGCGCTTGAGCGGCTTGAGCTGGGTGAATTCCTGCTCCCAGTAGCGCAATACGTGCGGCTTGACCGCACACAGCTCGCTGACCTCGCCGATCGTGAAATAGCGCTTGGCCGGAATCGGCGGCAGTTCGACGTCGGCTTCAGTCACGCCCGGTGTCCACATTGCTGAGTTGTTCCACGACAGCCTTGAGTTTCTGGCTGGAATGGAAGGTTACCACCCGGCGGGCGGTGATCGGAATCTCTTCGCCGGTCTTGGGGTTGCGGCCCGGGCGCTGGGGCTTGTCGCGCAGCTGGAAGTTGCCGAATCCGGAGAGCTTCACGCACTCGCCGCGTTCCAGTGCGAGGCGGATCTCTTCGAAGAAGCACTCGACCATGTCCTTGGCTTCGCGCTTGTTGAGGCCGACCTTTTCGAACAACAGGTCCGCGAGTTCAGCTTTGGTCAGGGTAACCATGTCAGCAGTTCATCCACGCAGTCTGGCACCGAATTCTTGTGCAGCTTGTGCCGTCAGTGCAGACGTCGCCGCCTCCACTTCCGCTTCCTCGAGCGTGCGGCGAGTATCTTGCATTAACACCCTGAAAGCAAGGCTCTTTTTCCCACTTTCGATGCCGCTGCCGTGATACAGATCGAACAATTCGATCGATTTGACGATTTCCGGTGCAGCCGCGGTCATGCCGCGACGCAGATCCTCGACCCGTACCGCGTCGTCGACGATCAGCGCGAGGTCGCGGATCACCGCCGGTTGGCGAGAGATCGGCCGGTAGGCCGGCAGGCTGCCGCGGACCAGCGCATCGAGGCGCAGCTCGAAGACCACCGGCGCGCTGCCCAGCTCGTACTTCTGTACCAGGTTGGGGTGCAGTTCGCCGATCACGCCGACGATTTCGCCATCGACGCGGACACTGGCGCTGCGCCCGGGATGCAGCGCGGGATGCACGACCGCGGCGAAATCCGCGCAGGCGGGCGCCAGCAGGGCTTCGACGTCGCCCTTGACGTCGAAGAAGTCGATGCCGCGGGCCGGCGCGCCCCACTGCTCCGGCAGCGCCGGGCCGGCAGCGAGGCCGGCCAGCAGCAGCGGCTGATCGAAGCCGGGCACCGGCTCGCCGGCGCTGTCGCGGCGGAAGCAGCGGCCGATCTCGAACACCCGCACCCGCGGCTGCTGGCGGTTGCGGTTGGTGACGAGATTGCCGACCAGTCCACCGAGCAGCGTCGAGCGCATCACTGCGAGCTGGCTGGCGATCGGGTTGGCGAGCCGGATCGCCGCCGGGTTGCCGGCGAAATCGGTCTCCCAGGCCTCTTCGACGAAGGCGAAGTTGATCACCTCCTGGTAGTCGCGATCGGCCAGGCGATGGCACAGCGCCCACGCCGGCCTGCGCGATTCGCTGTCGTCGAGCATTGCCAGCGCGCCGCGCGGCGGCGGCGTCGGGATGTTGTCGTAGCCGTGGACGCGGGCCAGCTCCTCGACCAGGTCCACCTCCAGTTCGATGTCGAAGCGATAGCTCGGCGGCGTCACCGAGAAGTGCTCGCCGTCGCGCACGACCGTCAGCGCGAGGCCTTCCAGGATCGCCGCGATGCGCCCGTCGTCGAGGTCGATGCCGAGCAGCTTGCGGGCGCGGGCCGGGCGCAGTCGCACCGGCTCGCGGCGCGGCAGGTGGCCGGGCGACACCGCTTCGACCACCGGACCGGCGCGGCCGCCGCAGATCCCCAGGATCAGTTCGGTGGCGCGCTCGATCGCCCTGGCCGGCAGGTCGAAGTCGACGCCACGCTCGAAGCGGTGGGAGGCGTCCGACGAGAAGCCGTAGCTGCGCGCCCGTCCGGCGATCGCGTCGGGCGAAAAGAACGCGCTCTCGAGGAACATGTCGACGGTGTCGAGGGTGATGCCGCTGTGCTCGCCGCCCATCACGCCGGCGATCGCCAGCGCGCCGGCTTCGTCGGCGATCAGCAGCGTGTCGGGACTGGGCTCGACGACCTGTTCGTTGAGCAGTTCGAGCTTCTCGCCAGGCACCGGAAAGCGCACATGGACGGCTCCGGTGAGCCTGGCGTCGTCGAATGCATGCAGCGGCTGGCCGAGTTCGAGCATCACGTAGTTGGTGACGTCCACCAGCGCACTGATCGAGCGCACCCCGCAGCGCTCGATGCGCTGCTTCATCCATGCCGGAGTCGCCGCCCTGGCATCGACGCCACGGATGATGCGGCCACAGTAGCGCGGACAGGCGTCGGGGGCGTCGAGCACGATCTCGCGGCGATCCTCGATGGCTGGCGCGACCATGGGAATCGCCGGCAGGGTCAGTGCTGCCCCGGTCAGTGCCGCGACCTCGCGGGCGATGCCGGCGAGGCTCAGGCAGTCTGCCCGGTTCGGCGTCAGCTTGATCGTGATCTTCGCGTCGTCGAGGTCCAGATAGGCGCGGATGTCGCTACCGACCGGCGCATCGGGCGGCAAGGCCAGCAGGCCGGCGTGTTCGTCCGACAGGCCCAGTTCGCGGGCCGAGCACAGCATGCCGAAGGAATCGACGCCGCGCAGCCTGGCCTGCTTGATGCGGAAATCGCCCGGCAGCACGGCGCCGACCAGCGCGCACGGCACCTTCATGCCGGCGGCGGCGTTGGGCGCCCCACAGACGATCTGCAGCGCCTCTCCCTGGCCGGCGTCGACGCGGCACAGCCGGAGCTTGTCGGCATCCGGGTGCTTGTCGGCGGACAGGATCTCGGCCACCACGATGCCGGTGAACGGCGGCGCCACCGGGTCGAGTTCCTCGACCTCGAGGCCGGACATCGTCAGCAGGTGGCTGAGGCCGTCGGTGTCGATGGCCGGATCCGCCATCGACCGCAGCCAGCGTTCGGAGAATTGCATGTTCGCTTACCTGAATTGGCCGAGGAAGCGCAGATCGCCCTCGAAGAACAGTCGGAGGTCGTTGACCCCGTAGCGCAGCATCGTCAGCCGGTCGGGCCCCATGCCGAAGGCGAAGCCGGTGTAGCGCTCGGGATCGATGCCGCCGTGGCGCAGCACGTTGGGATGGACCATGCCACAGCCGGCGATCTCCAGCCACTGGCCTTCGAGTTCGCCGCCCATGAAGGCCACGTCGATCTCGGCGCTGGGCTCGGTGAACGGGAAGAAAGACGGCCGGAAGCGCACCTGCAGGTCATCGGTCTCGAAGAAGCAGCGCAGGAAGTCGGTGACCACGCCCTTCAGGTCGGCAAAGCTGATGTCGGCGCCGACCCACAGCCCCTCGACCTGATGGAACATCGGCGAGTGGGTGGCGTCGGAATCCACCCGGTACACGCGGCCCGGGATGATCACCCGCAGCTCCGGCATCTGCGCGAGGTGGCCGAAGCGCTCGACGTGCTCGAGCATGCTGCGGATCTGCACCGGGCTGGTGTGGGTGCGCAGCAGCACCTCGCTCTCGCCTTCCAGGTAGAAGGTGTCGTGCATCGAGCGCGCCGGGTGGTTCTCCGGCGTGTTGAGGGCGGTGAAGTTGTGGAAATCGGTCTCGATCTCGGGGCCGTCGGCGACCTCGAAGCCGATCGAGCGGAACAGATTCTCGATGCGCTCCAGCGTGCGGCTGACCGGATGCAGGCCGCCAAGGCCGACTCCGCGGCCGGGCAAGGTCACGTCGAGCGCCTCGGCCGCCAGTTGCGCCGCCAGCAGGGCCTCGCGGATCGCGCTGCGCCGGGCATCGAGCGCCTGCTCGATCAGGCCCTTGGCCTGGTTGATGCGGGCGCCGGCCTCGCGCCGGGCATCGGCGTCGAGCCTGCCGAGGGTCTTCAACTGGGCGGTGATGCTGCCGCTCTTGCCGAGATAGCGCGCCTTGGCCTGTTCCAGTGCGGCCGCGTCGGCGGCGGCGGCAAAGTCCGCCTGCGCCTGAGCGACCATTTGCTCCAGATTTTCCATTGCTTGAATCGAGACGGAAGATGAATCAAAAAAAAAGGAGGCCAGGCCTCCCTTTTTCGTGCTGCGTCGATTTACGCAGCCAGCTTGGCCCGGGCCTGGTCGGCGAGCGCCGCAAAGGCGGGCTTGTCGAACACCGCGAGGTCGGCCAGGACCTTGCGATCCACCTCGATCGCAGCCTTCTTCAGGCCGTTCATGAAGGTGCTGTAGGTCATGCCCAGCTCGCGCGACGCGGCGTTGATCCGGGCGATCCACAGGGCGCGGAACTGGCGCTTGCGCTGGCGGCGATCCCGGTACTGGTACTGACCGGCCTTCATCACCGCCTGCTTGGCGACGCGATAGACGTTGTTGCGGCGGCCGCGATATCCCTTGGCCTGGGCGAGAACTTTCTTGTGGCGGGCACGGGCAGTGACACCGCGTTTCACTCGGGGCATGGCGTTCTCCTAATCAGGCGTAGGGCAACATCGCGCGGATCAGCTTGGCATCGGAGGCGTGAACCTCCTTCATGCCGCGAAGCTGGCGCTTGGCCTTGGTGGTCTTCTTGGTCAGGATGTGGCGCTTGAACGCCTGCGAACGCTTGATCGCGCCACTGGCGCGAACCTTGAACCGCTTGGCGGCCCCGCTCTTGGTCTTCATCTTGGGCATCGAATGCTCCTGTTTATGTCATGACACCAGGTACCGCATGGGGACGGTTTCAAAACCCGGCTTCACTTGTCTGCCGGCGGCGAGCCGCCGGTCCCGCAACCCCGCCGGCATGCCGCCGGGGCGAAAATCCTGCCGCGATCACTTCTTCTTCGGCGCGATCACCATCACCATTTGCCGCCCTTCCATCTTGGGCATCTGCTCGACCTGGCCGAGTTCGTCGAGGTCGGTCTTGATCCGCTCCAACTGGCGCAGACCGAATTCCTGGTGGGCCATCTCGCGGCCCCGGAAACGCAGGGTCACCTTGCAGCGGTCACCGTCGTTGAGAAAGCGCACCAGATTCCTGAGCTTGATCTGATAGTCGTTCTCGTCGGTGCCGGGACGCAGCTTGACCTCCTTCAACTGCGTCTGCTTTTGCTTCAGCTTGGCTTCGTGGGCCTTCTTCGATTCCTGGTACTTGTACTTGCCGTAGTCCATCACCCGGCACACCGGGGGTTTCGCCAGCGGCGCGATCTCCACGAGATCCAGTCCGGCATCGCCGGCTGCGTTCATCGCCGTCTGGATCGAGACGATGCCTACCTGCTCGCCTTCTGCGTCTATAAGCCGGACTTCGGGCGCGTTGATCTCCCGGTTAACGCGCTGCTTCTTTTCCTGAGCGATGGTTCAGTTCTCCACGATTGCCAAAAAAATCAGATCGAGCCGGCACGCGCTTCGACTTCGCGCTGCCAACGCTCGATCAGCTCATCTACTGTCATCTGGCCCAGGTCCTGGCCGCCCCGGGCACGAACAGCCACAAGCTGCGCCTCCTTCTCCTTGTCGCCGACAATGAGCTGGTAGGGCAGCCTGCGAACGCTGTGCTCGCGGATTTTATATGTGATCTTTTCGTTCCGCAAATCCCGTTCGACCCGGAATCCCGCTTTCTGCAAGCGATTCGCGACATCCGACGCATATTCGGCCTGGTTGTCGGAGATGTTCATGACCACCGCCTGGACCGGCGACAACCACATCGGGAAGGCGCCCGCGTAGTTCTCGATCAGGATCCCGATGAAGCGCTCCAGCGAGCCCAGGATCGCGCGGTGGAGCATCACCGGCCGGGCGCGGCTGTTGGCGTCGGTCACGTACTCGGCGTCGAGGCGCTCCGGCAGCACGAAATCGAGCTGGATCGTGCCGCACTGCCACGAGCGGCCGAGGGCGTCCTTGATCTGGTATTCGATCTTCGGGCCGTAGAAGGCGCCCTCGCCGTCGAGCTCCTCCCACGCCAGCCCGGATGCCGCCAGGGCCTCGCGCAGCCCCTCTTCGGCCTTGTCCCAGACCGCGTCGGAGCCGGCGCGCTGGTCCGGCCGCAGCGACAGCTTGACCGCGACGTCGTCGAAGCCGAAGTCGCGGTACACCTTGCGCAGCAGCTCGTTGAAGGCCTGGACCTCGGAGACGATCTGGTCCTCCCGGCAGAAGATGTGGGCGTCGTCCTGGACGAAGCCGCGCACCCGCATCAGGCCGTGCAGCGCGCCGGACGGCTCGTTGCGGTGGCAGGAGCCGAACTCGGCGAGGCGCAGCGGCAGGTCGCGATAGGAACGCAGGCCGTGGTTGAAGATCTGCACGTGGCCCGGGCAGTTCATCGGCTTGATCGCGTAGTCGCGCTTCTCCGACTCGGTCGTGAACATTTCCTTGCGGTAGTTCTCCCAGTGGCCGGACTTCTCCCACAGGCTGCGGTCCATCACCAACGGCGTCTTGACCTCGCGGTAGCCGGCCCGGTCGAGCACCGCGCGCATGTACTGCTCGATCTGTTGCCACAGGGTCCAGCCGTGCGGATGCCAGAACACCATGCCCGGCGCCTCTTCCTGCAGGTGGAACAGGTCGAGCTGCCGGGCGATGCGGCGGTGGTCGCGCTTCTCGGCCTCCTCCAGCATGTGCAGGTAGGCCTTCTGCTCGTCCTTGCTGGCCCACGCCGTGCCGTAGATGCGCTGCAGCATCTCGTTGTTGGAATCGCCTCGCCAGTAGGCGCCGGCGACCTTCATCAGCTTGAACACGCGCAGCTTGCCGGTGGACGGCACGTGGGGACCCCGGCACAGGTCGACGAAGTCGCCCTCGCGGTACAGCGAGACGTCCTCGTCCGAGGGGATCGAGGCGATGATCTCGGCCTTGTAGTGCTCGCCGATCGACTTGAAGAACTCCACCGCCGAGGCGCGCGGCCAGACCTCGCGGCTGACCGGGATGTCCCGCTTCGCGAGCTCCTTCATGCGCTTCTCGATGCTCTCCAGATCCTCCGGCGTGAAGGGCCGCTTGTAGGCGAAGTCGTAGTAGAAGCCGTTCTCGATCACCGGGCCGATCGTCACCTGGGCGTCCGGGAACAGGTCCTTCACGGCGTAGGCCAGCAGGTGCGCCGTCGAGTGGCGGATCAGCTCCACACCTTCCGCGTCCCTGTCGGTGACGATCGCCAGTTCGGCATCGGTGTCGATGCGGTGGGAGGTGTCGACCAGCTTCCCGCCCACCTTTCCGGCCAGCGCGGACTTGGCCAGGCCGGCGCCGATCGCGGCGGCCACCTCGGCCACCGTCACCGGCTGCTCGAAGCTGCGGACGGAACCATCGGGTAGCGTGATCTGGGGCATGTTCAATCTCGCATCGGACGAAAAAAAAGTGCGGACGAGCCGCACTTCTTTCGAACCGGAAACATCAGGGGGTGGACTCGATCTGCCTGGACTTCAGCACTCGGTGGTAGTTCGATGGACCATGACGTTTCCGTACTGTCTGGTAGGCGCGATTGGACTCGAACCAACGACCCCCACCATGTCAAGGTGGTGCTCTAACCAGCTGAGCTACGCGCCTGCGAAGTCGCGCATTATACGGGCGATCGCGGCCGCGTCAAACTTTTTCGTGCGCTGCCGCACGAGCCCGCCCGCGCTCAAAAATGCTCGGCCTGGTCGTCGTCGCGCATCGCCCGGCCGAACGCCCGTCCGCCTTCGCGAGCGGCGCGCCCGATGGCGCGGCCGGCATCCGCGGCGGCATGGCCGACGGCCTTGCCGAAGCGCGCCGCGTCGCGGCCGATCCGGCCACCGATCTCGCTGGCGCCGTCGACGATCTCGCGTACCGCGTGGCCGATCACGCGGCCGGTCGCGCGCGCACCGTCGGAGAGACTGTCGTCGGCGGCAGCCGGTCCGCCCGCGCCGAGCAGCACGGCCGCGAATACCGCCGCCAGCGCTCGGCGGCCCTGCCGACCGATCATTCCTCGTTTGCAGATCATTTCCATACTCCCGTCTCCCGTAGGCCCGACCCGGGGCACGGATTCCGTGTTTCGATTGTGACAGCCACGACGGCTGCCGGTGCACCGGAAACTGCAACAACTCTTGCGCGATCTCGTCAGCCGGCGTGCCGAGCTTCAGGCCGCGTGGTCTGCGGTCTCCCCTGGACGGCAGGCCGGAATGGCGTCTTCCGCGAGGTAGGCGTCGAGATCCCAGTCTGCCAGCGAGCGCCCGTCCATGAACAGATCGGCACCGAGCGTCACCGGACGATCGCGTCCCTCCATCTGCCACTCCCCGCCGTGACTGCCCTCGGCCTTCCATTCGTGCTCGGGCTGGGCGTCGCCGAACGCCGTGGCGTCGAGGTAGAGGTCCGTACGATAGCTCGCCGCACACAGCTTGCGCACGTCCTTCGGCAGGTGGCACTGGCCCCAGCGCACCATCTGGCTGACCAGCCACGCGGCATGGGAATGCCAGGGAAAGTTCGCCGCCCCGGCATGGAACACCTGACCGGCGCGTCCGCCACCCGGAGCCTCGCCGAGGGACGCCCGCAGCAGCTCGACATTGACATTGACGTAGCGACCGCGCGCCAGGATCTCGCAGGCGGCCTCCCGGTTGTCGGCCTTGTCGAGCCACCAGCAGGCGTCCATCAGCGCGCGCAGCAGGGCACGGTGGCTGTTGGGATTGGCTTCGGCCCAGGCACGGGTCACGCCGAGGACCTTTTCCGGGTGGTTGTCCCAGATCTGCCGACTGGCCAGCAGCACGCGCCCCAGCCCGTCGGCCTCGGCAACGCTGTTCCATGGCTCGCCGGCACAGAAGCCGTCGATCATGCCGGTGCCGAGATAGCCGACCATCTGCTGTGGCGGCACCACCAGCATGCGGACGTCGTGGTCGGGGTCGACGCCGCCGCAGGCCAACCAGTAGCGCAGCAGGTAATTGTGGGTCGAATGGAGCGAGACCACCGCGAGCACCAATTGCCGGCGCCGCGCCTGGCGCCTTCGCGCGACCTCGTCGGCGAGGGCACGCGCCGCCTGCATCGCATCCGGCGGCGGCGCCTCGTCGTCGTCGCCGACCAGGCGGCGATGCAGCTCGTTCGACACGGTGATCGCGTTGCCGTTGCGCCCGAGCGCGAGGGCGGTCACGATCGGCGTCGCGCCGACGGTCATCGCGCTGGCCAGTGGCTGCGCGCAGAGCATCTGCGCGCCGTCGAGCAGACCCAGCGCGACCTTGTCGCCGACGTTGCTCCACGACGACTCCCGCGACAGCCGCACATGCAGGCCCGCAGCCTCGAAGAAGCCTTCCTCCAGCGCGATCGCCAACGGCGCGCAGTCCACCAGCGGCACGAAACCCAGCGCGAGTTCGGTCTTTTCCAGACGCTTGCCGGTGCGCTGCGGCTGGCTCGACACCCAGTCCGCGAGCTGGATCACCTCCGGTCCGGCACGGTCGTTACGCGCTTCGCCGGCGCCGCTGCCAGCGTCCGGACGCGGCGCTTCGGGAAGGCCGAGCAGGCGCCTGAGCCTGGTCAGGAGTTCGACGGTGGCGTCGCCCCGCAGCAGGTCCAGGCGCGCCCGTGGTCGCAGCAGGTTCACGTCGATGAACTGCCACACCAGCTTGCGGCCACGCCGCTCGACGTGCAGCACCCGGTCGGCGAACAATACCGCCTGCTCGACGTCCTCGGTGGCGAACACCATGCTGCAGGACAGGCGCTGCTGCAGTTCCAGCATCAGGTCGATCGATTGCCGGCACGCGACCTCGTCGAGTCCGTCGAAGACGCGGTCGAAGTACAGCAGCGGAGCGCCACTGGCGATCGCCCGGGCGAGTTGCACGCGCACCGCGGAGGTCGGGCCCAGCGCGCGCAGGCGCAGCTCGGCGAGATCGTCGGCACCGGCCAGATGCAGGCAGTGGCGCGCCCAGTCCTCGAGTCCACGGGGCGCGAGATGCCTGCCCACCGTCGCACTGGCGGCGCGGCCGAGGTAGCGGGTGACCTTGCGCATCCCGAAGCCGTCGGGCCGGGGACCGATCAGTTCGATCCTGGGATCGCCCGCCGCCGTCTCCCGGCCGTCCACCAGCAGGCCGCCGGTGTCGGCGGCCGGCGTGCCGGCCAGCGCCCGCAGCAGCGCGCTAACGAGCCAGGGCTCGGTGGCGACGATCGCCAGCGTCTCGCCGTCGCCAAGGGTCAGGTCGAAATCCTGCAGCGCGCAGGGCGTCTCGCCGGGCGACTCGAGGGTCAGACTGAGGCGGGTTGCGATGAACACGGGCACGGCGACTCCGGGATCCATGGCCACCAGCGGTGGCGTACAGAATCATAATAGCCGCAATTTGTGCATTGCACCATAATTCGCCACCATCATTTCTCCCGGTGACATCGACGAGGCCCCGCCGTTCGGCCCGGCATCCGGCCGGCGCGCGAACGCGCCGCAACCACGACGCTCCTGCGGCGGGGGCTGCTAGAGTGACGTACACGGGCTGGCCGCGGCCGCATCCGACGCCGCCGATCCGGCACCCCACGCACCGAGGAGGACAGCCATGAGCGCGCGCGAGACAGCGATGGAAGAAGACCGGGTCAAGGCCCGGCTCGAACAGGAACTCCCCCACTGGTTCTACGAGAACGGCTGGATCCGGCGGAAGTACCGGACCGAAGGCTGGAAAGGGACCTTGATGGTGGTGAATACGGTCGGTCATCTCGCCGAGGCGGCCTGGCACCATCCCGACCTCACCGTCTCCTACGCCTTCGTCATCGTCAAGCTGATGACCCACTCGGCCAAGGGGATCACCGACAAGGATTTCGCGCTGGCAAGCAAGATCGAGGAAGTCATCGGCTGGCAGCCCGGCAAGGAAGGCGGGCCGCTGGAAGGGACACCCAACGACGACCAGCGCTTCCGCTACATCAAGTACGACTGAGCCGGTCGCGGGCGGGGCGGGCACGTCGCCGCCGCTCCGAGCCGCCGACGGAACCGTGCCGCCGGCGTCGGGATGCCGGTTCAGGAACCGCCGATCTGCAGCGCGAAGGATGCGATTTCCGCGAAATCGTAGGCGGAAATCCGGCTTCTGCCGTCGAAATGCTTGGCACGGACGCGAAGCCTGACGGTGAAGGTACAGCGCCCGTGCAAGTCCAGCATCGACGAAAAATCGGCACTGCCGGATTCGACCGCGGGGCCGTTCTCGCCGACGTCGGTGTGGTCGTTGCCGGTGGATGGTGCCGCTGCGAGCGCCCCGGAGCCGCCGTTGAGACCCCGCAACCAGCGAAGATCGTAGTTCATCATGAACGAATCGGCGTCCGTATCGGTGCCGCTGTGATCGACGCCGTGCACGTGGTAGGCGCGGAAACCGACCGACAACCGGCTGTCCGCCGTGCCGCTGAGGAACTGGCATTGGTCACCGTTGGCGACGCCGTCGACGCGCAGATCCACCAGATCGCCGCCCACCGGCGTGTTGTCGACCCAGAACACGTGGGCGGCGTCGGCAAACGGCACCACCGCGGTGAGCGCCGTGCTCGTCCAGCGGCGGAACTGGAAATTCCGGTCGGCGCCCGGCCCGGACGCCCCGTCTGGCCTGATCCGGCTGCCGGCGTCGTCGAAGACTTCGATTGCCAGCATGAATCGCCGGTCACCGAATTCGTCGCGGGCCGTGTCCCAGATCTGATGGTACTGGCCGCTCAGGTAACGGTGTTCCGGCGAGCTCCAGTACGGCACGCGAAACAGGCCCGGTTCGCCACTCGCCACCGGCACCGGGCCCAGGACTTCCGGCACCCGGACGAATTCACCGCCGGACTCGACGAACTTGTCCCAGGCTACCGAATCGTCGAGCACAATCGGTGTTCCCGCCGCCATGCCGTCGTCGTCGACCGGGACGACCTTGAGCCGATAGTAGGCAACCGTCCCATCGAGTTCGGGCGAGAACCACAGGCGCAGTCCGAGCCGCCCTCCCCACGGGCAGTCCGGGGCATAGCCGGTCGCATAGGTGCCGTCGTCGTGGTCCAGCGCGGCCATCCGCGCGACATCGGCCTGCTGCGGAAAGTTGAAGTGGAAGCTGCCGTACCGCCCGACATGCTCAAGCATCACGAAGGGCACGCCTTCGTTCGGCGGTGCATCTCCCGGGCCGTCGGCACAGACCACCGCCCTGGGATCGAAACTGGACAGATCGGCGGATTCGCCCGCCGGGAAATGGTCGTGGGCTGCGACGCCGTCATAGACGACGACCCACGTGCCGTTGATCCGCTGCCTGACCCGGAAGGCGTGGGTGACCCTGCAAGTGCCGCGGCTCAATCGCCGCCAGTAGCAGAAGTCGAAGTGACCGCCTGGCTGGAGCGTGGTCTGTCCGACCTTCTTCAGACTGCATGGGCAGCACAGGGGCCACAGATAGGGACGCTCGCCGACGTAGCGCAGGGCCGCATCGCCCGCCAGCCGGCGCATCGCGAGATAGTCCTGATAGAGCTTCTGCGACGGAATCGCGGCAAGAGCGGGCATCGCCGCCTTGCCGCGCCCGATCCGTCGTGCAGTCTCACGCAGCACCCTGTCGCTGAACGGGCTCTCGTCGGGATCCGGGATGCGGGGCAACCGGGATCCCGGATCGGGGATCGGCGCCGGCACCGGAACGGGAAGTCCCTCGAGCAGCCGCTGCAGCTCCCGGAGCAGTCGCTCAAGGTCGAAGGCCGGACAGCAGCAACTGCGCTCGAAAACCTCGACGACGCCATCGCAAAGGGGCATGCAATGCACCGGGAACCGGAGCTGCGGCTGCAATTCGGCGCCGAGCGGCTCGACCCGTGCGCGTTGCAGATGGTCGAATATCGCCGCCAACCGGGGCTGCTGCAAGTAATCCCAGAACCATGGTCGGCACTTGCGAACCTTGCCGGCCACGCAAACGGGAAGTCGAATGAAGTAGTGCCAGGCATCCTGCGCGATCACCACCCCCTGCCGGCGCCACGTCTCGAGTTTCTGCGCCACGCGGTAGATCGTCAGACTCTCCTGCGCGAGTGCGCCGGGATCATCCGTGTCCGGCCCGAAGGCGATCGTTTCCGCACCACCGAGGTCGATCTTCAGGTGCTTGCCGTCGAAGCTGCCGATCCGCTCCGACGGCCGTCCTCGCTTGTCCACCCGGTATACCGCGAAACGAGGGCGTGCCTCGTCCTTGCCCAGGCCGGCAAAGATCACCGGCACCTCCAGCGTTCGGTCCCTTGATGTCGCCATGCTGCCCTCCAGTCGTCCATGCGCGGCCCGTACGCCGCGCGGGACCGCGCGGTCGCCGCGCCGTCCAACGCGGAATCGCCCGGTCAGCATGGGAAACAGGCTAGCGAAGGCACGCGGCAGGGCTTATGAGGCAGCACACGTCGACGCAGTGACCTCTGCCGCTTGACTGGCTTGCCGCTCGCGACCGGTGCCGGTGGAATCGGCGGAGGGCAGACGGGGCCGTGCCCTGCGGGCGCTGCGACCGCGCGCGATGGCGATCGCGGTGCCCGGTGGCGGGCGTCAGCCACGCCGGGCGCCCCAAGCGGCCTGCCGCGGCGGCAGGCCGGCGCATCGATTGCGCAACCGCGCCGGATCAACCGGGGGCGGCGTGGCTCGTCGCCGGCGCCAGCCGGCAGGCGGCGTACTTGAACTCCGGAATCTTGCCGAACGGGTCGAGGGCGGGGTTGGTCAGCATGTTGGCGGCCGCCTCGGCATAGCAGAACGGCACGAACACCATGCCCTCCGGCATCAGCGGGTCGGCGCGGGCGGACAGCACGATCTCGCCACGCCGGGTCGTAATCCGCATCTGCGCCCCCGGCGCGATGCCGATGCGGTCGAGCTGGGCCGGCGACAAGGTCGCCACCGCAGCCGGTTCGAGCTCGTCGAGCACCCGCGATCGGCGCGTCATCGAGCCGGTATGCCAGTGTTCGAGCTGCCGCCCGGTGATCAGCACCACCGGAAACTGGGCATCGACCGGCTCGTCGGGCGGCAACGGCACGGTCGGCGCAAACAGCGCACGCCCGCCCTTGCGCGGGAAGGCGTCGCCGAACACCACGTCCAGCCCGGGCGCGTCCGGCGCCGGGCTCGGATAGGTCACCGACTGCTCGCGATCGACCCGGTCCCAGTCGATGTGGTCGAGCGAGGCCATGCCCTGCTGCATCTCGGCATAGACGTCGCGCGGGTGCGTGTAATGCCAGTCGAGCCCGAGGCGGCGGGCGATCTCCTGGATGATCCACCAGTCCGGACGAGCATCGCCCGGCAGCGGGACCGCGGCACGGCCCATCTGCACCTGGCGGTTGGTGTTGGTGACGGTGCCGTCCTTCTCGGACCACGCCGAGGCCGGCAGGATGACGTCGGCGAACTGGGCGGTCTCGGTGACGAACAGGTCCTGCACCACCAGGTGCTCGAGCCTGGCCAGCGCGCCGCGGGCGTGGGAGAGATCCGGATCGGACATCGCCGGGTTCTCGCCCTGGATGTACATGCCGCGGATCGTGCCGGCGTGGATCGCGTCCATGATCTCGACCACCGTGAGGCCCGGCTTGTCGTCCAGCGGCGTCTGCCAAAGCTCCTCGAAAGCCGCCCGGTACTGCTTGTCGCCGACCGGGTGGTAGTCCGGGAAGACCATCGGGATCAGCCCGGCGTCGGAGGCACCCTGCACGTTGTTCTGTCCGCGCAGCGGATGCAGGCCGGTGCCCGGACGGCCGACGTTGCCGGTGGCCAGTGCCAGCGAGATCAGGCAGCGGGCGTTGTCGGTGCCGTGCACGTGCTGGGACACCCCCATGCCCCAGAAGATCATCGCCCGTTCGGCGCTGGCGTAGAGCCGCGCGATGTCGCGGATCTCGTCCGGCGCGACACCGCACAGCGGCGCCATCGCCTCCGGGGTCATCGGCAGCACGTGGGCGCGGAATGCCTCGAAGCCTTCGGTGTGGGCGGCCACGTAGGCCTCGTCGACGAGACCCTCGCTGACGATCACGTTGAGCATCGCGTTGAACAGCGAGACGTCGCCACCCGGCTTGAAGCGCACGGTGCGGTGGGCATGGACGCCCAGTTCGAGACCGCGTGGATCGAGCACGATCAGCTTGACGCCGCGCTTGGCCGCCTGCTTGAAGTAGGTCGCCGCGACCGGATGGTTCACGCTCGGGTTGCAGCCGGTCAGGATCACGACGTCGGCCTGGCTCGCCTGCATGAACGATGCCGTGACCGCGCCGGAGCCGACGCATTCCATCAGCGCCGCCACCGAGCTGGCATGGCACAGCCGGGTGCAATGGTCGACGTTGTTGGAACCGAAGCCGGTGCGCACCAGCTTCTGGAACAGCCAGGCCTCCTCGTTGGAGCATTTGGCGCTGCCGAAGCCGGCCAGCGCGGGCGGGCCGTGGCGCTGGTGCAGGCTGCGCAGACCCGCGGCCGCCAGATCCAGCGCTTCGTCCCAGCCCGCTTCGCGGAAGTGGGTCAAAGGCTTCGCGGGATCGAAGTCCGGGTCGATGCCCTTGGGCACGCCGCTCCTGCGGATCAGCGGCCGCAGCAGGCGCGACGGATGGTTGGGATAATCGAAGCCGAACCGGCCCTTGACGCACAGCCGGTTCTCGTTCGACGGGCCGTCGCGGCCCTCGACGAACAGGATGCGGTCGTCCTTGACGTGATAGGTGAGCTGGCAGCCGACACCGCAGAACGGACACACCGAATCCACCTGGCGGTCGGCCACCGCCGAATCGCCGCGACCGGCTTCGTCCACCAGCGCCGCCGGCATCAGCGCGCCGGTCGGACAGGCCTGCACGCACTCGCCGCAGGCCACGCAGGTGCTCGCCCCCATCGGGTCGTCGAAGTCGAACACGACCTTCGAGCGATGGCCGCGGTACGCCAGGCCGATGACGTCGTTGACCTGTACCTCGCGGCACGCGCGCACGCACAGGTTGCAGTCGATGCAGGCGTTCAGGTTCACCCGCATCGCGGTGTGGGAGGCGTCCGCCAGTGCGTCGCAAGCGTCATTGCCGGCGAAACGGGCGCGCGCCGCCACGGCGTCGACCCCGAGCTGGTCGGCGATCTGCCAGAAATGACTGGATCTGTCGGGAGAAGCATCGCGCGGCGGCTGGTCCGCGGCGAGCAGCTCGAGCACGCCCTTGCGCGCCGCCAGGGCTCGCTCGGAGGTCCGGCTGCGCACCTTCATGCCCGGTCGCGCCTCGCGGTGGCAACTGGCGGCCAGCACCCGCTCGCCGTCGATCTCGACCATGCAGGCCCGGCAGTTGCCGTCCGAGCGGTAGCCCGGCGCATCCTTGAAGCACAGGTGAGGGATCGTCTCGCCCGCGCGTCGCGCCACCTGCCACAGGCTCTCGCCCTGGTAGGCGGTGACCTCGCGGCCGTCCAGGCTCAATACGAAGGAGGCCTTGCCGTTGTTCATTGAACGCCCTCCTTCACCAGCCGGATGCCCTGCGCCACGAGACGATCCGGAAAATGCTCGAGGGCACCGAGGACCGGGTTGGGCGCGGCCTGGCCGAGACCGCAGATCGACGCATCCATCATCACCTGCGACAGCTGCCGCAAGGCGGCCACGTCCCAGTCGTCGCGTTCGAGCATCGCCAGCATCTTCTCGGTGCCGACCCGGCACGGCGTGCATTGACCGCAGGACTCGTCGGCGAAGAAGGCCATCAGATTGACCAGCACGGCACGCAGGTCATCCAGCTCCGAGATCACGATCACCGCCGCCGAGCCGATGAAGCAGCCATGCGCCTGGAGCGTGTCGAAGTCCAGGGGCAGGTCGGCCCTGGCGGCCGGCAGGATGCCGCCCGACGCCCCGCCCGGCAGGTAGGCCAGCAGGCGATGGCCGTCCTGCATGCCGCCGCAATATTCCTCGACCAGCTCGTTGAGCGTGATGCCGGCCGGCGCCAGATGCACGCCGGGCCTGTTGACCCGGCCCGACACCGAGAAGCTGCGCAGGCCGCTCCGGCCGTGGCGGCCGTGGCCGGCGAACCAGTCGGCGCCGCGGCGGTGGATCTCCGGAATCCAGTAGACCGTCTCGACGTTGTTCACCAGGGTCGGCCGGTCGAACAGGCCGCGCTGGGCGACGAAGGGAGGCCGGTGGCGGGGCTTGCCCGGCTTGCCCTCGAGGGATTCGATCAAGGCCGACTCCTCGCCACAGATGTAGGCGCCGGCGCCCCTGCGCAGCACGATGCTGCCCGGCGTCGCCAGCCCGGCCGCCTCGAGCTCGGCGATCGCTTCGCGCAATACCTCGTGCAGCCCGGGATACTCGTCCCGCAGGTAGATGTAGCTGGCACTGGCCTCGACCGCCTCGGCGCTGACCAGCATCCCCTCGAGGAACTGGTGGGGCGAGCGCTCGAGATAATGGCGGTCCTTGATCGTGCCGGGCTCGCCCTCGTCTGCGTTGATCACCAGATAGCGCGGCGCCGGCTCGGCGCGCACGAACCCCCATTTGCGGAAGGTCGGGAATCCCGCCCCGCCGAGGCCCCGCAATCCCGCGCTGTCGAGCATCGCGCTGACGTCGTCGACCCCGACGCGGCCGGCGCGCATCGCGTCGAGCAGCGCGAAACCGCCCTCGGCGCGGTAGGCATCGAGGCGCTGCCAGTCGATCGGCTCGGGCGCGAACTCGCCGGCCGACAGCACCGCCTCGACCGAGGCACGGCTGGCGTTGCCGAGGTGACGATGGCCGACCTCGACCACCGGCGCCTGGTGACAGCGGCCCATGCACGGCGCGGCGATCACCCGCACTTCGCCGGCGTCGGTCGCCGCCGCCAGCTCGGCGGCGAGCTCGTGCGCACCGGCCAGCTGGCACGACAGCGAGTCGCACACCCGGATCGTGACCGCCGGCGGCGCAGCCTCGCCGTCGTCGACGATGTCGAAGTGGGCGTAGAAGCTGGCGGTCTCGAAGACCTGGGCCATCGGCATCCGCATCCACTCGGCAAGCGCCCGCAGGTGGCGGGTCGCCAGCTGACCGAAGTGATCCTGAAGGCAGTGCAGATGCTCGATCAGCAGATCCGGCGCCGGGTCGCGGCCGTCCAGCAGCTGCTCGACCTGGGTCAGTGAAACCGCGTCCAGCGCTCGACCGCGCGGCATGCCGCGGGTGCGTCCGCGGCGCCCTGAGGGCAGGTTCATCGTCATCGACTCGTTCCCGGGAAGTCCTGTCGGGGCGCCAGCCAAGGGCACCGCCATCGACACGCGATTCAAGTGTCGTGCCAACTGCCGCCCGCCGCGCTCGGCAACGCCGCTGCGCTGCGGGTGTCCGGTGCAGGCCGGGGAGCACGCACCTGCCTGGGACATGTGCGGTCGGGAGGGGAGACCGGGCGCACCGGCATCTGCACCAGACCGGGCGCCAGCTTAGACCGCCGGGCCGCCTCTGAAAATCGATATTTCCTGGACCTCCGTCCGGAGATTCCGAACACCGCCGGCAAGCATCGGCACCCCATTCGTTGGCAATAGCGGTACAGGCTGTCACGCCCGGGCGGGTGACACCGGCCCTGCATCATACGAGCAACTGGGCCGGCGGCGGGCGCAGCATGAAGTCGCCCGGGCTGATCGCCGTGGTGTAGGCGCCGGACTGGAAGACCGCCACCAGGTCGCCGGGCTCGGCGCGCGGCAGGTTCAGGTGCTCGGCCCAGGTATCGTGGGGCGCGCACAAGGGCCCGCAAACCGTCACCGACTCCATCGGCCGGCCGGCACCGCCGACCACCCAGATCGGGTAGTGCAGATGACGACGGCCTTCCAGCGCGCCGGTCGCCTGCCAGTGGTGGTTGAGACCGCCGTCGAGGATCAGGTAGACACGCCCGCGCGACACCTTGCGCTCGACCACCCGGCTCAGATAGACGCCGGCTTCGCCGACCAGGAAGCGCCCCAGTTCGACGCACAGGGTCGCCTCCGGCAGGCGACGCGACGCCTCGCTGGCGAGTCGCCCGAGGGACTCGCCGAGCCGGTCCAGCGCCAGCGACGCCTCGCCCGGCAGGCACGGGATGCCGAAGCCGCCGCCCAGGTTCAGCACCCGGACCGGCGCCGGCGCCTGCGCGGCAAGCTCGGCAGCCAGTGACAGCGTCGCGTGCATGCCGTTGGCGATCGCCTGGGCATTGAGGCAGTTCGAGCCGGGATAGATATGGAAGCCGAGGAAATCCAGCGGCAGCTCGCCGATGCCGGCGAGCGCCGCGCCAGCCTGCTCCGAATCGACGCCGAACTTGCGCGGTCCGCCGCTCATCCGCGATTCGGCCGCCAGCTCGAACGGCGGGTTGATCCGCAGCAGCACACGCGGCCGGCGCTCGCCGGCGGCCCGGGCCAGCCGCGCGCCCTCGTCGAGGGACTCGAGCACCACCACCGCATCGGCCGCCAGCGCCGCGGCGAGATCGTCGTCGCGCTTGCCGGGTCCGGTCATGGCGAGCACGCTGCCCGGTGCCGCCGCCGCCCTCGCGAGCTCCAGCTCGGCCGACGAGGCCACGTCGAAGCCGTCCACCAGCAGCCCCAGACGGGCCAGCACCTCGGGCCGGGCATTGGCCTTGACCGAATAGAGCACGCGCATGCCGGCGGGCAGCATCGCCCGCAGTTGCGCCAAACGCTCGTCGAGCATCGCCGCACGGGTCGCGAACAGCGGCGTGCCATGCGCCTCGGCCAGCGCCGTCAGCTCGCGACTGCCTGCCTCTGCCGGGCCGGCGACCTGCCATCGCGCACACAGGGATTGGGTCAGCATGATTCACGCTCGCCCGGGGTCGAACCTGCGATTCTAGGCGAGAATGGCCCAGGAAAAGTCGCGGAGCCGTCCATGCAGGAACACGTCTATATCGGCCTCGGCAGCAATCTCGACGACCCCGCAGGCCGGCTGCACCGCGCGATCGCCGCGATCGCCGCGATCGCCGGGGTGGAACTGCGCGCCGTCTCGTCGTTCTACGCCAGTGCGCCGCTCGGCTACGACGCCCAGCCGGATTTCGTGAACGCCGTCGTCGAGGTCGCCACCAGCCTCGCGCCGCGCGCCCTGCTCGATCAACTGCAGCGCATCGAGCAACTGCAAGGCCGGCAACGGAGCTTTGCCAACGCCCCGCGTACGCTCGATCTCGACATCGTGCTCTACGGCGGTCTGCAGCAGTCCGACGCGGACCTCCTGCTGCCCCATCCGCGCTGCCACGAGCGGGCATTCGTGTTGCTGCCGCTGCACGAGATCGCCCCCGACTACGTGATCCCGGGGCGTGGACCGGTGGCCGGACTGATCGCCGCCTGCGGCGATCAGCGGATCGCGCGCCTCGGCGACTAGCTTCGGCAATCAGGGGCGCCGTGGTTGCGGGCCGGCGACGCGGCGGTCGGCCATGGGCTCACCCGACCGCGGCGTCACCGGGCGCCACGCTCGCAGCCGATCGTGGCCGCGCCGGGCCGCTCGGCGGACGATTCCCGGCTACGACGGGACCAGGCCCCGGGTCGCCCAGGCCCTCGCCGACAGCAGGATCGAGCCGTCGCCGGCGACCGGCAAGCGCTCCGCCAGCGCCTCCTCGAGACGCATCCGCTGCGGCTCCGTCAGCTTCGACACATAGGTCGGCGCCGGCCCCTGGCCACCGAGGAACGGCTGCCAGTAATCCTGGAAACCGCTGAAGCGCGTGACGATTTCTATCGGGTGGGCTTCGACGCGGGAAAGTCCGGCGCGAACGAACAGCTCCGTCAGGCATGCGGCGTTCGAATCCGGGAAACGACGGCCTTCATGCAGAGCGGCGGCATTCGGATCGAGTTCCACCGCGGCGTCCCAGAACTGGTTGAGGAAGTCCATCTTGCCAGCGTAATCCCAGACGTACACCGCGACGGTGCCGCCGGCGCAGCATACCCGCCGCATCTCCCCGAGCGCCCGTTCCGGCTCCGGCACGAAGTTCAGCACCAGGCCCGATACCGCGACATCCACCGTCGCGTCGTCGAGGGGCAGGGACATCGCATTCGCTACCTTGCATGCCGCCCGGCTGCCGAGACGTCGCTGCGCCGAGCGGACGAAGCCTTCCGACTGGTCGATCCCGACCAACGACCTCGGCCGCTGTCTGTCGAGCGCAGCCTCGCTCAACGCGCCGGTGCCGCATCCGACGTCCAGCCATCGCAGCTCCGCTGCGGGC
This sequence comes from Rhodocyclaceae bacterium, assembly GCA_020445745.1. Taxonomy (GTDB): domain Bacteria; phylum Pseudomonadota; class Gammaproteobacteria; order Burkholderiales; family Rhodocyclaceae; genus Cognatazoarcus. The sequence continues at coordinate 14,542 of JAGRGB010000114.1, read as the reverse complement.
GACAGCCAGTCGACGAAGCGCTCGGCGACCAGCCTGCTCCACCTTCCCATGTAGAGATCGTAGGGGTCACCGGATTGCCACGCGTCTTTCATTGCCTTCCCACCAGGAGATGCCGCCCGACCCGAGCTGCCACGCTGCCCCGGTGCCGGCCCGGCCGCACGCCACGAGTAATCCCCGGATCGTCGTCCGGATTCTGGCATACACGTTGATACAGGACATCGCGACGGGAACGGCCGCATCTCGCCGCCGCCACCCGAAACCCGCTCGCGTGGAACATCCGCCGCGCCGGAGCATACATCCGACCGACAGGCCGCCGCCATCCGGGCCTGTCGGCGAGCTGTCCTGAAATGCTATCCCTGCCCGCCCGGCGAGGGCGGGAAGCATGCCCCAAGCCGACCAACGGCAGCATCGCCAGTACGTCGGCGAGGCCCGGGTCAACCCAACAGGCTCGCATAGGGCGGCAAATCGGCGCCCTCGGAACGCGCCTTTTCGTAGACCGCTTTCAGTTCCATGGCGACGATCTCGTAGCTCTCGATGATCTCGTCGTAATCGGCCTGTTCCGATCCGCTCGCCGCATCCCGTTCGGCACCATACTGCTCGGCAAGCTGGTGGATCGCCTGGATCGACATCATCAAGGCGTTTTCGCTAATGTCAGGCATCGCTCATTCCTCCAAGAATTCGGTCTTGCCGTCAGGTCAGACTGATGCCGAGCGCGATGGCCCGCACGACGCAGTTACGAGCCAGATTGTCCAGCGCTCCACGCAAGGCGTCGGCCCTTAGCTCGCCACCATTCGCGACCTCGATCTGCCAGTGCGTCGCCTGGTACTTGTCGTTCAGGCCTCCCTCGACGAGCTTCAGCGAGCCGGGAATCACCGTACCCTCGGGCAAGGTAAAGTAGTGCCAGTTCGAATGACCGAAGACACCTTTCTTGTCCCAAAGGGAGGTGCCATGGCCCGTCTTGAAATAGCCACCCGGGCCCCGCCGCCAGTCCTGGCGTACCGTCGACTTGCCGCGCACGGTAATCGTGCGCGGGTCGATGTCGCCATGGAGGATACCCTCCATCGCCTCGCCGTCCTTCGTCAGCACGCCATCGACGAACTCATCCTTGCGGACGCTGCGGTACAAGCGCTTCTCGATTTCCGCCATCTCCGACCCTCCTTTCACCAATCACCAAGCAATTCGAAATCTCCCATGACAAGGCTAGGCAATCAATCGATCGACGCCAAACCCGAGGCGACGCGATGGGCCGGGTACGCCCTCGGATACCCCGTTGCCGTCATCGATCCTCGGCAGGCACGGACATCCGGACACCGGGAATTGCGACGTTCCGCCACCTGCGTGGCCGCAGCGCGCGCAGGTGCTGCGCACAGATCTGTGCCGCCCACGGGATCCCGATCGTCATTTTGCGCGAAGCCCGCGCCCCGCGGTACGGATATCGATGCGCAATGTCATTGCCCACCAGCCGGTCGATCGCGATGGCCCGCAACAACGGGCGGCGGGCGGCAAAGGGGGCGACCGGCGCATCCGCCGGGCCGGACGGAGAGGCCGACCGGGCGTCGAACCGGGGCGCCCCGTTCGCCGAGTGCGACAATGGCCGGCGAGAGCCCCGCCGGTGCCGTCGTCAGGCACGCTACGCCATGATCTTCACCGTCCTGCATGAGACGCTCTACCGCTACAGCGTGCCGGTCGGGCTCGCGCAGCACGTGCTGCGGCTGGAACCACGCCCCGGCGACTGTCGCCTGATCGCTCGCGAACTGCTGATCGAGCCGCTGCCGAACCTGCGCAGCATCGAAACGGACGCGGCCGGCAACCAGCTGGTCCGGGTCGATTTCTCAGGCATGGCGACGGCGCTCTCGGTGGTCAGCCGCTTCACCGTCGAGACCTTCGCGCCGCCACCGCTGCCCATCGGCCCCTTGCCGGGGCTGCCGTGGACGCCCTGGGCCGACGCCGCGCTCGCAGCCTGCCTGCACGAGCCCCAGGCCGACGCCGGGGTGGCAGATTTCGCGTGGGGCATCGCGGGCCGGGCCGGCTGGGAGCCGATCGCCTTCCTCGACACCTTGTGCCACGCGCTCCACCAGCGCACCGACCGCCACATCCGCGTGGACGGCGACGCCCAGTCGCCCGCCCACACCCTGGCCACCGCCCGCGGTGCCTGCCGCGACGTCACCGTGCTGTTCATGGCCGCCTGCCGCAGCCTGAACATCCCGGCCCGCTTCGTCAGCGGCTACCAGGCCCAGGCCGAAACGAGCGAGGGACTGCGCTTCCTGCATGCCTGGCCCGAAGTGCACCTGCCGGGCATCGGCTGGCGCGGCTGGGACCCGACCCATGGCAGCCGTGTGGGGGACGACCACGTCGCCCTGTGCGCCGCGCCGTCACAGGCCGCGACGATGCCGGTCGAGGGCGGCTTCTACGCCAACGGCGTGACCGCGACGCTCGACTGCCGGGTCGAGATCGCCACGCGCTCGGGCTGACCACCGGGGGCACCGAACCCTTGCGCTGCGGCGGCATGCGGCATGCCGCCCCTGTCAGGTTCGCCGGGCGCGGCCCGTCAGATCACTGGACAGAACGCATCGAGGACGAACCAGCCATGGCAAAGCAGCCCGCTTCCGCCGGACAAAGTGTCAGCGTCGTCGTATACCGCTGGGCCGGCGCCTGGGGCCCGTTCGAGGTCAGGATCCCGTGCGGCGAATGCGCGCTGACCCGCGACGTGATCCGCGACACGCTGCACCACGAACTGGCCGGTGTCGACGTCGCGCTCGACGTGCGGGACTGGCTCGGCGAATGGTGGCGGCCCTTGCTGAAGGGCGGCTGGCACCCGCCGATCGTGATGGTCGAGGGCCGGGTCGTCAGCCAGGGGCAGGCGCTCAACCGCGGCGTGCTGACCCAGGCGGTGATCGACGCGGCCGCCGCGAAGACACCGGTGCGCGGCAACCACGTGTTCGGCAAGAGCGGCTGCCCGCACTGCGAGCGCGCCAGGCGCTACCTCGACGAGGCGGCCATCGCCTACAGCTACCACGACGTAGTGCGCGACCCGCGGGCCCTGTACGAGATGCTGGCGCGGGTCAAGCCGATCATCGGCCCGAAGACGCCGGTGACCGTGCCCCAGATCTGGCTCGACGGCAACCACGTCGGCGGCGCCGACCAGCTCTCGCGACGGCTCCATCGCACGGTCGAGCCGAACCCGGAGCGCGGGCGCAGCTCCCTGTCGCCGTCCCGCGTCGCGGCGAACGCCGGCTGACCGCCGAGCGACGTCGCCGGCCGCCCGGCGCCGGCGACGCCCAAGCTCAAAGGGATTTCAGGTACTCCACCAGGTCGGCGATCTCGCCATCCGACAGCTGCAGCGCCCCGCGGGCATCGTAGCGCCGCACGACGGCTTCCAGGGTCGCCGCCGAGCCATCGTGAAAGTACGGCGGATGCTGCCACAGCGCCCGCAGCGGCGTGGTCCGGTACTGGCCGCTGGCCGAGCGGCTGGCGTAGCTCGGCATCTCGGGCTCGGCGGCCGAGTCGGCGGCCGGGTGCAGCCGCTGGTTGGCATCGGTCAGCAGCGGCCCGGCGTGGCAGGTGGCGCAGCCGGCCGACCCGGCGAACAGCTGCGCGCCGCGGGCGGCCGCGGCAGCATCGAAGCTGCCCGGCGCCGGCGCCGGCGCGGCCAGCGACAACTGATAAGCCTCTAGCGCCGCCAGCTTGTCGGAGACGAGGTCGTCGTCGCCGTTGCGGATATCGAGATTCAGCCGCGGTTCGACGAAGCGGCCATGGCCGCCCATCTCGACCACCGCGACGTAGCGGTTCCAGTAGCGGATCTCGTCGCCGTCGCCGGTATAGGTGACGCTGTGCACGCCGTCGAGCCCGTAGGCCGGTGGTATCAGCACCGGCGAATCGAGGCCATCGACGTTGAAGCGCGGATCGAAGCGCCCCTTGCCCCAGCCCGCATAGAGCGCGCGAGTGGCCGGGTCCAGCGCCGGTGACAGGGCGATGATCGCGCCCGGGTCGAGGTCGCGGTTGGGCCAGCCGTCGAGGCGGTGACCGATGCCCGGGGCGAAGCTGTCGTCGACGGTCGAGTGGCACAGCGCGCAGGTGATGCCGACCCGGGCGAGGCGGTTCGCGCCGCCGGCCTCCTCGACCGTGCCGCGGATGCCGACGACCGCGTCGAGGGCGATCAGCGACAGCGTCGTGGCGGGACTGGCAAGGTCTGCGGCACCGCTGGCGATCGCCGCGCGCAGGTCGTCGGGCAAGGCGTCCACGTCCACCTTGAGCCCGACCGCCAGGGCCGTCAGCGGGTCCACGGCGGCTTCGATCACCTCGTGCATCCGCAGCGTGTCGCTCCACAGCGACTCGTCGCCGAAGGTGTCGTGGCGGAAGATTTCGCGGCCCTGCGCGACCAGCGTCGCGTCGGCGCCGGTGTCGTCGTCCATCGAGCCGCCGCAGGCGGCGAGGCTTGCGGCGAAGGCCAGCGCCAGCGCCCGCCGCAACGGGGCGGGGACCGGCAACATGGGGTGTCGTGCGTGCCCGGCCGTGCGGATGATGGCCTGGCGATTCCGTCGATTGCTGCTCATGGTTGCTCTCCCGGGGAATGCAGTGGATCGGACTGCGTGCGCCGCGGCTCACGTGACGAAGGCGACCGGCACCGGCGGCTCGCCGAGCACCTGGCGCAGCACCGCCCAGTGCATCGCCTCGTCGCCGAGGATGCTGGCGGCGGCGTGGGCCAGCTCGCGATCGTCGAAACCGGGTACCGCTGCCAGGTAGGCGCTCACCGCCCCCTGCTCGAGACTGGCGGCGAAGCGCAGCACGTCCGCCTCGGTGCGCAGCGCATCCACCGCGAAGTCGTGGTCGGTGGCGGCCGGCAGCGCGCGCCCGCCGAGTTGCCCGACGGTCTGCTCGAGCAGCGCGGCATGGGCGCGGTGGTGGCCCTGGAACTGCACCGCCAACGCCTTGGCCGGCGCTCGCAACAGTCCGCTGTCGGCACCGAGCTGGTAGGCGGCGACCGCCCGCTGCTCCGCTTGCAGTGCGCTGTTGAGGATGCGGATGTCTGCCTCGACACTGCCGGCCGTCTCCGGCTGACGGGCGGCCAGCGCCCGGCGTCCGCCCAGCAGCGCGATCGCGGCGGCGGACAGGGTCAGGCCGCTGGCAACGAAGGCGCGACGCCCGCAGCGGATCGATTTCGGAATTCGCAGGTCCGGATGGCTCATGATGTTCTCCTTGCGTGGGGTCGAACGGGCCCCGGGTGCGGCGCCTCGCGCGCACCCCGGGGCAACACCGGGTGTCGGGATTGGCGGGCCGGCGCGCCCGCCGGGTTCAGCCGGGCGGCGGCAGCGGCAGGCCGAGCCGCCGATGCACCGACGCCACCAGGCGATCGCAGCGCGCGCCGTCGAACGCGAAGAAGTCGTCGATGCCGGCACCGATCTCGCGGCCGATGGCCTCCCGCAGCCGGCGCCGCGCCCTTGACAGCGCGGTCTTCACCGCCCCCTCCGAGATCGCCAGGCAGTGGGCGGTCTCGGCGACATCGAGCCCTTCGACGGTGCGCAGCACGAAGACCGTGCGGCACGCGTCGGGCAGGCGGTCGATCGAGGTCTCGATCAGGCGGCCCAGCTGCCGGCGCATCGCGATCGCCTCCGGCGTCTCGGAGGCCGGCGCCGTCTGCTCGCCAATGTCGCCGGCGTCCGGCCGGCCCGCCTCGCGCGCCGCCCGGCGGCGCAGGCGGACCAGGGCTTCATTGACCACGATGCGGGTCAGCCACGACGACAGGCTCGACTCGCCGCGGAAGCGGTCGATCGCGTGGTAGGCGCGGATGTAGCCGTCCTGCACCGCATCCTCGGCCTCGGCGTCGTCGCGCAGGATGCTGCGGGCGGTGCGGAACAGGCGGCGGTTGTTGGCGCGCATCAGCCGCTCGAAGGCGTCCGGCGTGCCGGCCAGCACCTCGGCCACCAGTTTCCGGTCGTGTTGCCGCATTGCCGTGCTGCACGGATCGGTGACGGTCATCGTCGCGCTCCTCGTCGCTGTCCCTGCCCATTGGATGCCGCGACGTGGGCGAAAGTTACAGCCGCGAGCGGGCGCGATTGCGAAACGCGAGTGCGATCTCGCCGCATTTCCTACCCGCCGTCGGCTTGCTCGGGATGTGCCCGCCAACGGCGATCCGTTTCCCCGCGGCAAGAAAGGCCTTCGAACTCTCGCGCGCGGCCGCCATTGGCGGGCAGCGCGCCGAACAGGATCAGAGCAACCCCGCCGGCACCGGTCAGGGCCTGCGGGTCAGTGCGAGCCGGCGGCATGCAGCGACCGTGCGGAGATAGCGGCCGGATCGCAGGTGGCGCAACAAATTTCGCCTATCGATGGTCGCGCCATCCAGCCGGCGGAGTTCTTCGGCCCGCCCCTTGGCCTGTTCAGCGACGGTCCAGACGCGTGCCGGCAGCTAGGGAGTGCGGGGCTTGTCCGTGGATCGGATCATCGTCCAATCGCTTCATCGAGAAGCCAGTGCCGGGTATTCGACCAGCCAAGAAATCTCCGCACGGGGATTCCATCGGCCGGCGCGCTCTCGATCGCCTCGCCTCGTGAGGCCCGCACCAAGCCCTCGAACGCGGGAGCGAAGCGATACTGAAACGAACTTCCCTGCCGGCGCAGATGGTTCGCGGCCCAGTCCAGGAATCCGGCGACTTCACGATCGTCCAGCAATGACAGATAGAAGATCATCTGCCGCCAGCCGTAGGCAGTATTCTTGATCATCTTGAGACGAGCCCGGCGGTCGACCGTCGCCACCTGCTGTCGCCTACAGATCCACGAAAAACAATGCCTGGCCATGTCCCCGAGTTGGTCTCCGATGGCATCGATCAAGCGGAGCGAGGAAAACAATACCGCCAGGTTCTGCGTCGTGAGAATCTGCTGCTGTTCGATGACCATTCCGTTGATCGCAGGCCGGCAGCCCCCCAAACCGACTCCGGCGCGAGATGCGCAAAGAGTGGCGAAGGTAGATGGCGGGCGGCGCGCCCAGACCTTGGCCTGTTCGACTTTCGCCGCGTTGCGAACCGCTTCGTAATCGATACCGTAGTACTTCGCATAGAGCGTACCCTTCAGCAGTTCAGCGGCGCGACACGCGGCAGAGACGAATTTCGGCGAAAACTCTCCCATGAAGATGTCGGCCGCCAGTTCGTCCAGCAATGGGATGTCGAGGTTGGCGCTGTCTGCAAGGGCACGCAATTCCTGGAGCAACTTGTTCGGAAGCAGAGCATGTGGAAACGAAGTCAGCGCCAGCCGGCTGACGTTCCGCAGAGTCTGCAATGCCGCTTCATTCTCCGCCGCGCCGTCACGACGCAGGCGTTCGATCGAGGCAATCCATGGGACTTCTTCGATCCGGACCTGGGCTTCGAGATTCGTCAACAGCAAAGAACGGCGACGGCGAAACGCTCTGTAGATCGCCGCATGCAGCCGACGCAGATGGGGATCGCGAATTCCCAGCGCCCGAATTCCGGAACTGATCTGAGGCAGGCATCGGGCAAGCGCCTCTCCCGACGTGATCAGGCGAAGCGCCACCAATTCGTCTACGGGCAGATTCACGCAGCGTCGGACCTTGCGCACCAGCGTCGCCGGCACGCTGACCGTACCCGAGAGCCCTGTGGTCACGAATTCTTCCATCGATACCGGACCGAGAACGGTGTTCACGTCTTCGATTGCCTGCGCCCGGGGCCATTGTCCGAGCCGTGATGCCAGCAACCCCGCGATGGCGTAGTGGCTAGGCGCCGACACATCGCGTTGCTGGCGCTGTCGTGCAGCGGCCCATGTCGCCGAACCTGGCACCCCTCGCTTCTCGACGTAGCGATTCAAGATCAGCCGAATGCGGCCCACGTCGGGCCCACTCAGTGCGCCGGCCTCCTCAACGCTTATGGCCAGCAGGCGGAGAAGTTGCCCGGGATGCGATTTCGCGCTTGTAATCCGGGCCCAGGCTCCATGATTCAGCCGCAACCCGTGGTAATCACCAAGCAGTTTATTCGCCCGCGCGTTCCAGTCCGCAGGAAAGCGGCGACACGGCCAGCCATCGTCCACCGTCTCGAGGAAAAGGCCGACCACTCGATCGTAAAAGGGAATCCACACCTCGACCGCGGTCTTCTGTTGGAGCACCCTTCGATTCGGCGCAATGCGTCGAAGGCTTTCGATCGTCTCGCCGACGGTCTGCACATGGACCCCAGGGCCGTCGTGCAACGCCTGCTCGCGAGGAATGGGATAGAAGCGAAGCCGATCGAAGAATGGTGCAATCTGCTCGGTCAGGCTTCGGGCATCATCGGCATGTCCGTTGTTTGCGAGCCAGGCCACGGTGAGCAGTGCGCCCTCCTCGGGCACCGCGATTTCGAAGCGACCCGATTCGAGGAGTTCCAGAAGTTCACCGAACCCTGGATCCCCGACAAAATGCTCATTCAGCGCGCGGCGCGCGCCGCCGACCGGTGCTTCACCGAGCGCCTCGAGCAGGGAACGCTCGTGGGGCTCCAGCGCCCCGCCGGCGACGTACCTGCCGGTCGCGAATCCGCCAGTCACGACCTCGGGCGTCGCCCACACCGGCATACCGGGAATCGGAGTTCGCGAACCATGGTCGAAATTCCTGCGATGGAACCCGTCGAGCGCAGCCCTGAATTTTTCGATCTTCTGCTCGGCCCGCGCGCGCGCCTCTGGATCAAGGCCTTCGTCGATTCGCGTCAGCAGGCGTGCGATGCGACTCCTGAGATACGCGGGGTCAACACTGGTCGACTTCAAACTTGCTGCCTCGTCCGGTTGCGCCAAGGGACCTGCCGTTTAGTGATTCATGGGTCCGGGGGCTGGATTCGAACCAGCGCCCTCTCGGTAGAAGCCGAGCGCTCTGCCGCTGAGCTACCCCGGATCCGATCGACTGCAAAACATGCATTTGTCATTTTCATTATAGCAGGTGGCGCACTTTGGTGTGCAGATTCACGCACCAACCCGCAGGCTGATTCCGTAATCTCCGGTCGTCCACCGGTTTGTTCCTGATTGCGAACGGATTTTCGCGCCGCCTGGGCGTCTGGCATTTTCAGTCCACGGTGCGCAGACACCGATGGCAATGGTCGCGATTAATGCCTTCGTCATTGCATTGTAAGCCAACGGCAAAGCCGACATGACAAACCTGTCATGGAGGCTCATGCCGCCCTTTGATCGACACCGTCGCTACTTCCTGCATCTGTGGGGCCATCGACGAGCCTCGGCGACGCGCGAGCGCCCGTCCGGTGGTCTGCATCACCTTGGGTGTGCTCCAAGCAGGACGCTTCTGTGCCCGTCCCACCCCCGTACGACCGGTCGTCACAGCTTGCCTCCGGCTTCCCTTGAAGCCCTTGGAGCTTGCGATGACGCAGGAGTCGCGGCCCACACCATCAGGCGAACACCGCCTTGGTCGCTGTTCCACCGCTGATCCATCCCATCGCCGGATCCGCAGTCGTCCCGATCAGGCGTCCTGCAGCGTCTCCGCGATCCGCCAGCCCTCGGCCAGCGCATGGGCCCGCAGCCCCTCGTCGGGGCGCACCGCGACCGGCTCGGCGACGTAGCTCAAGAGCGGCAGGTCGCTGATCGAGTCGCTGTAGAAGCCGCTCCAGGCCAGCGCGCGCCAGTCGAGGCCGCGCCGGGCGAGCCAGGCGCCGACGTGGCGCACCTTGCCGAAGCCGTGGCAGGGTTCGCCGTCGATGGCGCCGGTGAACTGCTCGCCGGCGCGCTGCGCGCGGCTGGCGATCAGCTCGGACAGGCCGAGGGCCCGCGCGAACGGCGCGGCGACGACGTCGCTGGTGTTGGTGACCAGGCAGCACACGTCGCCGCGCTCGCGGTGGCGGGCGATCAAGCTGCGGGCCGCCGGCGGCAGCGCCGCCGGCAGCACCTCGGCCTCGAAACGGGCCTGCCAGCCGGCGATCTCGTCCACCCGGCGCTGGCCGAGGGGTGCCAGCGCGCAGGCGTGCAGGCCGCCCACGTCCATCACGCCGGCGACGTACTGGCGGCAGCAGTCGAGATAAGCGTCGTCGCGCCCGGCATCGATCTCGCCGTGGCCGGCGAGATGGCGCAGCCACACCAGCGTGCTGTCGAATGGGACCAGGGTGTGGTCGAGGTCGAACAGCGCGAGACGCATCACAGGCGGCCGATGAGGCGCGCCGGCACGGCGCCGCGCAGCGCGTTGCTGACCAGGATCGCCTCGGCACGGTCGAGATCGGCGAGGGCGAGGGAGCGCTCGCGGGCGTCGAGGCCGGAATCCTCGAGCAGCACCGCGCGCATCACGCCGGGCAGCAGGCCGTCGTCCGGCGGCGGCGTGTACCAGCGCCCGTCGAGGCGCACGAAGACGTTGCTGCGGGCGCCTTCGGCGAGGCGGCCGTCGCGGTTGGCATACAGCACGTCGAACGCGCCGCGCCGCATCGCCAGGCGCAGCGCCCGGTCGTAGCCGGCGCGGCGGGTGGTCTTGTGGGCGAGTAGCGGATCGGCCGCATCGAGCGTGTCGGCGGCCAGCACCAGGCCGACGCAGCCGTCCGGGTAGGTGACGAGTTCGTCGAGGGGCGCCAGCACCAGGTCGATGCGGCCGTCGTGATGCAGCGCCAGCCGCAGGCGCATCGGCGCGGCCTGGGCCAGGCCGTCGGTCTCGGCCTGCACCAGCGCGCGCGCCCGGGCGACATCGCACTCGAAGCCGAATCGTGCGGCGCTGGCGGCGAGCCGGGCGAGATGACGGTCGAGATGGCGCACGCCCTCGCCCCGCCGCGCGTACATCGTCTCGAACAACTGGAAGCCGGGGTCGAGACCGGTCAGGAAGCGCGCCTTGAGCACGCACTCCTCGTACTCGTCGCCGGCGCGGCTGTCGATCGTGATGCCGGCGCCGATGCCGAGGCGGCCGCGGCCCGGGCCGTCGCCGGCCGAGTCCAGCGTCACGCTGCGGATCGCCACCGACAGGCAGAAGTCGCCGCAGGCACGCCCGCCGGCCGCTGCGTCGAGCCAGCCGATGGCGCCGGTGTAGAGGCCCCGCGGCGTGCTCTCGAGGTCCGCGATGATCTGCATCGTGCGGTGCTTCGGCGCACCGGTGATCGAGCCGCAGGGAAACAGGGCCCGCAGCACGGCCGCGAAACCGACCCCGGCGGGCAACGCGGCTTCGATCGTCGTGGTCATCTGGAACACGGTCTGATAGGGCTCGACCGTGAACAGCGCCGGCACCGACACGCTGCCGGTCTCGGCGATGCGGCCCAGATCGTTGCGCAGCAGGTCGACGATCATCAGGTTCTCGGCGCGGTTCTTGGTGTCCTCGGACAGCATCCGGGCGATCTCGCTGTCGCCCTCGGCGACACGGGCGCGCGACGCGGTCCCCTTCATCGGTCGCGCCGACAGCCGTCCGCCGCGGTTCTGCAGGAACAGCTCCGGCGAGCACGACAGCACGTGGCTGGGGCCGGCGCCCGGCGGCAGCGCGACGAAGGCGCCGAAGCGCACCGGCTGGCGGGCACGCAGCCGCCGGTAGAAGGCGACCGGCGAGCCGAAGGTGGCGAAGTCGAGGCGGTAGGTGTAATTGACCTGGTAGGTCTCGCCGGCAGTGATCGCCGCGTGGATCCTGGCGATCGCGCGCTCGAAGGCGGGCCGGTCGACGCTCGGCACGATCTCCAGGGCGCCGGCCGGGCCCGGGCCGCCCGCCCCCGCCTCGCCGCCCTCGCGGCCGGCCAGCCAGGCGGAAACCGCGGCCTGGTCGAGAAACTCCAGCCGGGCGAACAGCAGCAGGCGCAGGCAGCCGGCGGCATCGTCGGCGATCCTTTCGTGGCCGGCGCCGAGCAGGCGAGCGCCCCACTCGTAGTCGGCCAGCACGACGGCGTGCAGACCCTCCCGCAGGGCGCCGTCGAGCGCGTTGCAGACGGCGTCCAGCGTGGCCGGATCGTCGCAGCGCAGTTCGCGCCGGAAGTCGGTATACAGCCGGCTGGTCGGGGCCGCCGCGGTGGCGGCGCAGTCGTCGAGCAGGGCAAAGCAGTCCATCACGCAGAGTCTAACCGGGGCACACCGGCCGAGCCTGCGAAGCGGCGGGCGCGGCTCGCGCTCATCGCGGCATGCCCCCGGTACCGGCGGTCGCGGCGGCATCCCGGACGTCGAGGAAGCACGGATTGCCCACTGCACTACCCTCCCTTGCCTGGAGGCTCCCGATGGCCGCAGCTCAGGCCGGCAGCAGCCACTCGCCCTTGCCATCGACGCCGAGGTCGCCGACCACGCGCTCGGGGGGCCTGCCGGCGAGCGCGTCGAAGGGCTCGCCGAACGGCGCCAGGCTGCGGGCCAGCAAGGCCCAGAACACGCATATGTCGTGGCCGGTCGGCGCGAAGGTGTCGGGCACGCGCGGCCTGTCGCCGGCGAACACCAGGGTGCCGCGGCGCATGCCGAAGCCCGGATGGGCGCCGATCTCGCCGGCCAGCGCGATGGTGCCGGCGACCATGCGCGAGGCCAGGAAGTCGCCGGCGCGGCCATGGATCACCGCGCTGCCGCGGCGCATGCGGTCGCCGAAGCGCGCGCCGGCATTGCCGCGCACCACCAGCACGCCGCCGCGCATGCCGTCGATCGCACCGGGCAGCGCCGAGGCGGCGAAGTCGCCGACGTCGCCGCCGATCTCGATCCGACCGCCGGCCAGGGCGCAGGCGGCGAGCAGGCCGGCGTCGCCGTCCACGCGGATCTCGCCGGCCGTCATCTCCGCGCCGAGATAGTCGCCGACCGGTCCGTCCACGACGATGCGGCCGCCGTCCATGCCACGGCCGATGCCGTGCAGGCGCCGGCAATCGCCCTCGATGCGCAGTCCGGGCAGATCGCCGTCGCCGGCCGCGACGTCGAACAGCTCTCCCAGCGCAACGGTGTCGCGCCCGATCGGCAGCGCCAGCCGCGACAGCCCGGCGGCCGACAACTCGGCCACCCGGGTCGGCAGCACCGCGGCGAAATCGACGCCCAGCGGTGGCACGCTGCGCTGGCGCAGCAGCCAGGATGCGCTCATGGTCCGCCCTCCTCGCCGCGCAGCTGGTGCAGGTGGAAATGGAACGGTCCGAGCTTGCCGCCGTAGTTGCCGGCCGAGATGCGCAGCACGCCAGCGGCGCTGCCGCGAGCGACGATCGCGGCGATGCCGGCGCGGGTCGCGGCGGCGACGTCGGCATCGGTCAGTCCGTCGATCACGATCTCCATCACGCTGCGCACCTCGCCGCCCAGTTCCGTGTTCCGCGCCAGCGGCGTCAGCGCCGGACAGAAGGCGTCGTTGGTCGAGGCCATCAGCGCCGGGTACTTGGAGCCGACCTTCGAGCCGGAGCGCACGACCCCGCCCGGGAACGGCATGATCACGTTCGGCACGCGCCGCATCGCCGCCACGCCGGCCTCGGCGGCGGCCAGCGCCGACGCGGTGTCGCGGCCGAGGATCAGCAGGTTGCCGCCGCCCACGCCCTTGACCACCGGGGTCGTCTCTTCGGCGACGAATTCACCGTCCATCACCGGCACCCGCCAGTAGCGCTTGCCGTCGATCATCTTCGAGATCTGCCAGCCGTCGCCGAAGAAGCGCAGGTTGCGACCGAGCGCGATCGGCTCGCCGTCGTCGAGGCCGGCATAGATCGCCGTGGTCGGACAGGTCAGCACGCACGGGCCGACCCGCCGCTCGACCTGCTTGGCGAGTTCCTTGCCGGACATCGCGAAGATCAGCACCGACACCCCGGGCCGGCCGTCCGGCGTCTCCTCGGGCGCCAGCGTGCGCTCGATGCCGGCCTCGCAGCCGCAGGCGATCACCGAGGTGGCGAAGCCGGTCATCGCGACCGCGGCGTTCGATGCCCAGCTTGCGTCGAAGGCGGTGACGACGAGCCGCGTCGCCTTCATCGGGAAGGCCTCGGCGAAGGTGTCGTCGATGACGACGCCGTTGTCCACGATCGGCTCGCCCATCAGCCGCCCTCCCCGGCCGCGCACGGCACCACATGCACCGCGCCGCAATGGCTGCACTCACCGAGTTCGTCGCGGCTGATCGCCAGGTGCTCGAAGCGCACGCTGCCGTGGGAATCGTGATGGGCCTTCAGGTGCTTCTCGACGGCCCGGTCGAAGTCCGGTTCGACGACGTGGGTGGCGCCGACCGGCGACGCGGTGATGCGGCCACGGTGGGCGACCCGCAGGCCGTCCTTGAAGACCAGCTCCGGGGTCGTGAACATCGCCTCGAAGTCGCCCCCCTCGCGATACACCGCGATGTCGGCCGCCGCGCCCGGTGCCAGGTGGCCACGGTCGGCGAGGCCGAGCAGGCGGGCCGGGCCGGCGCGGGTCATGATCGCGATCTCGTCGAGGCTGAGCTCGCGGGTTATGTCCTTCAGCGCGCAGTGCTCGGCCACCTCCGGGTGGATGCGGGCGAGTTGCTGGTTGCGGAACTCGCGGTCCATCAGTAGGCGGATCAGGTGCGGGTAGCTGGTGAACGGGCCACCGTTGGGGTGGTCGGTGGTCAGCACCACCCGCCACGGGTCCTCGACCAGCAGGAAGATCTCGAGCCCGATCGCCCACTGCAGGGCATTGACGTAGCTCTGCTCCCGGTAGCGGAACGGCACCACGCCGCAGCCGGCAT
>JAGRGB010000009.1 GCA_020445745.1 Rhodocyclaceae bacterium | reverse complement strand
TTGGACAGCGCCTCGGTCATCGCATCGATGATCACCTTGACCGCGTAATCGGCGTCCTTTGCGACCAGCTGAGGCGCGAAGCGCTCGGCCAGCCGCGCAATGAGTTCCGATTTGGTCATGGCTGCGGAACTATTGCTTCTGCTCGTTCAGCTTGGCCTTCAGCAGGGCGCCCAGATTGGTGGTCCCGGTCGCGGCTTCGGAGGCCAGCTTCTGCATCGCCTCGCTCTGCTCGACCTGGTCCTTGGCCCGGATCGACAGGTTGATCGAACGGGACTTGCGATCCACGTTGATGATCAGCGCCTCGACTTCCTCGCCTTCCTTCAGGACGGCGGAAAGGTCGTCCACACGGTGGGTGGCGAACTCGGACGCACGCAGGTAACCCTCGACCTCTTCGGACAGCGACACCACCGCGCCGCGGGCGTCGACCGACTTGACGGTGCCGCGCACCAGACTGTTCTTCTCGTGGGTCGCGATGAAGTTGGTGAAGGGGTCGCCCTCCATCTGCTTCACGCCCAGCGAAATGCGCTCGCGCTCGACGTCGATCGACAGCACCACGGCCTCGACCTCGTCGCCCTTCTTGAAGCGGCGCACGGCGTCTTCGCCGGATTCGCTCCAGGACAGGTCGGACAGGTGAACCAGACCGTCGATGCCGCCTTCCAGACCGATGAACACGCCGAAGTCGGTGATCGACTTGATCTGGCCGCGCACCTTGTCGCCCTTCTTGTGGTTGATCGCGAAATCGTCCCACGGGTTGGACATGCACTGCTTCATGCCGAGCGAGATGCGGCGACGATCCTCGTCGATCTCGAGGATCATGACCTCGACCTCGTCGCCGAGCTGAACGACCTTGGTCGGGTGGATGTTCTTGTTGGTCCAGTCCATTTCCGAGACGTGCACCAGGCCTTCGATGCCCTGCTCGACTTCGACGAAGGCGCCATAGTCGGTAATGTTGGTGACCTTGCCGAACAGACGCGTGCCGTTGGGGTAGCGGCGCGAAATGCCGATCCACGGATCTTCGCCGAGCTGCTTGAGGCCCAGCGAGACACGATTCTTCTCCTGGTCGAACTTCAGCACCTTGGACTCGATCTCGTCGCCGACCGCCAGCACTTCGCTGGGGTGACGGACGCGGCGCCAGGCCAGGTCGGTGATGTGCAGCAGGCCGTCGATGCCACCGAGGTCGACGAAGGCGCCGTAGTCGGTGATGTTCTTGACGATGCCCTTGATGACCTTGCCTTCCTGCAGCGTGGACAAGAGCTTCTCGCGCTCTTCGCCCATGGTCTCCTCGAGCACGGCGCGGCGGGAGACGACGACGTTGTTGCGCTTGCGATCGAGCTTGATGACCTTGAACTCGAACTCCTTGCCTTCGTAGGGAGCCGTGTCCTTGACCGGTCGCATGTCCACCAGCGAACCGGGCAGGAAGGCGCGGATGCCGTTGGTCATGACGGTCAGGCCGCCCTTGACCCGACCGGAGATCACACCGGTCACCAGCGAACCTTCGTTGAGCGCCTTCTCCAGATCGTTCCAGGCGGCGATCCGCTTGGCCTTGTCGCGCGACAGGCGGGTTTCGCCGTAGCCGTCCTCGAGCGCGTCGATCGCGACCTGGACGTAATCACCGCCATTGACCTCGACCTCGCCACGGTCATTGCGGAATTCGTCGATCGGGATGTAGCTCTCGGACTTGAGGCCGGCATTGACGATCACGAAGTTCTGATCGATGCGGACCACCTCGGCGGTGATGACCTCGCCGGCACGCATCTCCTGGCGGGAGAGGCTCTCCTCGAACAGCTCGGCAAAGCTTTCCTGGCTGGTTGCAACAGTTGCAGTGGACATAAAAAAACTCTGATTTCCGCCATGCGGCGGAGTTTGGTTGCACATCCGTCCGCGGCCATTGCGACCGCCGGACGACTCGTTTGATCTCAGGTGCCTGCGCCAGCGGCATCGAGCACGAAATCGACCGCCTCGTCGATGCTCATACCCGAGGTATCCAGCAGGAGCGCGTCTTCCTGTTGCCTAAGCGGGGCGACGGCGCGCGCCGCATCCCTCGCGTCACGCTCGCGCAAATCCCGAATAAGACCCGCCATGTTAGCAGCCATTCCTTTTTCCAACAACTGCTTATAGCGGCGTTCGGCGCGGATCTCGGCGCTCGCGGTGAGGAAGATCTTGACGCCGGCGTCGGTGAAGATCGTCGATGCCATGTCGCGGCCTTCGGCCACCAGCCCCGGCGCCCGACGGAAGGCCCGCTGGCGCAGCACCAGCGCTTCGCGCACCGCCGGCAGCGCGGCGACCCGCGACGCGCCCAGCGAGCACGCCTCGGCGCGGATCGCGTCGCCGACCTCGTCGTCGTCGAGCAGCACCCGCCCGCCCTCGAAGCGGACAGGCAACTCCCGCGCCAGCGCCGCCAGGGCGCCCTCGTCGTCGAGCGGCACACCGGCGCGCGTCGCCGCCAGCGCCACCAGCCGGTACAGCGCGCCGCTGTCCAGGTGGTGGTAGCCGAGTCGCTCGGCGACGCGTGCGGCGACGGTGCCCTTGCCCGAGGCCGACGGGCCGTCGATCGCGATCACCGGCACCGGCCGGCTGATCGAAGCGAACGCAGCGAAGTAGTCCGGGAAGGTCTTGTTGACACATTTCGGATCGTTGATCCGGATGCCGGTGCCGCCCAGCGTGGCGAGCGCAAGGCACATCGCCATGCGGTGATCGTCGTAGGTGTCGATCTCACCGTAACGGACCACCTCCGGCGGGATCACGACCAGTTCGTCGTCACCCTCGTCGACGGTGGCGCCGAGCTTGCGCAGTTCGGTCGCCATCGCCATGATGCGGTCGGTCTCCTTGACCCGCCACGACGCGATGTTGCGCAGGCGGCAGGCGCCGTCCGTGAACAGCGCCGCCACGGCCAGCGTCATCGCCGCATCGGGGATGTGGTTGAGGTCGAGATCGAAGGCCTCGAGCCGGCCCGAGGTCGGCGCCCGGGCCTCGATCCAGTTGTCGCCGACCTCGATCCGTGCGCCGATCGACGCCAGTGCCTCGGCGAAGCGCACGTCGCCCTGGATGCTGTCGCGCCCGACCCCCTCGACGCGCACCGGCCCGCCGCCGATCGCTCCGGCAGCCAGGAAATAGGACGCCGACGAGGCGTCCCCCTCGACGTGGATCGCACCGGGGCTGCGGTAGCGCACGCCACCGGGTATCACGAACGCCCGCCAGCCCTCGCGCGCGACCACCACGCCGAAGCGCGCCATCGTCGCCAGCGTGATCTCGACGTAGGGCTTCGAGATCAGCTCGCCGACCACCTCGATGCGGGTCTCGACGCCGGTCAATGGCAGCGCCATCAGCATCGCGGTCAGGAACTGGCTGGAGACCTCGCCGCCCACCCGGACGACGCCGCCGGGCCGGATCTCGGCCGGCTCGATCACCAACGGCGGGTAGCCTTCGGCCGCCTTGTAGGAAATGTTGGCACCGATCTGCCGCAGCCCGTCCACCAGGTCGCCGATCGGACGCTCGTGCATGCGCGCCACGCCGGAAAGGCGATAGTGCCCGCCGGACAGCGCCAGCGCGGCCGTCAGGGGCCGGAACGCGGTGCCGGCGTTGCCGAGGAAGATGTCGCCATGCTTGACCGGCAGCGGCCCGCCCGCCCCGTGCACACGGTAGCGGCCCGGCTCGTCCAGCGATTCCCAGCGCACCCCGAGCGCGTCCAGCGCCTCGAGCATGCGATCGACGTCGTCGGAAGCGAGCAGGTCGTGAATCTCGGTCACGCCTTCGGCCAGCGCGGCCAGCAGCAACACCCGGTTCGAGATGCTCTTCGAGCCCGGCAGCCTGACCGTGCCTGCGGCCCCGGACAGGGGCGGGAGATCGAGATGATCCATGGCGGCTTCAGTCCTCCTTGCGGTTCACCCAGGCGTTGCGCGCCGTCCGGGCGTCTTCGAAGATCGCCTCCAGCGAACGCCCGTCGCCGGACAGCAGGTAGGCACGCAGCAGGGCCAGTTCCGCGAGATAGGTGTCCAGCTCGCCGATCAGCGCCTGACGGTTGGCGATGCAGATGTCCCGCCACATTTCGGGATGGCTGCCGGCGATGCGGGTGAAGTCGCGAAATCCGCCGGCGGCGTAGCCGAACAACTGTTCGGCATTGGCGCGCTGGGCGAGATCGTGCACCAGGCCGAAGGCCAGCAGGTGCGGCAGGTGGCTGACCGCGGCGAACACCCGGTCGTGCTCCTGGGGCGTCATCTCGAACAACTGCGCGCCGCAGGTCTGCCAGGCTTCCCGTACCAGCGCCACCGCGCCGTCGTCGTTTTCCGGCAGCGGCGTGATCACCACCTTGCGGTCACGGTAGAGCTCGGCAAAAGCCGCCGCCGCCCCGCTGCTCTCGGAGCCGGCGATCGGATGGGACGGCACGACCCGGCCAAGCTGTCGGTCCAGGTTGCGGTAGATGGCCTCGATGACGTCGCGCTTGGTGCTGCCGGCGTCGGTGACCACGGTAGCGGGGTCCAGATGGGGCGCCATCGCCGCCATCACGCCACTCATCTGCCCCACCGGGGTCGCCAGTAACACAAGGCCGGCACCGGCCAGCGCGTCTGCCCAGTCGACACTGGCGCGGTCCACGATGCCCAGTTCGATCGCCTTGTCGAGCGAGGCCCGGGTGCGTCCGACGCCGACCACCTCGCCGACCGCTCCGGCCGAGCGCAGCGCCAGCGCGAAGGAGCCACCGATCAGGCCGACACCGCACACCACCAGCTTGTCGATTCGCATCATGCCGGGATCCGCTCAGGCCAGCGATGCCTTCAACGCGGCGATGAAGGTCTCGTTTTCCTCGGGAAGGCCGATCGACACCCGCAGCCAGTCGGTCAGCCCGTAGCCGCCGATCGGCCGCACGATCACGCCCCGCTCGAGCAGGCGCCGGTTGACGCCGGCGGCATCGCGCAGGCGCACCGTGACGAAGTTGCCGGCCGACGGAATCCAGTCGAGGCCCAGCGCATCGAATGCCGCCAACAGCTGGGCCATGCCGCGCCGGTTCAGCTCGGCGCTGCGCAGGATGAACTCCTCGTCGGCCAGCGCCGCGGTCGCCGCCGCCAGGCCGACCAGGCTGACGTTGAAGGGCTGGCGCACGCGGTTCATCAGGTCGATCACCTGCGGGCTGCCGAAACCGTAGCCGACACGCAGCCCGGCCAGCCCGTAGGCCTTCGAGAAGGTTCGCGTGATCAGCAGGTTCGGGAAGCGGTCGAGCCAGGCCAGGCTGTCGTAGCGCCGATCCTCGTCGAGGTACTCAGTGTAGGCTTCGTCGAGCACCACCAGGACCTGCGGCGGAACCGCGGCGAGAAATGCCAGCAGGCGCTCGCCCGCGACGAAGGTGCCGGTGGGATTGTTCGGGTTGGCGATGAACACCACCCGCGTGCGCTCGCCGATGGCGTCCCGCATGCGCGCCAGATCGTGGCCGAACTCGGTGGCCGGCACCGCGACGCCGGTGGCGCCGACGGCCTGGGTCGACAGCGGGTAGACCGCGAACGCGTATTGCGCATACACCGCCTCGGTGCCCGGCCCGAGAAACGCCCGGGCGGCGAGGTCGAGCACGTCGTTGGAGCCGTTGCCCAGCACGATGCGCTCCGGCGAGACGCCGGTACGCAGCGACAGTGCCGCCTTCAGTTCGAAGCCGTTGCCGTCGGGATAGCGGCCGATCTCGTTGCAACAACCCACCATCGCCTCGCGGGCACGGGGGCTCATGCCGAGCGGGTTTTCGTTGGAGGCCAGCTTGACGATGGTGGACGGCGCCAGACCCAGTTCGCGGGCCAGCTCGGTGATCGGCTTGCCCGGCTGATAGGGCGAGATCGAACGGATGTGACGCGGTGCGCCGTGGCTTGGATCCATGTTTCCTCCTGGGTCCGCCGGATTCACAGGGCAGCGACCGGATAGGAGCCGAGAATCTTCACGAAAGCGGCCCTTTCCTTCAGTTCGGCCAGTGCGGCGGCGACCTGCGGATCCTCGCGATGGCCGAGGAAATCGACGTAGAAGACATATTCCCACAGTCCGCCGCGCGCCGGCCGGGATTGCAGCTTGGTCATGTCCACGTCATGGCGCGCCAACGGTTCGAGCAGATCGTGCATCGCGCCCGGACGATTGCGTGCCGACAATACCAGAGAGGTCTTGTCCTTGCCCGACGGGCCGGCGTCGTGGCGCGCGATCACCAGAAATCGCGTGGTGTTGTTGGGATCGTCCTCGATGTTGGCGGCGAGCGCCTTGAGCCCGTACAGTTCGCCCGCCGCGTCGCCGGCGATCGCGCAGGATTCGGCATCCTCGCCGGCCAGGCGCGCGGCCTCGGCATTGCTCGCCACCGGTATCCGCGGCAGGTGGGCGAGATTGCGGTTGAGCCATTCGTGGCACTGGGCGAGCGACTGCGCATGGGAATACAGGCGCTTGGCGGCGCCGATGCCGTCCGCCTTCGACAGCAGGTGCTGGTGGATGCGCAGCTTGACCTCGCCGCATACGCTCACCGGATTGGCCAGCAGCAGATCGAGGGTGCCGCCGACCGCGCCCTCGGTCGAGTTCTCCACCGGCACCACGCCGTAGTCGGCGTTGCCGCATTCCACCAGTCGAAAGACCTCGTCGATCGTGCCGACCGGCGTGAAACCCGGCGCCGAACCGAAATGCTTGCGCGACGCGCTTTCCGAGAAGGTGCCGGCGGGTCCGAGATAGGCCACCGTCAGCGGTTGCTCCAGCGCCAGGCAGTAGGACATGATCTCGCGGAACACCCGCTGCACCGCGTCGCCGGCCAGCGGTCCCGGATTGACCTCGGCGAGGCGACGCAGCACCTGCGCCTCGCGCTCCGGCCGATAGATGTTGCCGTGCTTGATCTCGCCGATCCGCTTGGCACAGCGCGCCCGTTCCGACAGGCGGGCCAGGATCTCCTCGTCCAGTTCGTCGATGCGCTTGCGCAGCTTCAGCAACTCGTCACTCATCCCACAATCTCCGTGCCCGCGGCCGATGCCCCGGCGCAGTCATGGCATCGCCCGCCCCGGCTCGAGAACCGCCCTGCAGCGCGCGCCAACGACCAGCTTCGAATTGTAGATCGCGCTCCGTGCCGGCGGCAGGGCCGCCGGGGCTCATTCGCCGGCGCCCGCTCCGTCGCCGTCGCCGTCGCCGTCGCCGTCGTCGGCCGGCTCGTCCGGCACGGCGGGAAGCAGCGCCGCGTCGTCGTCGGATTCGGCGACCTTCTCGATGCCTGCCAGGTGGGTCCCTTCCGCCAGCGCGATCAGCGTCACGCCCTGGGTCGAACGCCCCATCTCGCGGATGTCGGCGATCCGGGTGCGGATCAACACGCCGCCGGAGGAGATCAGCATGACCTCGTCACCGGGCTGTACCAGCGCCGCACCGACCAGCCCACCATTGCGCTCCGAAGTCTGGATCGCGATCATGCCCTTGGTGCCGCGCCCGTGGCGCGTGTATTCGGCCACCGGCGTGCGCTTGCCGAAACCGTTGCGGGTCACGGTCAGCACCGACCACTCCTCGTCGCGGGCCACCAGCATCGCGATCACCCGCTGATCGTCCTCGATGGTCATGCCCCGCACGCCTCGCGCCTCGCGCCCCATCGGCCGCACGTCGCCCTCGGCAAAGCGAACCGCCTTGCCGGCATCGGAGAACAGCATCACGTCGCACGCCCCGTCGGTGATCGCGACGCCGATCAGGTGGTCGCCGTCGTCGAGATTGACCGCGATGATGCCGGCCTTGCGCGGATTGGCGAAGGCCGTGAGCGCGGTCTTCTTGACCGTTCCCAACGAGGTCGCCATGAACACGTAGTGGTCTTCGTCGAATTCCTGCACCGGCAGCACCGCGGTGATCTTCTCCCCCTCCATCAGCGGGAACAGATTGACGATCGGTTTGCCGCGCGAATTGCGCGTCCCCTCCGGCACCTCGTAGACCTTCAGCCAGTAGGCGCGACCGCGATTCGAGAAGCACAGGATGGTGTCGTGGGTATTGGCGACGAACAGGCGGTCGATGAAATCCTCTTCCTTCATCGAGGTCGCCTGCTTGCCGCGTCCGCCACGGCGCTGCGCGCGGTAGTCGGCCAGCGGCTGGCGCTTGAAATAACCCGAGTGCGACAGCGTGACGACCATGTCCTCCGGCGCGATCAGATCCTCGATGTTGATCTCGGCGGTATTCATGACGATTTCCGAGCGTCGCGGATCGCCGTACTGGTTACGGATCGCGCTCAGTTCCTCGCTGATGATCGCGGTGATCCGCTCGGGCCTGGCGAGGATGTCGATCAGGTCGGTGATGAGATCCATCACCTCGCGGTATTCACCGACGATCTTGTCCTGCTCGAGGCCGGTCAGGCGTTGCAGGCGAAGTTCCAGGATGGCCTGCGCCTGAGCGTCGGAAAGCCTGTAGCCCTGGGCCTGCAGTCCGAACTCCGGCGCCAGGCCGTCCGGCCGGAAACTCTCGGAAGTGGCCCGGGCCAGCAGTTCCTCGACCAGCGGCGAGCGCCATTCGCGGGCCATCAGCTCGCGCTTGGCATCGGGCGGCGTCGCGGCCGCCTTGATCAACGCGATGATCTCGTCGACGTTCGACAACGCGACCGCGAGGCCTTCGAGGACGTGGCCGCGCTCCCGCGCCTTGCGCAGCTCGAAGATCGTCCGCCGGGTGACCACTTCCCGCCGGTGAGCTAGGAAGCACTCGAGCATCTGCTTGAGGTCCAGCAACCGCGGCTTGCCGTCGACCAGCGCCACCATGTTCATGCCGAAGCTGTCCTGCAGCTGGGTCTGCTTGAACAGCTTGTTGAGCACCACCTCGGCGACTTCGCCACGCTTGAGTTCGATCACCACGCGCATGCCGGACTTGTCCGACTCGTCGCGAATCTCGCTGATGCCCTCGATGCGCTTGTCGTTGACCAGCTCGGCTATCTTCTCGAGCAGGGTGCGCTTGTTGACCTGGTAGGGCAGCTCATCGACGATGATCGCCTGCCGGTTGCCCTTTTCGAGATCCTCGAAATGGGTGCGGGCACGCATCACCACGCGACCACGGCCGGTGCGATAGCCCTCGTGCACGCCCTGCAGTCCGTAGATGTGCGCTGCGGTCGGGAAATCCGGGGCCTTGACGACGCGGATCAGCTCGTCGATGTCGGTGGCGGGATCCGCCAGCAGCAGCAGGCAGGCGTCGACCACTTCGGCCAGGTTGTGAGGCGGGATGTTGGTCGCCATGCCGACCGCGATGCCCGACGAGCCGTTGATCAGCAGGTTGGGCACCCGGGTGGGCAGGACGGTGGGCTCGAGTTCCTTGCCGTCGTAGTTGGGCTGGAAGTCGATCGTCTCCTTGTCGATGTCCGCCAGCAACTCCGACGAGATGCGCTCCAGCCGGCACTCGGTGTAGCGCATCGCCGCCGCATTGTCGCCGTCGATGGAACCGAAATTGCCCTGACCATCCACCAGCATGTAGCGCAGCGAGAAATCCTGCGCCATTCTCACCAGCGTGTCATAGATCGCCGAATCGCCGTGGGGGTGGTATTTACCCATCACGTCACCGACCACCCGCGCGCACTTCACATAGGGTCGGTTCCAGGCGTTGTTGGCCTCGTGCATCGCGAACAGCACCCGCCGGTGCACCGGCTTCAGCCCGTCCCTGGCGTCGGGCAGGGCGCGGCCGACGATGACGCTCATCGCATAGTCGAGGTAGGAATGCCGCATCTCGTCCTCAAGACTGATCGGCAGGGTCTCTTTGGCGAATGCGGTCATGAGCTCCGGGACAGGCGTGAATTGGCTGGGAAAAAACGACGAATAATATCACGCAGTCAGGCACGACCGCTGCTGCGGGGCCGTTGGCAACATGCAACACCAATGCGCCCGTGCAACACTTTGTACAATCGTTGTTGCCCGGCTTGGCGTATGCTTAAATCGTGATACGACACAACGTACGCCATATAAGGCGTTTTCAAGAAAGTAACTCGCTCTGAGGAGGATTCGTCGTGAATCTGAAGCGTCTGGCAGTTCTCGCTGCTGTTGCTGGTATTTCCGTGCTTTCCGTCACCACTGCCCAGGCCGCCGATGTGATGGTTGATGGCAAGGGTGAAGTTCCCTATGTCATCGACGGTAGCAAGGTCGTCGCACGTAGCGGTTCTGGTCTGTGCTGGCGTACCGGCTACTGGAGCCCGGCTGCGGCGTCGACCGCGATGGCCGGTGAATTCCCGGCAGGTTGTGCCTGCGACGGCGACATCGTGCCCAAGGACAAATGCGAAGCGCCCAAGCCGGTCGCTGCCGCCCCGGCCCCGGCACCGATGCCGGCGCCCGCTCCGGCACCGGCCCCGATGCCGGCACCGAAGCCGGTCAGCCTCGGCGCAACCGCGCAATTCGATTTCGACAAGTCGGTGCTTAAGCCGGAAGGCAAGGCAGCGATCGACCGTGACGTGATCAACCGGATGGGCGGACTGTCCAGCATCAAGTCGGTCACCGTGTCGGGCCACTCCGACCGCATCGGTAACGCCCAGTACAACCAGAAGCTCTCCGAGAAGCGCGCCGAGGTGGTCAAGTCCTACCTGATCGGCCAAGGCGTCGATGCCAGCCTGATCGAGACCTTCGGCTACGGCAAGACCCAGCCGGTGCCCGGCGTCACCTGCGGCAAGATGTCCCGCAAGAAGCTGATCGAGTGCCTGGGTCCCAACCGTCGTGCAGTCGTCGATGTCAAGGGCATGAGCAACTAAGCCCGCAGCGTTCTTCGAGCCGCGAAACCCCGCCTGGTGCGGGGTTTCGCTTTTCTGGCGATACCATCCGCTACCGATCGAACACTTGGGGGGCCGCCCATGAGCGAACATGTCGACCTGCTGCTGCGTCCGCGCTGGCTGATCCGGGTGTCACCGGACTGCACGCCGCTCGCCGGCCACGCGCTGGCGGTCCGTGACGGCCGCATCGTCGCGGTGCTGCCGGCCGATGCCGCGCGGGAGCGCTTCGCCCCGGATCGCATCGAAGACCTGCCCGACCACGTGCTGATGCCCGGCATGGTGAATGCGCACGGCCACGCCGCCATGAACCTGCTGCGCGGACTGGGCGACGACCTGGCCTTGATGGACTGGCTCAATCAGGCGATCTGGCCGGCCGAGGGCAGGCACGTGTCGGCCGGATTCGTGCGCGACGGCACAACCCTCGCTGCGGCCGAGATGTTGCGTGGAGGCATCACCACCTTCAATGACATGTATTTTTTCCCGGAGGCGGCGGCGGCGGCGGTCGATCGCACCGGCATCCGGGCGCTGCTCGGTGTCGTCGTGATCGAGTTTGCGTCCTCCTACGCCAGCGGACCCGACGACTACCTCGCCAAGGGGCTGGCGGCCCGCGACGACTGGCAGGGCCATCCACGGATCGCCTTCACGCTGGCCCCACACGCCCCGTACACGGTCTCCGACGAAAGCTTCGAGCGGGTCCGAAACCTCGCCGACGAGCTCGACCTGACCGTGCACCTGCATGTGCACGAGACCCGGCACGAGGTCGAGGCGTCGCTGGTCGAGCACGGCGCGCGGCCGCTGGCCCGGCTCGACCGCCTGGGGCTGCTGTCACCCAACCTGCTGGCGGTCCACGCGGTCCACCTCGCACCCGGCGAGATCGAAGCGATGGCGCGCCATGGCGTGCGGGTCGCCCATTGCCCGTCATCCAACATGAAGCTGGCGAGCGGTGCCGCGCCGGTCGGCGAACTGCTCGCCGCGGGCGTCACGGTCGGCCTCGGCACCGACGGTGCGGCCAGCAACAACCGGCTCGACCTGTTCATGGAAATGCGCGAGGCGGCCCTGCTCGCCAAGCTCAGCCGCCTCGACGCGACCGCCCTCGACGCCCACCAGGCTCTGACGATGGCGACCCTGGGCGGCGCCCGGGCGATCGGGCTCGAAGCCGAAATCGGCTCGCTGACGGCCGGCAAGTGGGCCGACCTGTGCGCCGTGGCGTTCGACGATGCCGACCTCGCGCCCTGCTTCGACCCGGTCTCGCATCTGGTCTATGTCGCCGGCCGCGAGAACGTCAGCCATGTCTGGGTCGGGGGCCGCCTGGTGGCCCGCGGGCGCCGGCTGGTGGACGTCGAAGATGCCGAATTGATGGCGATTTCGGCGCTATGGCAGAATAGGATCGACCCGCAGGCGCGCTAGCCTTGCCAACGCCTTCGCGGCTCCCCGAAGTCCTCCCGGCGCGAACGAGTTCCGACATGCCCCTTCCTTTCCCGCTCGGTCGCCGGTCCCGGCAGTCTGTTTTCGCCCTGGCGCTGGCAGGTGCCATGGCGACGGCGAGTGCCGCCGACGACGCGCCTCCCTACGTCGTCGACGGCAGCGGCCAGGCGACACGCAGTGAGTCGGGGCTGTGCTGGCGCACCGGCAACTGGAGTCCGGCCGCGGCCCGTGGCACCCTCGTCGACGGCAAGCCGGTGGCCTGCGGCTGCGAACCCGAGCTGGTGGCGGTGGCAGACTGCGAGCCGCCTGCCGTGCCCGCGCCACCGCCGGCGACACCGGTCGCCCCGGCCACAGCGCCTCCCGAGGTTCGCGAGATCGTCGGGCCTACCAAGGTCAAGCTGTCGGCGGAAGCCCGTTTCCGCTTCGGCACCTCGGTCCTCGAGGGCGAATCGCGGCAGCGGCTCGACCAACTCGCGCAGGAGCTCGAAGACCTCGATCTCGAAGTGGTGCTGGCCGTCGGCCACGCCGACCGCATCGGCAGCGAGCGCTACAACCAGGAGATCTCCGAGAAGCGCGCCGCCGAGATCAAGGCCTACCTGATCGGCCGCGGGGTCCCGGCCAACCGCATCTATACGGAAGGCAAGGGCGAGAAGCAGCCGGCCCATCTCGGCGATTGCGACGACCTGGGGCGCGAGCATCGCCGCAACCAGCGCCTGATCGCATGCCTGGCCGCGGACCGGCGCGTCGAGATCGAAGTGATCGGCGTCCGCTGAGCTGCCGTCATGAAAGAGGAGAACACGATGAACGCGGATCCGGTCGAACTGCAGAAATTCAGCGATCTCGCCCATCGCTGGTGGGACCCGACGTCGGAATTCCGCCCGCTCCACGAGATCAACCCACTTCGCGTGGACTGGATCGACAGTCTCGCCTCGCTGGCCGGCAAGCAGGTCATCGACGTCGGCTGCGGTGGCGGCATCCTGACCGAAGCGATGGCCGCGAAGGGCGCCCGCGTGACCGGCATCGACCTCTCCGAGAAGGCGCTGTCGGTGGCTCGCCTGCACCTGTTCGAGAGCGGCGTCGAAGTGAGCTACGAGTACGAGAGCGCAGAACAGATGGCCGCGCGACGGCCCGCCGAATTCGATGTCGTCACCTGCCTCGAGATGCTCGAACACGTGCCGGATCCCGCCAGCATCGTGGCGGCCTGCGCGCGTCTGGTGAAGCCCGGCGGCCAGGTGTTCTTCTCGACCCTGAACCGCAACCCCAAGGCCTACCTGCTCGCGATCGTCGGCGCCGAATACGTGCTCGGCATGCTGCCCCGGGGCACCCACGACTACGCCAAGTTCATCAAGCCATCCGAACTGGCCCGTTTCTGCCGCCAGGCGGGGCTCGACGTGGCCGGCTACCGGGGCCTCGAGTACAACCCGCTGAGCCGCAGCTATTCGCTCAGCGACAACGTGGACGTCAATTACCTGGTCCACACCCGGCGCGAGCCCTGAGGCGGCGATGGATCGCCCCCAGGCGGTATTGTTCGACCTCGACGGCACCCTCGCCGACACCGCTCCGGATCTCGCCGACGCGCTCAACCGGCTGCGGGCCGAACACGACATGCCGCCCCTGCCCGAACAGCTGTTGCGAAGATGGACCTCGAACGGCACCCGCGGCATGTTGCGCGTCGGCTTCGACCTCGAACCGGACGACCGTCGCTTCCCGCCCCTGGCGAAGCGCTACCTGGCGATCTACGGATCCGCCCCCTGTGTCAGAACCCGCCTGTTTCCAGGCCTTGCCGAATCCCTCGACGCCCTCGAAGCAGCCGGAGTCGCCTGGGGCGTGGTGACCAACAAGCCGCGTGAGCTGGCCGAGCAGGTGCTCGACGGCCTCGGCCTGTCGCGGCGCGCCGCCTGCCTGATCGGCGGCATGTGCGCGGCTGCGCCGAAACCCTCGCCCGAGCCACTGCTGCTGGCCTGCCGGCGCACCCGCTGGACGGCCGCGGCCTGCGTCTACGTCGGCGACGACGAGCGCGACATCATCGCCGGTCGCGCGGCCGGCATGAGCACGCTGGCCGCGGCCTGGGGCTACCTCGGCGACCACGGCGACGTCGCCGAATGGCAGGCGGACGGCGTCGTCGAGCATCCCGCCCAGCTCGCCGAAGCGATTCTCGGCGCCGGCTGAATTCCCCGAACCGGCGACCTACCCCGCCCGCCCGCCGCGTTCGGACAGCGCGTGACCCCCGGCACTTGAGATACGCGTCACGCGCCCCCATAATCGAAGCATGGTTGTAACTCCGGTGAGCTGGAGACGTTCTGGACAGGGGTTCGACTCCCCTCACCTCCACCGAAGGGCACCGCAACGTGCCCTTCGGTGGGGGTGTACCGGTTTCGACAGGGCGGATGAAGGCGAGCAGGCAACCCGAAAGGCGACGGACGTAATCCGCGCAAATCCATAAACGCCAACGATGAGCGTTTCGCACTGGCCGCCTAAGGTCAGAGCCGGGGCCGCTGAAGCCTTGTAACCCAAGACAGCCGGCGGGGGCCTCGGCCCCCGCCGTCACGTCCGGACCGACACGCAGCGCGCGGTGCCGCCGTCGTGTTTGGCCAAAACCACTTGCGCTGGTCATAATGGCCGCGGCCGGCGCGCCCGTCCGCCCCCGTTCCCATGGCAGCCCAGCTCTTCTCGACCTCCGAACTCAGCCCGCGGGCCGTTCTCACCGGCATCCTGATCGGCGCCCTGCTGACCCCGTGCAACATCTATTCCGGCCTCAAGATCGGCTGGTCCTTCAACATGTCGATCCTCGCGCTGCTGCTCGGCTACGCGGCGTGGTCGGCCGCCGGGCGGCTGCTGGGCAGCCGCCCCTGGCAACAGAAGGAAAGCAACATCAGCCAGACCACCGCATCGGCCGCTGCCTCGATCATCTCCGGCGACCTGGTCGCCCCGATTCCCGCCCACGCGCTGCTGTCCGGCGAGACCCTGGCGAGCGCGCCGATGATCGCCTGGGTGTTCTCGGTGAGCTTTCTCGGGATCTGGGTCGCCTGGTACCTGAGGCCGCTGCTGATCGAATCCGGGCAGCTGCGTTTCCCGGCCGGCATGGCCACCCTGGAAACCCTGCAGGACATCTTCGCCCACGGCCGGGAGGCGGCGCGGCGGATCGCGGTGCTGACCGGTGCCGCCGCCGCGGCCGCCGGCCTCAAGGTCGCCGATCTCGTATTCACGCTGCCGCGCTGGACACCGAGCGCCGTGCTCGGCCAGTTCACCTTCGCCCTGGAGCCCTCGCTGCTGCTGCTCGGCTTCGGCGGCATCATCGGCCTGCGGGTCGGCCTCTCGCTGCTGCTCGGTGCACTGCTGGCGTTCGGCATGATCGCGCCACGACTGGTGTCGAGCGGCGCCGTGGCGATACCGGCCGACGGTGGCTGGTTCGGCGCGCTGGTGGAATGGCTGCTGTGGCCCGGCGTGAGCCTGATCGTGTGCGCCTCGCTGGCCAGCTTCATCGCCCAGGCGCTCGCCGCATTCGCCGCATCGGGGGCCGGCCGTGGCGCGCGCCGCCGCGGACTGCCGGCGGACTGGCGCAGGCCGGCGCCGGCGCTGGCACTGCTGGCGGCGACCGGGGTGTCGATCTGGTTGCAGCACGCGCTGTTCGCGATCCCGCTCGGCATCGCGCTGCTCGCGGTACCGTTCGCATTGCTGCTGGCCGGGGTCGCGGCGCGGGTCGTCGGCGACACCGGGATCCCGCCGATCGGTGCGATCGGCAAGGTATCGCAACTCGGCTTCGGCATCGCCGCGCCGGGCCAGGCGATCACCAACCTGATGACCGCCAACGTCGCCGGCGGGGCGGCGGGCCAGTGCGCCGACCTGCTCAACGACCTGCGCGCCGGGCGCGGCATCGGTGCCTCGCCGGCGCGCCAGATCGTGGCCCAGTGCTTCGGCGTGCTGATCGGCAGCATCGTCGGCGTGCTGGCCTACCGTGCGTTGATCCCGGACCCCCAGATGCTGATCTCGGCCGAATGGCCGGCACCGGCGGTCGCGACCTGGAAGGCGGTCGCCGAGACGATGGCCGACGGGCTCGGCGCGGTACCCGCCGATGCCCGCCTGGCGATGCTGCTGGCAGGCGCCATCGGCATCACCATCGGGCTTGCCGAGGCGAGCGCCCCCGAGGCCTGGCGCCGCTGGCTGCCGAGCCCGGTCGCGGTCGGGCTGGCGTTCGTGATCCCGGCATCGATCTCGATCGTGATGTTCGTCGGCGCGGCCCTCGCTGCATTGGCAGCGCGCCTTGCCCCCGACCCCGCCCGTCGCTTCACGGTGACCGTCGCGGCAGGCCTGGTTGCCGGCGAAAGCATCGCGGGCGTGGTGGCTGCGCTGATGTCGATGGCCGGCTAGCCGGTTGACCAGGGGCGCCGCCGGACGCGCCGCACGCCCACCCCCTTGGCCGCGCCCCGGCGAAGCCGCAAGGTCCGGCGCAGCGCCGGCCGCGGGCCAGCTGCCTGCCGTGGGCCGCGAACGCCGGGATCAGTCCGCGGCATCGGCCGGCGAGCGCCGGTGGCGGCGGCCGGCCGCCCATCCGAACCTGGCCAGCACCGCGCGGAGCAGCACCAGCAGAACCGAGCCGGCATGCCGGCCCGCCCTGCCGGGCCGGCCGGCCTCGGCCGGCGCCTGGCGCCCGCTGCCCACCGCCTCGAGCGAAGCACAGGGCGCGACCACCGCCCCCTCGGCGACCCCCAGCTGGTCATTGCGCAGGCGCGCGTAGATGGCGCGGGCGCGGCCGGTTTCGGAGTCTGCCAGGCGCATCGCCTGGGCCCAGACCATTCTGTCCATCGTTCCCGACACCAGTTCGTCGGCGATCGTCTCGAAGCATTGTCGCTCGTCCATTCCGCACCCCCGTCCGCTGCCCCGCGCCAGACACGCCATGAAGGACAATGTCATTGTAGGACACAATTCCGGATGTCGTCCGCGGCACCGCCACCTTTGCGCCGGACGGCCGTGGCGGTGGCCGGCGCGGCCGTCCGGATCGCCGACTGCGCCGGCAGCGTCGCGCCGGGCGCGCCATCGCCTCGCCCGGGAAGCTGCAGCCGATGCGGGCTAGAATCGAACTCCCTCGCACCCGCAGCTCGAGCCGCCACCGTGAAGATCGCCACCTGGAACGTCAATTCGCTGAAGGTCCGCCTGCCCCAGGTGATCGACTGGCTGGCCGGCCACCAGCCCGATGTCCTGTGCCTGCAGGAACTCAAACTGGAGGACAAGTCCTTTCCCGGCGAGGCGCTGGCCGCGGCCGGATATCGCGCCGCCTTCGTCGGCCAGAAGACCTACAACGGGGTGGCGATCCTGAGCCCCGACGAGCCGCGCGACGTGGTGCGCAACATTCCAGGCTTCGAAGACGAACAGAAGCGCCTGGTCGCCGCCACCATCGGCGAGCTGCGCGTCGTCTGCGGCTACTTCCCCAACGGCCAGGCGGTGGGCTCCGACAAGTTCGCCTACAAGCTGCGCTGGCTGTCGGCACTGACCGACTGGCTCACCACCGAACTCGAGCGCCACCCCCGGCTGGTGCTGTGCGGCGACTTCAACATTGCGCCGGAGGACCGCGACGCCCACCCCGACTGGAAGGACGAGATCCATGTCTCGGAACCGGAGCGCGAGGCGTTCCGCCGGCTCGTCGCCCTCGGTCTGACCGACGCCTTCCGCCTGTTCGATCAGCCGGAGCGGGCCTTCAGCTGGTGGGACTACCGGATGATGGCATTCCGTCGCAACTTCGGCCTGCGCATCGATCATCTGCTGGTCAGCCGCGAACTGGTCGCGGCTTGCCGCGCCTGCCAGGTGGACAAGGCACCGCGCAAGCTCGATCGCCCGTCGGACCATGCGCCGGTGGTGCTCGAAATGTCCGGGCCGTGAGCCGTTCCGGCGCCGTGCTGCTGCACGGCAAGTGGGACACCCCCGACGGCGCGATCGCGCCGCTCGCCGACGCCCTGACCGAGATCGGCCTGAAGGTGCGGCGGCCCCACTGCTGCTGGTCGCCGCGCCGCCACTACGACATCGATTTTGCACAGGCCGTCGCCGAGGTCAGCGCCGCGCTCGACGAGCTGAGGGCAGACGGCTGCGGCTTCGTGCTGCTCGGCGGCCACAGCCTGGGCGCCAATGCCGCGCTGGCCGCGGCGTCGACCGGCGCCGCCGCCGACGCGCTGCTGCTGATCGCCCCGGGCCATCGGCCGGAGCGGCTCCACGCCCAGGGCCTCACCCGCGACGCGATCGCCCGGGTGCGCACGGCCGACCCCGACCGACGGCTGCGGCTGCCCGACTTCAATCAGGGCCGATGCCGCCTGCTGCGCTTCCGCCCGGCGGTCTGGTGGAGCTTCTTCGATCCGGACGGGATGGCGGTGCTGGCGCGCTCGGCGCGTCGCCTGCGACCACCACGGCCGGTGCTGTGGCTCGACGCCGGTCTTCCGGACGGCAGCGCCGGAGCCGTTGACGACGCGTTTGACCTGCTCCCGCCCCATCCCCAGAATCTCGCTGTGACGCTCGACGGCAGCCACGACACCGCTCCGGCGGCTGCGGTCGATCGCACGATCCGATGGCTGAACTCGCTGGAGGCACGCCCATGGACGACATGAATCGCCGCGAACGCTTGCTGCACGCCTATCCGGTGCTGTCCGCGCTGCCGCCCCAGGCCCTCGAACGAATGCTGTCGCAGGCCTCGTGGGTGCAGGCGCCGCGGGGCATGGTGCTGTTCGACGACCATCAGGTGTGCGAGGGCTTTCCCTTCGTCGTCGACGGATCGGTACGGGTCATCAAGGCCTCCGCCAGCGGCCGCGAACTGCCGCTCTACCGGGTCGCGACCGGCGAGACCTGCGTCATTTCCTCGTCCTGCCTGCTCGCCGCCGAGGAATACAACGCCCGCGGCGTGACCGAGAACGACACCCTGCTGATGATGCTGCCGAAGCCGGTGTTCGACGAGCTGATGTCGGAGGCCGCGTTCCGTGGCTTCGTCTTCCACCTCTTCGCCGAGCGCATCGCCGGTCTGATGCAGTTGATCGAGGCGGTCGCCTTCCAGCGCCTCGACCAGCGCCTGGCCTCGGTGCTGCTCGGCAAGGGCCGGATCCTGCACGTCACCCACCAGCAGCTGGCCGACGAACTGGGCAGCGTGCGCGAGATCATCAGCCGCCTGCTCAAGGGATTCGCCGCCCAGGGCCTGGTGAGGCTCGCCCGCGAACAGGTCGAGATCCTCGACGCCGCCGGTCTGCGGCGGCTCGCCGCGGGCTGACGCCGCTGTGTAACCGAGGTTACAGATCGCCACCGCGCCCATGCGGTTTAATGGACCCACTGAAACCGACAAGGAGAGCAAATCATGAAAGCGAACGTAGGTGGCATCGACAAGATCCTGCGCATCGTGGCCGGCCTCGCGCTGATCGTCTGGGCGGCCGCCCTCGGCGGACCGGTGTGGGCGTGGATCGGCGTGGTTCCGCTGGCGACCGGCCTCATCAACTTCTGCCCGGTGTATCCGCTGCTCGGCATCAGCACCTGCTCGACCAAGAAGGCCTGAGCACGACCGCAGCAGGCATTCCCCGGCCGGCAGCCGCCGGCCGGGCGCCGTTCACGGGCGCGCGCGCAGCGCCGCGACCCGGTTCGCGATCGCGACGAATTCGCCGAGGGCGAGTCGCTCCGCCCGCAGGCCGGGGTCGATGCCGAGTTCCTCCAGGACCCCGCCATCGACGAAACCCTTGAGCGTGTTGCGCAAGGTCTTGCGGCGCTGGCCGAAGGCTCTCGCGACGACCTCCGCGAGCAGCTCCGGATCGGTGGCGTCCAGCGCCGACGCCGGCTTCGGCACCATGCGCACGATCGACGAGGTGACCTTCGGCGCCGGCCGGAACGCCCCCGGCGGCACGTCGAACAGGCGCACCATCTCGAAGCGGTACTGCAGCATCACCGACAGCCGGCCATAGTCGCCACTGCCGGCGGCGGCGACCATTCGCATCACCACTTCCTTCTGCAGCATGAAGGTCATCTCCCGCAGCTGGGCGGCGAACCCGGCGAGATGGAACAACAACGGCGTCGAGATGTTGTAGGGCAGGTTGCCGACCACCTTCAGCCGCTCGCCGAGGCTGGCGAAATCGAACGCCAGCGCGTCCCCCTCGTGGATCACCAGCCGGTCGGGCGGATGGCGCTCGCGCAGGCGGGCGATCAGGTCGCGGTCGATCTCGATCACATGCAGGCGCGGCAGCCGCGCCAGCAAGGGCTCGGTCAGGGCGCCCAGGCCGGGGCCGATCTCGACCACGACGTCCTCCTGGCGCGGCGCGATCGCCTCGACGATGCGGCGGACGGTGTTCGGGTCGGTCAGGAAATTCTGGCCGAAGCGCTTGCGCGCGCGGTGTTCCATCAGCCTTTGCCCCGCGCCAGTTCGATCGCCAGTTCCAATGCGGTGATCAGGCTGCCGGGATCGGCGCCGCCGCGGCCCGCCAGGTCCAGCGCGGTGCCGTGGTCCACCGAGGTGCGGACGATCGGCAGGCCCAGCGTGACATTGACGCCACCGCCGAAGCTGGCGTGCTTGAGGACCGGCAGCCCCTGGTCGTGGTACATCGCCAGTACCGCATCCCCGCGCGCCAGCGTGTGGGGCACGAACAGCGTGTCGGCCGGCAGCGGGCCTTCCAGCCGCATGCCTTCGGCCCGCAGCGCGTCCAGCACCGGCACGATGACGTCGATCTCCTCGCGCCCCATGTGCCCGCCCTCGCCGGCATGGGGATTCAGGCCGGCCACCAGGATGCGTGGCCGGTCGATCGCGAAGCGCACGCGCAGGTCGTGGTCGACGATGCGCAGGGTGTGCGCCAGCAGCGGCCGGGTGATCGCCCGGGGCACCTCGGCCAGCGGCAGGTGGGTGGTCGCCAGCGCGACCCGCAGGCCGCCGCCGGCGAGCATCATCACGACCCGCTCGCTGCCGGTTCGCGCAGCGAGGTATTCGGTGTGGCCCGAGAACGCGATGCCGGCATCGCAGATCACCCCCTTGTGCACCGGGGCGGTGACCATCGCGGCGAAGTCGCCCGCTACGCAGCCGTCGATCGCGCGGTCGAGCAGCGCCAGCACGTAGCAGGCGTTGGCCGGTGCCAGACGGCCCGGCGTCACCGCCGCGGCCAGCGGCAGGTGCAGGCACTCGAGCCGCGAGGGTCCGGGATCGACGTCGGCCCGATGGTCGACCAGCGCCTCGCCAGCGGGTCCCATCCGCGACCTCAGCAGACCCGCGTCACCGATCAGCACGAGGCGCACCGGCCAGCGGCGAGTGGCCAGCGCGGCGCAGATGTCGGGTCCGATCCCGGCGGGCTCGCCGCTGGTGATGGCGACGACCGGACGAGCGGCGCTCATCGCCGGCTTCAGGAGCGCTCGCTGCGCAGATCCACGAAGCTGCGGTCACGCAACTGGCGAAGCCAGTCCTCGAACGCCTCGTCGGCCTTGCGCGCCTTCAATGCGTTGCGCGCGGCGTTGCGCTTGCGCTCCTCCGAGACATCCTCGACGCGGCGGTCGAGGACCTGGATCAGGTGCCAGCCGAAGGGTGTACGCACCGGCTCGCTGACCTCGCCCGGCTCGAGTTCGTCCATCGCGCGCTCGAACGGCGGCACCGTGTCGCCCGGGTAGAGCCAGCCGAGGTCGCCCCCCTTGGCCGCCGACAGGTCGCTCGAATGGACCCGCGCCAGCTCGTCGAAGCCGGCGCCGCCGCGCACCACCCGTTCCCGCAGGGCCAGCAGCCGGCGCTGGGCGTCGGCATCGTCGATCAGCTCGGAGGTCTTGATCAGGATATGGCGGGCGTGGGTCTGGGTAACCTTGTCCGGCCCGGCGATCTCGCCGCCCCGGCGCGCCAGCAGCTTGACGATGTGAAAACCCCCGGGACTGCGCAGCACCGGCGAAACCTGTCCGGGTTGCATGCCGGCCAGCGCGTCGGCGAACAGGGTGGGCAGCCGCTCGCCGGTGCGCCAGCCGAGTTCGCCGCCGGACAGCGCATCCTGGGCGTCCGAGAACGACGCCGCCAGCTTGGCGAAGTCCTCGCCCTGCTGCAGCCGCGCCAGTACCGCCTCGGCCCGCTCGCGCAGTTCGCCGAGCTGCTGCGGCGATGCCCCCTCGGGCGCACGGAACAGGATGTGGGCGGCGCTGAATTCCTGGCTGGCCGGGTTGTCGCGGCTGGCCGCGATGAAGTTGTCCACCTCCGCATCGGTGACCACCACCCGGCTGTCCACCTCGCGCTCGCGCAACCGCGCGATCAGGATCTCGTTGCGGATGTTGTCGCGGAACTCGTCCCAGTCGATGGCGTCGCGCTCCAGCACGCCGCGGAACTCGGTCATGCTCAGGCGGTTGGTCGAGGCGATGCGTTCGAGCGCCCGGGCCAGGGTTTCGTCGTCCACGCTCATGCCGCTCTCGCGCGCCATCTGCAGCTGGGCCTTCTCGAGGATCAGCCGCTCCATCACCTGGCGCTCGATGATGTCCGGCGGCGGCAGCTGCGTGCCCTGGCGGGAGAGCTGACGGACCGCCATCTCGACCCGGTCGCGCAACTCCTTGCGGGTGATGACTTCGCTATTGACGACGGCCGCGATGCCATCGACGAATTCAGGCTCGGCCGCGGTCGCCGGCAGCACCAGCCCACCCACCAGTGCCGCTGCCGCGGCGATTCGCTTGATCGTTTCCATTGCCTTCGCTCGATCCTGGCCCGGACGCCTGCTCACGGCGTACCGCCGTAGCCGAACACCGGGTCGTCCGGCCCGTCGTTGATGTTGCCATAGCCCCGCACACTGCGCCGCAGCAGGTTCACCGGGCTCGAACCGACGCTCGCCAGACCGCCGAGCTCGAGCTGCACGAACACCGCCTGGGTGGCGTCGTCGGGGTTGGTCGCGAAGCGGTGCATCGCCACCCGGAACACCCAGCAGCCGCCGTTGTATTCGAGGCCACCGATCGCCTCGGTCACGCGGTGCTCGCGCAGCGAGCGGGTGTAGCGCGCCACCCCGTACCAGCGCCGCCCCAGCGGCCACTGCCCGGACAGGTCGAGATCGCGCAGCACGTCGCGGGTGTAGCGGAAGCCCGCGTTGACGACCTGGGCGTGACCCGGCTGGTATCGCAGCGACAGGTTGAAGCGCTCGGTCCAGTGGTCGCGCGGGTCGTACTGCCAGTCCGACGACGCCCGGAAGTTGCGTGGCAGCCGGCCCGAGAACGAGGCCAGCACGTCGGCCCGCCGGCCCGTACGCAGTGGCTCCGAGGCGGTCAGCCGCACGCGCTGCTCGTCGAAGTAATAGCGCTGACCGATCGCCGCCCGCATCAGTTCCACGCCGTCCTCGTCGAAGATGCGCGAGGTCACCGCGGCGGTGAGCTGGTCGGCGTTGGCGATGCGGTCCGACCCCGAATACAGGTTGGGCTGGAAGATCTGGGTGAAGTTGAAGTCGTAGGCGGCCGAATCGAACACCGGATACTCGGCCGGATCCTGATCGTGGAACGGCACGTAGAGATAATACAGGCGCGGCTCCAGGGTCTGCAGCAGTCGGCGGCCGCCCCAGTCGAACTCCCGCTCGAAATTGAGCTGGCCGTCGATCGAGGTGATCGGCACGCTGCGCGTGAGATTCGTCCGCGCGCCCGCGCTGACCGGCTCGTCGAGTTCGTAGCGGGTCAGGTGGAGCCCGATCCTGGGCGTGATCGAGTAGGCGCTTCGCCGCAGCGGGTAGGCGAGGGTCGGATACAGCACGCTGCGGCTGCCCTGGACGCGGCTCGAATCGGGATGGGCGAAGCGGGTGAACTCCGCCTTCAGATCGAATTCGCCGACCACCGACTCCTTCCAGGTGCGCATCGCCAGCCGCGGCAGGATGCGGTAGGGCTCGGCCCCCTCGATCGTCTGGTAGCCCTGCAGCAGCGCATCGGCGCGCCACCAGTCGGTGCTCTGGTAGCCCAGATGCAGCCGGTTCAGCAGGTTCGACTGGGAGGTCACCGCCAGCCGCGAACTGAGATCCTCGAAGTATTCGACGTCCGACACCCGGTTGAGCTCCAGCGAGCCGGCCAGGGCCGGCGTGAAGCCGTGGCGGTGGTGCACGCTGCCGGCCGCCCGGCTGCCGCCGCGCACGTCGTCGTCGGGCAGGTACTCGGCCCGCAGCTCGCCGGAATAGCGCGGCTGCAGGTAGCGGAACTCGCCGCCGAGCTGCAGCCCGCGACGGCTCATGAAGCGCGGGATCAGCGTCGCATCGTAATTCGGCGCGAGATTCCAGTAATAGGGCTGGGTGACGTCGAAGCCGGTCTTGTTGGACTGGCCCAGGGTCGGTGCCAGCAGGCCCGACTGGCGTTGCCCGACCAGCGGGAAGCGCACCCAGGGCAGGTAGAACAGCGGCACCTCCTTGAACACCAGCGTGCCGTGGTAGGCCTCCCCGACCTGGCTGTTGTAGTCGAGCTCGAGTTCGCCGGCGCGCAGGTACCAGTCCGGGTCCGGTGCCGGGCAGGTGGACCAGGTGGCACCGAGCAGGCGATAGCGGTTCGGACCGTCGAACTCGAGCTGGTCGGCGGCGCCGCCACCGGCGATCCGGCGGCCGTCGCGGCCGTCCGACGGCGGCCGCGACATGTAGTACGACGGGCTGTCGAACGATCCGGTGCGCGGTGTCAGGTTGAACAGCAGCGCCGGCCCGGCGATGTAATCCTCGCCGCGCCGCAGCTCGACCGCACCGCGCGCCTCGACCTGGTCCAGCGGACCGCGGTAGATCAGGCGATCGGCGCGCAGCTGGACGTCGCCCTGGCGCAGCCGGGCGTCGCCCTCGGCGACCAGTTCGGTCTCGGTGCGCCCGCTCACGCGGTCGGCCTCGACCTCGGTCGGCAGCCCGGCCTCGGCGCCCAGGCCGGCAGCCTGCACCGGCCCCGTCAGCATCAGCAGCGAACACAGCAGCGGAAACCGACGCATGGGCGGCAAGGACGACTCCATCGAGGCGCCGCTCCGCGAGGCGGCGCGGACGCGGTCGAAGCTTGTAAAATCCGGCGATTCTACACGATGGACAGGGGGCGACCCGGTGCAACGCCTATTGCAGATTCAGGAGTGGCTCGCGGCGCGCGCGCCGGAGCGTGGCTTCACGCTGGAGACCGCCTCGGCCGACGCCAGCTTCCGCAGATATTTCCGTGCCCAGTACAAGGACGACGGCAGCACGCTGATCGTCATGGACGCGCCGCCCGACAAGGAGGACTGCCGGCCCTTCGTCCATGTCGCCCGCCTCTTCGGCGACGCCGGCGTGCATGTGCCCGAAGTTCTCGACCAGGACCTGGCGCAGGGCTTCCTGCTGCTGTCGGACCTCGGCAGCACCACCTACCTCGACGCGCTCACCGCCGACAATGCCCATGAACTCTACGCCGAGGCGCTGGGCTCGCTGGTCGCGATCCAGGCCGCCAGCCGGCCCGGCGTGCTGCCGGAATACTCGCGCGAGCTGCTGCGTCGCGAGCTGGAGCTGTTCCCCGAGTGGTACGTCGCGCGCCACAAGGGGGTGGCCCTCGACGACGACGCCCGCGACGCCCTCGAGCGGGTGTTCGAGCGCATCCTCGCGGTGAACCTCGCCGAGCCCCGGGTCTTCGTCCATCGCGACTACCACAGCCGCAACCTGATGCTGGCGGTGCCCAACCCCGGCATCCTCGACTTCCAGGACGCCGTCCATGGCCCGATCAGCTACGACCTGGCATCGCTGCTGAAGGACGCCTACATCCGCTGGGAGGAGGACTTCGTGCTCGACCTGCTGGCCCGCTACTGGGAAGCCGCGCGCAAGCTCGGCCTGCCGGTGCGCCAGCATTTCACGGACTTTCACCGGGATTTCGAGTGGATGGGCGTGCAGCGCCACGTCAAGGTGCTGGGCATCTTCGCCCGGCTGTGTCACCGTGACGGCAAGGCGAACTACCTCGACGACATGCCGCTGGTGATGGACTACCTGCGTCGCGCCTGCGAGCGCTACATCGAACTGAAGCCCCTGCTGCGGCTGCTCGACCGCATCGACCCGGTGGAACACCAGGTCGGCTACACGTTCTGACCGCCATGCGCGCGATGATCCTCGCAGCCGGGCGTGGCGAGCGGATGCGGCCGCTGACCGACGCCTACCCCAAGCCCCTGCTCGCCGCCGGCGGCAAGCCGCTGATCGTCTGGCACATCGAGCGGCTGCGCACGGCCGGCTTCACCGAGCTGGTGATCAACCACGCCCACCTCGGCGAGATGATCGAGCGCGCGCTGGGCGACGGCAGGCTGTTCGGCGTGTCGATCCGCTACTCGCCGGAAGCCGAGGCGCTGGAAACCGCCGGCGGCATCCGCCAGGCCCTGCCGCTGCTCGGCGACCAGCCCTTCCTGGTGGTCAACGGCGACATCTTCTGCGACTACGAACTCGCCCGCCTGCGCGAGCCGCCCGCACGCCTTGCCACCGGCGACGACCTCGCCCACCTGGTGATGGCACCGAACCCGGACCACCACCCGGACGGCGACTTCCACCTCGACGACTCGGGCCGCGTCGACCAGCACGGCACGCCGAAGCTGACCTTCGCCGGCATCGGCGTGTACCGGCCGGAACTGTTCACCGAGCTGCCGGCCGGTGCCAAGGCCCCGCTGGGGCCGCTGCTGCGCGCCGCGATGGACCACGGCCGGGTGTCCGGCGAAGCCCATGACGGCGCCTGGCTCGACATCGGCACGCCGCGCCGGCTGGCCGAGTTGGACCAGCGACTAAGGCTGGCCGGCGGCTGACGCCGCGGGCGCTCCGCGCCCGCCTCTGGACCGGTGGACCTCAGGGCGAAGCGGAAGCCGAGACCGGCGTTGCGCCCGTCGCGGGGCCACCAGGTGCGGAAGGCGGAACGCAGCCGCCAGGGCTCGTCGTCCCAGTTGCCGCCGCGCACGGCGCGACTACCCGCGTCGCCTTCCGCACCCCGCAGATCCACGCAGGCCTCGCCAAGATACGTGCGCAAATCGTCCGCACACCGCTCCCTAACGTTGCCGTGCATCTGGTAGAAACCCCAGGCGTTCGGCTCCAAGGACGCCACCGGCGCCGTACGCCCGCGATATTTGCCGGTCGCGCCATCGGCGCAGGCGAAATTGCCGCCCTAATTCGCCTGTCCCGGGTCGATCGCGTCGCCCCAGTGGAACACCATATCGCTGCCGGCCCGGCACGCATACTCCCGCTCCGCCTCGCTCGGCAGCTCCGCCCGCCCACCGGCCATGTGCCTGGAGACGGAAAACCTGCACCTGGCGTTGGCTCGGCGCTTGCGGCAATCAACTTCCCACCCGATCCCCCGCCACGATCGCCAGCACCCCCAGCACCGCGAACACCGCCGCGGCGATCCCATGCACCAGCCGCACCGGCATCTTCTCGGCGAGCCTCTCGCCGACCATCACCGCCGGCACGTTGGCGATCATCATGCCCAGCGTCGTGCCGGTGACCACCGCGGCGAGGCCGTCGTACCGGGCGGCCAGCGCCACCGTCGCGACCTGGGTCTTGTCGCCCATCTCGGCCAGGAAGAAGGCGACCAGCGTGGCGCCGAAGACGCCGAAGCGCGACGCGGTGGCGGTGTCGTCGTCGAGCTGGTCGGGGATCAGCATCCATGCCGCCATCGCGATGAACGAGATGCCGAGCACCCAGCGCAGCAGCTCGGCGCCGAGCTGCTCGGCGACCCAGGCGCCGACGGCGCCGGCGAAGGCGTGGTTGGCCAGGGTGGCGACCAGGATTCCAAAGACGATCGGCCACGGCCGCTTGTAGCGCGCGGCGAGGAAGAAGGACAAGAGCTGGGTCTTGTCGCCGATTTCGGCCAGGGCGACGATGCCGGTGGAGATCAGGAAGGCTTCCATGGGGGTTCCCGGGGCCGGAGCGGACAACCGATGACCACCCGCCCGCTCCGGCCCGGAGACGGCGGCGTGGTCAAAGGTCTTGCCGGGCGCGATCTGCGCGCTGCCCACGCCATGCCGGACGGCAAGTGTGTTGACGTGGGCCTCCCGGCCTGCTGCCGGAAGTGGCTACTCCCCGATGACGCGGTGCACTATATCAGGCGGCAGGCCGCTTCGCCAGCACGCCGGTGGCGCCTCAGCGGGCGACCAGCACCGGCACCGGCACCCGCTTCAGCAGGGGGCCGACGATGGCGCCGGGGACCAGGGTCGTCAGCACGCCGGCGCCGATCACCAGCAGGTCGAAGCCGTGCTCCTCGACGAACAGCCGGATCGTCTCGGCGACGTGGCCGACCGCGACATGGGGCTGGCCGGCGATGCCGGCGTCGTCGAGCAGCCGGCGGCTGTCGGCGAGCGCGGCCAGGCCTTCCTCGCGATACCAGGCCTCGACCTCCTCGTCGCTGACGAACATCCGCGAATGTCCCGACCCGATCGCCGGCTGCACGTTGAGCAGGTGCACGTCGGCGTCGAGCCCGGCGCGCACCAGCCGCGACACCTGCTGCGCCGCCGCGGTGCCGCCACCGCGCCCCTCGACCGCGATCAGGATCTTCATGCGCCCGCTATCGCCCGCCATCGCCTTGCTCCAGAGGAATCTCCCGCACCCGCCGCGCGGCGGGCGCGCGGCGGCCGGCAAGCCAGCGGCCGAACACCACGACGATCACCGCACCGGCGGCACCGGCGCTGACATGGGCATGGGGAATGTGGACGGCCGACCACTGGGCGGTGGCGACGTCGCCGACCAGCATGCCGCCGGCGATCCAGCCCAGCAGCGCACCGCCCAGGGTAATGACGAACGGGAAGCGGTCCATCATCGCCAGCACCAGCCGGCTGCCCCAGACGATGACCGGGATCGACACCAGGATGCCGAAGATCACCAGGTTCATGTCGCCGTGGGCGGCACCGGCGACCGCCAGCACGTTATCCACGCTCATCACCGCGTCGGCGAGCACGACGGTGCGCACTGCGCCGATCAGGGTCGCGCTGCCGGCGACCGCAGCAACACCGTCGTCGTCGTCCTCGGGCAGCATCAGCTTGATGCCGATCCACACCAGCAGCCCGGCGCCGACGACCTTGAGCCAGGGCAGCTCGAGCAGATGCAGCGCGAAGAAGATCAGCACGATGCGCAGCCCGATGGCACCGACCACGCCCCAGAAGATGCCCCGCGCCCGCTGATGGTCCGGCAGCCGCCGGCAGGCGAGCGCGATGACCACGGCGTTGTCGCCGCCGAGCAGGATGTCGATGGCGATGATCTGGGCAACCGAGGCCCAGAAGGCGGCAGTGAACATTTCTTCCATGGCATCCTGCGCCGGCGGAAAGGCAGTCGCCCGGCGCCGGGCGACTCTACCCGCAAGCCGGGCGCGCCACAACCGCGGTTTGGCGCCGGCGCCGCGGCTGGGGCACAATCCAGCAGCCTGATCAAGCCGGGAGTGTGTTGCGGATGGATTTCGACGTGCTGATCGTCGGCGCCGGTCTCGCCGGCGCCAGCCTTGCCGCGGCGCTGCGCACCAGTTCGCTGAAGATCGGTCTGATCGAGGGCGCGGCGCCGCGCCGGCCCGATGGCTGGGACTCGCGGGTCTATGCGATCAGTCCGGCCAGCGTCGCCTTTCTCGAGGAGATCGGCGTCTGGCGCCACCTCGACCATGGGCGCGTCGCCCCGGTCTACGACATGCGGATCTTCGGCGATCGCGACGGCCGGCTGGACTTCTCGGCCTACGACTGCGGGCTCGAGGCGCTGGCCTGGATCGTCGAGTCCAGCCAGCTGCAGCTGGAAT
The DNA here is from genome assembly GCA_020445745.1 of Rhodocyclaceae bacterium. Lineage (GTDB taxonomy): Bacteria > Pseudomonadota > Gammaproteobacteria > Burkholderiales > Rhodocyclaceae > Cognatazoarcus. The sequence continues at coordinate 1,949 of JAGRGB010000009.1, read as the reverse complement.
TGTGGGAGACGGTAAGGCGCCAGCACGGCGTCACGCTGCTGTGCCCTGCCCGGCCCGCCGCGCTCGCCGTCGACGACGACGGCGCCGAGCTGCGGCTCGATGACGGCCGGCGGCTGCACGGCCGGCTGGTGGTCGGCGCCGATGGCGCGGCCTCGTGGGTTCGCGAGCAGGCCGGCATCCGCGCACGAATCCGTCCCTATGGCGAGAAGGGCGTGGTAGCCAACTTCGAATGCAGCCTGCCCCACGAGGGTCGGGCGCTGCAGTGGTTCCGCGACGACGGCATCCTGGCCTGGCTGCCGTTGCCGGGCAAGCGCCTGTCGATGGTGTGGTCGGCGGCCGATGCGCTCGCCGACGAGCTCGTCGCCCTGCCGCCGGAGGCGCTGTGCGCGCGCGTCGCCGAGGCGGGCGCGGAAACCCTCGGCCCGCTGGCGCCGATCACCGCCGCGGCCGCCTTTCCGCTGCGGCTGATGCGCGTCGACAGGCCGTTCGCGCAGCGGGTGGCGCTGGTCGGCGACGCCGCCCATGCGATCCATCCCCTGTCCGGCCACGGCATCAACCTCGGTTTCCAGGACAGCCGCGCGCTGGCTGCCAGGCTGGCCGGGCTGGCGGGCTGGCGGGATCCGGGCGAGGCCTCGATCCTGCGCGCCTACGCCCGTGCCCGCGCCGAGGAAACCCTGTTGATGCAGACCACCACCGACGGCCTCAACCGGCTGTTCCGCCCGACCGACCCGGTCGTCGCGCGGCTCCGGAACTTCGGCCTGAACCTAACCAATGCGGTGCCGGTCGTACGCAATATGCTTGTACGCTACGCGGTCAGCGGCCACTTCTGATCGAACGGCCGGCCCACAATTTTCGGAGAACGTGATGATCAGTAGTTTTCGCCGGGCGCTGTTGCCCGTTGTCGTGGCCGCCAGTGGCCTCGCCCAGGCCGACGAGGCATCGGTGCGCAAGGGGGTCGACGCCTTCCTCGGCGTCGAAGCGGTCGACGCGGTGCAGAAGGTCGGCCTCGGCGGCCTCTACGAGGTGGTGCTGAAATCCGGCGAATTGCTCTACACCGACGAGGCCATCAGCTTCATCGTCGACGGTCAGATCATCGACACGCGCTTGCGCCGCAACATCACCCAGGTACGGCTCAACGAGCTGTCCCGCATCGACTTCGCGACCCTGCCGCTGGAGCGTGCGCTCAAGCAGGTCAAGGGCGACGGCAGCCGCGTCATGGCGACCTTCGAAGATCCCAACTGCGGCTATTGCAAGCGGCTGGCCAAGGAGTTGCAGAAGGTCGACGACGTCACCATCTACACCTTCATGATCCCGATCCTGTCGGTCGATTCGAACGACAAGGCACGCGCCATCTGGTGCGCCGACGATCGGGTGGCGAGCTGGAACGACTGGATGCTGCGCAACAAGCTGCCGGCAAGCGCCAGTTGCGACAGCGACGCGATCAAGCAGAATGCCGAATTCGCCCACCGCCTGCGAATCAATGGCACGCCGACCCTGTTCTTCGCGGACGGCAACCGGGTCGGCGGCTTCCTGCCGGCCAGCGAGATCGAGCGCGAGCTGTCGTCGGTCGCCGGTCGCATGCGCTGATCGCGACGCCCGCTCGCTCGCGACAGACGGAAAAAAGGCGCGATGTTCCGCGCCTTTTCCCCCTCCCGTCGCCGGCATCACGTTGTGCCGGCACTCCAATTGTTCTTGCGCTCGGCGGTGGCCGGCTCGGCGGCCGGCCACCGCACCGGATCAGCCCTTGAGCTGATCCAGGATCGCCGGGTTCTCCAGCGTCGAGGTGTCCTGCGTGATCTCCTCGCCCTTGGCCAGCTGGCGCAGCAGGCGACGCATGATCTTGCCGGAGCGGGTCTTCGGCAGGTTCTCGCCGAAGCGGATGTCCTTGGGCTTGGCGATCGGGCCGATGTCCCTGCCGACCCAATTGGCCAGATCCTTGATGATCGCTG
>JAGRGB010000113.1 GCA_020445745.1 Rhodocyclaceae bacterium | reverse complement strand
TGGCGCTCAGGCGGTCGGCGGCGAAGGCGCCGGTGGCGAACATGCCGATGGTGGCGATGGCGAGGGCTTTGGTCAGGGTGGCTTTCATGGTGAATCTCCTTGTCTATTGGGTCAGGGTCTGGTCAGACGATGGCCTTGCGTTTGTGTCCATCCGATACCTGAGTCGCATCCGGTCCGCCGCCCGGTTCATGTGAATTTGGCCAAATGCATTGTTTGGCGTGACAAAGAACACACCGCCGGGCTGGTGGAATTGCTGCAAGGGGGACTCGGTCGACGACGATGACTCCGAATTCAAGAATATGCGCTTCACGTCATGTCGGTGGAGATGCCGATACCGGGATCGACCTGATCCGCCACCTTTGTGACGGCGACCGGGGTCGTTGCGATCCCGTGCATGCGAGGAGGCGAACTTTCGCTGTCGTGGCGGCTGTCATTCCGGATCGATGCGTCGAACGCCTGCCTGCGGTTAGACACCGCGGCATCGACCTGGACGGCTCGGTCTTCCGCTGCGTCCACGCGTCGCCAAAGTCGACGTGGTCTTTGCGGGGCGTGGGCGCATATCGCGGCATCGACGGCAAGACGTCGCAGCGCGCTCACGACATGCGGTCGCCACGACTTCGCCGGGCGGGTTGCGCTCAGACGTTCGCTCGCAGGTGGCGGTCTACCGACAGGGCGGCGCCTGCCAGACCCAGGGTGGCGGCTAGTGACAGAAGGGCTGCGACCTGGGCCGCAGCCGGTTGGTGCAGCGTGAAGACCGCACCGTAGCTGCTGGCGAGCTTGGAGACGGGCTCCCGCAATGCGGTCACCATCGCAGCCAGCAACAGCCATGCGATCAGACCGCCGGCCAGGCCCTGGAGGATGCCGGTCCACAGGAAGGGGCGGCGGATGAAGTGGTCGGTGGCGCCGAGCAGGCGGCTGACTGCGATTTCGGCCCGCTGGGTCATCAACTGCAGGCGAATGGTGTTGAAGGTGACCACCACCAGTGCGCTGGCGAGGATCGCCGCGAGCAGCCAGAAAGTCTTGCGGCCCAGTTCGATCAGCGCGTGGATGCGCTTGACCCACGCGGAATCGAGCTGAACATGGGCGACGCCGGGCCATTGCCCGAAGCGGGCGGTGATCGCGTCGAAGGCGTCCGGGTCGAGGTTGGCCGGGGTGACGATGAAAGCGTCGGGAAGCGGATTGTCGGGCAGGTCGTCGATGACATCGGCGAGTCCGGAATCGGCGAGGCGCGCGAGCGCCTGCTCGCGCGGGATGTACTCGAAGCTCGCGACTTCGCCCAATTCGGCCAGCCGCCGCTCGACTTCGGCGGAGGCCGCCGCGTCCGGCGGCATCGCCATGAAAAGGCTGATTTCGGGGCGTTCACCGACATCGCCGACGACCCGGCTGGCGTTGTCGAGCAGCAGCAGGCCCCCGGCCGGCAGCGCCAGCGCGATGCCGATCACAAGCGCGGTCAACAGGCTGCCGAGGGGGTGGCGCAGCAGTTGCCCGGCAGCACGGGCGAAGGCGGCCAGGTGATGGCGGAGCCAGCCGCTCACGCTGGCTTGTCCCCTGTCGTTCGCGATCCGCGTTGGCGTGCCACTGTGCTTCGAACGTTGAAGATCATGCGGCCTCCCGAAGGTGGCCGTGGTCCATCACCAGGCGGCGCGGCGCGGCATCGTCGAACAGGCTGGAATCGTGGGTGGCGACGATCACCGTGACGCCGGCTGCATGGAACGAGCGGAAAAGCGCAGCGATGTCCGATGCGTAGGCGGCGTCGAGGTGGGCGGTGGGCTCGTCCGCGAGAAGGATCGACGGCCGGTTCACGACCGCCCGCGCGATCGCCGCGCGCTGCTGCTCGCCGCCCGACAGCGACAGCGGCATCGCCTGGCCGCGGCCGGCCAGGCCGACCCGCTCGAGCGCCGCATGGACGCGCTTCGACGCATCCGTGGGCGGATGACCGGTGATCTGCAGCGGCAGCATCACGTTGTCGAAGACGCTGCGATCGAGCAGCAGCCGGATCTCCTGCAGCACCAGACCGATTTTGCGCCGCAGGTAAGGCACCGCCTGGCGCGGCAGGGTGCCCACGTCCTGGCCACCGACGCTGACGCGGCCGGCGGTCGGACGCTCGATCGCGGCGATCAGCTTGAGCAGGCTCGACTTGCCAGCCCCGGAATGGCCGCTCAACACCGCGAGTTCGCCGCGGGCGAGCTCGAAGCTGACGTCGTGTACACCGCCTGCGCCGCCGGGATATCGGAGCGAGACCTGATCGAACGCGATCATTGCCGAAAGGCTTCGACGTGCGCGCGTTCAACCCGGGCGGCGCGCGCCATCGCCGCCCAGCAGGGCGTCGACGAACTCGCCGGCACGGAAGGGTTGCAGGTCGTCGATGCCTTCACCGACGCCGATGAAGCGCAACGGCTTCGGGCATTGACGGGCGATCGCGGCGACCACGCCGCCCTTCGCGGTGCCGTCGAGCTTGGTCAGTACCAGCCCGGTGACCCCGATCGCCGCGTCGAAGGCCTTGACCTGGGCGAGCGCGTTCTGACCGATGTTGGCGTCGAGCACCAGCAGCACCTCGTGGGGGGCCGTCGGATCGGCCTTGTTGATGACCCGCCGGACCTTGGCGATCTCCTCCATCAGATGGAGCTGGGTCGGCAGGCGGCCGGCGGTGTCGGCCAGCACGACATCGATGTCGCGAGCACGCGCCGCGCTGACCGCGTCGAACATCACGGCAGCCGGGTCGCCGCCTTCCTGGGCGATCACCGCGACACCGTTGCGCTCGCCCCAGGTCTGGAGCTGCTCGCGTGCCGCCGCCCGGAAAGTGTCGCCGGCGGCCAGCAAGACGCTCTTGCCGCGGGACTGGAAGTACTTGGCGAGCTTGCCGATCGACGTCGTCTTGCCCGAACCGTTGATGCCGGCGAGCATGATCACGAACGGTTTGTCGGTGTCGGTGTCGAGCGGTTGCTCGAGCGGCCGGAGAATCTCCTTCAATTGCGTTGCGAGCGTGCCCTGCAGCTGGTCGGCGGTCTCCAGCCGTTCGCTCTTCCAACGCTTGCGCAGGCCATCGAGCAGGTGACTGGTGGCGTCGATGCCGCAATCGGCCATCAGCAGCGTGGTTTCCAGTTCCTCGAGGAATTCCTCGTCGATCTTGCGACGGCCGAACAGGGAGGAAATACCGCCGCCCAGCTGTGTGCGGGTGCGCGCCAGACCGGCCTTGAGGCGCTCGGACCATGAACGGCGGGGCGCTGCTGGCGGTGCCGCGGCAGGCGTTGCCGCAGCCGGTGGCTCGGCGACCACTTGCGGTGTCGCGGGCCGTGCGGGCGTGACGGACGGAAATTCACGGCCGGTGGCCTGGTCCTCGGGCACCACGTCTGGTGCTTCGGGAGCCGCGCCCGGTGCTTCGCAGGCGGCGGCCGGTGCCTCGCCAGCCGCGGCCGGCACGTCGGTGGCAATGACGGAAGCCGCGACCGGCTCCGCTTGCTCCGCGGAAGCCGGCGCCGGCGGGGTCTCCGGCGGCATCTCGGCGACAACTTCACCGCTGCTCGGCGGCGCGCGGTGCTTGTCGGCGTCGGTCGGCTTTTTTTTCAAGAAACCAAACATTCGGGGTCCGGTCACAGGCTAGGTTCGTGAGTTCCCGGCTGACACCGCCACGGCATGCCGCTAAGATGCGGCCCGCTTGTCGTCGGTGGCACCGCCGCCGGGAATGAAAGCCGCTAATTTTAACAGATGCCTGGAGTGCCAATGACGCATCACTTCCAACCGGCGGGCCTGTTCCTGGCCTTGACGATCGCCAGCGCCTCGCTGCCGGTGCTTGCCAATCCGTTCGAGACGACGCTCGACAATGGCCTCAAGGTCATCGTCAAGGAAGACCGCCGCGCGCCATCGGTGGTCAACATGGTGTGGTACCGGGTCGGAGCGATGGACGAGATCGACGGCTCGTCCGGCGTTGCCCACGTTCTCGAACATCTGATGTTCAAGGGTACCGAGAATTTGCCTTCCGGGGAGTTCAACAAGCGGGTGGCGGCAATGGGGGGGCGTGACAACGCCTTCACGAGCTACGATTACACCGCCTATTTCCAGCAGGTTCCGTCGGCGCATGTCGGCGACGTGATCGCGCTCGAGGCCGACCGCATGCGCCACCTGCGATTCAGCAACGACGAGTTCGACAAGGAGATCGAGGTGGTCAAGGAGGAGCGCCGGCTGCGCACCGACGACAAGCCGCGCTCGCTGGTCTTCGAGCAACTGATGGCGACCGCCTTCGTGGCCCACCCCTACCGGCGCCCGGTCATCGGCTGGATGACCGATCTCGAGCAGATGCGGGCCGACGACGCCCGCGGCTGGTACCGGACCTGGTACGCGCCGAACAACGCGGTCGTCGTGATCGTCGGTGACGTCGATCACGAGCAGGTGTTCGGTCAGGTACGGGCCGCATTCGGCGACTTCCGGCCCGAGACCCTGCCCGAGCGCCGGCGGATCGTCGAGCCCGAGCAGAAGGGGCCGCGGCGCGCGGTGGTGCGCGCGCCGGCGGAACTGCCCTATGTGGCGATGGCATGGCGCGCGCCGACCCTGAGGGATCTCGACAAGGACACCGACGTCTATGCGCTGCAGGTGCTTGCCGCGGTGCTCGATGGCCATGAAGGGGCGCGCATACCGCGCAACGTGGTGCGCGGCAGCCAGGTGGCGGTGAGCGCCGGTGCCAGCTACGACGGTACCGGGCGTGGCGAGTCGTTGTTCATCGTCGATGGCTCGCCGTCGCGGGGCAAGACCGTCGATGACGTGCAGGCGGCGCTGTTGGCCGAGATCGCGAAGGTCCGCGAGGAAGGAATCAGCGAGGCCGAACTGCGGAGGGTCAAGGCCCAGGTCATCGCCAGTCAGGTCTACGAGAAGGATTCGCTGATGGGCCAGGCGATGGAGATCGGCGCGCTCGACGCGATCGGCATGTCGTGGCGGGACGAGGAACTGATGATCGACCGGCTGCGCGCCGTCACTGCCGATCAGGTGCGTGACGTCGCCCTCCGCTATTTCTCGGACGACAGCCTTTCGGTCGCCGTGCTCGATCCGCTCCCGGTCGAAGCGCCGGCCCCGACCGCATCTGCCGCCCACCACTGAGGATCCGAAATGAGACTGCTTAGAACCGTCGTCGCCGCCGTGGTGTGGGTCTGGCTGACATTGCCGGCGTGGGCCGGCGTCGATATCCAGCACTGGACCACGAGCCAGGGTGCCCGGGTGTATTTTGTTGCCAGCGACGCGCTGCCGATCGTCGACCTCGAGGTCGATTTCGCGGCCGGAAGCGCCTTCGATCCGGCCGGCAAGGTGGCGCTGTCCGACCTGACCCGTCGCTTGCTGGACACCGGCGCCGGCGAACTCGACGAGAATGAGATCGCCAACCGGCTGGCCGATGTCGGTGCGCAATTGCGCGGCGGGGTCGACGAGGATCGGGCCAGCGTTTCGCTGCGCACGCTGTCCAGCGACGAGGAGCGCAGCGCGGCGCTGGCGGTGCTCAACACGGTCCTGCACCAGCCGAATTTTCCGGAGGATGTCCTGGCGCGCGAGAAGAAGCGCGCGGTGGCCGATCTGCAGGAGTCCCTGACCCAGCCCGGCGCGATTGCGACGCGACGCTTCACCGCGTCCATCTATGGCGCCCACCCCTACGGCGCGGTGTCGACCGAAGAAAGCATCCGGTCGATCGCACGCGACGACGTCGAGCGTTTCTACCGCAGCCACTACACCGTCGGCCGCGCATCGATCTCGATCATCGGCGACGTCGACCGGGCGCAGGCGGAGCAGATTGCCGAGGCGATCGCCGCCGGGCTGCCCCACGACGGGGAGAGCGCCGACAAGATTCCGCCGGTTGCCTTGCCCGACGCGGCCCAGGTCCGCGTGCCGCATCCCTCGGCCCAGGCCCATGTCTTGATCGGCATGCCCGGCATCACGCGCGAGGACCCGGATTACTACCCGCTGCTGATCGGCAACTACGTGCTCGGCGGTGGTGGCTTCGTCTCTCGGCTGATGAAGGAGGTGCGCGAGAAGCGCGGATTCGCTTACAGCGTGTACAGCCATTTCTCGCCCCACAAGGAGGCCGGCCCGTTCCAGATCGGCCTGCAGACCAAGGGCAGTCAGGTCAGCGAGGCCCTCGACGTGGTAAACAAGACCGTGCGGGAGTTCATCGCCGAAGGCCCCACCGAGGAGGAGCTTGCCGCGGCCCGGGACTACACCATCAACGGATTCGGACTGCGGCTCGACTCCAACCGCAAGGTGCTCAGCTACGTTTCGATGATCGGATTCTACGAGCTGCCACTGGACTGGCTCGACCAGTATCCGCTGAAGGTCGCGGCGCTTACCGTCGCCGAGGTGCGGGACGCCTTTCGGCGGCGGGTGTTGCCGGAACACATGGTCAGTGTCGTGGTCGGCGGCGACGGTGATAGTGCTCAGGTCGCCGGACAGCCCGCAGCGATGCAATGAGCCGGGTGCGAATCGTCGGCGGCCAATGGCGTTCGCGGCTGCTGCCGGTGGCGTCCGTGCCGGGTCTACGGCCGACACCGGATCGTGTTCGCGAAACCGTGTTCAATTGGCTCGGCCAGGATCTCAGCGGCTGGCGTGTGCTCGACCTGTTTGCCGGCAGCGGCGTGCTCGGCTTCGAGGCGGCGTCGCGCGGGGCCGCTTCGGTGCTGATGGTGGAGCAGGATCCCAGGGCGATTCGGTCACTGGCGTGCAGCGCAAAGACCCTGTCTGCGTCATGTGTAGAGATGTACCGCGGCGATGCGTTAAAATTCGCCTCCGCGTGCGAGCGATCGTTCGACCTGGTGTTCGTCGACCCGCCCTACGGCAAGGGCTTGGTGGACAGAATCGCCGGCCACCTCGATCGCTTGCTCGTGGCGGACGGCTGGCTCTATGTCGAGGCGGAGCGGCCATTGGTCGATTTGGGTACGTGGACAACCGTCAGAAGCGGGCGGGCGGGTCAGGTGTATTTCCAGTTGCTGCGAGGAGCCCCCGGATGAGAGACGGTGTCGCGATCTACCCTGGAACCTTCGATCCCTTCACCCGTGGCCACGAAGACCTGGTGCGGCGTGCATCGCGGCTGTTCGACCGCGTGGTCGTCGCCGTCGCCGCCAGTCCGGCCAAGGATCCGGTGTTTTCGCTCGCCGAGCGGGTGGAGATCGCCGAGGAGGTGCTCGCACCCATTCCGAATGTCGAGATCACCGGCTTTTCCGGGTTGCTGATGCATTTCCTGCGTGAGCGCGGCGCCCGGGTGATCCTGCGCGGGCTGCGGGCGGTTTCCGACTTCGAGTACGAGTTCCAGATGGCCGGCATGAACCGCAAGCAGTTCCCGGACGTCGAAACGGTATTCCTGACCCCCTCCGACGAGTACATGTTCATTTCGGCGACGATGGTCCGTGAGATCGCACGCCTTGGTGGCGACGTCAGCAATTTCGTGCAGCCGACCGTATTTGAAAGGCTCCGGCTGAAGTCGACAGCCCGGCAGCAACAGTGAAGAGGAACGAGCAATGGCTCTGATGATTACCGACGAATGTATCAACTGCGACGTTTGTGAGCCGGAGTGCCCCAACGGTGCGATCTACCAGGGCGAGGAGATCTACGAGATCGATCCCGACAAGTGCACCGAATGCGTTGGCCATTTCGACGAACCGCAGTGCCAGCAGGTTTGTCCGGTCGACTGTATCCCGCTAAATCCGGAACGCGAGGAGAGCCAGGATCAACTGATGGAGAAATTCCTGCGCCTGACCGCGGGCAAGGGCTGATCACCAGCATCGCAATCTCCCGGAATGTGAAAAAGCCCCGCGATGCGGGGCTTTTTTAGTGCCGGCAAGCGGTCAAGCGGCTTCGGCGCCTTCGTCCTCGTCGGCGGCGAGCACGTCCTGACCGAACTCCCGGTGGATCGCATTGGCGAGTCCGGTCAGTTCGTCGATCTGGGCAAGCACGCCCTGTTCGGACTGGTGCAGTTCGACGATGCGATCCTCGAGGGTGTCGGTGGCCTGGTGAATGCGCTTCACGCTCTCCAGCCGGCGCTTCAATTGCAGTTGGTATTCGCGTACCTGGGTCTCGAGCGGCGACATCACTGCCCGCAGCCAGTTTTCGACGTCGCGGTTGGCTACCTCGAAGGTCTTGCGGGCCTGAACCGCGATGGTTTCGAAGAATTTTTGCGTCAGCGCGTGCTTTTCGGTGGTGACGATCGCCAGCACGGTGTTGAACTGGTTGTTGAAGGCGGCCTCGAGACGGTCGATCTCCTTCTGGTAACGCAGCGTCGAGAAGGCACTGGGCGAAGCCAGCTTGAGGCCGTGCTCGACGCTGAAGCGCTTGTACATCGCGTCGAGCATCTTGGTGATCTCGCCGATCTCGCTGCTCGAGCGATGGAGGTTCGAGCGGATGTTGTTGAAGAAATCGCGCATCGCCCCCTGCAATCCCCGCGAGAACGAGGATTCGAGCATCGCTTCGCGGGTACGGCGGGTTTCGTCACGCAATGCGTCGAGGCCGAGGTGGGCGAGCAGGTTGTTGGTCAGGTTCGAGAACACGCTGCGCACCGCGTAGTACTTCTGCAGCCCCTGCTCGAACTCGTCCTTCTCGCTCTTGACCTTGCGCATCATGTATTCGATCACGCTCTGGTTCTTGCCGCGCAGCTCGGTGAGTTCGTGCAGTTGCTCGCGGATGCCGGTGAGGCGGGCATTGAGCAGTTCACGAGTGTGCTGGATCAGGTCGTCGGCCTCGCCGAGGGTGCCCTCGCGCACGATGTCCTGCTTGGTCGGCAGCAGGTCCTCGACCAGCGCGGTCTCGAGCGCGGCCAGCCGGCTGCGGGCTAAGGTGTTGCTGTCGCCGTTGATGCGGGCCACCAGCCCCTTTTGCGCGGAGATCGGAAACACTTGGCTGCTGGGGATCTCTAGGGCGCTGGCCACCGTCGTGACCTGCTTGGCGATCTCTCGTTCGATGCGCGCATCGTCGCGCAGTCCGTCCCACAGCCCGTCGATCTTGTTGAGCGCCACCAGGCGGCCTCGTCGGGCGCCGCGGGAGGTGTCCACGTATTCGCGCCACACCGCGAGGTCGGACTGGGTGACGCCGGTATCGGCCGCCAGCACGAACAGCACCGCGTGGGCGTTGGGCAGCAGCGACAGGGTCAGTTCCGGCTCGGCGCCGATCGCGTTGAGGCCCGGTGTGTCCAGCACCACCAGGCCCTTTTCCAGCAGCGGGTGGGGGAAGCGGATGATGGCATGGCGCCAGCTCGGGATCTCGACGAGATTGTCCGCAGCCGGCTTGAGCCCGCGTTCACCGGCCGGATCGACGGCGAAGCCGAGCTTTTCGGCTTCCGCAAGCGGCACCCATTTGGTTTCGCCGACCCGGGCGAGGGCGCCTTGCAGGCTGGCGGCGGAGTTCGAGTCGAGCGACAGGGTTTGCCACTCGTCGTCGAAGCGCTTCAGTTCGGCCACCGTCGCGTGGGTTGCGCGGGACTCGATCGGCAGCAGACTGATGCTCGGCGTGTCGCCGGGCGACCACTGCAGTTCGGTCGGGCACATCGTCGTACGGCCGGCGCTCGATGGCAGGATGCGGTCGCCGTAGTCGCTGAAGAACACCGCGTTGATCAGTTCGGACTTGCCGCGCGAGAATTCGGCGACGAAGGCGACCGTGAGCTGGTCCTCGCGCAGCCGGTCGAGTGCGTACTTCAGTCGCAGTTCGCCCTGGGCATCGCCGAGCTGGTTGCGATCCAGCCATGCCCGGAGGTTCTCGACGGTGGTTGCGGCGCGTTTGCGCCACTCACTGTATGCGGTGAAGCGATCGATCAGGCTCATGACGGTTTCCGTTATCGCGGGGGCGCGTGCCTCCGGGTATGGCCAATGGAATCAAAGGATAACGGGTTTCACGGCAGTCGCCGCTGGTTCCTTTAGATCAGGCGCCCGAAGGTGGCTATTGGTGACGAGCGGGCGAAGACGAGCGCTCAGCAGCGCTGGCAGCGCGTGCACAGGAAGGTCGAGCGCTGCGCCAGCACGATTCTGCGGATCGGCGCCGCGCAGCACGGACAGGCCTCACCCTCTCGGCCATAGACCGCATGGCTGTGCTGGAAGTAGCCGGGGCGGCCGTCGCCGCCGGTGAAATCCCTGAGGGTGCTGCCGCCGGCGGCAATGGCCTCGGCGAGGACCTCGCGTATCGCCGACGCCAGTCGCTGGCCGCGCCGCGGTCCGAGCCGCCGGGCCGGCATCAGCGGATGAACGCGGGCGCGGAACAGGCTTTCCGAGGCATAGATGTTGCCGACGCCGACGATGCGGTGACCATCCATCAGAAAGGACTTGATCGGCAGGCCGAGGCCGCGGGTGGCACGGTACAGCCAGCTGCCGTCGAAAGCGGCCGACAGCGGCTCGATGCCCAGTCGGGCGAGCCGTGGCGGATCGCCCTGCCGCGGGTCGTACCACTGGACGAGGCCGAAGCGGCGCGGGTCGCGGAATCGCAGCACCCGGTCGCCGAACGCGATATCGACATGATCGTGGCCCGACGGCGGCTGGTCGGGCGGCACGATGCGCAGGCTGCCCGACATGCCGAGGTGGATCAACAGCGCGCCGTGATCGAACAGGAAGCACAGATACTTGCCGCGGCGCTCGATGGCCTGCAGGGCGGAACCCGACAGGCGTGTCGCGAGATCCACGGGTACCGGCTCGCGCAACCGCGGCTGGCGGACATCGACGGCGGTGACGCTGCGGCCCGCCAGGTGCGGCGACAGTCCGCGGAGGGTGGTCTCGACCTCTGGCAGTTCTGGCATATCGATCCGTGTGGTGCTTGCTTGCCGCGGGCATCGAAAGTACCTAAGATCGCCCGGACCGAGTTCCATCGGTTCGAGCCGGCCCGGCGGGGATCGAACCATATCTTATTCCGGCGCTCGAATCTTGGTCATCCGATTCGTATGCCAGCCGCCGCCTTCGCGGTGCCAGCAAGTTCAGCCTAGTTCGGGATTCCTGATGCACGCAGTCCGCAGATCGATCATTGTCACCGCCTTGCTGGCCGGCGTACTGGGAACCACGGTCGTACGCGCCGAGAAGGCCGACCAGGCACCGGCCGAAGCGGCCGTCGGTGACAGCTCGCTCAGTGCCGAAACGCTGTACCTGTTCCTGCTCGGCGAGATCGCAGGCGCGCGCGGGCACCTGGACGTTTCGGTACGTGCCTATCTCCAGCTGGCGCGCAGTACCCGCGACCCGCGCGTTGCCAAGCGCGCTGCCGAAATCGCGCTGTTCGCGCGCGACATGGGCGCAGCCGCCGAGGCGGCGCGGTTGTGGAACGAGATCGATCCGGATTCGGCCGAGGCGCAGCGGGTGCTGACCGGCGTGCTGATGCGTACCGGGGCGCGCATCGAGGAACTCGAGGCGCACCTGGCCAAGGCGCTTGCCGGCGCCGGTGTGCGCCTGCCGCAGCATCTGCTCGGCCTCAACGGGGCGATGGCCCGGGTGGAAAACAAGCAGGCCGCGCGTGAAGTCATCGATCGCGTCACCGAACCCTACCTGACGCAGCCGGAGGCGCACTTCGCGCGGGCCCACGCGGCGTTCAACGCCAACGACACGGCCGGCGCGCAGGGCCATCTCGACCGGGCGCTGGAGCGCCGTCCCGACTGGGAGCCGGCCGTGATGATGAAGGCCCAGTTGCTTCAGCATGAACGGCCGGACGAGGCGATCGCGCTGCTAGGGGACTACGCCGCCAGGCATCCAGACAGCCATCAGGCGAAGCTGGCACTCGCCCGTTCGCTGGCGGCAGTCAAGCGCTACAAGGATGCGCGTGATGCGTTCGATGCGGTACTGGAGAGCTCGCCGGATGACTCCGACGCGCTGAATTCGTCCGCGCTGCTGTCGATGCAGATCGAGGACTGGCCGGCAGCCGAGCGGCGGCTGCACGAGCTGCTGCGCGCCAACCCAGACAACGGTGACCGCATCAGGTTGTTGCTCGGCCAGGTGGCGGCGGCGCGCGACAACGACACGCTGGCGGAGCAGTATTACCGCGCCGTGGGCAGCGGCGACGAACAGATCCAGGCGCAGTTCCTGTTGGCTAGGTTGCAGTCCAAGCACGGCGAGTACGATCTCGCTCGCCAGACCCTGCACGCGATCGAGGGCGACGAGGACGTCCTGCGCCGTGCCCGTGTCGCGGAGGCACAGGTGTTGCGGGACGCCGAGCGCTATCAGGAAGCCTACGACCTGCTCGACGAGGAACTCCAGCGCAGCGAACGCGATCCCGATCTGCTCTACGAGACCGCGTTGCTGGCGGAGCGGCTCGGTCGCACCGACGTCATGGAAGGGCGCCTGCGGATGCTGCTCGACGTCAATCCCGACAACGCCCACGCGCTCAATGCGCTCGGCTATTCGTTCGCGGATCGCGGCGTGCGTCTCGACGAAGCGTACTCGCTGATCAAGCGCGCCAACGAACTGGCACCGGAGGATCCGTTCATCCTCGACAGTCTCGGCTGGGTGCATTTCCGCAAGGGCGAGCATGGGCGTGCCCTGGAACTGCTGCGCCAGGCCTACGACCAGCGCAGCGATCCGGAGATCGCGGCCCATGTCGGCGAGGTACTGTGGGCGATGGATCGCCGCGACGAGGCGCGCCGCATCTGGAGCGAGGCCAGCGAACGCCACCCCGACAGCAAGGAACTGAAGGAGGTCATCGGCCGCTACGCGCAGTGATGCGGATGCTGCGCGCGCTGGTCGTCCCGTTGGTGTTCACCGTCGGCCTCGCCGCCTGTGGTGGCCGGCCCGTGCAGCCAGGGATCGTCGTCGAGCGGGTCGCCGCGACCGGCTTCGAACTCGACGGGCGGGTGGCCGTGCGCGACGGCGAGCGCAGTACCGCCGCATCGATCTACTGGGTGCACGACGATGGTGACGATTCCATCGATTTCCTTGCGCCGACCGGCCAGGTCATGGGGCGCCTTGAAAGCGGGCGCGGTGGTGCCCGCATGCAGCTGCCCGGCGGGCGCCAGCGCGAAGCGGCATCCCTCGATGCGCTGGCGCTGGATCTGCTCGGCTTCGAAGTCCCCGTGTCGCGGCTGCGCGACTGGGTGCAGGCGGTCGCCGCGGAGGGCGCCCGGGTCCTGCGCCGCGATTCGCGCGGCCGGCCGTCACTGATTTCGGAACAGGGCTGGCTGATCGAATACTCGGCCTATGCCGACGACTCGGCGAGCGCGCCGATAAGGCGCTTGCACGCGCGCTGGGGGGCACTGGAGCTGACCGTGCTGGTGGATCAATGGGCGGCGACGCGTTGACCAATGGCTGGGTGCACTGCCCGGCGCCGGCCAAACTCAACCTGTTCCTGCACGTGACCGGACGCCGCGCCGACGGCTACCATCTGCTGCAATCGGCATTCCGCCTGATCGACTGGCACGACACGGTGTCGCTGCGGGTGCGGGGAGATCGGCGGGTGATGCGTCGTGGTCGGCTCGCCGGCGTCGCCACCGAGGACGATCTGGCGGTGCGCGCCGCGCGGCTGCTGCAGACGCGATTCGGCTGCGATCTCGGCGTCGAGCTGTCAATCGACAAGCGCCTGCCGATGGGGGGCGGTCTCGGCGGCGGCAGCAGCGATGCCGCCACGGTACTGTTGGCGCTGAACCGGCTGTGGTCGATCGATGCCGACCGTGCCGCGCTGATGGCGCTGGGTCTGGAACTGGGTGCGGACGTGCCGTTCTTCATCTTCGGTCGCGACGCATTGGCCGAGGGCGTCGGCGAGAAGCTGCAGGAACTGGCCCTGCCGGCGAGCTGCTACGTGGTGGTGAAGCCACAGGTCCAGGTGCCGACCGCGGCGGTTTTTGCGGATCCGGAGTTGACGCGAAACAGCGCGCCAATCAGAATGGCGGACTTCGCAGCGAGCACTACGCGCAACGATCTCGAAGCGGTGGTCCGGCTTCGTTACCCGGAAGTGGACCGTCTGGTCGAATGGCTCGGGCAGTACGCGCCGGCCAGGATGACCGGATCCGGCGCGTGCGTGTTCGCTCCGTTTTCCGACGGGAACGAAGCGCTGCGAATCGCGGCCCTGTGTCCGGCGCCGTGGCAGGCGAGGAGCGTGACATCGCTCGCCAGCCACCCGTTGCGGGAATGGGTGCGTGACTGAAGCATTACTGGGGAGTCGCCAAGTCGGTCAAGGCACCGGATTTTGATTCCGGCATTCGAGGGTTCGAATCCTTCCTCCCCAGCCAAAATCCATCGGGCAGGCGCATCGCCTGCCCGAGTCGTTTTGGACCGTACCTTGCGCATCGGAGCAACTCGATGGCCTCTGGCAACCTGATGGTGTTTACCGGGAACGCCAACCCGAAACTGGCGGCGGACGTGGTCAAGCGGCTCGGCATGTC
>JAGRGB010000008.1 GCA_020445745.1 Rhodocyclaceae bacterium | reverse complement strand
CGGCGCCTGTCGGCGATTCGCCTGCTCCTGGCTGCGGTCAAGCAGCGCGAGATCGACGAGCGCCTGGATCTCGACGACGCCGGCGTGACGGCGGTGGTCGAGAGCGCGGACAAGCAGCGACGCGACGCCGCCGGCCAGTACGCCAACGCGGGCCGGAACGACCTCGCCGATGCCGAGCGATTCGAGATCGAGGTCCTGTCCGAATATCTTCCGGCACAGCTCGACGAAGCCGCCATCGAGGCGGCGATCGCAAAGGCGATGGCCGAGACCGGCAGTACCGGACCGTCGGACATGGGTCGCCTGATGTCGGCACTCAAGCCGGCCTTGTCCGGACGCGCGGACATGGCACGGGTCTCGGCGCTCGCGCGCAAGGCGCTCGCCGCCGCTTCCTGACGCGACGGGCGTTTTCCGCGGGCATGATTCCGCAGTCCTTCATCCAGGATCTGCTGACCCGAACCGACATCGTCGATCTGATCGGTCAGTATGTGCCGCTTAAGAAGAGCGGCGCCAACTTCTTTGCCTGCTGCCCGTTCCACGACGAGAAGAGTGCATCGTTCTCGGTCAGCCCTAGCAAGCAGTTCTTCCACTGCTTCGGCTGTGGCGCACACGGCAGCGCGATCGGCTTCCTGATGCAGTACAGCGGCCTGGGCTTCGCCGAAGCCGTCGCGCAGATCGCCGGCCAGGCCGGCCTCCGGGTGCCCGACGAGGCACGCTCGCGGGCGAACGAGCGGCAACGGCACGAGCCGGCACTGACCGAGATGCTGGCCACCGCCGCCGCGCATTTCCGGGCACGCCTGCGTGACAGCCAGCGCGCCATCGACTACCTCAAGGGCCGCGGCCTGTCGGGTCGCATCGCACAGCAATACGGCATCGGCTATGCGCCCGCCGGCTGGCAGACCCTCGCCGACGCCTTCCCCGACTACCAGGATCCCCGGCTGCTCGAAGCGGGCCTGGTGATCGAGAACGACCAGGGACGCCGCTACGACCGATTTCGCGATCGCATCATGTTTCCGATCCACGACGCACGCGGCAACGTGATCGGCTTTGGCGGTCGCATCATCGACAAGGGCGAGCCCAAGTACATGAACTCGCCCGAAACGCCCGTCTTCGAAAAGGGCCGGGAACTCTATGGACAGCTGCAGGCGCGCGACGCAATCCGCAACCACGGCAGCGTCGTCGTGGTCGAAGGCTACATGGACGTGGTCTCGCTTGCCCAGTTCGGTGTCGACAACGCGGTTGCCACGCTGGGAACTGCCACCACGCCGACCCACGTCCAGCGCCTGCTGCGCAGCTCGGAGCGGGTCGTCTTCTGTTTCGACGGCGACGCGGCCGGCCGTCGCGCCGCATGGCGTGCCCTCGAGGCCTCGCTCGACCACCTGCGCGACGACCGCGGCGTCGCGTTTCTGTTCCTGCCGTCCGAGCACGACCCGGACAGCTTCGTCCGAGCCGAGGGCGCGCAGGCCTTTCTCGACGCGGCCGCACGGGCAACCCCCCTCGCAACGCTGCTCGAGGAACAACTGGCCGAAGACATCGATTTCGACAGCGCCGAAGGGCGCGCGCGCTACGCCCACCGCGCACAGCCACTGGTGACCCGCATCGCCGCCCCGCTGCTGCGCCTGCAGGTGCTGAAGCGCATTGCCGAGCGGGCCGGGCTGAGCCAGGCCGAACTGGAACAGAGCTACGGCCTGCATGAGTCCAGCGGCGAGCCGGCGCGCAAGCCCGGCGCCCCCGGACCACGCCGCACCCGTTGGCCCTCGCGCTCGAGACGGATCACGCGCCCCCCCGAGGACACCTTGCTGCGCATGGTGCTGCTGCACCCGCATCTGGTGAGCCGCATACGCAGCGACGGCATTCCTGCCGATACCGAATCGGGACGGGCCCTGCTCGCCCTGATCGACGCCGACGGCCTGGGCGAGCTGCCGACCCGTGGCGGGCTCGGTGCGCTGCTCGAATTCTTCAGGGACACGCCCCACGAGGAAACCCTGAGGGCGACCGCGGCCAGCACCGAAGAGAACCTGTTCGACGAATCCGCACTCG
>JAGRGB010000112.1 GCA_020445745.1 Rhodocyclaceae bacterium | reverse complement strand
AGCGACTGCAGATCAACGCCCAGAACTGCCTGCACTGCAAGACCTGCGACATCAAGGATCCCCTGCAGAACATCGACTGGGCGACCCCCGAGGGCGGCGGCGGACCGAACTATCCGAACATGTAGCGCGCCGGCGCAGCGGCGCCAGTCGCACCGGGCCGTCCGCGAGACCGACGATCGACTGGCCTAGAATGACCCGGGAGACAACCCAGTCGCGACATCTGCCCAGTTCCAGCATGGAAGAAATCGGAATCGACATCATTCGTGCCAAGCTGTGCCCGCCGAGGGGGACGCATCCGTGGGTGCCGCGGACGCGGCTCGAAGGAGCGGTTTCGCGGATTCTCGAGACGCCGCTGACCGTCGTCACGGCGTCCGCGGGTTTCGGCAAGACGACCCAGCTTGCCCTCTGGTACGCCTCGCTCAGGGCCAGCGGGGTGGCCACCGGCTGGTTGACCCTGGACAGCGAAGACGACGACACGCACCAGTTCTTCACCTATCTGCTGGAATCCCTGTCGTCGTCCTGCTGGCATGCGGCGAGCCGGGTTCGCGGCCTGCTTCGCAACGACCCGCTGGTCTCGTACCGCCATGTCCTTTCGGTGCTGCTCGGCGGGATCGCGGAACTCGAGGCGCCGCTGGTGCTGTTCCTCGACGACGTCCATCTGCTCGAGTCGCCGGCGGTCAACGACGCCCTGTTCCGTTTCGTTCGCTATGCGCCCCCGAACCTCCACGTGGTCGTGGCGGGGCGATCGGAGCCACGGATCCACGTCAGCCGCTTCCAGACCCAGCGCGATCTCTATCGTGTCGACACCGACGACTTGCGCTTCTCGGTCGAGGACACCCAGCGCTTCTTCAGCGACGTCGCCGGGCGCGCCCTCAGCCCGGCCGAGGCGTCTCGGCTGTGGCGCACGACGGAAGGCTGGGTGGCCGGCATCCAGCTGGCTTCGCTCGCGCGGGGTGATCTCGGCGACCAGGAGAACATCGAGGCAGGGCTGGAGAGCGCCGCGCACGGCATCGCCCTCTACCTCACCGAGAACGTCCTCGCGGACATGCCTCACCCGTTGGTCGACTTCATGCTGCGCATCTCGGTCCTCGATCGCGTGTCTGGCCCGATCGCAGCCAGGATCACCGGCAACGCCGACGCCGCGTATCTGCTCGAGCACTTCGAACAGCGCAACCTGTTCCTGTCGCCCCTCGACGACCGGCGCGAATGGTACTGCTTTCATGCCCTCTTCCTGGACTACCTGCGGGCACGGGCGCGACGCGAGATTGCGGACGAGTTGCCGAGCCTGCACCGTGAGGCGAGCGAGTATTTCGCCGGCATCGGCGTGTGGCAGGAGGCGGTCAGGCACGCGCTGGCCGCCGGCGAGGACTGCAAGGCTGCCGCCTGGGTCGAGCACTGCGCGATGGATCTCGTCCGGCGAAGCGATCTGCGGACGGTGATCGGCTGGCTCGACCGGCTGCCGCCCAGGATCATCGACGGCAGTCTCCGCCTGCGCCTCGTGCAGGCCTGGTCATTCACGCTCGCGCTGCAGCCGGCGGATGCCTCGCGAACGCTGCGGGCGCTGGAGCAGGACCTGACCACCGGCCAACTGAGCCATCAGGGCAATGCGGACCTGCGCCGCGAGATGCTCTCGGTGCGGGCGATCGTGGCCGGCCTGACCGACGATTCGACGACAGCCCTGCGCCTCGCCCGCCAGGTCATGGCGCTGCGGCCCGAACCGGGTTCGTGGGTCGAGCAGATGGCCCATACCGCCCTCACCTTCGGCCTCGCCTACGAGCGCGGCTTCGACGAGGCGCGCACGCTGCAGGCCCGGGTGGTCGGCCAGGGCGCCGCGTGGACCGACGAGCCGACCTTTGCGGCGGTCTACCAGCAGTGCATGTTCGGCCTCAGCGCGCTGGTCGAAGGCAGGCTGCTCGATGCCGCGAGCATCTTCTCGAGCGCCCTGCGCCGGGGCGAGGACGAAGTCGGATTCGAAACCGCGGCCGCCACCCTGCCGGCAGGCTATCTGAGCACGATTCTGTACGAGTGGGACGAACTGGCCCACCTCGAAGAGGTGCTGCGGCGCCGACTTTCGACCGCGCTGAGCGTCTGCGCCAACGGCTCCGCCAGCCGCTTCGTGATCTCGGCGATCCGTCTGCAGGCCCTCCAGGGCAGGGTGGACCAGGCCCTCAACACCATCGAGCGAGCCTGCCGGGTGGCCAGCGAGCGGAACTGGCTGCGCATGCTGTCGGCCTGCCGCGCCCAGGCGATGCGCTTGATGCTGCAGGATGGCGACATCGTTCGCGCCAGACGGACGCTCGACCTGCTTCTCCACGCCATGCCGCAGCGCCCACCGATTCCTCTCGGCTCGTTTTCCGAGGTGCGATTCAATCTGGCGATGTCGATCGCCGGCCTGAAGATCCGGATGCATCATTACGAGGCCGCGACCGCCGTCCTGTTCGAGCTCTGCCGCGAACTGCAGACGGTCGGCAGCAATTATCTGCTCGCCCAGGCGAGGATCCTCCTCGCCACATCGCTCGATCGCAGCGGCGAAACGACCGCAGCGGTCGAGACGTTCAAGCTGGCCCTGCAGTACGGCCAGGGCAACGGCATGATCCGGGCGTTCCTCGACGCCAGGGAGGAAATCTCCGAACTGTTCACGCGGATTGCCGGCCTGCCGGACGACGATCCGTCCCGTGGCGGCCTCGACCCGTGGTATCTGGACAACCTCGCGCGGCGCCTCGGTGTCGATACCGATCCGGCGATGGAGCCCGGTGACCACGAAGCCCACGAGCCGGCCGGCCTGCTGCGGCCGCGGGAGCGGGAAATCCTGCTCCTCGTCAGCAACGGCCTGTCGAACAAGTCGATCGCCCGCCAGCTGTCGGTTTCTCCCGAGACCGTCAAGTGGCACATGAAGAACATCTTCCAGCGGCTGGGCGTCACTTCCCGCATCCAGGCGGTCCGCTGGGCCCACGCCAACATGCCGGAACTGGCCGCCGGCGAGCGCCAGTCCTGACACTGCGGATCAGCGGCGCGCTGCCGGCGCCTGTCCGCCGGCGGCACGCCCGGGCGCAGGGTCGCCGAGGAAGCTCCGGATGATGCCCGCCGCTTCGGCGGTACGGGTAAGCAGGAACAGGTGCCCGTCGTCGATCACGTGCAAGCTGGCATTGCGGATCCACGAATGCAGCAAGCGTGAATTGACCACCGGAACGATGGGGTCGCCCGCGCCCGCGAGCACCAGGGTCGGCTGGTGCAGGAACGGCAGCCACGGCAGGCTGGTCCAGCCCCAGCAGGCGAGCAGCTGGAACAGGTAGCCGCGGCCGCGCGGCGGACCGATGTGGCCGGCATGCTCGCGCAACAGTCCCGGATCGTTGCGGAGATCGCCGCCGTAGACCGCGGCAGCATCCCATCCGGGTAGGGCGCCGTCCGCACCGGGGCGTACACCGAGCAGGTTTCGCAGCGCGGACCATTTGCCGGGCACCATCGCCATGCCCGGCGACGTGGCGGCGAGGATCAGGCGACGGCAGCGCGCGGGGTACTGGAGGGCAAACTGCTGCGCCAGAGCCCCGCCCCAGGAAACCCCGAGGACGTCGATCCCACCGCGATGGCCCAGCTCATGCATCAGACGGTTCGCCATGTTCGCCAGCTGCCAGAAGCGATACGGCAGCAGTGGCGGCGGCGAGCCGCCGACACCCGGCACGTCGAACACCACGGTGTCGATGCGGCCCAACGCGGCGGTGAGGGGCTCCAGCAATTCCAGCGGTGCGCCGATGCCGTTGAAGATCAGCAGCGGCGTGCCGCCGTCGCCGCCCCCTCGCGATCCGACGCGGACGCGTCGCCCGCACACGCCGACCATCCGGATCTCGGTGGCAGGCTCCGACCCACTGCCTCCGCTCATCGCCGGATGCCCGTCCCCCGATGGCACCGGTGGCACATCACCGGGTCCCGGTGATCAGCGACTTCAGCTCGTCGATGTCTTCCTGCGCCCGCTTGCGCACCGTGTCGAAGGCCTGCGACTGGGACTGCAGGGCGATCTCCGCCAGCTCGCTGACGTTGGTGATCGCCCTCCCGGCCACCTGGCGGATCGTGTTGAGCTGATTGCCGGTGGCGTCCGGATTCGCGGCAAGCACGCCACGCAGTTCCTCCACCGCGGTGCGCAGCATTTCGGACTGCTTCTGGGCCAGCGACTGCACCCCGCTCTGGGCGATGCGACCGGCTTCGAGCATCGCCTCCAGGTCCTTGCGGCGGGCATTCAACAAGCGGTCCAACTCGGTACCCGACAGCTTGAACTGCTGCGTCAATCTGGCGATGTCGTCGAACAATTGGGTTGGGCTTTCCATCGTTTCCTCCTTGGGTTGAAGCATGTGGCCTCGATGCGCTGCGGACCGTCTCGCACGACGGGCCCGCACCGGCATTCGTTCACAGCCGCCTTCGCCGCAGCGTCGCGCGATGACTCGTCCCCGATCTGCGGCCCTGGCCGGCCGAAACAGCCCGGCGCACGCAGGCTCCGGGCGGCAATCCATTGCTGTCGGGGATGCATCGACCGAAGGGCGTCGGCCGCCTGGCCGGCCCGCTCGTGCCGCGAGCCGGCCTCGCCCCGGCACCGCACGCCACGGGCCGGCATCCGCCGCGCTCGATCCGCGCCACCCGTGTCGCCTACGGCCATTGGATTGCGGCAGACTACGCGGCCGAGGCGGCTGCCACAGCCCCCCAAAAAGGGAGTCGGCGCGGCGGGTCGGACGAGTGGCTCCGCGAGGGCAGCGCTGCCCGCTCGCCCCCGCTCGAGACGCCGAAATGACCGGCTACAGTTCCCGCGCGATCAGGTCGGCAATCCGGCGCCGCGATCGCGCCCGGGCGACCAGCAACCGGTCCTCACCCTCCTCCGCCAGCCACTGCAGGAAGCGCTGCACCTGGGCTCGGGTGGTGGTCTCGTCCCGGCAGTTGGCCAGGAACACCATCTGGATCTTCTGCACGTCGTCGGCCACATACACCCCGAACGGTGCCTGCACCGCGATGGCATCGGGGAAGCCGAGTTGCCGCAGCGCCTGCGCCTCGGTCACCCCCTTCTGGCAGGCGATCAGGTGCACCGGGCCGGCCACGCCATCCGCCAGCCGGGAACAGCACTCGTGGTCCCGCAGGAAGGGCTGCCCCACCAGTTCCCGCGCCGCCGCCGTCGTCAGCGTCGAGGGAATGCAATCGCATGCGAAGGCGACGCCGGATCCCGCCAGCGGCAGGACCACGGTGGTGTCGTTCGCGGCGTCTGCCTCCAGGCCGAAGCGATCGGCCAGGAAGTCCACCATCGCCCCGGTCGTCACCCGCCGCCGGCCGGCAAAATCCAGCCGATTCCACGCCAGCGCCTCGCCCGCGAAATAGCTGCCGGCCGCGGCCACCCCGACGCCGGCCCGCGCCAATGCCAGCAGCGCCGCGACAGCAGCCCGCCGGGCCTGCGCGATGGCCTCCTCGCCGGTCGCCACCTGCGCGCCGATGATGTTCTGCGCGGCGACGTACCTCTGGAATGCGAGGTTGGACTTCGTCTTCGCCACACCCGTCGTCGGCAACTGGATGCTGCGCACCTTGGACGGGGCCTTGTTGTAGGCGAGGGCCAGCTCCGCGTGGCAGATGCCCACCTGGTCGGCGAACAGATCGCTGCTGCCCGGCCAGCCGGCGTTGCCGTTGTAGAGCATCAGGAACAGGTCTGCCCGCCGGGACTGGGCCATGCACTTGTCCCACGACTTCCGCGAGCCGCTGGCGATCGCCTCGTCCTCGTGGATCCACACCCGGAACACCGCCTCGCCCGCCAGCGCCATCCCCTCCAGCTCGGCCTTGATGGCGCTGCGCAGGACGCCCATCGGCTGCGCCTTGCCCTCGAAGCGCACGCTGTCCGTGCATCGGCTCGACAGCATCACCTTGAGCGGCTCGATCTCGAAATAGGCATCCATGGCCGGGCCCCGCAGTGGTGGAGTGGCGCAGGCAGGCGGCGCAGGCCATCTCCTTCGCCGGAATGGTTGTATGGATCCATCATCGATGCAACTGCAGCAACGCGGGCAGGCCGATGATCGACATGACTCCGGGGCTCTTCGCCAGCCATGCACGGCGCGGCGGTCCGCATGCCACACGGGTCGGTGCATATTTGACGTGGGGCGTGGTCGGTGCGTCGCGGCTGGTCGAGCGAGGGATGATCGATGCCGGCGGCAACAGCGGCAGAACCCCCGCGATTGCGTCTGCCGACGGCGCCAGGATCGGCGTTCCCTCACCACTGGAGCGGTATCGGCGCGGCCCCGCTCTGCACCCCCTGCGCCGGACTGGCCACGCTTGCGGGCTGAGCCATCCGCCATGCCGAAAGGCGATCACCCTCCTGACCGCTTCCTGCACCGCGCCCGGCGACACGATCTTCCGCGTCGTCGCCGATTCGCCGATTCGCCGATTCGCCGATTCGCCGGCAACCGTAACGGAGCTTGCGAGCATCCACGCGCCATCGTGGCCATGCCCGCCCATGCCATCGCTCGAGGTCTTGCGGCGCCTGACGCGAGCTGCCCCGCAGTGGGTAACACCGGGCAAACCGAAGCTGCCGCCGTCACCGCCCACCGATCCGCGTGGAGGCTCGAAGGCGGCCAGGCTTAGGCCGCGATGGGGGCCGTCCGGACGGACGGGGCGCGCGACGGATCGCGAAGGCGCGAAACTGTGAACGGCCCGTGACTTGGCTTGTGCTACCTTCCTTCGGCCCGCCGAAGCGCATCCGACCCCCCTTCCAACCTCCCCGAGTCGCCCCATGCACGACCAAGCCGCCCATGCCGATCCCTTCCGGATCGACACCGACCGCCTGCACCAGCTTGCCGACGAGGCGCTTGTCCGCGACGGCCTGGACGACTTCAAGGAAAAGCGCGTCACCGACGTCGGGCGCGAGGGCGACATGCTGTTCGCCGAGGCCGAGGACGCATCGAGCGGCGAACTGCTGTCCTTGTCGATCGGCCTCGACGGTGCGGACGTCCCGGTGGTGGATTGCCCGTGCCAGGATGCGCCGGGGTTATGCCGTCACGCGATTGCCGCGCTGTACGCGTACGCGGCCCGTTGCGAAGGCGACACGGGTCTGCGCGGCGCGGAAGAGAGCGCGATCGCCGAGCGCCGCGAGCGCGGCCGCACCGAGGTCAAGGTGCGCAAGCTCGATGGCGAGCCCTGGTTCGGCACCTGGCGGGCGCGCACGATCAGCAAGGCGACCCACTATCCGCGCGACTACACGGTGCATGTCCGCTCCCTCACGCGACGCGCGAACTACTGCAATTGCCCGGATTTTGCGGTCAATCAGCTCGGCACCTGCAAGCACATCGAGGCGGTGTTGCACCGCATCGCCCAGCGCCGGGATTTCGATCGCCTGAAGACCCGGTCTGCGCCGGTGCCGTACATCTACCTCGACTGGGAGCTCGATGATGGACCGTGGATCCGCGTGCACCGGGGCGGCACCGTGCCCGAGCCACTCCACGCGGAGCTCGAGCAGGCCTTCGACGCGGCCGGACGCTTTCGCGGGCGGCTGCCGGACGACTTCTTCCGTCTCGCCGATCGGCTCGACGGGCGCGGCGACGTCCACGTCGGCGCCGACGCCCTCGCCCACGCACGCTTTCTTGCCGCCGCCGACGGGCACCGGGCCCGCGCCGCCGAGATCCGCAGCCAGATCGGCGCGGCCGGCGGTCAATTGCCCGGCGTGCGCGCAAGGCTCTATCCGTACCAGATGGAGGGCGTCGGTTTTCTGGCCGGCAACGGGCGTGCGCTGCTCGCCGACGACATGGGGCTCGGCAAGACGCTGCAGGCGATCTCGGCTGCGGTGTGGCTGCAGCGTCACGCCGGCGCCGAACGCGTGCTGATCGTCTGCCCGGCCTCGCTCAAGCGGCAGTGGGCACGCGAGATCGAGCGCTTCACCGGCCTCGATGCCCAGGTCGTGCAGGGCCCCGCGCAGGCGCGCCTGCCGCAGTACCGGCGCGGCAGCGCCTTCACGATCGTCAATTACGAGCTGGTGCTGCGCGACCTGGACGTGATCAACGGCGCGCTCGTCCCCGATCTGTTGATCCTCGACGAGGCGCAGCGCATCAAGAACTGGCGCACCAAGCTCGCCGCCGCGGTCAAGCGCATGGCTTCGCGCTACGCCTTCGTGCTCTCCGGCACGCCGCTGGAGAACCGCCTCGAAGACTTGTACAGCCTGATGCAGGTGGTCGATCAGCACGCCCTCGGTCCGCTGTGGCGCTATCTGGCCGACTTTCACATCACCGACGAACGGGGCAAGGTGCTCGGCTATCGGAACCTGTCGGAGCTGCGCCGGCGGCTCGCGCCGCTGATGCTGCGGCGCGACCGTCGCCTGGTGCGCGATCAGTTGCCCGAGCGCATCGAACAGCGCCTCGACGTGGCGATGACCGAGGCGCAGCGCGCCCTGCACGACGACGCGCTGTCCGCTGCGAGCCGCATCGCCCATGTCGCGCGCCGCCGCCCGCTGACGCCGGGCGAGCAGAACAGACTGATGGCCGCATTGCAGCAGGCGCGCATGGCCTGCGACGCGGTCGGGCTGGTCGACAAGGAATGGCAGGGGGACGACTCGCCCAAGCTCGACGAGCTGGTGACACTGCTCGACGAGCTGTGCGTGCAGGGCGGGCAGAAGGCGGTGGTGTTCTCGCAGTGGCAGCGCATGACCGAACTCGCGGAGCGGCGCCTGCGCGCGATCGGGCTCGGTTGCGTGCGCCTGCATGGCGGCGTGCCGACCGCCCGGCGCGGCGAGTTGATCGACCGCTTCCGCGACGACGATTCGATTCAGGTGTTCATATCGACCGATGCGGGCGGCTCGGGCCTGAACCTGCAGAACGCGTCGGTGATGGTGAACCTCGACGTGCCGTGGAACCCGGCCGTGCTCGAGCAGCGCATCGCCCGCGTGCATCGTCTCGGCCAGAGGACCCGCGTGCAGAGCCTATTGATGGTCGCGGCCGACAGCTATGAGGAGCGCGTGCTGGCGCTGGTCGGCGGCAAGCAGGAACTGTTCGACAACGTCATCGACCCGGACGCACAAGGCGAGGTCGTCGGCGTGTCGCGCAAACTGCTCGACACGCTCGTCGATGATCTGGCAACGGGGCCGGCGCCCGAGGACGCGGCCACCGCGGCGCAAGTCGTGGATGCGGTGGAGGCCGACCACGGGTCGCCGGACGCCGCCACCGCCGCGGGCATGGCCGCGGACCCGGAATCCGCGACCGGGCCGGACCTCGCGCCGCAGGCCGCCGAGGCGCCGGACGATAACGATGGCTCGATCGAGCGGCAGTTGCAGCGCACGCTCGAGCGCATCCAGGCCGCCTTCGGCCAGCGCATCGAACGAGTGCTCGGCGCGGGCGGCGGAATGCTGGTCGTGCTCGACCGGGTCGACGCCGCCGCGGACGAGCTTGCGAGGACCTTGTCCGGCGAGTTCCCGGTCGCCGTCATCGATCCGCGCACACTCGCCGGCGTCGAGCGACTCGGTGCCGCCTCGCCGCTGGGCGAGACCCGCAGCTTGTTCGAGAGGCCCGTCGAGCCGGCCGAACCACCCGGCGCACGCCTCGCGGCGCAGGCACGCGAGAAGCTGCGCGCGGCGGGGCTGCTGCTCGAGCAGGCCTGCCCCGGCCCGGCGATGGAGTTGATGGTCTCGGCGCTGCTCGCCGCCGCAGCCGCCCACGCCGGTCTGGACGCGGCGCCCGCGCCGGCCGATGCGGCCGTGTGGCTTTACGGCGAGGCTGTGCCACGCGGCTTGCTGGACGCGCAGCAGGCCGCGCTCGTGCAGCGTGCGGTCGGTCTCGCACTGGCACCATCCCTGCCGGGTGACTTGCTGCGCGGTCTATATGACGAGGCCGGGCGTTTCATTGGCTGAGTCGCCTGCGCCCGGCGGGTGACGCGCCGACAGCCGCGAAGACTAACGGACGCCGTGGATCGATCCGCACGACGCGGTGCCCCCGGCGTGGGCGGGTCGAACTTCCGCGCCTGAATCGCACCCGGGTGATCGAGAGCCTGCGTCACTCCCTGCCCAGGATCCTGCTCGGAATCGCTCCCGATTGGGTGATCGAACGTCTGCTGGAGCGTCTGCGCTGGCCCGGCGCCATCGAGCGCACGCGGCCCGATCGCCATGCCGGACGCCGCACAGGTGTGCGCTGTTGGGCACTTTTCCAATGCCGGCGGGAGAAATGGGCTTGGGCCAGCCCGTAGGCTGGACCAAGTTCTTGATTCAAACGGCCGGGGCGGTGGGATTCGACTCACGCCCCCTTGCACCCCATTCAGTGAACATGACGGCCACGGACAGCCGACAATCCGAAGTGCTCGATCGAGCCAAGCTGCGGTTCATCGCTTGAGTCGCCCGCCTCGCACATTTGACCCGACTGGCGCCACACTTCTGCTCGCAACTCCTTGCTAACGAGCATTCGATTGATTGTGGCTGTCATCCGATCGAGATCTTCACGAGATCGACCCCGCGAGATGTTGCGCATACGGTCGGCGAGGCCGTACTTCGCTTGTTCGGTTACGCGTGGATATTCGCCCGAGAGCGGATCAACACATTCAAGGCCTAGAAGCATTGCGACTCGTTTCGGTCATTCTTTGGTGGGGTTGCAGTGGCTATGGCCGGAGCTCCGCGTGCGGCCTAGCTTGTGCGGAGACGCTTCTCCGAGCCTGATGCATCAGGCTCGGAAAGCCTTGACCGTCGCTCCGATGAAAGCCAATGCAATGATCGCCATGATCTGAACGACCTTGTCCAGCGTAATGCGCTTGGACAGATTGGCTCGCGCGGCCCGCTCTCCGATGTCGAGATGCGCGGCGTAGTAGCCGACCACCTTTTCGAATTCGTGGGGCGGGAGACGCCGCGACATGTAAAGCCACCGGAGCGACTGCACGAATCCGAGTACCGCGACAACGGAGAACGCGAGAAGCGCCCATTTAGCCATTCGATCGACCCATCGCGGCGTGATGACCCATGTCCAGCGCCCGCTGCACTCGCTGGAGCAGCGTGGGCGTCACCTTGAACTTTCGCCCCTCGATCTTGCTGACGTAGCCCTGCGTCACGTTGAGTCGGGCGGCGAGTTCCTGTTGGGTAAGGCCGGCCTCGACCCGTGCGACGCGGATCGGGTTCTCGATGTAGTCAGACAGCACGAAGGGCACGAGCTCGTTGTCCTCGCTCGCGGGCTGGCGCTCGCGGTTGAGCGTCAGCGCAAGGTACTCGTCGTACGGAATGACGGCGAAGGCCGGTTTGCCATCGGCAAAAATGATTTGCGGCTTGCTCATCGACACACGTCCTTGCGGTGTCCGACGCGGACGATTTCCAGGATCCGGATCTCGTCCTCGCGGCAGTACTTCACCCGGTAGCTCCCGACCCGCAGCCGGTATCGCGCTTCCGGGTCGTTGTTGAGCGCCTTCACGTCGAGCGCCGGATCGTCCGGGTTGTGGGCAAGGCGCCCGATTGCTTCGGCGATGCGTTCCCGAGTCGGGGCAGGGAGCTTCTTTAGCTCCTTTTGTGCCCGTCGAAGGATCAGCACACTATAACGCCAGGTAGGTAATATTAGGAATAATTTGTCGGATTACTGTGGCGGGCACCACTAAGGCGCGGCGGTCCAGCGCGACGACTTCCGCACTCACGGCAACGTGGGTCGCTTTGTCGAGGAAGTCCGCGATCCGCTGCATCGGTTCGCGCAACCGCTCGACCGAGGCGACGATATAGCCGGCGGTGACGTCGTTGCGCATCTTGTGATTGACGAGGCGCTTTGAGGCGAGAGGATTCTCGGTCTCGGCTGCGCGACTGGGTCAGCCAACCAGCGACACGATCCCGTCGTCGCGAATGGCTTGCATGGCTTCATCGAACGCCGCCTGGTCGGTGGCGAATTCATCCTCCAAGACCGTGGAATTGCCGTGCTCATCGATGACCTCGAGCGTCCAGGAGGTGCACAGCGTCCGGTAGATGCAGATTTCGACCGTAACCTCCCCCTCTGTGTAATGCCGCTGCAGGGGCGAGCAAATCAGCTCGTTGTCGTCATGCATGGGTAGTGTCTTCTGGGTGATTTCGCCACAATGAGCGCCCCGTCGGTCGACATCTGTGCAACCATGAGCCTGCCGGGCGCTTGCCAACACGGGATCCGAGCCATGGTTTCGGACCCACGGTGGGCTCCATCTACGGGCGACCCTGTTGCGGCGTGAAGGCTGGCAATCCTGCGCCCTGCGCCGCCCTGGCGAGATCGGCGTCCAGCGTCGCCAGGGAAGCGCCAAGGCGGAGCGCGAGTTCCAGGTACGCCGCATCGTAGGCGGACAGCTCGTGGCGGCGCGCGAGGTGCAGTGTGTCATGCAGGGCGTGGGCGGCGGTGCTGGTGTCAGTGACGATGTTGAGGCGACCCAGGAGGTTTACAAATGCCTGCGCGCGAGCCTCGGTCAGAAGACCACGTGCCTCGGCTTTCGCAATGACGTTCGCCGCCTCGAGTGCCCACAGCGAGGGCACCACGGCCTCGCCATGCGTCAGAGCCTCCAGAACCTCGGTGGCGTAGGTCACGTGGTCCGCAGATCCGTCCTTCAACAGCCAGCACATGGCCACCGAGTTGTCGAGGACGAACCTCATGCACGACCTTCGTTGATGAGCGCCTTCACGTCGACGCCCTGGCCAGCGGGCGCATCGTCCATCAGGCGACGCATCTCGGCGACAGCGAGGGCAGCGTCGCCGCGCTTCGTGCCTTGTGCGGGCACCAAGTCTGCAACGGGCTCCCCGCGGAGCGTGATCGTGAATCGCTCGCCCGATTGCACGGCACGCAAGATCTCGGGAAGCTTGGTCTTGGCTTCGTACGAGCCGATCGTGTGATCCATGGGAAGCTCCAGCATCTGATTAGACCAGTATATAGACCAGTCGCAATTTGGGAAAGTGCGTAAGCATGTGCTTGGCAACGCACGGAGATCTCATCCGGCGCCTATCGACATCGATCGCAAACCGCACGCGGTAATGCTTCTACTGCCTCCCCGGCAGAGCCGGGGGGCCTCCCTTGGTAGGCTAGTCGAGGTGAACCGGCTGCTGGCGTGCCAGATGCGCGTGACGCTCAGCGAACTGCGGGAAGCGCGCCGACTGGGGATGATCTCGGTGTACGCGGTAGGCTCGAAGGGCGGACGGCGCGTTCGGCGGTCGAAGTGCCTTGAGTGGGCAGCGGCTCAGCGGGTGTGGGAGGCTTGCGGGATTAGGATTTGAAGGTCATCAACCCTCGGCGCGCGCCGCCTTTGCCCTCGAAATCATCGCCTTAACGTCCGGTGTCACGCTCGTGGGGACAAGCTTGGTATCTGGATGAGCGTTCTGGAAGACGCGAAACACTTCATCCGCGAAGGCTTGGCCGATCTGTTCCACCCCATCGAAATCTAGAATGACAGTCTTGAATTTCTCGAAGCGCCGCGTGAGTCGCTTTGCCTGCGAACGCGATACCAATCGCTCGCCTTCATGTTGGGCCAGTCGAACCGGAACAACCGTCTTCGCGAACGTGTACTCATCAGGCACAGCGTACTTGTCAAACACGGCCTTGATCGTTCGTTTGCTGTCGTTAGCGATCCGCATCATCACCACGGTGCCTGCTGCGTTTTTAGGGTTCTCAAGCAAGAAATCGAGGAACCCAGACTCATGCATGAAGTGCAAACACCCCGACCGAATGTCGAAGGCGTCGAACGCCTTGCTGGAGAAGAAAATCCCCTCGCCGGAGTGATTGTCCGGATCGGTGGTGAACTTACCCTTCGCCAGTTCAAGAATGGCTTCGCGCGGGTCGTATAGGTCCAGGGCGCGCTGGATCTTCTGAAAGATGCCTTCACCGTCATCCGCGACAAAGACATCGGTGAAAACGGCATTTCGAGCAACGTCGACGCTGACGACTGACCCACAAGAGTGGTCAATCGCATTGTTAACCATCTCGGTCACGCCGTAATGCCAGATATCCCGCACGTTCTCAGGGAGCGAGGCAACGACCGGGGCACAGGTCTCTCTCCAAACGCGCTGCTCATCGAGTCCCTTGAGCGCGAACTCGTGCATCTTGGACATGACCGGTAGCAAGCGATAGACAACGCCCGGCCCCCGCCCTTTCGAATAGATTAGCTTCTGCTGCTTGAGCCGCCGCAGATGCCCACTAACCGCTTGCCGACTGATCCCGAGCTTCTCGGCCAAGCGGGAGTTCACGCCGCTGCCGTCCTTGGCGATCTCTTTCAGTGCAACCAGTTGGGTTGGCGTCATGACCACTCAAATATAAACCTCTACGGTAAAAAATATAAACCACATTTCGTGCAAAAGCCAACCCCCAGATTTTTCCCGGATTGCCTTGGCTTGCTCACCAGTGGTCACAGCTAGATGGATGGACTCGGTCGACATAGCACCAGTTTTACCTGCCGTTCGTCGGCTGACCGGACACCGTGTCATTCGGCGCCTGTGGGGGAGTGATCGAAATGGCACAGCGGGAAACGGCACCAAAAGCCCGGAAAGTGGCTTAAAGATTGGGGAAAGCCGGATTCCTAGAAAATGCGGCGATTTGCGCAAAACCGCATACCAGGCGCGTTAATTTGCGCGCGCTTTGGCACCCGATGCGCGTTATTCGATCGGGCCTCCGGCCCAGACCACGGCGCCCAGCACCTCAAGGCCGTCGCTGGCCAGTTTCTCCGGGTCCAGATCGTAGGATTGATAGGCCGGATTGTCGGCGGAAACGCGCATGCCACCGCCCGGCCTGGCCTCAAGGCGTCGAACGAGGATTGAGCCACCGAGCTTCACGACATACAGGCCTGCAGCGACTGCGGTGCGCTGTGGATCGAACCGCACCGACCAACCAGAGAGCAGCGTCGGGCGCATCGAGTCGCCGTCGATAGAAAATGTCGGGAGTTGGCCGCTCTCGACGCCACCCGCGGATTTTCCGGACACTTGGAACTGACCTGACGCCTGGGCCAGCGCGAGGGGCGGTGGCGGAATCATTCCCGAGGCCTCCCCAATGACGGCCTCCGCCGCATTCGACGGCCAGACACCGTTTCCTGTGACCAGCCAGTTGAGGTCTATCCCGCCAGCGCGGAACTTCGCGAGTGCTTCGACCGCTGGACTTCGAACGTCGCGTTCGTAGTTCTGGTACGAGCTTGGAGACATTCCGAGCTTCGCTGCCGCTTGCTTCTGATTAAGGCCAAGCGAGTCTCTCCACGCATTCAATCGACTGCCAATCGTGTGCACATCTTGCTCCTGGATGAACTGTGCACGAAAGCGTCAATCGAGCAGGTCGTGCACTGACACGCTAAAGCCATGGGCTAAAACAGTTTTCCGAATTGCATCCAATTGAGTGCACACGCACCGGATGTGCACGGTCAATTGAGTTGACATTGACTCCCGTTCGAGTGTGTAATGCGCTCATTCGAACGTCACGAGTTGCGGCAACTACATGGCAACCAAAGTCCCCAAAAAAGCCAGTCGAGAGGACTGGCACCCGGCCGACATCATTGCGGCACTTCACAAGAACGGCATCACGCTCAGAGAGCTCGCGCGAAAACACGGCCTTTCTAGTTCCACGACCCTGTCGAAGGCGCTAACGCAGTCATACCCCGCAAACGAGCGCCGAATTGCAGCGGCCGCCGGCGTTCCCGTGCATGTGATGTTCGCGGGCCGCTACTTCCCTGATGGCACGCCAATGCCACGCGGGATTCGAGGCGCCCGAAAGCTCCAGTCTACGGGCTCGCGCAAATCGTGCAATGGCAATGATGGGCAGGCCCTGTAGACATGGTCAGCCGCGCGACACACGACTACGCGACGCTCGATCTGTTCGAGGTCCCGTCGCCCCGCCAACCGCTTCCCGGAGCCCTTCATGTCGGACCCCAGATCCGACAGTTGCTCTCGGCAATGCTGAAGGCGTCCCCGCTCTCGCGCGAACAGGTTGCAGCTCGGATGTCCGAGCTGACCGGCGACACCATCACCAAGCATCAGATCGACGCCTGGACGGCAGAGTCCCGCGAAGGTTGGCGCTTCCCGCTGGAATACGCGGCGGCATTTGAAGTTTCCCTCGATTCGCATGACCTTGGCGCGTGGTACGCATCCCTACGCGGCGGACGCCTATCGGTTGGTCGCGAAGCGCTCGAAGCCGAACTTGGAAAGATAGAGCGGCAAAAGGGTGACCTGGCCAAGCGAGAGCGCGCCCTGAAGCAACTGCTCGGAGGCCAGTCATGAGCGTGACGGTCACCTTGCAGGAGCTGGCCGACGCGCTCTCGGTCCATCGCACCAGCGCAATGCGCAAGGCAAAGCGCGAAGGTTGGCCGTGCGCCCCTGAGAGTAAGGGGGCCGCCCGCCACGTCTTCAACCTCACCGACCTCCCGCGCGACGTCCAGAAAGCCGTCCAATCCCGCCGCGCCAAGGCATTGATCTCCTCCCCGGCCGCCTCCGTCTCCTCGGCGGCCGTTACCTCGACCGCCGGGGCCTACGCCCTCCCGGCCCCGGCGGCCGCCTTTTGTCACGATCTCACCGACGCGCAGCGGCTGGAGCGCGACGCCCGCTCCGGCGTACTCAACGCGCTGCGCCGCCTTCAAGCCGAAGCGCGCTGCAGTCAGGAAGCCGCCATAGCCACGCTGATCACCAGCGCCCGGGCCGGCCGCCTCGATGCCGTCCTCGACCGCATGCTTCGCCTCGCCCGCGACCGACGCGGCCGCGCCGGCGACGGCTACCCCAGCGCGCGCACCCTCAAGCGCTGGTTGGCTACCCACGACCTCGCCCCCAAGATCCCCCAGAAGGATCTGACCGTACCGCCCTGGGCGCCGGGCTTCCTCAAGCACTACCAGCGCCCGGAAAAGCCCACCGTCCAGGCCGCCTACGACGACTACAGTCGCAACGTGCCGCCGGCCGAGCGTCCCAGCATCCACCAGGTGCGTCGCTGGCTCGACAAGATGGGCACCGTCACCCGCGAGCGCGGCCGCATGGGCTCGCGAGAACTGAAGAACCTCCGCCCGTTCATCCGCCGCGACTTCTCGCTGCTCGAACCGAATGACGTGTGGACCGCCGACGGCCACACCTTCGACGCCGAAGTCCAGCACCCGCTGCACGGGCGACCGTTCCGCCCCGAAATCACCACCTTCGTCGACGTCGCCACCCGCTACGCCGTCGGATGGTCCATTGATCTCGCCGAATCCGCGACCGCCGTCGCCGATTCGCTGCGCCACGGCGTCGAGCGTTACGGCGTGCCCGCCATCATCTACGTCGATAACGGCTCGGGCTACAAGAACGCCTACATGAACGCCCAGGCCGATCGCATCTGCGACGACCTCCAGGGCGAGGCCGCCCTCGGCCTGATGGGGCGGCTCGGCAGCACCCTGATGCATTCACTGCCGTACAACTCGCAGGCCCGCGGCATCATCGAGCGCTTCCACAAGACCGTTTGGGTCACCAACGCCAAGCGCCTGCCCGGCTACGTCGGCCAGCACATGGACCGCGAAGCCCGGCTCGAGCAATTCAAGCTCTCGCGCCGCGCCCTCAAGTCCGGCGGCGCCATGCCCCTGGTGCCCTGGGAGATCTTCGTCCGCTGGTGCCAGGAGAAGATCGACGAGTACAACGCCCGGCCCCATCGCAGCCTCGGCCAGCTGACCCCCGCCGCCGTATGGGCCAGATTCGAAGCCAAGGGCTGGCAGCCTCTGCACCTTGACGCCGGTGAAGCCGAAACCCTGTTCCGCCCCCGCGTCACGCGCACCGTCGGCCGCGGCGAAATCCGGCTGTTCAACAACCTCTACTTCGCCCGCGAACTGGAGGAATTCCACGGCGCCGAGCTGAACGTCGCCTACGACATTCACAACGCCGACACCGTATGGGCCTACGCCCCGGACGGGCGCTACGTCTGCAGCGCCCAGGTCAACGGCAACGCCCGCCACTACTTCCCGGTACCGGTCGTCGAGCAAGCCCGCGAGAAGCGCGCCAAGGGCCGCCTCGCGCGGGTCGACAGCAAGCGCGAGGAAATCCTGGCCGAGCTGCACGGCAGCCCGGCCCTGGCGGCACCCAGCGACCAGATCGTCCTCGGCGGCCGCGTCATCGACCCCGCCGCCGCCATCGCCGCCCGCCGCCAAGCCCTGGCGCAAGAGTCCGCCCCCGCCACCCTCGACATCGCCCCGCCCCACACCCCAACAGCCCCGCCGCCGAGCCGCTCCGAACGCAGCGCCGCCGACAACTACGCCGAATGGCTCGCCCTCGACGCCCGCATAGGGGCCGGCGGCGCCGTCACCGAAGACGAAGCCCGCTGGCACACCAGCTACCAACGCAGCGCCCAGTTCAAGGCGCAGCACCGCAAAACCGCCTGAGAGGAACCCGCACGCAATGCAAACCGCCCAGATTCAGAACCTCGAACTGGTCCGCACCGCCGCCGAGCGCCTGCACGGCCGGGTCGCCGGCCTGCCCGGCATGGCCGTCATGTACGGCCCCGCGGGCTACGGCAAGACCACCGCCGCCCTGGCCATCGCCAACGAGAACCGCAGCTACTTCGTGCAGCTGCGCAGCGCCTGGACGCGCAAGGTCATCCTCGAAAAAATCCTCATCGAAATGGGCATCGGCGCCAGCGGCACCCTGGGCGCGCTGCTCGATCGCGTCTGCGAACAGCTCGGCGCCAGCGGCCGCATGCTGATCCTCGACGAAGCCGACTACGCAGTGCGCGCCGACAGCATCGTCGAACTGATCCGCGACATCTACGAAGGCTCCCAATCCACCCTGCTCTTGATCGGCGAAGAAATGCTCCCGCAAAAGCTCAAGCGCTGGGAGCGCTTCCACAGCCGCGTGCTGTCGTGGATCCCCGCCCAGCCCGTCAGCACCCTCGACGCCGCCGAGCTATCCCCGATCTACTGCCCGGACGTGCGCATCGCCTCCGACCTGCTCGAGCACCTGGTCGCCCGCTCCGGCGGCAGCGTGCGCCGCGTCTCGGTGAACCTCGCCGCCATCGCCGAAGTCGCCGCCGTCGAAGGCTGGGACACCGCCACCCTCGCCACCTGGGGAGACCGCCCCATCTACACCGGCGAAGCGCCGCGCCGCGGGGTCTGACGCATGAGCCGCCAGCCCCACGCCGCCACCCTGCGCGCCGGCCTCTCGCCCCGCCAGCGCATCTGGCAAGCCGTCCGCCAGGCGCCCGGGCGCGATTGCGGCGGCTTCACCATCGACGACATCTCCCGCGCCGCCAAGGTCGAAGTCACCACCGTCCGCGAGTACTTCAAGGGCCTGGTCGCCGCCGGCTACCTTGGCCGCGAGGAAGCGCCCCACCGCGGCCAGAATGCCCGCTACTGGCTCGTCCGCGATGCCGGCATCGAAGCGCCACGGGTGCGGCGCGACGGCAGCGAAGTGACCCAGGGCCTCGGCCAGGAGCAGATGTGGCGCACCCTGCGCATGCTCAACGGCGACACCAACGCCCGCGAACTCGCCGCCCACGCCAGCACCAGCCGCGCCCCCGTCACCGAAGCCGCCGCCGCCCAGTACCTCAGCACCCTGCGCCAGGCCGGCTACCTCGACATCGTCCGCCCCAGGCCCACCGGCAAGGCCGGCACCAGCCATCGCGCCCGCTACCGCATGAAGCCCTTCCCCCACGGCGCCGCGCCCGGCCCCAAGCCGCCCATGCTGTGCCGCGCCAAGGTCGTCTTCGACCCCAACCTGATGGCCGTCGTCTGGGCGCCAGAAATCACCGAGGAGGCCGCCATCCATGGATAAGGCCGCCCGCGAAAGCCTCGCCCTGTCGCTGCTCGACACCGCCCTTGCCGCGCCGGGCGCCTCCAAGGCCGCCCTCGCCACCCGCCTCGGCATCTCCCGGCCCTATGTCTCGCGCGTCATGAATGGCGACATGAATCCCATCCCCGAAACCTTCATCGCCCGCGTCATCGACCGCCTGCACGTCGTCGCCGAATGCCCCGCCACCACCCTTGCCCAGCCCCGCAGCGAGTGCAAGCGCCTCGCCCTCGGCAAGGCCCCCACCCACAACCCGCTATCGATGCGCATCTGGCGCATTTGCCAATCCTGCCCCCACAAGCCGGAGGAATAGCCATGCACATCACCGTCCTCAATGAGCCCATCGACGCCCAGAAAGCCACTGCCGCCGACTACGTCGAATTCCTGCACAAACTGGCCAGAGACCTCAACGACCCTGTTATTGCCGACGCCGCCGCCTGCCTCGACGGCTACCGCGCCGGCCTCACCCTCGCCACCCCGCACCCGCACACCGGCTACACCCTGGTGCGCACCGGAGCCGGCGCCACCGTCGACACCGCCCAGCCGCCCGACGAGATCGACGTCGGCGTCTCCCGGCTATGGGAAGGCTTCTGCGAAGCCGGCAGCGATCTCGGCCACCTCGCCATCGGCACCAGCATGCTCGCCGCCCTGCACGGCCTCGCCGTCCAGGTCTGCGTCGGTCGTTCCTACTACGCCATCCGGCTCGACGGCGACGACTACCTGCAGACCTGGCGCATCAAGGTCATCCGCTCGTGACACCCCGCCGCCCCTCGCCGATTCGCGTCGCCGTGATCGCGCTCGCAGTCGGATTCGGCGCCGGCGCCGCCTTCACCGAAGGCGCGCTGGCGAAGCGCAGCGAGGAACTCGGCCGCCGCGAGCACCTTGCCGACCAGCTTGCCAACGACGCCGTGCACGCCCTCGACCAGGCCCGTGCCCTCTGTACGACGTCCGCCATCGCCACCCGCCCGGAGCCCCGCTGATGGAAAACGCACCCGAACACTGCGCCGCCATCCTCGCCGCCATCGGCAAGGCCAGTGCGGCCCGCCCGGCGCGTTACGACCAGGTCGTCGCACGCCTCGGCCTCGCCCGCCAGGCCGCCGACACCGCGCTCGCCCATCTGCAAGCCACCAGCCAGATCGCCCACGCCGAGATCAAGCGCGCCACCGACCCCGACCCCTGGCTCGCCATCTGGCCCACCGGCGTCATCCGCCCCGCCAGCCAATGGAACAACCTTGCCATGAGCGGCCTGTACACGCCCACCAAGAGCCAGCGCCAGATCGTCAAGGAAGCCAACGCCCCCAAGGTCCGGCCGCCGAGCCCCGCCACCGCCAAGGCGCCACCGCCGCCGGCGCCGCCGATCCCGGCGCCCGCCCCGGAAAAGCCCCGCCAGCCGCGGCGGCCGCGCCCGAGGCCCGGCCCCCGAAACGACACCGTCGTCTGCGAACTCGGCGCCGACGGTTCGCTTCAAGTCACCTTCGGCCCCGACTACCCCACCGACATCTGCGCCGTCTTCGTGCAAGACCTGCGCCGGGAATTGGCCAGCGCCGGCCACCCCCAGGAGGCGCGCCGGTGACCCGCCTGCCCCTCATCACCTGCCCGGCCTGCGCCGCCGAGATGACCGTCGACGTCCTCTTCGGCCACGCCGGCGCGCGCGAAGCCGTCCTCGCCCTGGCCAGCCTCGACCCGTCCAACCGGCTATTGCCCGCCACGCTGCGCTACGTCGCCCTGTTCGCCCCGGCCAAGCAGCGCCTGCGCTTCGAGCGCCTCGCCAGCCTGCTTGCCGAGATCGCCGAACTCGTCCGGCCAGCCACCCTCAAGCACCGCGGCCAGATCCTCGCCGTCCCCCGCGGCTACTGGATCACCGCCATGGACGAAATGACCGGGCCGCGCCGCCAGAGCCTCGCCCTGCCGATGAAATCCCACGGCTACCTGAAGACCGTCGTCGCCGGCATTGCCGAGCGCGACGCCGCCCGCGCCGAAGCCCGCACCGAAGCCAGCCGCGCCGGCCGCACCCCGGTCGGCGGCCTGCCGCCGCCACCCCCACCCGACACCGCGCCCAAGCCCGAGGCCGAGGCCCCGCGCAAGCGCATCACCGACGAAGACCGCGCCCAGCTCGATGCCCTGCTCGGCCGCGGCCAAAGCGCCACCAACCAGGAGTCCGAACCATGAACGACCGCGCCCCCACCGAGACCAGCCTCGCCACCATCGAAGCCGCCTGCCGCGACCTCGGCCACGCCCGCGACCAACTGCGCCAGACCGTCGACGCCATGCAGGGCGACATCCGCCGCGCGCAAGAGCGTTACCGGCGCCAGCTGCAGCGCCAGATCGACGCCATCGCTAACGCCCACGACGCCGCCCTGTCCCTCGTGCGCGAAGCCCCCGGCCTCTTCGAAAAACCCCGCTCCGTCCAGTTCCACGGCGTGAAGTGCGGCTACCAGAAGGGCCGAGGAAAGGTCGAATGGGACGACGACGAACGCGTCGCCCAGCGCGTCGC
This sequence comes from Rhodocyclaceae bacterium, assembly GCA_020445745.1. Lineage (GTDB taxonomy): Bacteria > Pseudomonadota > Gammaproteobacteria > Burkholderiales > Rhodocyclaceae > Cognatazoarcus. The sequence continues at coordinate 9,042 of JAGRGB010000112.1, read as the reverse complement.
CAAGTACCTGCCCGGCGAGATGGGCGCGCTGATCAAGACCACCCGCAAGCCCATCGCCAGCGCGCTGGCCCAGCAACCCGCCGCGATGCTCAAGCGCCTCGGCGTGACCCTCAGCGACGCCGAAGACGAAGCCTTCGTCAAGCCCGTCGACAGCGAGCTCGACCGCATCGTCAAGACCCTGGTCGACGACGCCATCCGCGAGGAGGGCGGGCAGTGACCAACTTCTATGCCCTGCTGATGGTGGGCCTGCTGATCGCTGGCGCGCTCGCCGCCGACCAGCGCACGGCCACCGCCCTGTTCTTCGCGGCCCTGACGGGCCTCCTCGGCCTCGGCATCGGCGAGGTAGACCACCAGCGCCGCCAGGCGAAGGCCGCCCAATCCGAACTTTCCACCCACCCGCAAGGAGCACCCCGTGAATAAGTCCGACCTCATCGAACTCGTCCAGATCAAAGCCAGCGCCAGCCACGCCCGGCAGATCTCCAAGGCCGAAGTCGCCGCCGTCCTCGACGCCCTCGGCGACGTCGCCCAGGAAACCCTCGGCCTCGACGTCGAAGTGCCACTGCCCGGCCTCGGCAAGCTCGCCACCGTCACCCGCAAGGCCCGCGAAGGCCGCAACCCGGCCACCGGCGCCGCCGTGCACATCCCCGAGCGCACCGCCGTCCAGTTCCGCCCCGCCAAGGCCCTGCGCGACGCCGTCAACCCCTGACCCCGCAGCCCGCTGGTGCCAGCCCCGCGTGCGGGGCTGCCGCAAGCCGACTGCCCGTGGAGACCGACATGCCCAAACTCACCAAGGCCCAGCGCGACGCGATCGCCGAACACCTCTCGTTCCCCCTCGGCTCCGTGATCTTCATCGCCGACGGGCGCAAAGTCGCGCTCCAGATGCGCCGCTGGAGCAAGAACCGGGTCAGCTATCGCGTCTGCCTCTTCCTCGACGGCTGGTTCAAGGGCGAATGGACCAAGGCGGAACCGAGCATCCCCGAGCACAAGTACCTGCGCCGCGCCGAGTCGTTCCTGTTCCCCGCGGCCAAGCGCAAGGAGATCGAGAAGAAATTCGGAAAGCGCGCCTTGAAGCGCTACGGCTTCGACAAGAAGCTGGTCATGTACCGCAACGACTGGGCCACTGGCCGCGCCGCCATCAACCACCTGTGCAAGGCCTGCGAGTCGGTCGAGCTGGTCTCCACCGAACTCACCAGCGCGCCGCTCACCTCACCCGACCCCCTGCCCGAGGCCGCGCCATGAATTTCGCCACCCTCTCCAGCAAGCGCCTGCAGCGCGTACTCAAAGTGCTCGCCGACTGCCGCGAACACACCACCATGGAAATCATCCAGTGCGCCCGCGTCTGCGCCGTCAACTCCATCATTGCCGAGCTGCGCGCCAACGGCATCGCCATCTGCTGCCGCCGGGATCGCGGCGTCTACTACTATCGCCTCGGCCGGCCGGGCAAGGCGGGTCGGCCATGACCGCCACCGTCGACCACGCCCGCCTGAAGCGCACCCGCCTGATTCGCGCCATCAAGGCCGCCGAGCGCGCCCTTGGCATCGACCAAGACGCCCACCGCCATCTCGTGCATGAGATCGCCGCCAGCGACAGCCTCACCCGCTGCACCCTCGGCCAGTTGCGCGCCATCCTCGACCACCTGAACCGCAAGACCGGCGGCTACAAGGACAAGCCCCGCCGCACCCGGCCCGCGACCGGTGGCCAGCTCGCCAAGATCGAAGCCCAGCTCACCGACATGGGCCTGCCCTGGTCCTACGCCCAGGCCATCCTGAAACGCGTCTCGGCCGAAGACGGCCAGCCCGGCGTCGACCGCTTCGAATGGGCCACGCCGAAGCACCTTGCCAAGGTCATCGCCGCCCTCGACTACGAACAGCAGAAGCGCTGGGCGGCCGGACATGTGACACAAGCCCTCGCCGAGCGCGGACTCGGCCGTCATGATCTGCCCAGGCTTTGTGCAGACGCCGGCATTCCCTGGCATGCCGGATGGGAGCGCAAGCCCGACATCGCAAATCGGTATCTTCAGATGGTGCTCGCCCGACCGACCCAGGAGCGGCCCCGGTGAGCGCAGACCTGTTCGGCGCCGACGGGCTCGACCCGAACGACATCGACCGCCTCGCCGAGGCGCTCGGCGCGATCGAACACGCCTGGGAAGGGACCCTCGCCGAACTCGTCGACGTCCTCACCGACACCTGGCACCGCAAGGGCCGCAGCGAAGACGAAGCCGCCCGCGAAGCCCGCCTGGTCATCAAGATCGTCGCCCGCCACTGCGGCGGCCGCCAGTTCTACCTGCCCGTCGGCGAAGTCCTCGACCGCGCCCTGCGCGACGCCGAGATCTACCACCGCTGGACCCGCGGCGAATCCATCCGCAGCCTGGCGCGTGCCCACAAGCTCACCGAAACCCGCGTCTACGCGGTGCTCGCCCGCGAACGCAAGATGCGCTTCGAGCGGGCACAGCAGCGGCTGCCGTTGTAGGGTCGGTAGTATTCCAGATCAATCAACTGGAGGAACTGCAATGAAGAAGATCACCATCGCGCTTGCCATGATCGTATCGGTCGCCGCCAGCGCTGCCGTATCCACGAGATTGCCGATTCTTACAGCCCCGATGACTCCAGAGGAGAAAGAAGCGGCGATGAATCGTCGCCTGTCGGAAAGTGCGGCCAAAACACTCGTCGCCAACGAATTCAAGGATCCTGACTCCGCGCTCTTCCGCAAGATGAGACGAAAGGACCAGTGGTCCTGGTGCGGCGAGATCAACGCTAAGAACGCCTATGGCGGCTATGTCGGCTACCGCGCATTCTTCGTTACTGCGTACTTCGATCCGCCTGTCCTCTTGATGAGAGACCCTCGCGCGTTCACCGACTTGTCGCAAGCGCCAGGCTGCGATTCTGGCGACCCTTGACCCAACCCCCCGTTCAGGACTACAGTCGGCCGCGGTGCTGAACACACCTTCACGTAGCGGCAACTGCGTCCGACAGCGCGGTTTTTTTGCGTCCATCGGTTTCGATGGCCGGGTAGCGCGGCTGCCGAAAAAGAGCCTTCGGGCTAAGGCGTCGGGCCGTCTACGTGCGGTGTTCAAGTACCTGGCCGCCCCTCTGAACAGGGGGCGGGTCCTGAACAATCACGTAGGAGTACTACCATGACGCACGACCTGATCCCGACTTTCGAAGGTCAACTCAACGGCCTCGGCCAGCCCCTCGTCAACGCCCGCGACCTTCACGCCTTCCTCCAGGTCGGCCGCGATTTCTCCAACTGGATGAAGGACCGAATCGAGCAGTACGGTTTCGTCGAGGGCGAGGAGTTTTCGCCAATCTTGGCGAAAACCTCTTCCGGCCTGTTTGGCGGGCGCCCGAGGGTCGAATACCACCTCAGCGTGGGTATGGCCAAGGAACTCGCCATGATCGAGAACAACGCCAAGGGCCGGCAGCTGCGGCGCTACTTCGTCGCGGTCGAGCGCACCCTGCTCACCGAAATGCCGGCGGTGGTGCGCAATCTGGAAGAAAAGCTCGCCGCCGCGCGCGCCAGCGCCATGCTGGTGGCCGACCCGATCACCGCGCGCGTCAGCCGCTACCACGACCTCGGCCTCTCCCCGGCCGAGATCGGCAAGCTCTGCGACCTCTCGCCCTCGGCCACCCAGAAGCGCCTGCGCCGCCTCGCCGACCTCGGCCTGGTCGATTACCGGCCCAACCCGGCCCTGGTCGAATCCGGCCGCAAGGGCCGCGCGCTGCAACTCGCCGGAGGCCGCTGACATGTGCACCTGCCAAGCCCCCGAGCGTTACGACGCCTCCTGCTGCCTCGACGCCGCCGCGGCCGTCGTCGAGGAACTGTATGGCGTCATCGTCGATGACATCGCCTTCGGCCACGAGCACGCCATCGACCGCGCCGCCGCCCTGGCCCACGGCGCCCGCGAGCTGCTGCGCCCGGTCCAGCGCCACTTCGAGGAATAGCGGCTTACCGCCCCACCCAGGCCACCGCACCCAAGCCCCGCCCCCCGCGGGGCTTTCTACGTATCCATTCACGCACAGGAATCCCAACCCGACCCCCGCGCCCGCCAGCATCCCCCATGCGGCCGGGCCGAGCGCGCCACGGCCGGCCCACACGCAAAGGAGCTTGGCATGAGCCACTACGAGGATTGGGAGCGGCATGATCTGGGCCGCTGGGCCTGTTGCGACTACCCGGACTATCTCGCGTCGAAGGATCGCCCGTTGACGGCGCCTCGCATCCGTTCGCTCGAAGAATGGCGGGCCGACCAGGAAGCGATCAGGCGCAGCTGCGCCGCCGACGAATCGCCGGGCACGCGCAACCGGCAGCCCTGACGCACCGGCCCCGCCCCCGGCGCGAGGCCTTGCATTTCTGTGCATTCAAGCCCGTGAATCCCGATGCCCGGCGCGCGCGCGCGACCATCGGCCCATGCTTTCCGCCAGGCGCATCGACCTCATCGTCATCCACTGTTCCGCCACGCCAAACGGCCGCTGGGTGGCGCCGGCCGACATCGACGCCTGGCACCGCGAGCGCGGCTTCCATCGCGCCGACGAAGCGCGCCGCAGCTACAACCCCGACCTCACTGCCATCGGCTACCACTGGCTGATCCTGCCCAACGGCGGACGGCCCAGCGGCCGTCACCCGTTCGAGATCGGCGCCCACGCGCGCGACCGGCGCGCCAACCACCGCGGCCTCGGCCTCTGCCTGATCGGCACCGACCGCTTCAGCCGCCCCGCCTGGGAAGCCCTCGCCGACCAGGTCCAGTTCCTCTGCGACAAATACCGCGTGCCGCGCCGCTTCGCCCAGCAGAGCAACGATTGGACCGGCGTCTGCGGCCACCGTGACCTCGGCGCCCCCAAGGCATGTCCCGGCTTTCCCGTCGCCGAGTGGCTGGCCGGCGGCCTGGAGCCCCTCGCCGGCCACATCCTGGAGTCCGCATGATCGAATCCCGCGGCCACGCCCGCCTCTCCGTCACCAACCACGTCGCCGACGACGAACTGGTCGCCGAAGTCTTCTACGTCGACCCGTCCGGCGAAGTCGACGGCGCCCCGCTGCGCGCCCAGCCGCTGGCCGCCGGCGTCACCCTGTGCCTGTCTCTCGCCCGCGGCCAGGTCCTGGTGGTGCGCCGGCCGGCCGACGCGCCCGCCGCGCAAAGCTCGGAGGAGGTCGCCTGATGAGTGCACGAACCACCCCCCGTGCCCCATCCGCGCGCGGCCGCCTCGGGGCGGCCCGGCGCCGCCCGCGAAAGGAGGCCCGCTGATGGACCCGATCACCGGATCCGCCATCGTCGGCGGCCTGTTCGACGTCGGCCGGCGCCTCATCGACCGGGTCTTTCCAGACCCCGAGCAGCGCGCCCGTGCCGAGCTGGAGCTGCTCGAGATGCAGCAGGACGGCGCCCTCGAAGACCTCAAGGTGCGCCTGTCGGCGATCGTCGCCGAGGCCCAGTCCACCGACCCCTGGACCAGCCGCGCCCGCCCGAGCTTCCTGTACGTCATGTACGCGATGATCCTGGCGAGCTTCGCGGTCGGCATCGCCCAGGTCTTCGACCCCGCTGCCGTCGAAACCTTCACCGCCGGCGTACGCGCCTGGCTGTCGGCCATCCCCGAGCAGCTGTGGTGGCTGTTCGGCGCCGGCTACCTCGGCTACACCGGCGCGCGCAGCTTCGACAAGAACAAGGGCCGCAAGTGAAAGCCCTCCAGGAATTCCTGCGGCACTTTGCCGCCCCGGCGGCCCGGCGCCCATCCAGCGGTGCCGGCCGACCGTCTTCCGAGACCCATCGCCGGCCCAGTGGGGCCAATAACGCCGGCAGCCAGGCATGTGGTGAGACGAGCGACCTCTCCGGCGGCGACGCCGGAAAAAGCCCGCGCGCGAGTTGCGACGCGCGCCGGCATGCGGCAGGGCTTGGCAACCCATTCCCCGGCGGCAAGCCCGCCGGCCACCCACCGAGACGCACCCCATGACCCTCGACGAAATCAAGTTCTGGACCATGGTCGCCTTCCAGCTTCTGAACGCCCTGGGCAGTTCCGGCCTGTGGCTGTACGTGCGCTTCGGCGATCGCAACAAGCAGATCGACCGCCGCTTCGAGCACATGGCCCGGGCCCACGACCAGCGCGCCGACGGCTTCGATCGCCGCCTCGCCCACATCGAGGGCCAGCTCGAGCGCGCCCCCACCCACAACGACCTCGCCGCCATCCACGAAAAGCTCAACGCCACCACCGGCGGCATGCGCGAGCTGGCCGGCATGGTCAAGGGCATGGACGACACCCTGCGCCTGATCCTGGCGCGCATCGCAGAAAAGGGCATGAGCTGATGAGCACCGCCGAACAGATCGTCGAACGCGACCGCCGCCGCGCCATCCTCGCCGCGCTGATCGTCGCCCCCGCCTACATGCTGCCGCTACGCGGCCTGCGCGAGCAGATCGGCCTGGTCGGATACGCCGTCAGCACCGACCGGCTGGAGACCGACTGCGCCTGGCTCGCCGAGCAAGGCCTGATCGACTACGCCCACCAGGTCGCCACCCTCGCCGACCGCGGCGCCGACGTCGTCCTCGGCCATGCCCAGGTGCCGGGCGTCAAGCGCCCGGAACCCGGCCAGGCGCGGGGATGACGATGAGCCACCCCGCCCCCGTTACGATCATCGTCGAAGGCGGCGCATACGAGGATTCGCTAACGCTCGCCGAACTCTCGGACGAGTCGATCGAGCGCGCCCTCGCCATCATCGGCACCATGCTCCAGGAGCTGCGGCGCCAACAGCCGCAGGCCCACTGATGGCCCCGCCCGACTTCCCCCGCCTGTTCATCGCGCTGATCCTGGCCTGCATCGCGCTCGGCGCCGCCGGCGCGCTGCTGCTCGGCTACGGCCTGCCGTGGCTGATCCGCCTGCTCCAGGGGGGCGGCTGACGTGGCCCACTCCGACGAAACCCGCCGCGCCGTGCGGGCCGGCTACGTCTTCGACCAGCTCGCCCTGGAGACCGCCGCCGACGCCCAGGCCGTGCCGGTCGCCACCGCCCGCCGCTGGAAGTCCGACGCCCGCAAGGCCGGCGACGACTGGGACAAGGCCCGCGCCGCCCAGGAACTCGCCGGCGGCAGCTTGGAGGACGTCCTGCGCCAGACCCTCGCCGTCATCGTCCGCCAGACCCAGGCCACCATGGACGCCATGGAAACCGCCACCGACATGCCCCCGGCCGCCAAGGTCCAGGCCATGGCCAGCCTCGCCGACAGCTACAACAAGCTGCTCGCCGCCGCCCGCCGCCTGATGCCAGAGACCGACCAGCTCGGCGTCGCCATGGGCGTCGTCCAGCTGCTGCTCGACTTCGTGCGCAAGAACTACCCCCAGCACGGCGCGGCGATCGCCGAGGTTCTGGAGCCGTTCGGCGAAGAGGTCACGAAGGCCTATGGCTGAGACCCTGCGCCGCATCGCCGAGGGCATCGGCTGGGTCGTGATCCTGCTGGCCGCGCTCGGCGCGCTCGGTTTCGGCGACTTCCGGGTGAGCTTCTGTGGCTAAGCCCACCCGCCGCCAGTTCCTCGACGACCTCGCCCGCCTCGCCCAGGACTTCCGGGCCCGCATCGAAGCCGAAGTCTCCGGCTTCGACCCCGACCCCGACGCCATCCAGGCCCGCCGCCGCGCAGTCCTCGGCCCCGGCGGCTTCCGGCGCTTCGTGCAGACCTACTTCCCGCACTACGTCACCAAGGCGCCGTCGGTGCTGCACGAGTACTTGTACGACCGGTTGGAGGCGATCGCTCGCAGCCCCCAGAGCGAGACCGACGCCCTGGCCGCCCCCCGCGGCGAAGCCAAGTCCACCATCACCTCGCAACTGTTCGTGCTGTGGTGCCTGATCACCGGCCTCAAGTGGTACCCGATGATCGGCATGGACGCCTTCGACCAGGCCGCGATCATGCTGGAGGCCATCAAGGCCGAACTCGAAGCCAACCCGCGCCTGACGATGGACTTCCCAGAAGCCACCGGCCAGGGGCCGGTCTGGCAGGCCGGCGTGATCGTCACCGTCAACGGCCGCAAGGTCGAGGCGGTGGGCAGCGGCAAGCGCATCCGCGGCCGCCGCCACGGCCCCCACCGCCCCGATCTGTTCGTCGGCGACGATCTGGAGAACGACGAGAACGTCAAGACCCCCGAGCAACGCGACAAGCTGATGGGCTGGATCACCAAGGCCGTATTGAAACTCGGCGGCGCCGGCGAGAAGTTCGACACCGTGATTGTCGGCACCGTGCTGCACTACGACTCGGTCCTGGCGCGGCTGCTCAAGAACCCGCTATGGAACTCGGAGAAGTTCCAGGCCGTGATCCGCTGGCCCGACGACATGGCCGCCTGGGATCGCTGGGAAGAGATCCTGCTCGCCGAGGGCAAGGCCGCCGCCGATCGCTACTACGCCGAGCACCGCGCCCAGATGGACGCCGGCGCCGTCGTCAGCTGGCCCGCCGGCCGGCCGCTGGTCGCGCTGATGCTGATCCGCGCCCGCGACGGTCACGACGCCTTCGACTCCGAACTGCAGAACGAACCGCTCTCCGGCGAAGACGCCCCGTTCGCCAAGTGCATCCACTTCTGGGTCGATCGGCTCAAGGACTGGATCTTCTACGGCGCCTGCGACCCGTCGCTGGGCCGCGCCGGCGCCAGCCGCGACCCCTCGGCCTTGCTGATCGGCGGCTTCAACCGCCAGACCGGCATCCTCGACGTCGTCGAGGCCCTCATCAAGAAGCGCGTGCCCGACCGCATCATCTCCGACGTCATCACCCTGCAGCGCGAATACCGCTGCCTGCTGTGGGCCTTCGAGACCGTCCAGTTCCAGGCCTTCCTGCTCTCCGAGCTGGTCAAGCGCGCCGCCATCGCCGGTATCCCGGTACCGGCCCGCGCGGTCACGCCCATCACCGACAAGCTGCTGCGCATCGAAGCCATCCAGCCCCACATGGCCAACGGCCTGATCCGCGTCCACCCCAGCCAGACCACCCTGGTCACCCAACTGCGCCACTTCCCCAAGGCCGACCACGACGACGGCCCCGACGGGTTGGAGATGCTGTGGCAGATCGCCACCACCGGCTTCTCGGTCAGCGACGT
>JAGRGB010000111.1 GCA_020445745.1 Rhodocyclaceae bacterium | reverse complement strand
GACACCGTGATCAACTGGACCCGGACCGGGTCGCTGTGGCCGATGACCTTCGGCCTCGCCTGCTGTGCGGTCGAGATGATCCACGCCGGCTGTTCCCGCTACGACCTGGATCGCTTCGGCGTGGTGTTCCGTCCGAGCCCGCGCCAGTCGGACCTGATGGTCGTCGCCGGCACGCTGTGCAACAAGATGGCGCCGGCGCTGCGCAAGGTCTACGACCAGATGGCCGAGCCGCGCTGGGTGCTGTCGATGGGGTCGTGCGCCAACGGCGGCGGCTATTACCACTATTCGTATTCGGTGGTTCGCGGCTGCGACCGCATCGTGCCGGTCGACGTCTACGTGCCGGGCTGTCCGCCAACCGCCGAGGCGCTGCTCTACGGCATCATCCAGCTGCAGAACAAGATCCGCAAGACCAACACCATCGCGCGCTAACGGGGTCGCCGCACTATGAGTCTGAAGCTAGAAAAACTCTCCCAACTGCTCAGCGAAACATTCGGCGAAAAGCTCCTGTCGGTAGTGGCGGATCGCGGCGAGCTGACCATCACGGTGGCGGCGGCCGACTACCTCGAGGTCGCGCGCCAGTTGCACGATCGACCCGAGCTGGGTTTCGAGCAGTTGATCGACGTCTCCGGTCTGGATTATTCGACCTATGGCAACGCCGCATGGGAAGGCAAGCGTTTTGCGGCGGCGACCCACCTGCTGTCGGTCAGGAACAACTGGCGGGTGAGGCTGAAGGCCTTCGCCGACGACGACGACTTCCCGGTTCTCGACTCCGTCTGCGGCATCTGGCATTCGGCGAACTGGTTCGAGCGGGAAGCCTTCGATCTGTACGGCATCATGTTCTCGGGCCACCCGGATCTGCGCCGGATCCTGACTGATTACGGTTTCGTCGGTCACCCGTTCCGCAAGGATTTCCCGATCTCGGGCTATGTCGAGATGCGCTATGACCCGGATCAGGGGCGGGTGATCTATCAGCCGGTGACCATCGAGCCGCGCGAAAACACGCCGCGCATCGTTCGCGAAGACACATACGGGGATGTCGGTCATGGCTGAAATCCGCAACTACACGATCAACTTCGGCCCGCAACACCCCTCCGCCCACGGCGTCCTGCGGCTGGTCCTGGAACTCGACGGCGAGGTCGTCGAGCGCGCCGACCCGCATATCGGCCTTCTTCATCGGGGAACCGAGAAGCTCGCCGAGACCCGCACCTGGGTCCAGTCGGTGCCCTACATGGATCGCCTCGACTACGTCTCGATGATGTGCAACGAGCACGCCTACTGCATGGCGATCGAGCGCCTGCTGGGCCTCGAGGTGCCGCTGCGGGGCCAGTACATCCGGGTGATGTTCGACGAGGTCACGCGCATCCTGAACCACCTGCTGAACATCGGCACGCACGCGCTCGACATCGGCGCGATGACGATGGTGCTCTACACCTTCCGCGAGCGCGAAGACCTGATGGATGTCTACGAGGCGGTATCGGGCGCGCGCATGCACGCGGCCTACTATCGTCCCGGGGGCGTCTATCGTGATCTGCCCGAGCAGATGCCCCAGTACCAGGTGTCGAAGTGGAAGAACGCCGAGACGGTCAGGCAGCTCAACGAGAACCGCCAGGGCTCGCTGCTCGACTTCCTCGAGGATTTCACCAACCGTTTTCCGCGCTACTGCGACGAATACGAGACGCTGCTGACCGACAACAGGATCTGGAAGCAGCGGACGGTCGGCATCGGCGTGGTCAGCCCCGAACAGGCGCTGAACTGGGGATTCACCGGCGCGATGCTGCGAGGATCGGGCGTCGAATGGGATCTGCGCAAGAAGCAGCCCTACGAGGTGTACGATCGCGTCGACTTCGACATCCCGGTCGGCGTCAATGGTGACTGCTACGACCGTTACCTGGTTCGCATGGAAGAGATGCGCCAGTCCAATCGCATCGTCCGCCAGTGCATCGACTGGCTGCGCAAGAATCCCGGCCCGGTGATCGCCGGCAATCACAAGGTCGCGCCGCCGGCGCGCGAGACCATGAAGTCCAACATGGAAGAGCTGATCCACCATTTCAAGCTCTTCACCGAAGGGATTCACGTGCCGCCGGGGGAAGTCTATGCGGCCGTGGAGCATCCCAAGGGGGAGTTCGGTGTGTACGCCGTCTCCGACGGTGCCAACAAGCCTTATCGCGTGAAGTTGCGGGCGCCGGGCTTTGCCCACCTCGCTGCGATGGACGAGATGGCGCGCGGGCACATGATCGCCGACGTGGTTGCGATCATCGGCACGATGGATGTCGTGTTCGGCGAGATCGACCGCTGAACGGTTACAGGGGCCAATGGAAGCCGAGCGAAATATGCTGAGTCAGGAATCGCTATCCAGAATCGACCGGGAACTCGAGAAATACCCGGGCGACCAGAAGAAGTCCGCGACCATGTCGGCGCTGCGCATCGCCCAGGAGGAACTGGGCTGGCTGTCGAACGAGACCATCGCCTTCGTCGCCGACTATCTCGGATTGACCGACATCGAGGTTTTCGAGGTCGCCAGCTTCTACAACATGTACGAGCTGGCACCGGTCGGACGCCACAAGATCACGGTGTGCACCAACCTGCCCTGCGCGCTGTCGGGAGGGGTCCATGCCGCCGAGTACGTCAAGCAGAAGCTCGGCATCGACTTCAACGAGACGACGCCGGACGGCAAGTTCACGCTGAAGGAAGGCGAGTGCATGGGGGCCTGCGGCGACGCGCCGGTGCTGCTGGTGAACAACCACCACATGTGCAGCTGGATGACACCGGAGAAGATCGACCAAATGCTCGCGGACCTGGATAAATGAGTGCCAAAGAACTGATCCTCGCCGATCTCGACGGCGACCGGACCTGGCGGCTCCAGGAGTACATCAAGCGTGGCGGTTACGAGGCGCTGAAGAAGGTCGTCAGCGGCCAGATGTCGGCCGACGACATCATCGCCGAAGTCAAGAAGTCGGCGCTTCGCGGACGTGGCGGCGCAGGCTTTCCGACCGGCCTCAAATGGAGCTTCATGCCGCGCTCGTTCCCGGGCGACAAGTATCTCGCCTGCAATTCCGACGAGGGCGAGCCGGGTACCTTCAAGGACCGCGACATCCTGCGCTACAACCCGCACACGGTGATCGAGGGCATGACGATCGCCGCCTACGCGATGGGCTGTGTACGGGGCTACAACTACATCCACGGCGAGATCTTCGCGACCTACCAGCGTTTCGAGGAAGCGCTCGCCGAGGCCCGCGAAGCAGGCCTGCTCGGGCAGAACATCCTCGGCAGCGAATTCAGCTTCGATCTGTTCGCCCATCACGGCTACGGCGCCTACATCTGCGGCGAAGAGACCGCGCTGCTGGAATCGATCGAAGGCAAGAAGGGGCAGCCGAGATTCAAGCCGCCGTTCCCGGCGAGCTACGGCCTGTACGGCAAGCCGACGACGATCAACAACACCGAGACCTTCGCGTCGATCCCGTTCATCATCCGCGACGGTGGCGAGACCTTCCTCAACTACGGCAAGCCCAACAACGGCGGCACCAAGATCTTCTCGATCTCGGGCCACGTCAATCGGCCGGGCAACTACGAGATCGAAATGGGCACGCCGTTCGCCGAATTGCTCGAGATGGCCGGCGGCATGCGCGGCGGTCGCAAGATCAAGGGTGTGATTCCCGGGGGCTCGTCGGCGCCTGTGCTGCCGGGCGACGTCATGATGGACTGCACGATGGACTACGACTCGATCTCCAAGGCGGGCTCGATGCTCGGCTCGGGCGCGGTCATCGTGATGGACGAGAGCACGTGCATGGTCAAGGCGCTGGAACGCCTGTCCTTCTTCTACTTCGAGGAGTCCTGTGGCCAATGCACGCCGTGCCGCGAGGGCACCGGCTGGCTTTACCGGGTGGTACATCGCATCGAGCACGGGCAGGGCCGCCAGGATGACCTCGACCTGCTGAACAGCGTCACCACGAATATCATGGGCCGCACGATCTGTGCGCTCGGTGATGCCGCCTCGATGCCGGTGCAGAGTTTCGTCAAGCATTTCGGCGACGAATTCCAGTACCACATCGACAACAAGAAATGCCTCGTGCCGCCCGAAGTCCAGTACGAGGGCAGCAAGATCTACGTGAGTCCGTCATGCTAGAACTCGAAATCGACGG
>JAGRGB010000110.1 GCA_020445745.1 Rhodocyclaceae bacterium | reverse complement strand
TGCGCACCGGCAGAACGATCAGCGCGTCGGCGGGTAGCTCGGGTACCGCCGAATCCAGCCGCTGCGGTGCCGCAGCCGCCTGCGCCGGGCTGCCGTCGGCGCTGCGGGTCGGATCATCGGTATCGATCACGGCGCCGCTCCATCCGACCGCCTCAGATTCAGGACCAGGCAGCCGTTTCCAATGCTCCGGTGGACGAGTTCGAAGGTACCGGGCAACACGATGCGACGCTCGAAAAGCCCATACGGCATCTCCATCTGGCGAATCCGCGCCTGCCGGCAAGCCTCGGGCAGGCGGCGCTCGCCACGCACCAGCAAGCCATCCGCATCGAGCACCACCTCCACCTGCGCGGGCGGCACGTCCGGCAACGCCACCACCACCAGCAGCTCGTCGCCCTGCTCGAAGACATCCGCGGGAGGCACCCACACCGGCGCGCCACTGCGCAGTTGCAGCTGGAAGTACTGGCGCTGGAGGCGCTCGGCGCGGTCTAGCAGATCCAGCGCCTCGCCCCAGAACCAAGTGCTCGGATCCCAACTCGGCATCACCCATCCCATCAGGCTCGAATCGCCCAGATCCGGTTCACCAGCGGCGGTCGACGCATGGCCTCCGATTCCGGATGCCGGCACGGCCACCGACATGTGCAGCCCTGCCCGCGGCAGCGAGTCAGCTTCGCAGGCCCCTGCCCTCGGCTAGCCGGCAATCGCGGCGAAAGTATTCCGATTGTCCGCGGAGGCGGGCCAACGCCGCTTTCGTCGCGCCAATGCCGCGTGGCGAAGTATCAACGGCAGTTGTCCACCGGCGAAGACACCCGGCAGACGCGCGTCGGGCTTCACCCAATGCGCGTTCGGCTGATCGCGACGCAGCGGAAGGGGAACCCGATCGCGAGCCCCCTCCCTTTGCGCGTCAGCGTCCGCGTCGCTTTGCGTGTCAGCGTCCGCGCCCACCACCGCCACCGCCCATGCCACCGCCCATGCCACCGCCCATTCCACCGCCAGGGCCCGCGCCGCCCCCCATGCCCATGCGGTGGCCGCCGCTGCGCCCGTCGTCCGACATTCCCGGCCTTTGCGGCGGCTCGTCCGGCAGCGTCACGCCTCTTTCCCGCGCGCGCTCGACCATCCGCGCATGGTGCTCGCTGCGGATCTTCTGGCGCTCTTCCTCGCTCGTTGCCGCCCGCATGCGCTGCTGGTAGTGCTCACGTTCTTCTTCTGTCATCAGTTGCGAGCCGTAGATCCGGTCGCGCTCCCGAACCTGGGCTTCGTCCCTGTTTCGTTCCTGCGTCTCGCTACGTTCCCGGTCCATCTCCCTGTCGCGGTTGCGGTAGTCGTCATCAGAGGCCCGATCACTTTCCCGGTCCTGGTTCCTGGTTTGCTCACGCGCCATGTCCCTGTCGCGGACGCCATCCCGATCGTAGGATTCGCGGTCTCGATCGCGGATCTGCGCCTCGTCCCGGATCCGTTCCTGCGCCTCGCTTCGCTCCTGCTCCATGGCCGCATCGCGTCCGCGATCCTCCTGGGCCATCGCGAACGACGCCGTTACGCAGCTTGCGAGTCCCAGGGCATATAGGACCAAAGTCTTCTTGATCGGCAGGGTTTTCATGGTGACCTCCATTCGTCAGGATTCGAGCCGCCATCCGACGAGTGCCGAAGGGCTTCTCCAGATGCCAATCTACGTCATGCAAACAGCACGCGAGTGATGAAGATCAAGGGTCGACGAGCTGATCCCGATGACGTCGCCGATCCGGCCGCATCGGGCTGCAAGTCAGTCAGCTCGGGCCCGCCGGGATCGTCGCGGACGAATCCATGACCGCCTTCGGGCGGCCCTTGGACACCGGCTTGCCGTGACAACGGAACATGTTCGAAGATCGCTGAAGACAGCGCCCCGCCAGCCAGACACCCGCCTCGCTCGCCAGCAGGCGCACGGCAACCGCGATCGGTGCCACGCGGAAGACAGGCGCATACGAAATCCGTTTGCCCCGTCGTCGTCAAGCTGCGATGCCGTCGCCATCGCACTCGGCTGGACACGACCGATTCGCCACCGTTCGGCAGTTTCGGCGTACCGCGACGCCCCGACGCTCGCACGGCACGACAATGAGAAACTCGTCGCGGTCGCCGCGGCGCGCTCCCTGCACGCCGCCCGATCGATGCCATGGAAGTACTCGCCGCCCGTGTCGATCGCGAGGCGCGAGGACGGGGCAAACGGGGACGGCGCGGTGCAGCCGATCCCCCCATCGCCAGACGCAGCGCGTCAGACGATCTTCACTTCCCGCGCGTTCGATTTCGACTCGCCGGTCTTGGGCAGGCGGATGCTCAGCATGCCGTCACTGAAGTGGGCCTCGACCTTGCTACCGTCGACATTGTCCGGCAGCGAAAAACGGCGTGAAAAGTTGCCGTAGGAACGCTCGATGCGGTGGAACTGCCGTCCCTTCTCTTCCTTCTCGCGTCGGCGCTCCCCACGCAGCGTGAGCAAACCATTATCGACAGTGACGTGCACGTCTTCCCGGCGAACCTCGGGCAACTCGGCCTTGACCTCGAACTCTTTTTCATTTTCCGCGATATCGACCCTGGGCGACCAGTCCTCCGGAGCGACGACCTCGCTCGACCCCAGCCTCAGCGGTCCGAACGAGCGCGTCAGCCGATCGAACAGTTCTTCCATTTCACGCATCGGTTCCCATTTCATCAATGCCATGACATATCTCCAGTGCGGGGGACTCGAATCGGGCGGCTACAGCGCCCCGCATTGATCGCTCTGTGCCTCCCAGGCCATCGGCCTCGCACCTATCGTAGTCATGCGGCGGGATCGGAAAAGCACAACATCGAAGATCTTTGACGACCGTCACTCGGCTTGCGGCAAGCGCTCACAGCTCACGAACGACGCGCACGGTCTCGCGGTCGTCGGGATCGTGATGCACGCTGAAACCGAGCTGGCGTGCAAACTTGAGCATCTTGACATTGACCGCGAGAACTGAACCTTCCATGGTGGTGAGACCTCGTTCGCGGGCAATGACCATCAGCTCGAACATCATCAGGCCAGCGACGCCGGTACCCTGCCAGGCATCGTCGACCGCGATTGCGAACTCGCAACCGCGACCGTCCGGGCCGACGACGTAGCGCACCACGC
>JAGRGB010000109.1 GCA_020445745.1 Rhodocyclaceae bacterium | reverse complement strand
TCGATCGCATCGCCTCTGCCGATTGCCGGTAGGACTCGGATTCCCGATAGGCCGACGCAGCACTGGCGCGCAAGCTATGCGCGTCGCTGCTGGCTGCCGCAATTCGGTCAGCTTCCTCGCGGTTCGTATTTCGGAGTTGGCGGAAGTCCTCTGATTTCGCGTAATCGTCGACCATCTTCCCGACATCACTGATCCCTGCGTCTTCAGCTGCCTGCCGCGCACGGCGTACTGCAGCAGTGATGTCGTTGCTAGTCGCCTGTTGCCCAGCAGCAGTGAGCTGTACAGGCAACAGAGCCTTGATCGCATCAACTACGCCACCGTCACCACCTTTGGATGATCCTCCTCCAACACCAAGAGCAAGCGAGAGCGCCGACGTGGCCTTCGACGTATCCGAAATCCCAAGATCCCTCGCCAACTGATCCCGAATCTGTACAGCCTTGCTCCACGAACTTTCCTCCCCTGCCCCGTGCCGAGCGGCATAACCCGCACTTCCGGCAGTGCCGTTCGAGGTCGCCGAGGCATGGGACAGGACACGGTCGAAAGCCGTGGTCTGGGCATGATCGGCCTGACGCGAGAGATCCGTCGCATGGGCGCGGGAGGCCTCCGAGGCCTCCGAATTGCGGGTGGCGAGTTCGTTAAGGGTCTTGATTCCCACCACGCTCGAGCCCTTGTTCTGCTCATAGCGCACCTCGCCAGTCCGAATGTCCTCCTGGCGCTTGCCGAGCAGATCCGTCGTCGTCGACAGGTGCGCGTCGGTGCGATTGGGGTCGAGCTGTTGCTGCAGGAAGCGGACATCGCCTTGGTTGATGTTGCCCGACACGGCCTGGTTCGAGATCGGCCCGGCCGCCGAGGAGGCGGCCATCGTGAAGGAGCTGGCCACGTTTGCGATCTTGTTCAACCCGAAGACCACGGCAGCGGCGATCACCGGCACAGCCATTACCAGGTTGCCCACCGTCGCCATCGACGACACCGTGTTGGAATACACCGGCGAGGCCGTGAGGAGCGTGAGCCCCGTCGTGTTCGTCGCGGACAGATAGGCCCCGGCCGCTGCCGACTTGGCCCATGCCAGGGTGCCGAGGTAGTTGATGATCGCGTAGATTGGCGGCCACAGAGAGAGCCAGATCAGGCCCAGGCCATAGCTTTTCAGGAGCTTGAAGCCGGCGACGCCGCCGAACAGGATCGCGAGGAGCAGGATGAACGGGAAGATGCCGTAGAGCACCGCCTCGATGCTGTTGCGCACCAGCGGCAAGGCCTCGGCCGCAACGCGCCCGCCGGTGACCTGCTGGGCGTTGAGCTGTGCCACCGCCTGCGCCCGGGAGACGCCGAGGAGCGTCGCCGAGGGGTCCTCGGTCTGCTGGCTCATCATCAGGTTGGCTTCTTGCACCGCATTGATCATCGCGTTCTGCTGCAGGATCTCGGCCGCGGAGGTCGCCGCGTCGGCGATGCGCCCGCGGATGTAGGCGGCCGGCAACTGCTCGGCCACGGCCGCGACCGCCGCCGCGCCGGGCATGGCGCCCCCGGCGAGTTGTAGGGATGGATTGGTTTCGATGCCGAGCTTGGCCAACAATCTCCCGACCGATGCCGGCATGCGCTCGTCGAGCTGTAAGTAGGCGGTCGGGCACGGCACCGGTGCGGCGATGCCGGTCGCCGGGTCGGTGACGCTCGCGAAGCGCGCCGGGTTGGTCGTGGCCATCAGAGCCCACAGATCGGTCGTTGCCGCGAAGGCTTCAGCCGGGATGAGCCCCTGAGAGACATCGAAGAAGGAGCAGTTCTGGATGAAGTTCATCATGTCGGCACGGAAGAACGTGTCCGAGAAGACCATGCCCCGCGATCGCTCCACCAGGTGCGCACCAAACATCAGCCCGTGGTTGTTGAAGCTCAGTTCTTCTGGAAGCTGTGCAGTCCCGGGGACCACCTGCAGGGCCGTCTCGAAGAGATCCGTGAGGGTGTTGCTCACCGAGCTGACGATGCCGGCCTGGAAGGCAAGCCCCATGGGCACGTTGTCGATCACGGCCGCATCGACGGTGCCGGTCTTGTCGACCACATGAACGGTCGCCCGCGGCACGAACAGCACCAGGTAGATCAGGATCACGCTCATGAGCCACTTCGGGCCGGCCAGCCGGTCCGGCGCCAGGGCGGACGCGAGGAAGGCCCCGAAGAAGCCCACCACAAAGACCAGCGCCACCGCGGTCATGAAGGTATCGCTCCCCATGATCGCGGCCAGCGCATTGAAGAGGCCCATCAGGGCGTCGACGTTTCCGTAGCTGAAGATCTCGTATTCCATGGCGCCGGCCCTATCGCGCGGCGATGCCGGCGTAGCTCAGAAGATCCACCAACTGCTGAGGCATGTTGGCGCGCATGGTGCGCTTCATCTGAGCCACATCGCTCGCAAAGGCCACGAAGCCCTGAGCCTTCTGTTCGGCCGTCTGGCGCTCCGCCTGGATGGTGCGCAGGAAATCCAGCGCCGCCTCGCGATGCAGCTCCATCTGCGCGAGCTGGTTGGCGTCGAACTTGGTCCCGATCAGGCGCACGTCGGTGCCCATTCGACCGGCTCGAGCCAGCAGGGCGTGGGCGAACTCGATCGCGACGTATTCGGCGTACTGATTGATCTTGGCTTCGGCGATACCGGTGTTGTTGACGGCGTTGGAGGCTGCGAGCAGCTGATAGACGGGCAGCGGCACTGAATTGACGAAAGCGATCTCGGCGGCCGTCGGCGCCGCGCTGGCCGTGGCGATCTTCTCCGAGAGGCTGCGCATGATCCCGATCACCCGGGTGGTGAGGGATGGCTGCACGACAACCTCCTCGGTCACGTCGGTGCAGTCAGCGTCCTCGCATTGCAGGAGTTTGATCGCGACGCTGCCCGGCGGAACTTCCGTGTCCTCGTCCGGATTGATGTTCCCCTGCAGCAGATCCGCCATGCTTCGCACGGTCGGCACGAACGGGCGCGGCTCTGTCCCCCCGTCAACCGCCCTGGAATAGATCGTGGTGCCGGTGATCGACATGATCAGCTCCCGCTCATCGTCGTCGAGATGATCCCACTGCTTGAGCACCGACCAGACGATGTTGCCCTCGAAGGGCAGCATCGCCGCCGTCTC
>JAGRGB010000108.1 GCA_020445745.1 Rhodocyclaceae bacterium | reverse complement strand
TTGCAATTAGGGAGCTCGGTATTCTCCTATGATCAAATATCCAATCTATCGACCCTCGCTTGCTGGAAGAGAGCGCGATTATGTCCTCGACTGCGTCGATTCGACCTGGATCTCGTCCAAGGGCAAGTACGTCGATCGCTTCGAGAACGCCTTTGCCGACTACGTCGGCGCACGCCATGCTGCCAGTGTCTGCAACGGCACGGTCGCCCTGCACCTGGCGCTGTTGAGCCTCGACATCGGCGAGGGTGATGAGGTCATCGTACCGACCTTCACCTATGTCGCGTCAGTGAATGCGATTACCTACACCGGGGCTGTACCGGTCTTTGCCGAATCGCGACGTGACACCTGGCAATTGGATGCAAGCGATGTCGAAACCCGCATTACACCTCGCACCAAGGCCATCTTGCTGGTTCACCTCTACGGACATCCCTGTGACATCGCCGAGTTTCGCAAGATTGCCGACCGCCATGGCCTGCACCTGATCGAGGATTGCGCCGAGGCCATCGGCACAAGGTACCATGGCCAACACGTCGGCACCTTTGGCGATGTCGCCTGCTTCAGTTTCTTTGGCAACAAGACCATCACCACCGGAGAAGGGGGCATGGTCGTGACGTCGCGCGCCGAGGTGGATGCCAAGGTCCGCCACCTCAAGGGACAGGGTCTTGCGTCCGGCAGGGAGTACTGGCATGACGTGATCGGATACAACTACCGCATGACCAACATCTGTGCAGCGCTGGGCTGCGCCCAGCTCGAACGCATCGAAACCATCATCGAGAACAAGCAGCGCGTCGCACTGGCGTACCAAGACGCCCTGAAAGACACTCCTGCCGTCTTTCAACACCAGGCCGAGGGCGTCGTTCATTCGCACTGGATGTGCTCGATCCTGACTCGAAGACCAGAGCAGCGAGACCCTCTCCGCAAACGGCTGTCATTGGCCGGAATCGAGACGAGGCCGCTATTCCCACCCATTCACCTGATGCCGATGTATGCCGGTGCCCAGGGCGATTTCCCGGTTGCGGAAGACCTTGCAGCACGGGGAATGAACCTGCCGAGCTATCCCGAGCTGTCGCCCGCTGACATCCACTATATAACAGACGTGATGACGGAAGAGTTCAACGAATGGGTCGTGTAGTCACACCCCGACCGGGACAATGCCAATGACCAGTCATGCGCCGCTACGAATAGCGATTTCCACCTTCGAGTTTGCCCACCTGCCGGGCGCGCGAGATCTTCTTCGCATGATCATACGTGGACTGAAGCTCAGAGGCGGTCACGACCTCTATCTCCTGGTCGACGCCGATCCGCCGGCCGAAGACGAAACCTGGGCCACATCCCTCGCCACCGCGACCAGAAAGCTCCTTCCGGTATCCGAACGCACTCGGCAGACCCTGGGCCATGCCGAACGCGCGGTGCGAGGCAGGCTCCGAATGCTCACCAGGTCCGGACTGCGCAGGACCATGATTGCGCTACTGGGTGCGGACATTCTCGACGGCTTGCGGGTGCTTCCCTACAGAGGCGGCGTAGCAGGCATCGAAAGCGCATGCAGAAGCGCAGGCATCGACGTCGTGCTACCCACGACATACTCGCTGAAAATTCCGTTCGTTTCGTACCTGTACGATTGCCAGCACAAGCATCTTCCGCAGAATTTTTCGACCAACGACATCAAACTGCGCGACCGCTTCTTTGCCAGGCTCATTGGCGAGTCCCAGGTCATGCTCGTCAATTCGCAGCACGCGAAGCAGGATCTCCAAAACTTTTTTGACGCCAGGGATTCGCAGGTCATTGCCCTTCCATTTACTCCCCAGCTCGATCCAGGCTCACTGTCCTCCAAGCCTGAACTGAAAGGCAAGTACGACCTGCCCGGCAGGTTCTTCCTGATATCCAACCAGTTTTGGATCCACAAGTCACATGAAACCGCCCTGCAGGCTTTGAGGCTTCTCGTCGACGAAGGCCTCGACGACTGTCACATCGTATTTACCGGGGAGATGAACGATACGCGGTTCCCTGACTACGTCCCTAGATTCATGAGTCAGGTAGACGAGATGGGCCTGCGCCGACACACGACCTTTCTCGGCTACATTCCAAAGCGCGATCAGCTCGAAATAATGCGCAGCGCCGTCGCCGTACTGCAGACCACGCTGTTCGAAGGCGGTCCGGGCGGAGGCGCGATATATGACGCGGTTGCGATGGGGGTTCGCGCGATCGTTTCCGGAATTCCGATCAACCACGAACTGCCGACCGGACCGACTCTCGAACTGTTCGAGCCGGCCAACGCCCGCGACCTCGCCGACAGGATGCGCAATTTCTGGCGTGACGCCTACCGGCGCCCGGAGGACGCAGAACTCGTTGCCCGCGCCGAGGACGCACTGAAGATCTATTCCGACCGCCTGTACGAGGCCGTCGAGCGAGCACAGACCTGCCCGCATACGCAATCCGCACCAGCCCGGGGAGTCCGGATTTCCGTAATCACCGTCGTCAAGAACGCAGCGCACGAACTACCTGAGACGCTGCAAAGCGTGTTCGGTCAAGGCTACCAGAACTTCGAATATATCGTCGTCGACGGCGGCAGCGACGACGGCACCATCGACATCGTGAAGAGCTACGGGGACGCGATCAAGTATGTCTGCGAGCCTGACGAGGGCATCTACGACGCCATGAACAAGGGAATTGCAATAGCCAGCGGCGATGTTCTGTACTTTCTCAATGCCGGCGACACATTATATGACCCACACGTGTTTACGGACGTTGTTTCTGTGATCGGCGACCCCGCGTACCGAGAATATGGCCTGTTCTACGGCAATGTACAGTTCATAAGGCCTGACGGCACCTTGGGTCGCCATCTCGAGTACAACCCCTTCCCGTTTTATTACTACGCCGACAATTGCCAGTGCCATCAGGTTTGCTTTTATCGCCGGGAGATGTTCGAGCGCTACGGAAGCTACGACAAGTCCTTTAGGGTCTACGGCGACCAGGAATTCAATGCCCGACTGGTCGTGGGACATGACGTCCCCAGCTTCTATATGGGCCGTCTGATAGTACGCTACAAGGAAGGGGGCTTTTCGGAGGAGATGCTGATCAGCGGCGCCAGCGCCTGTGAAAAGAAGAGGATTCAGAGACGGTATTTCGGAGACACCCCAGACTGGTTTTTCGAGAGGTTGAAGCAAGGCCACTAAGGATCAATTTCAGTTGATGAGTGTTTTCCGAATTGCATTGCCAAGGGATATATTGAATCGTGAATTTAGAATTTATTGCCGGAACCACTGCCGAGATTGAACTGCCAGCACCGACTGCGGCCATTGCACAAAGCTGCTTTGCATTTTCGCTTCACAAGGCTGGAAGCTCCCTGTTGCACAGCATGCTACATTCGTACTGCAAGCAACTTGGCTTGAGCTACCTCGACGTTCCTACCACTATCAGCGCAACGGGCGAGAACGTCGTAAACTTGACAGAGGAATCAGGCGCCAGACTGTTTTCCGGTGAGGGCTATGGATACTGGGGTTGGCGCAACTATGCACGCTGTCTCAATCGCGTTGATTTTTCAAGGACGCGAAATATATTCTTGGTGCGTGATCCTCGAGACAGACTCGTATCGCAATTCTTTTCATTCGGCCGATCGCACGCAATTCCTGAGAGCGGGAAGGGGCGACAGATCGCACTCGAAAGCCGGCGAGAAGCAGCTGCAATGAATATTGATGAGTATGCACTCTCGAAGATCAGTTGGATCGACCTTCACTGGCGCTTGTATCACGAGCATCTGGATCCAGCCACAACTCGGCTATATCGATACGAGGACGTCATATTTAAAAAGGAAGAATGGCTGACAGATATCGTGCAGTTCTTTGATTTTCCTTATGCCGCCGATGTGGTGCGCACGATTGCGACCGTGCATGATGTTCTCCCAACGGACGAAGACCCTGATGCACATATTCGGCAGGTAAAGCCAGGCAACCACAAGGCCCATTTGTCGGCGTCAACGATCGAATCTCTTGATCGTGAGCTGAATGCTTATTTGCGCGCCTATGGCTATTTCCAGCCCGAGGAGTATGGACGCAGGCTTGTTTTTGCGCAACAGGGTGCGGACGCGACAAGGGCATTTATGGCCTGCCGATGAGGTGCAGCAGGGTTGCCACTTGTTCGTGCCCCGCGATCCCAGCACGCTCACGATCTTGCGCTATCGGCCCATGCCTTCCGATCACCCTTTTCTTGCCAACTATTCGAAAGGTAGTTCTTGCTGGGGGATGACACGCCTCACGAAGTGCGAACGACATCGAGACGGCCGCGTCTTCCATCATCACACTTTGCAGTTGATGCTGCAGCGGGCTGTCAAACTGGTGCACCAGGGACAGACGCTGCGAATTCGTCAGGGCTCATGCAAGGCAAGGGGTCTCACGCAAGGCAGCCGATTGGGGGACATGAATGGTCCTTACTCGACGCCTTGCGCAGCATCCGGCAGCTTCCCGAACTCGTTGACTCATTTTTACCTCCGCCTGAGTGCAGCGACATAGTGGAATGAACTAGATTGTTGGCTGGTTCGCAGTCCGAAGCCACCAACGCAGCCGCATGAGCTCTAGGTATTTTTGAGGTGCGATGCAATCGCATGTCGCGTTTCTTGCATAATTACAAGTCGGGTGTTGGCAGCGCACCTGCCTCCTTCGGCCGGCTTTTGATTTCGAGTGATTGAAAACAATGGAAACTTTGGAGTTTACTGATGGATCGCTGCTCCAATTTGCGTTACCGGCACCCACTCCAACCTTGGATCAAAGCTGCTTTGCATTTTCATTGCACAAGGCCGGCAGCTCGCTCTTGAACAGCTTGTTGCATGATTACTCGCAGAGGACCCAAGTAAGCACGATCGATATTTCGAGTATCGCCGCCTCACACGGAGATGACGTCATTAATATTACAGCTGAATCCGGAAGGCGCGTCATTCGGTATTCGGGCTATGGATACTGGGGCTGGCGAAACTACGCAGCATGCCTCGACGAAGTCGATTTCTCCAAGAGCAAGAATCTTCTGTTGGTCAGAGATCCCAGAGACAGACTTGTTTCTCAGTTTTTTTCGTTCGGTCGCTCACACACCATTCCAGAAGAAGGCACGGCCCGCGCCCTCGTATTGGGCAACCGCCAGGAAGCGTCGTCAATGTCCATAGATGACTACGCGCTCGCGAAATTGCAATTTATCGATGAAAACTGGAGCGCGTATCACAGGCGGTTGAATCCACTTACGACCCGCGTATACAGATACGAGGACGTCATCTTCAGAAAGGAGGAATGGCTTGAAGATATCGTCGACTACTTGAAATTGCCTCATGACGCAGATGCAATTCGCGAAATCGCAAAGGCGCACGACATCTTGCCCAAGGTAGAAGATCCGGACGCTCACATCCGGCAAGTAAGGCCCGGAAACTTCAGAGCGCATCTCGCGCCGGCAACGATCGACCGTCTAGGCCGCGAACTTGGTTCCTACCTGCAAGCCTATCAATATCTGAACCCGACCAGCTACGGTGAAAGCCTGGTTTTTGCGGAGGAAGGAGAGGCAGCCACTCGACTTTTCAGTTGCTTCTCGTGACGCGTACAATTTCTGCCGGCCCACCCTCTCGTCGGGCGTTGCTTCCATGACCTCAGACCAGCCTTGTCATGCGCCGGAAAGTCTGCTCTCGGAAGGGATGTGCTTCCGCGAGATCAGCGCTGCCGACACTTCTCTACTACAGGCATTTCTCGATGACCTGGAGGGCTCCTCGGCAGGATTCCGCTATTTCGCTACGCGTCCGCTCTCCGTTATCGCCGGCCACCTTTATACCGTGCTTCTCGAGGACACCGAACGCGGCCCTATCGGTTATGGTCACCTCGATCCCGAGGATGAGGTTGTCTGGCTCGGGGTCAGTGTCGTCAAGGAATTTCGTGGCAGAGGTTTGGGCTACGCCATCGTAGCGCACCTGCTTTCAGAGGCCGTAAAGCGCAGGGTTCGAGCCGTTACTCTGAGTGTTGACAGCGACAACGAGCCGGCCATTGCACTGTACCGCAAGATCGGATTTTCCGAGATTCGCAACACGCACAGGACATCCTACATGCAATGGCTGTCACCCGTTCCCCGATGACAATCCGCGAAAGGGCGCATGCCACCATCTGATTGGTCGAACAGAGATGACGACTTGGCACCCCGGGGGATTGGCAGGTTGTTCGGGATCGATCGTCTCCTTCGACAGTGAGGTGAGTGTGAGCCCCCGCCGCGAGTCCGGACGACCGACAATTCTGCGACCGATGGCCGTCGTACCGTCAATGTCACGATGCCTTGCGCCCAGGTCGCGCCCGCCGAGGCATGTGATCCGTCCCATGATCTCATGCATTCCCCCGCTTGCTTCGCCCGTCGCCACCTGTCGCTTTCCTGTAACCTATCCGTGGCCATTCGAGCCTTCGTAACGAGCTGCCATGCACCTCCTAGTGCAAGACAAGTGTCACAGTCAGTCTGCCTTTCCGCAAAGGGCACTGCCACGGCCGACTACCTTTCCGACGACCTCTCTCGAAAACGCCAATCCGGCGTATTGCCATGCCTGAGCACGTTCCCGACGTAAGCATAGTGACGCCCTCGCTCAACCAGGGGCGCTACATCGAGCAGACACTTTGTAGTGTCCTGCAACAAGAGGGGGTACGCCTTCAGTACATTGTCGTCGATGGCGTATCCAATGACCAAACCCTCGAAATTCTGGAGCGATACCGTTCCAGGATCGACGTGCTGCTTATCGAAAAAGATGACGGACAGGCTGACGCAATACGCAAGGGACTGTCACTTGCCACCGGGACGATCTGCGCGTATCTGAATAGCGACGATTATTTGCTGCCCGGCGCACTGAGCCGGGTTGCCACGTTCTTCAGCGAAAATCCGGGGATCGACGCGGTCTACTCGGACCGTATCTTCGTTGATGGAGATGATCGACTTCTCAGATATTGGCGCCTGCCCATGCATTCGAACTACGTGATGTGCCGCTGGGATTTCATTCCGCAGGAAACTTGTTTTTGGCGCAGATCAGCCATGGAAGAGGCGGGCGGCATCGACCCATCCTACGGATTCGCTGTTGATTACGACTTCTTCGCGCGGATGATGACACGCGGCATGCGCTTCAAGCACATTAGTGACTTTCTCGCGGTTTTTCGTGAACATCCCGATTCAAAGACGTCGTCTGCGTTGCAGACCATCGGGCTCGCAGAGATGGATCGTGTCCGCAGTCGCTATGGCTGTCGGATCCGGCGTGCCGAATACCTGGTCGCGGCCGCGTACTATGGGCAGCTGCGGCTCAGATCTTCCCTCTTCCAGCTATTGAATCCATCGGGTCCGGCCTCCTTTCGCGATCGCATCACGACGGGGCGGTGATGAAGTTCCTGATCGTCACACCTTCCTTGAACCATGGACAGTTCATCGAACGGTGCGTCAGAAGCGTGCTGGAGCAGGAGCTTGGCGGCATAGAGCTCGACTATCGTGTTCTCGATGGCGGCAGCACCGACGACACTCAGCAGATACTGAGCAGGTTGGCACGTGAGTTTGCGGAACTCCACGTACAAGTGGCGCCCGACGACGGCCAGGCTGACGCCCTTTGCAAGGGTTTCGCGGGTTCCGACGCTGACGTGCTGGCCTGGGTCAATGCGGATGACTTCCTGCTCCCAGGTTCAATTGCGGCGGTCGCCGACCAGTTTTCAGACCGTGCCGCGGACGTCGTCTATGGGCGGGGATGGTTCGTCGATGCCGGGGATCGAATCGTCGGCGCCTATCCAACGGTCGATTTCGACGCCAGCCTTCTTGCTACTTTCTGCTTCTTTTCCCAGCCATCGACGTTCTTCTCGCGCCGGAGTTACGAGGACGCAGGCGAAATCGATCCAGGCCTGCGCTTTTGCATGGACTACGATATCTGGCTTCGCCTAGCCGCGAACAAGGCCACCTTCAAGCATCTCGAACGATTTCTGTCTGCGACCCGGCTGCACGATTCGACGAAGACTGCGACTGGCAGTCTCGCGTTCGTTGACGAGATTCATTCAATGCTGTCCCGTCGCCTTGGCAGCGTGCCGCTGGAATGGCAGCTTTATCGTAATTTCCGCCAGCGCACGGATGGCGACGGCCATCGTTCAGGGCGACGGCCAGCAGCTTTTGGTCTTGCGTTGATCGAAACAGCATGGAAGTCCGGGCAGTGGCGCCGCCTGCTGCTGTGGTCGTTCCGTGTCTTCTACGCTCACCTCCAGGCGAGGGTCCTGTCGGTGACACGACGCGGGTACCCGATCTGATCCGCTTGCCGGCCCTCAAGTCGAGAATCGGCTGCTGTCGCCTGTCGCTATCCGCGCGGGTCCATCGAGCCGACAGAATTCTTCGCTCCGGCGGGGCGCGGCCAACCGGTCACTGCATGGCGTTTCCGCCTGCACGCCAGCGCCTGGAACAGGCTGCCCGCGACGAACATCAGCGCAAGCCCGCTGGCCGGTCCGAGGGCGTAGTACTCGCCGTGGCGTTGGCCGGGATGATGGGCATCGTACTGGCCCGCCGTGCGCTGAAGATAGAAGTTCAGCTGACCGTCACCGTCCCGCAGCAGGCCACCCGGTGGCACCTCGGTCGCTGGCGTCAGTTGCAGGCGCCCCGCGCCGACGCCGATTGCCACTGCGACAAGCAGGGCCACCGCGGCGAGGGTTTCGCGGCGCGCGAAGCCGTGACCGCGGTCGCGCACGTCGCCGGGTGGCGCCGCCCGGTAGTAGATCAGGACGCCGAGCGCGGCTCCGACGAGATTTGCGAGGCAGTCGTTGAAATCGTAGTAGTTGCCGTATCCCGGCGTCAGCCAGACGTATTGCACCAGTTCGTCGATCGCGCCGAGCAGGCTCGTCCAGAACAGGATTCGCCCGCTCGGCTGCGCGGTCCGAGCTGGATCTATCGCCCGTGCGATCAGGATGGCCAGCAGCGCGTACTCGGGGTAGTGCGCCATTTCATTGATCGAATAGGTCAGGAAGCGGTCGGCGAGCCACACCGTGGCAAACCACGCGGCCCAGGCGAAGGCTTCGCGCAAGCCCTCCCGCGACCGGCGCATGCCGGACACCGCCCAGCAGGCGAGCGCAACCAGCGATGCCGCGGCCAGCGCCGGAACCGCCTGCGAGAACGAGTAGGATCCGAAGGCGCTCGGCCGCCAGGCGACGAGCCACAGCGAAAATTCGAGGTGTGCGGCACTGACGATGGCGAAATAGGTGATCGGAGCCCACAGGCGCCAGGGCCCGAGGAGGGCGGCAAGCTTCATCGGTTCCGCTCCAAGGCCTGGGGTCGCAGGGTGAGCGCCGCGCCGATCCCGGGTGTCTGCGCCATCGCCGCGTCGATGCCGGCGCCGCGGCGATGGCCTGTGCCGGCTTCCCGGCTCACGGCCGTCCAGGTCCATCGGCCGCCTTCGGTCACCGCCGGGCAGGCGCTCTGATAGGCGTCGGAGCCGGCGGCATCCACGAACAGACCTATCGCCGAGACGTCCTGTGCCGAGCCGTCCGGCAGACTCGTCGGCACGGCACCGAACGCCCGGCAATCGTCGCGATGCAACTCGTAGCGGTCGTCACCGCCGCCGTCGATGAAGAGTCCGGCACCGCCATCGTGGGCAGCGCCGAAGCCCAGCCCGCCCAGAGCGTAGCGATCGTTGCCACCCGCATCGAGCAGAACGGCCACCGACGCATCGTGGGCGGCGCCGAGGGCGGTCGAGTGGCTGACGCGATGGTCGTCGTCGCCGTCGCCGAGATCGATCAACACCGCGGCGGCACCGTGGGCGGATGCCCCGCCGGCATACCAGGCAGCGCGGTAGAGGTCGGTTCCGGCCATGTCGATCAGCATACCCGAGGCTTCCCAGTAGGCGGCGCCCTGGGCGAACACCTGCGCCCGGTAGCTGTCATTGCCGGCCAGGTCGAGGAGCACGCCGATACCGCCGACGAGCGACGAAGCGTGCTCGCCCGTCGAGCGAAAGCCTCGACCGGCGCCCTGCCCCATCGACGCATTGCGGTCCGGCAGTTGTGCCGACGGCGAGACCAGCGGACTGGCGTCGAGCCGATAACTGTCGTCTCCGCCCCCCTCGATCATCAGGCCGATCCCATGGGATGCCCCGCTCGCCTGGCTGTGGGTCAGGGCCTCGTAGCGGTCACGGCCGCCGAGATCCGCCAGCATGGCCACGCCACCGAGCGCAAAGGCCTGCGAGAAGCCCCTCGCCCGGTAGCGGTCGTCACCGGCCTCGTCGATCAACGCGCCGCCTCCCAGCAGCGCTGCACCGAGGTCGAAGTCTTCGCCGGCGTAGTCGTCGTCGCCCGCGCAATCCCAGACGATGCCGTAGCCCAGCACGCCGGAGGCCACGCCGCGCGCCGGCGCGATGCTGCGGTAGCGGTCGTCACCGTCCAGGTCGAGGACGATCGAGATCGGGCCTTCGACATCGCCCGCGACGATCTCGTAGCTGTCGTCGCCCCCCGCGTCGACCAGCAGCAGCGGCCGCCGCATCACCCGGCGGTCGGAGACGCTCCGGGTATCGATGACGACCGCGCCCAGCGGCGTATCGATGCGCCACTCGGTTTCCGGCAGGCGTTCGCCGTGCAGCAGGAAACTGCGCAGATCCTCGATCGCCTGTACGAGCAGGGCGAGGCCCGAATCGAGCAAAGGCAGGTCGGCTTGCGACAACAGGCTTGCCAGTTCGTCGATGCCGTCCTCGTCGCGCACGAGTTCCGTCAATCGCCCCGGGTCGAGCGCAACGGCCGAGTCCCGCAAGGCTTTGCGCCGGATGGCTTCGGCCTTCGCGATGGCCGACAGCACGTCTGCGACCGCCCGCCGCAGGGCGCCCGGCATGGGCGCCTCGCCGGGCAGGCCGGTGGGCGAAGGCGGTGCTGCGCCGGCAGCACCGAACAGGTCGCCGAGCGCCCGGGCCAGGGGGTCGCCGCCGATTTCGCGATTCCCGGACGGGTCGGCCCCAGGATCGATCCCACCATCGACGGACCCGGTCCGCGCCAGCGACGACGCGCCCCGGATCAGCGCGGCGGGTGAAGCGATCCGCCGCTCGAAGGCCCGCCCGACCACCAGCGCCGCATCGGCCGCCTGCAGCGGACGGCTCAGCAGCCTGCCGGTCAGGGCGAGGCGCCCCGGCGATCCGGTCTGCGCGGCCATCCGCTCGAAGTCGCGGGCGGCCTCCAGGCGCTGCACGCCGGCGAGCGCCAGGACCGGATCGAGGAACTCGCCAGCGCCGCAACGAGCGGCCGGCGACGAGAGGATCGCGGCCGCCCCGAGCGAAGCCGTCAGCCAGGCGCGGGCACGGGTCGCACCGGCACGACAGGTTCGCACGGAAGCGCGGCGATGCCTCAGACCCTGCCGTACACGTCGCTGAAGCGGACGATGTCGTCCTCGCCGAGGTATTCGCCACTCTGCACCTCGATCATCACCAGGTTCACGACACCCGGATTCTCGAGGCGGTGCTTGTGACCGGCCGGGATGTAGGTGGACTCGTTCGGACGCACGAAGAATTCCTTGTCGCCATTGACCACCCGCGCCATGCCGCTGACGACGATCCAGTGCTCCGAGCGATGATGGTGCATCTGCAGCGACAGCGATTCGCCCGGCTTGACCTCGATGCGCTTGATCTTGTAGCGGCTGCCGTTCTCCAGCACGGTGTAGGAGCCCCACGGCCGGAACACCGTGCGGTGCAGTTTGTAGGCTTCGTGGCCGCTGCGCTTGAGACGCGCGACGACCTCCTTGACCTCCTGCACCCGGTCCCGGTGGGCCACCAGCAGGGCGTCGGCGGTGTCGATCACCACCAGGTCGTCGACCCCGACGGTCGCCACGGTACGCTCGTCGCTGCGCACGAAGCAGCCGTGACTGTCCACCATCACGGTGTCGCCCTCGACACGGTTGCCTTCGGCGTCGGCTTCGGTCAGTTCGGCGAGCGCGGTCCACGAGCCGATGTCGCTCCAGTCGAAGGCCGCCGGCACCACGGCGACGTTCGCGGCCTTTTCCATGATCGCGTAGTCGATCGAGATGTTCTCCATCGCGGCGAAGCTCTCGCGGTCGAGCTCGACGAAGCGCTGCCCCGACTCGACCAGGGTCGCCGTCCGGCAACGCTCGCCGGCCGCGAGCATCTCCGGTGCGAATTCCGCGAAGGCCTCCACGAGGCTGCCCGCGGCGAAGCAGAACATGCCCGAATTCCAGTAGTGCCCGCCATCCTCGACCATCCTGCACGCCTCTTCGATGTCCGGCTTCTCGACGAAGCCGAGCACCTCGTGGCCGTCGGCGCCGGGCACCGGTTCGCCGGCGCGGATGTAACCGAAGCCGGTCTCGGGCCGGGTCGGGCGGATGCCGAAGGTCACCAGCCGGCCGTCCGTCGCCAGCGCCCGGGCCCGCGCCACGTCGGCGGCGAAGGCGGCCGCGTCACGGATCAGGTGGTCGGCGGGCAACACCAGCAGCACCGCATCGTCGCCATGCCGCGCCTGCGCGTCGAGGGCGCCGGCGAGGATCGCCGGAGCGGTATTGCGCCCGATCGGCTCGAGCAGGTAGCGCGCCGTGCAGGCGGCATTGCCGCCCAGTTCGGACCACACGTCGCGGGTCTGGAAATAGTAGTCCCGGTTGGTGATGGTGATGACTTCGGCCAGGTCGTCGCATGCGAGCGCACGCCGGTAGGTGAGGCCAAGCAGGGTGTTGCCGTCGGCCAGGCGCATGAACGGCTTGGGATGGCTTTCGCGGGAAACCGGCCACAGGCGCGTGCCCGCGCCGCCGGACAGGATCATCGGTATCAGCATCGGATTCGGTTCGATTGGCAGAAACACTCGGTTGGACGGATATCCAGCTTGGCCGATCCGGCGACCGGCCGACACCTTCGAGCCGCCTCAATTATGACAATTTGTTGCGCCACGCGGCCTCATCCCTGCAGCAATCCGGCAAGGATCGCGACGATGCGCTCGGCCGCCCGCCCATCCCACAGGTCGGGCTTGCGGCCGCGCTTGCCCCGCCCTTCGCAGGCGTTGACGGCCTCGGCGACGATGCGCTCGGCATCGGTACCGACGAGTACGTTGGAGCCCTCGTCGATCGTCACCGGGCGTTCGGTGTTCTCGCGGATCGTCACGCACGGCACGCCGAGCGCGGTGGTCTCCTCCTGGAGGCCACCGCTGTCGGTCAGCACGACCGCGGCATCCTTCCACAGGTTGAGGAATTCCATGTAGGCGCGTGGTCCGACCAGCGACACCCGTCCACCGAGATCGATGCCGAACCGCTCGAGGTTCGCGCGGGTGCGCGGGTGCACCGGGAAGATCAGCGGCAGCCGCTGCGACAGGTGCTCCAGCGCGGCGCCGATGCGGGCGAAGGTCGCGGCGTCGTCGACATTGGACGGGCGGTGCAGGGTCACCACCCCGTAGCTGCCGTGGCAGGCCTTGAACGGAGCGGTCTCGAAATTCGCGGTTTCGATTTGCCCGAGGCGCTCGGCCTGGTAGAGCAGGTTGTCCACCATCACGTGACCGACGTAATGCACGTCTGCCGCGGGCTTGCCCTCGCGCAGCAGGTGTTCCCGCCCGCTGGGCTCGGTGACGAAGAACCAGTCGCTGATCGCATCGGTGACCAGGCGGTTGATCTCCTCCGGCATCCGCCGGTCGCCGCTGCGCAGGCCGGCCTCGACGTGGGCCACCGGAATGCATGCCTTCTTGGCGACGATCGAGCACGCCAGCGTCGAGTTGACGTCGCCGACCACCAGCACGCAGGCCGGCGGCTGCGACGCGCAAAGTTCCTCGAAGGCGGTCATGATGCGGGCGGTCTGCTGGGCGTGGCTGCCACCACCGGCGCCCATGAACAGGTCCGGCGCCGGTATGCCCAGTTCCTCGAAGAACACCTCGTTCATGTCGCGGTCGTAATGCTGGCCGGTATGGATGATCTTGTAGGCGAGCGCGCCATGGGCATCGAGGGCCCGCACGATCGGCGCGATCTTCATGAAGTTGGGGCGCGCGCCCGCCACCAGGTAGATCGTCGGTTTGCCCATCGGACCGCCCTCAGACCTCGTAGTAGGCGCGGTACCAGTCGATGAAACGGGCGACACCCTGCTTGACCGGCGTCGCCGGCTGGAAATCGGTCCATTGGCGCAGCTCGGCGGTGTCGGCATAGGTGGCCGGCACGTCACCGTCCTGCATCGGCAGGAAGTTCTTCTCGGCCCGCTGTCCGAGCGACTCCTCGATTGCCTCGATGAAGGCCATCAGTTCCACCGGGTTGTGGTTGCCGATGTTGAAGACGCGGAACGGCGCCTTGCTGCGGCCCGGGTCGGGCCGCTCCGGATCGAATCCGGGATCCCCTTCCGCGATGCGGTCCATGGTGCGCACGACGCCCTGGACGATGTCGTCGATGTAGGTGAAATCGCGCCGCATCCGGCCGTGGTTGAAGACGTCGATCGGGCGTCCCTCGAGGATCGCCTTGGTGAACAGGAACAAGGCCATGTCCGGCCGTCCCCAAGGTCCATAGACGGTGAAGAAGCGCAGGCCCGTGGTCGGCAGCCCGTACAGGTGGCTGTAGGTATGGGCCATCAGTTCGTTGGCCTTCTTGGTGGCGGCGTACATGCTGATCGGATGGTCCACGCTGTGGTGCTCGGAGAACGGCATCCGCGTGTTGCCGCCATACACGCTCGAGCTGCTGGCATAGACCAGGTGCATGACCCGGTTGTGGCGGCAGCCTTCGAGAATGTTCATGAAGCCGACCAGGTTGCTGTCCACGTAGGCGTGGGGGTTCTCCAGCGAGTAGCGCACCCCGGCCTGGGCGGCGAGATGGATCACCCGCTCGAACTTCTCGTCGGCGAACAATGCCTCCATGCCCGGCCGGTCGGCGACGTCGAGCCTGACGAAACGGAAGTTGCGGTTCGGCGCGAGGCGCGCGAGGCGTGCCTGCTTGAGCGTGGGGTCGTAGTAGTCGTTGAGGTTGTCGATGCCGACCACCTCGTCGCCCCTCGCCAGCAGCACCTCGGCGGTGTGCATGCCAATGAATCCGGCCGCGCCGGTCACCAGGATCTTCATCCAGCCCTCTTGCAGTTCAGACGTCGAAGGTCGGATTCTCGCATACGGGTGCGGCATTTCCAGGAAGCATGCCGCAGCGCACGACACGCGTCGCCCACGGCCGTCCTGCGGCCGGGCGTCAGTCGAACACGTCGCAGACGTCGAGCAAAGCCCCCTGGCGGTCCTTCGCCGAAAGCAGGGGCTCGTTGCCGAGCGGCCACTGCACACCCACCGCGGGGTCGTTCCACAGCAGGCAGCGCTCGTGCTCCGGCGCATAGTAGTCGGTCGTCTTGTAGAGGAAGTCGGCGAACTCGGACAGCACCACGAAGCCGTGGGCGAAGCCCGGCGGCACCCACATCTGGCGGTGGTTGTCGGCCGTCAGCTCGGCCCCCACCCAGCGGCCGAAGGTGGGCGAGCTGCGGCGCAGGTCCACGGCGACGTCGAACACCGCCCCGCTGACCACCCGCACCAGCTTTCCCTGGGGCTGGCGGATCTGGTAGTGGAGGCCGCGCAGCACGCCCTGCGCCGATCGGGAGTGGTTGTCCTGCACGAAGTTCGGCGCGAGCCCGGTCAACTCGGCGAAGACGCGGGCGTTGTAGCTCTCGAGGAAGAAGCCCCGGGCGTCGCCGAAGATCTTCGGCTCGAGCACGATCACGTCGGGAATGGCGGTCCGTTGCCCCTGCATCAGAACACCTTCTCGGCGAGCAGACGCTTGAGGTAGCGCCCGTAGTCGTTCTTGCTCAGCCGCTCGGCCATCGCTTCCAGCGCGCGATCGTCGATCCAGCGGGAGCGCCAGGCGATTTCCTCCGGGCAGCAGATCTTCAGTCCCTGGCGCTTCTCGATGGTCTGGATGAACAGGCTCGCCTCCAGCAGCGATTCATGGGTGCCGGTGTCGAGCCAGGCATGGCCGCGCCCCATCACCTGCACGTCCAGTTGTCCCGCTTCGAGGTAGCGGCGATTGACGTCAGTGATCTCGAGCTCGCCCCGGGGGCTGGGCTCGAGACCCTTGGCGATGTCGACGACCTGCTCGTCGTAGAAGTACAGGCCGGTCACCGCGTAGCGGCTGCGCGGCTTGGCGGGCTTCTCCTCGAGGCTGACGGCCTTGCCCTGCTCGTCGAACTCGACGACGCCGTAGCGCTCGGGGTCGTGCACCGGATACGCGAAGACGGTGGCGCCGCTCGTGTTGCGCGCCGCCGCGCCGAGCCGCTTGGCGAAGTCGTGGCCGTAGAACAGGTTGTCGCCCAGCACCAGCGCGCTCGGTCCGCCGGCGAGGAAGTCCTCGCCGATCAGGAAGGCCTGGGCGAGACCGTCCGGGCTGGGCTGCACGGCATAGCTGAGGTTCAGCCCCCACTGGCGGCCGTCGCCCAGCAGTTGCTCGAAGCGCGGCGTGTCCTGCGGCGTGGAGATCACCAGGACATCGCGGATGCCGGCCAGCATCAGAGCCGACAGCGGATAGTAGATCATCGGCTTGTCATAGACCGGCAGGAGTTGCTTGGAGACGGCCAGCGTCGCCGGGTGCAGCCGGGTGCCGGAGCCGCCGGCGAGGATGATGCCCTTGCGGGTCGTGGGAGTCATTGTCATGGCCTGTCGGATATCTCGGTGATCATGCGCTCGACGCCGTGCTGCCAAGGCGGCAGCTGCAGCCCGAAGACCTTTTCCAGCCGGCCGCAGTCGAGACGGGAATTCAGCGGCCGGCGGGCCGGCGTCGGGTAGGCGGTGGTCGGGATGGCCGCCACTTCGCGCACCGCCAGCGGCCACCCGTGGCGGCGGGCGAAGTCGATGACGTGGCGCGCATAGCCGCACCAGCTGGTCTCGCCGGCGGCGGCCAGGTGATAGGTGCCTGCCAGCGCCGGCTGCAAACGGGCGCCCATCAGCGCGTGGGCGCTGACGTCGGCGATCAGCTCGGCGCCGGTGGGCGCGCCGAACTGGTCGTCGATCACGGTGAGTCGCTCGCGCTCGGCCGCCAGGCGCAGCATCGTCCGGGCGAAGTTGCCGCCGCGGGCGGCAAATACCCAGCTCGTGCGCAGGATCAGATGGCGGCAGCCGCTGGCGCGGATGGCCTGTTCGCCGGCGAGCTTGGTGCGGCCGTAGATGCTGAGCGGTGCGGTGGCGTCGTGTTCCCGCCACGGGCGTTGCCCGCTGCCGTCGAATACGTAGTCGGTGGAGTAATGGACGAGCCACGCGTCGACTTCGCGGGCCACGGTGCCGAGCACGCCGGGGGCGGCGGCGTTGACGGCAGCGGCGGCGTCGGGCTCGCTCTCGGCCCGGTCGACGGCGGTGTAGGCGGCAGCGTTGACGATCGCCGCGGGTGCCACCCGGCGCACCGTCTCGGCCACCGCCTCGGGCCGGGCCAGATCGCCGCACAGGCCGTCGGCGCCCGCGCGCCCGACGGCGACGACCTCGCCGAGGGGCGCCAGCGCGCGACGCAGCTCCCACCCCACCTGGCCGTCGGGGCCGAGCAGCAGGATCTTCACGCGGCGGCCCCGTTGCGACTGCCATAGTTGGTGCCGATCCACTCCCGATAGGCGCCGCTCTGCACGTCGGCGACCCAGCCCGGGTTGTCGAGATACCAGCGGACCGTCTTGCGGATCCCGGACTCGAAGGTCTCGGCCGGTCGCCAGCCGAGCTCGCGCTCGATCCTGCGGGCATCGATCGCGTAGCGCCGGTCGTGGCCGGGCCGGTCGGCAACGAAGCGGATCAGCCGCTCGTGGGGACCTTCGGCCGCGGGCTGCAGCTCGTCGAGCAGGCGGCAGACGATGTGCACGATGTCGATGTTGGCGATCTCGTTCCAGCCGCCGATGTTGTAGGTCTCGCCCGGCGTGCCGGCCGCCAGCACGCGCCGGATCGCCGCGCAGTGGTCGCCGACGTAGAGCCAGTCGCGCACGTTGCGGCCGTCGCCGTAGACCGGCAGGTCGCGGCCCGCGAGCGCGTTGACGATCATCAGCGGGATCAGCTTCTCGGGGAACTGGTAGGGGCCGTAGTTGTTCGAGCAGTTGGTGGTGACGACCGGCAGTCCGTAGGTGTGATGCCAGGCCCGCACCAGATGATCGGATGCGGCCTTGCTGGCGGAATACGGGCTGTTCGGCTGATAGGGGTGGGACTCCGCGAACGGGGCGTCGGCGGCGGCGAGCGATCCGTAGACCTCGTCGGTGCTGACGTGCAGGAAGCGGAAACCGGTGCGCGCCTCGTCGCCCAGCGCACGCCAGTAGGCGCGGGCCGATTCGAGCAGCGTGAAGGTGCCCTCGACGTTGGTGCGCACGAATTCGCCGGGGCCGTGGATCGAGCGGTCCACGTGGCTCTCGGCGGCGAAGTGCACGATCGCCCGTGGCCGATGGACCTCGAGCAGGTCGTCCACCCGCGCCCGATCGCAGATGTCCCCTTGCACGAAGTGGTGGCGAGCATCGCGCGCAAGGCCCGCCAGCGTCTGCAGGTTGCCCGCGTAGGTGAGCTTGTCCAGATTCACCACCGGCTCGTCGCCGGCCGCCAGCCAGTCGAGCACGAAATTAGCGCCGATGAATCCCGCCCCGCCGGTCACCAGTATCGTCATGTCGCCGTTCCGTTCCGTGGTCTCCCGCCGCATTTTCACACACACGGCGGCAGGCGCGCACTGCCGATGACGACGTGCTGGCAGCGGTCGCCGGCGCCGCTCGCGTGCCACCGCGGGCTTCGCGCCGGCCGGCCCCGGCCACGACAGCCCGCTATCCGGCGCTCTGCGGATCGCCCGGCTGCGCGGCCGGCCTCGCCGCGGCATGCCGCTGCGCCCAGCGGACGGCCTGGGTGCGCGACCCGACCGCGAGCTTGCGATAGATGTTGCGCAGGTGCCACTTGACGGTCTCCGGCGACAGCGACAGCCGCCGCGCGATCGACTTGTTCGACAGACCGTCGGCCAGCAGCGCCAGGATCTCCCGCTCCCGCGGCCGCAGCTCGGCGATCAGGATCTCGGCGTCGGCCGCATCCTCGCAGGCGCCACTGTCCGAGCCGAGGCCGAGCAGCGTGCCGAGATTTTGGGCATACCAGGCGTCGAGACCGTTCTCCGCGAGTCGCTCGGCGGGCGCCGCAAGGACCCGCGCCATGACCGTGCCGACGTCCTCGCCGGCGTCGACGAAGCCCCGCACCATGCCGTTCGCCTGACCGTAGCGCAGCGCCGCCATCAACGTCGACAGGGCGGCAGCCGGATCACCCGAACGCTCGTGGGCGGTGGCGAGCAGGATGCGCGCATGGGCGAGATGGTATGCACAGCCAAGCGCCTGAAGCTCCTCGCACAACTCGGCGAGTATGATCTGTGCATCGACGGCATGGCCCTTGGCGAGCATCAGTCGCGCCATGCTGACCGAGACATTGAAGCGCACCTCGATGAACGACCCGAGGGGCGACGGCAGTCGGCGCGGCATGCTGCGCAACAGGACGTCGAGCGTCCGGTTCGCGCGCACGATCTCGCCGTCCTTCAGCATCAACCGTATCGCCTCCGCCTGGCACGCGGTGAACAGTCTCAGCCAGCCGCGCTCGCGGCCGACCCGGCCGGCCCGCTCGATCGTCTGAAAGGCCTGGTCCACCTTTCCCTGCAGGGTCTGCAGGCGGATCAGCGAAACGCTGAAGCGGCTTGCAGAGCCGTTTGCACAGACGCCGAGGGCAGTCGGCAGGCGACGCTTCAGGACATTGTCGAGGCGCTCGAGTTCGTCCCATTCGTAAAGAATCGAGCTCAGGTAGCCAGCCGGCAGTGTCGCCGCGGCGGAATCGAAGCCTACTTCGCTCTCTCCGCGGAGCAGCGCGGCGGAGAACACCAGTTCGGCCTCCACCACGTCGCCCGCCATCAGCGCGCTCAAGCCGAACATGCAGCGCTGGTAGACCGCCGCGTAGGTCGGCTCGAACTGGCTGGCCGGATCCCGGCCCTCGACGACCTCCTGCAGGGCCTTGGCCTCGTCGTAGCCGCTCTCGTAGGCGAGTCCGAACACCAGGGCGGTGTGGGCGATGCGCTCGACCCACGAACCGGGATCGGGCGCGAGG
The DNA here is from genome assembly GCA_020445745.1 of Rhodocyclaceae bacterium. Lineage (GTDB taxonomy): Bacteria > Pseudomonadota > Gammaproteobacteria > Burkholderiales > Rhodocyclaceae > Cognatazoarcus. Next base: position 3,362 of record JAGRGB010000108.1, on the reverse strand, counting down.
GCCAGAACCTGCCGCGCCAGTCTCAGGGACTGCGGCGAATCGTCGGTGAGCCCGGCGATGATCGCCCTGACCGAGAGGATCTCGCGCCGCAGGGTGTCGTCGCCGTCGTCGCGCAGTCGGCCGGTGGACATGTCCTGCTCGAGGGCGCCGAGGGTCCGCACGGCATCGTTCGGCCGCAGCGCGAGGGCGAAGGCCCAGGCCTGGGCGAGACGCAGGCGGATGCTGCCCGCGATGACCGTTTCGGGCAACCTGCCGAGCCAGCCGATCACCGTGCGCAGTGCACTCCGGCGGATCAGGTCCATCGCGCAGCGTTCGACCCATTCGGCGGCCTTGCCTTCCTGACCGGCTGCCAGCGCATGCTTGACGGCCTCCTGCCACCAGCCTGCGCGGGCAAAGTACCCGCTGGCGCGATCATGCAGGAGCGGCAGGCTTTCCGGGATTTCGCGTCGCGCCCGGGCCCTCAGATAGTCCAGAAACAAGGCGTGGAAGCGGTACCACTCGTGGGCGTCGTCGAGCGGCGCGAGGAACAGATTGCGCTGTTCGACCTGAGCCAGCAGGCCCGCCGCGTTCGGAATGCCGGTGACCTCGGCGGCCAGCCCGCCACTGACCCGGTCGAGCACCGAGATGCGGAGCATGAAGTCGAGCAGCGGGCGCGGCATGCTGGCCAGTACGTTCTCTGTGAGATAGGCAGAGATCTCGTGACTCGCGCCTTCCAGGCCGTCGGCGATGCTGCCGCGGTTCGACGTGCCGTGCCTGGCAATCGATGCCAACTGGATGCCCGCCACCCAGCCTTCGGTTGCCCGCCACAAGGCGCTGACCTCGAGCGGGCTGAGCGACAGGCCCACGACTTCGTCGAAGAAGCGTCGCGTATCCTCCTCCGAAAAGCGCAGATCGTCGGTATCGAGCCGGTAGAGATGACGCTCGGTCTGGAAACGGCTGACGTGGATCATCGGTTCGGCCCTGCCGGCGGTCACCACGTGCAGATTCTCCGGAGCGTAGCGAACCAGTCGATAGAGCGCCTCGTTGACCGGACGGGTTTCGAGCAGATGCACGTCGTCGAGAAACAGCACCATGGTCTCGCCCAGCGCAGAGATCTCGTTCAGCAACGCGGACAGCACCTGCCGATACGGCAGCAGCGGATCGTTGCGGATCAGTTCGCGGGCCCGCTCCGCCGCACTGGGGCACGCCACGGCAACCGCCGCCAGCAGATAGGAGAAGAACTGGTGGATGTCGTCGTCGTCCGAATCCAGTGTCAACCACGCGGTCGCCACGCCCTGCGAGGCGAACGCGTTGCACCAGCGCGCGAGCTGGGTGGTCTTGCCGAAGCCGGCCGGGGCGACCAGGACGGTCAGTGGCACCTCGGCGATCGCCGGCAGTGCCCCCTGCAATCTGCCCAGGGCGATCCACGGATGCGAGCCGACCGGGGGACTCAGCTTGGTCCTGATGATTTCGCTACCGATGTCGGTCATGTCTCTTCCCGGCGGTTTCAGGATGCGCGCCCGACCGCAGCCCGGGATCGGACGATCCCGGCACCTCGGATCCGTCGTCGGTCGCAGCGAAGGACGCTGCGTCGACTCCGCACGCCACGGACAACATACGATTTTCTGACGGAATCGGCGCCCGAGGGTGCCGCCGGCGATCGCGCACCACGAAAAAAGACGGCACATCGCTGTGCCGTCAAGAGGAGTCGCAGCGGCTGAAGCTGCGCATGGAGACGCGAGGAGCCGGTTCGGGAACTGCGCCCGAATCGGGTGTTCGGCATGCTTCCCTACCGTTCGTGGCGGCCGTGGGTGTCGGCGGCCTCCATTTCTGCGGTGGAGTCCGCGATGATGCTGACGTCGGCGTCGTCTCGCGTGCCGATGCGGTGCGGGCGTTCGATCAACAGATACAGGATCACGCCGATCACCACCGCATAGACCGTGGACTTCGGGTCGGGCATTGCCAGCGTCACGGCCACGATCCCCGCGACGCCGCGTTCGGTCGAGTTCTTGAGCTCTTCCATGCCCACCATGATGCAGATGTAGGCGGTCAGCACCAGGGTCAGCGACAGGGCGATCGGCAGCACCGGCTTGAACACGCTCACCAGCGGCAGCGCGAACAGCGCGACGAAGCCGGTGATCCAGAACGTGCCGCCGCCGCTGTAGATCGAATCCATCGCCTTGCGACCCAGCGCATAGCGCTCGGCGACGGTGGCATGGGCGGCGGTCCACAACGGACCGGCGAGGCCGGGCCAGGGCGCGAGGAAGGCATGCATCGCGTTGCGGATGCCGGTGACCAGGTGCACGCGCGTGACGCCCTCCTCGATCTTCTCGTCCTCGCGCAGGTGGTCGACCCGCTTGACCAGCGTGAAGCCGACGACGATGTCGCCGAAGGCGATCACATAGGCGATCAGCGCGGTCGGAATCGCCAGCAGGAAGGTGTTCATGTCGGGCATGCCGGTGCTGAACACCAGGTAGTCCCACATCAGGCCGAAGTCGGGCTTGGTGATGCCCCACTGGACGTCGGGCCACGGATATTCGCCGACGATCCACCCCACCAGCATCGCGAGGATCATGCCCGGCACCATGCCGAAGTTGGAGATCTTCTTGGCCAAGGAGTTCTTCTCGACGATGCTCTTGAACGACAGCGAGAACAGCACGTAGGCCGAGACGATCGAGCCGATGATCAGAGAGATCGGCGTATTGTCGATCCGCCCGCCGGCCTTCAGTTCGCCCATCATCGCCGCGATGCCGGCACCGATGATGATGCCGGACTTGAGGGAGTTCGGGATCAACGTCACCAGGCGATTGCCGAGCCCGGTGATGCCGAGGAACAGGAAGATGATGCAGACCTCGAGCTGCAGCGCGAAGAGCGCCTTGATCGCCTCCGGCCCAGGCTCGAAGCCCTGCAGGTAGAGGATCACGACCGGAATCGCAGGGGTGATCCAGCCCGGCACCAGTGGCACACCGAGCAGCGCCGGCAGCATGTAGCCGACGCCGGCGATCACGCAGAATGCCAGCGCCGCCTCGTAGGGCATCGCGAGGTACTTCTGCAGCAGCGGGATCATCGCCAGGCCGACCACGAACATGATCAGGCCCTGGATCATCTCCGGGTATTCCCAGCGGTAGTGAATCAACGGTAGCCGGAGCTTGAATGGCCCCATCGGCCAGTACGGCTGCTCGGCGCCGTGGGCGCGCTCAATTGCCAATGTCTTCTCCTTGGGTGTTATTGCTACGGAATGGCCTGCCGGGCGCTCCGCTACATGTTCGGATAGTTCGGTCCGCCGCCGCCCTCGGGGGTCGCCCAGTCGATGTTCTGCAGGGGATCCTTGATGTCGCAGGTCTTGCAGTGCAGGCAGTTCTGGGCGTTGATCTGCAGTCGCT
>JAGRGB010000007.1 GCA_020445745.1 Rhodocyclaceae bacterium | reverse complement strand
TTGTTGGCATAACTCCGAATTTCCCAAATAGCCCGGGCAGCTCACATGGAGCCGCCCGGGCAGTGTGATTCCGGCGACCGACTGCGATTGGCCGGTCCACAAAAGAGGCCGGATTCTATTGCACTACGCCATCCAGCGTCAACCGGCCTGGATGTCCTGCTCCTCGGTCGAGGCCTCTACCGGTGCCCACGCATGCTCGCCGCCGAGGTCGTCGCCGGCAGACTGGGCGCGGCGATTGCGATGGTAGGCGAGGCCGGTACCGGCCGGGATCAGCCGGCCGACGATGACGTTTTCCTTGAGACCGCGCAGCTCGTCGCGCTTGCCCATGATCGCGGCTTCGGTCAGCACACGGGTGGTCTCCTGGAAGGAGGCCGCCGAAATGAAGGAATCCGTCGACAGCGACGCCTTGGTGATGCCGAGCAGCAAATTGACGTACTGGGCCGGCAGCTTCGCGTCCGCCTCGAGCTTGTCGTTCTCGTCGAGCACGTCCGAGCGTTCCACCTGTTCCTCGCGAATGAAGCGCGAATCACCCGGATCGGTGATCACGACGCGACGCAGCATCTGGCGCACGATGACCTCGATGTGCTTGTCGTTGATCTTCACGCCCTGCAGGCGGTAGACGTCCTGGACCTCGTCGATGATGTAGCGTGCCAGCGCCGCGATGCCCTGCAGCCGCAGAATGTCGTGGGGATCGGCCGGACCGTCGACGATGACCTCGCCCTTGTTGACCACCTGCCCATCGTGCACGGTGACGTGCTTGTCCTTCGGAATCAGGAACTCGTGGACATTGCCGTCGGGCTCGGTGATGACCAGCCGCTGCTTGCCCTTGGTGTCCTTGCCGAACGACACGGTGCCGGTATATTCGGCGAGCAGACCGGCATCCTTCGGCGAGCGTGCCTCGAACAGCTCTGCCACCCGCGGCAGACCACCGGTAATGTCCCGGGTCTTGGCCGATTCCTGCGGGATACGGGCGAGCACGTCGCCGACCGAAACCTGCTGGCCGTCCTTGACGGTGATGATCGAGCCCACCTGGAAGGCGATCGTCACGGCGTGGTCGGTGCCGGCGATCCTGACCTCCTCGCCGGTATCGGTCAGCAGCTTGACCTGTGGGCGACCGCTCTTGCTGCTGCCGCTGCTGCCACGTCGCTTGCCGTCGATCACAACCAGTGTGGACAGGCCGGTGACCTCGTCGATCTGCTTGGCGACGGTGACACCCTCCTCGACGTTCTCGAAGCGCACGGTACCGGCGTATTCGGTGACGATCGGGCGGGTGTGCGGATCCCAGGTGCCGAGCTGGGTACCGGCCTTGACGGCCTGTCCGTCGTCGACCAGCAGCATCGCGCCGTAGGGCACCTTGTGACGCTCACGCTCGCGGCCCAGCTCGTCCGCCACCACCACCTCGGCCGAGCGTGAGATGACGACCTTCTCGCCCTTGGCGTTGGCGACATAGCGCATGTTCTGGGTAAAGCGGATCGATCCGGCGGACTTCGATTCGATGCCGCTGGCGGCGGCAGCCCGCGACGCCGCACCGCCGACGTGGAAGGTCCGCATCGTCAGCTGGGTGCCGGGCTCGCCGATGGACTGGGCGGCGATCACGCCGACCGCCTCGCCGACATTGACCAGTGAGCCGCGGCCGAGGTCGCGACCATAGCACTTGGAGCACAGTCCGTAGCGGGTTTCGCAGGACAGCGGCGTGCGCACCCGCACTTCGTCGATGCCGAGCGATTCGATCTGGTCGACCAGATCCTCGGACAACAGCGTGCCGGCGTCGACGATCGTTTCCTGGGACTCGGGATTGACGATGTCGTCGGCGCAGACGCGACCGAGGATGCGGTCACGCAGCGGTTCGACCACCTCGCCGCCCTCGATCAGCGCCTTCATGTTGAAACCGTTGCGAGTGCCGCAGTCTTCCTCGGTAACCACCAGATCCTGGGTGACATCGACCAGGCGGCGCGTCAGATAACCGGAGTTCGCAGTCTTCAGCGCGGTGTCCGCGAGGCCCTTGCGGGCGCCGTGGGTCGAGATGAAGTACTGCAGCACGTTGAGGCCTTCGCGGAAGTTGGTGGTGATCGGCGTCTCGATGATCGAGCCGTCCGGTTTCGCCATCAGCCCACGCATGCCGGCCAGCTGGCGGATCTGGGCCGCCGAACCACGGGCGCCCGAGTCGGCCATCATGTAGATCGAATTGAAGGACTCCTGCTTGGTGTCCTTGCCGGCCCGGTCGACGACCGGCTCCTGGCCGAGTTGCTCCATCATCGCCTTGGCCACCTGGTCGCCGCAGCGGCCCCAGATGTCCACGACTTTGTTGTAGCGCTCGCCATCGGTCACCAGGCCGGACGTATACTGCTGGGCGATCTCCTTGACCTCCTGCTCGGCAGCGTGGATCAGCGGGTGCTTGGCCTTCGGCACCAGCATGTCCTTGACCGCGATCGAGATGCCGGCGCGGGTCGCCAGGCGGAAGCCGAACTGCATCAGGCGGTCGGCGAAGACCACGGTCGCCTTCAGACCGCAGCGGCGGAACGAGGCGTTGATCAGCTTCGAGATCTCCTTCTTCTTGAGCGGCTTGTCGACGATCGAGAACGGCAGCCCGACCGGCAGGACCTCAGACAGCAAGGCCCGACCTGCGGTGGTCTCGTAGCGGCTGATCTTCTCGACCTTCTCGCCTTCGGCGCCCCACTCGTACTCCTTCAGGCGCACCGACACGCGAGCGTGCAGGGCGATCTGGCCCGACTCGTAGGCGCGCTTGACCTCGGACACGTCGGTGAAGATCATGCCTTCGCCCGGCGCATTGACGCCTTCCCGGGTCGCGTAGTAGAGGCCCAGCACGATGTCCTGCGACGGCACGATGATCGGCTCGCCGTTGGCCGGGGACAGCACGTTGTTGGAGGCCAACATCAGCGTGCGGGCTTCCATCTGGGCCTCCAGCGACAGTGGCACATGGACGGCCATCTGGTCGCCGTCGAAGTCGGCGTTGAAGGCCACGCAGACCAGCGGATGCAGCTGGATCGCCTTGCCTTCGATCAGTACCGGCTCGAACGACTGGATACCCAGCCGGTGCAGGGTCGGTGCCCGGTTGAGCATTACCGGGTGCTCGCGGATCACCTCTTCGAGGATGTCCCACACCACCGGCTCCTGGCTCTCGACCATCTTCTTGGCCTGCTTGATGGTCGTCGCCAGACCCATCAACTCGAGCTTGTTGAAGATGAAGGGCTTGAACAGTTCCAGCGCCATCAGCTTCGGCAGGCCACACTGGTGCAGCTTCAGCTGCGGGCCCACGGTGATCACCGAGCGGCCGGAGTAGTCCACCCGCTTGCCGAGCAGGTTCTGGCGGAAGCGCCCGCCCTTGCCCTTGATCATGTCGGCGAGCGACTTCAGCGGGCGCTTGTTGGCGCCGGTCATCGCCTTGCCGCGGCGGCCGTTGTCGAGCAGCGAGTCGACGGCCTCCTGCAGCATGCGCTTCTCGTTGCGCACGATGATGTCCGGCGCCTTCAGCTCCAGCAGCCGCTTCAGGCGGTTGTTGCGGTTGATGACGCGGCGGTAGAGATCGTTCAGGTCCGAGGTCGCGAAGCGGCCGCCGTCGAGCGGCACCAGCGGACGCAGGTCCGGCGGCAGCACCGGCAGCACCTCGAGGATCATCCACTCGGGCTTGATCCCCGACTGCTGGAAGGCCTCGAGAACCTTCAGTCGCTTGGCGAACTTCTTGATCTTGGCTTCCGAATTGGTGACCTCGAGCTCACTTCGCAGCTTCTCGATCTCGTGCGAGACGTTGAGCGTGCGCAGCAGCTGGCCGACCCCCTCGGCCCCCATCGATGCATCGAACTCGTCGCCGTATTCCTCGACCTTGGACAGGTAATCGTCCTCGGTCAGCAACTGACCGCGGGTCAGCGGCGTCATGCCGGGCTCGACGACGACGAAGGCCTCGAAATAGAGCACCCGCTCGATGTCGCGCAGCGTCATGTCGAGCACCATGCCGAGGCGGCTGGGCAGGCTCTTCAGGAACCAGATGTGGGCCACCGGCGAAGCCAGCTCGATGTGCGCCATGCGTTCGCGGCGCACCTTCGACAGGGTCACCTCGACGCCGCACTTCTCGCAGATCACGCCGCGGTGCTTGAGCCGCTTGTACTTCCCGCACAGGCACTCGTAGTCCTTGACCGGCCCGAAGATCTTGGCGCAGAACAGGCCGTCGCGCTCCGGCTTGAAGGTCCGGTAGTT
>JAGRGB010000107.1 GCA_020445745.1 Rhodocyclaceae bacterium | reverse complement strand
TGGGCCTCACTTCGCGGATGCGATTGAGGTACCCGAGGCCGGTGATGTGCAGATCGAAGTAGGACTTGTCGGTGGAAGTGGTCATGGTGAATCTCCTGAAGAACAAAGAGGCGGAGACACACCCGACCCAGGCGGGAAGGTGTGGAACCCCCGCGTGGGTTGATGGAACAGCTTCGTGGCATCGCCATCGGAAACCGATGGGCGTTCGCGCGTGGATGCCGGTGCGAACTGGGGTGATCGACGCGGTCGGAACCGCGCCGTAGCCTTGAGGATCGTGGCTACCTGGGCAAGTTGCTGACGGACGTCAGCAGAACATGGCGGGAAGCGTGGCGCGATGACGGCACCCGCGCGAGCGGCAATCGGCACTCGTCGCCGCCCGCATTGAAAAGGCGCCCTTCAGCAACAGTGCAAGGCTGAGATCAACGGGCAGGAAACATTGCCCTGGTGCGCGTTGCACTCGCTCACCAGTTTCGACAGCGCCTCTTCCATCCGCGTGAGGTCCGCCAGGCGGGCGCGCACGTCGGCCAGGCGCTGGGCGGCCAGCTCGGCCGCTTCGCTGCAATGGGTGCCGTCCTCCAGCTTCAGGAGCTGGCCGACTTCATCCAGGCTGAACCCCAGGCGCTGGGCTGATTTCACGAACTTCACCCGCGCCACGTCCGCCTGACCATAGCGGCGGATGCTCCCATAAGGCCGCTCCGGCTGGGGCAGCAAGCCCTTGAGTTGATAGAAGCGGATCGTCTCCACGTTCACCCCGGCCGCCTTGGCGAAGACCCCGATGGTCAGATTCTCTTGAGCGTTCTCCATGGCGCTTGCCTCCGTAGTTGACTACGGAAGTAACGTTACACCATCAACGGAAGGCCCGGAAGGAGAACCTCATGTCGGAACCCAAGAACGGTCGCGGCGCGTTGGCCGCGAGCGGCCTCGCCGCCATCCTCGCCTCGACCTGCTGCCTCGGCCCGCTCTTGCTTGTCGCGCTCGGCTTCTCGGGCGCCTGGATCGGCAACCTGACCGTTCTGGAGCCGTACCGGCCGATCTTCATCGGCGCGGCGCTCATCGCGCTGTTCTTCGCCTGGCGCAGCATCTTCCGGCCGGCCCACGCCTGCAAACCGGGCGAGGTGTGCGCGGTGCCGCAGGTGAGGACGGCCTACAAGGTCATCTTCTGGATCGTGGCCGGCCTGGTTCTGGTTGCCCTCGCTTTTCCCTACGTCCTGCCGCTGTTCTACTGAAAGGAGATTGCCATGAAGAAACTCGCCCCCCTGATCGCCCTCGCCGCCGCCCTGAGCGCGCCCGCCTGGGCCACCACCAAGACCGTTACCCTGTCCGTGCCCGGTATGACCTGCGCCGCGTGTCCGATCACGGTGAAGAAGGCACTCACCAAGGTGGACGGCGTGCAAAAAGCCGAGGTCAGTTACGAGAAACGGGAAGCCGTCGTGACCTTCGACGACGCCAAGACCAGCGCCGAAGCCCTGACCAAGGCGACGGAAAACGCGGGCTACCCCGCCACCGTCAAGCAGTAAGGGGCGAGAACATGGCGGAAGCGATCACCATTCACATCGAAGGCATGACCTGCACGTCGTGCGCCGAGCACGTCCAGCAGGCTTTGAAGAAGGTGCCCAGCGTGCGCTCGGCCTCGGTGTCCTATCCGCAGCGGCAGGCCGACATCGAGGCGGATGCGGGCGTGAGCCTGGACCCGCTGGTCGCAGCCGTGAACGCGCTCGGCTACCGCGCACGGGTTGCCGACAAGCAAGTCTTGCCCGCCGCCGGCCTGTTGGACAAGGCGATGGGCTGGCTGGGTAGCGGAACAAAGCGCGGTAGCGGCGAGCAGGCGCTGCACGTGGCGGTGATCGGCAGCGGCGGCGCGGCGATGGCGGCGGCATTGAAGGCCGTGGAGCTTGGGGCGCGCGTGACGCTGATCGAGCGCGGCACCCTCGGCGGCACCTGCGTCAATGTCGGCTGCGTGCCCTCCAAGATCATGATCCGCGTCGCGCACATCGCCCATCTGCGCCGGGAAAGTCCGTTCGATGAAGGCCTGACGGCCAGCGCGCCTGCCGTGCTGCGTGAGCGGTTGCTGGCCCAGCAGCAAGGTCGCGTCGACGAACTGCGCCACGCCAAGTACGAAGGCATCCTGGCGAGTAGCCCGGCCATCACCGTGCTGTCTGGCTCCGCCCGCTTCAAGGACGCGCGCACGCTGGCCGTGGCGGAGGCTTCCGGCGGCACGCGCGAGGTGAGCTTCGACCGCTGCCTGATTGCGACCGGCGCGAGCCCGGCCGTGCCGCCGATCCCCGGTCTGAGAGACACGCCCTACTGGACCTCCACCGAGGCGCTGGCGAGCGATACGATCCCTGAGCGGCTGGCCGTCATCGGCTCGTCGGTGGTCGCGGTCGAGCTGGCCCAAGCCTTCGCCCGGCTGGGCAGCCAGGTCACGATCCTGGCGCGCAGCACGCTGTTCTTCCGGGAAGACCCGGCTATCGGCGAGGCCGTCACGGCTGCCTTCCGCGCCGAGGGCATCGAAGTGCTGGACCACACCCAGGCGAGCCACGTTGCCTATGCGGACGGGGAATTCGTGCTGACCACGGCACACGGCGAGCTGCGCGCCGAGCGGCTGCTGATCGCCACCGGCCGTGCGCCGAACACGCGCGACCTGAACCTTGAAGCGGCGGGCGTCGAAATCAACGCCCAAGGGACCATCGTCATCGACGAGCGTATGACTACCCGCGCGCCGCACATCTTTGCTGCCGGCGATTGCACCGACCAGCCGCAATTCGTCTACGTGGCGGCGGCGGCCGGCACCCGCGCCGCGATCAACATGACCGGCGGTGACGCGGCGCTGGATCTCACCGCCATGCCGGCGGTGGTGTTCACCGATCCACAGGTGGCAACCGTGGGCTACAGCGAAGCGGAAGCCCACCATGACGGTATCGAGACCGACAGCCGCACGCTCACGCTCGACAACGTGCCTCGGGCGCTCGCCAACTTCGACACGCGCGGCTTCATCAAGCTGGTCGCCGAGGCCGGCACGGGGCGGCTGATGGGCGTGCAGGCAGTGGCCCCGGAAGCGGGCGAACTGATCCAGACGGCCGCGCTGGCGATTCGCAACCGGATGACCGTGCAGGAGCTGGCCGACCAGTTGTTCCCGTATCTCACGATGGTCGAGGGGTTGAAGCTCGCGGCGCAGACCTTCAGCAAGGACGTGAAGCAACTGTCCTGCTGCGCCGGCTGAGGCCGGGGCGCCCGGGCGGCGCACGCGCCTGAAACGGTGGCACGACTCGCCGAGCTGAGCCTCGCCGGCCAGTTAGGGGCGGCCGGGCCGGCCGTCCTGACCTGCCCTTCAGGGCAGCACCCGCCTCCACGCCGTAGCGAATAGGTCTTGACCTTGGAGTGTACTCAAAGGTCTAGCATTGAATCGTTTCCGGCAGATCCCGAGGGCCCCATGCAGATATTGGACTGGAAGATCGACGGCATGCACTGCGGCGGCTGCGCGCAGACGCTGCAGGCGCTGCTCGCCCGCTTGCCTGGCGTGCGGCGCGTCGAGGTTTCCTGGCCGGACGGGCACGCGCGGTTGCTCCTCGATCCGCAGGAAGCTTCGCCCGAGCGGGTCGTCGAGCTGATCGAACGTGCGGGCTATCGGGTCGTCGCCGGAGAGCCTTGAGGAGATCCCCTATGAACCAAGCCACAATGCACGAAGCATTGAAGCTCTGGAGCGAGGAGCCGGCAGCCCGGCCGGATCGTGCGCGCATCCGGGCACGCATTGGCGGGCTGCATTGCTCGCTGTGCACCGGCACGATCGAGCGGGCCCTGGGCCGGCTCCCCGGCGTCGAGAAAGTCGCCGTCAGCCTCACCCATGAGCAGGCGCTGGTGGAATACGACCCGCAGCGCATCGAGCCGCAGGCCGTCCTGCAGACCTTGCGCGACATCGGCTACACGATCCACGACCCGCGCAAGCTCCGCGCTTTCGAGGAGGAGGAAGCCGAGCTGGTGCAGGAGGGGCGGCGCTTCGTCTTCGCCGTGATGCTGAGCCTGGCCGCGATCGCCCTCATTGCCGACTGGCGGAATCTCTGGTCCGTCGCCATTGCCGGTACGGCGACAGTAAGCCTGATCGCTTTCGTCGCCCTTACCCTGTCGTCCCGGGGAACCCGTGTCGCCCTCGGCACGGCGGCGACTCTGGCGGGTATGGTCTTCGCCGTCGCCGCCGCCCGTCAGTCGGGCATGCTGGCCGGGAGCGTCCCGCTGATCGTCGCCGGGCTGGCGCTGGCCACGGTGTTCGGCTGCGCGCGCCACATCATGTACATGGCCGGCCAGTCACTGCGCCGGGCCATCCTCAACCAGCACGTGCTGCTCGCTTTCGGCGCCTTCGCCGGGCTGGCCGGCGG
>JAGRGB010000106.1 GCA_020445745.1 Rhodocyclaceae bacterium | reverse complement strand
TGGTGGCCTCGATGGTCTCGCAGTAGTAGAGGTTGTTGTCGCGGTTGATGCGGTCGAGGAACAGGATGCCGGGCTCGGCGTGGTCGTAGGTGGATTTCATCACCTGGTCCCACAGCTCGCGGGCGCGTACCTTGCGATACACCCACAGGCCGTCGTCGCGCGCGTAGGCGCCGGCCTCCTTGACGTCGTCGGTGGGCGCGGACTTATGCACCAGCTCGACGTCGCCGTCAGCCTCGACGGCCTTCATGAAGGCGTCGGTGACGCCGATCGAGATGTTGAAGTTGGTGAGGTCGCCCTGGTCCTTGGCGTGCACGAAGTCCTCGATGTCCGGGTGGTCGCAGCGCAGCACGCCCATCTGCGCGCCGCGCCGGGCGCCGGCCGACTCCACCGTCTCGCAGGAGCGGTCGAAAACCCGCATGTACGAAACCGGGCCGGAGGCGTTCGACTGGGTGCCCTTGACCACCGCGCCCTTCGGCCGGATGCTCGAGAAGTCGTAGCCGACGCCACCGCCGCGGCGCATCGTCTCGGCGGCCTGGGCAAGCGCGGTGTAGATGCCCGGGCGGCCGTCGATCGATTCGGTCACCGAGTCGCCGACCGGCTGCACGAAGCAGTTGATCAGCGTCGCCTGCAGCTTGGTGCCGGCCGCCGAGTTGATCCGTCCGGCCGGCACGAATCCCTGTTCCTGGGCCTCCAGGAAGCGCCCCTCCCACTGGTTGCGCTTGTCCTCGTCCTCGACCGCAGCCAGCGCCCGCGCCACCCGGGTGCGCACTTCAGCGATGCTCTTCTCGTTGCCCTTGGCATATTTTTCGATCAATACCTCGCCCGAGATCTCCTGGGCTTCGAGGGTGCTGGCATCGGCCTTGATGGCGCTCTGCTGGTGGACGCTGGTGCTCATAGGGACATTGTCTCCCGGTCTCGTTGTTGGGTCGGTCACGGCGCTGCAATGGCTGCCTAGATTACTCCTGCATGCTGGCAAATGCAAAAAAATTAAATTCAGTAAAAACAGTGGCTTATAAATTTTTTTAGTGGCGCGACTTTTGCTCGAATACTACATCTAGTAGCATGCCTATCGTCGCCCGTGGGCCCCAATTGATGACAAATCAGAGGCTTGGCGATGCCGTTTCAACACCTTCGACAACTGCCGGGCGGTAGCGTGCGCAGCCTCCGGCCGGCGCTATCGACAGCGTCTTTGATCTGGATCGAAAATGCCTTCCGGGTCGTGGTGCACCATGACACCGACCAACCGACGCGCACCGGAGGACGCGATGCCGCTCGACGCTGCCCAGCAGGTGGATCGTGCCGTGCAGGCCTACGGCCGGCGGCCGGAGTACCTGTTGCAGATGCTGATCCGTCTGCAGGAGGAACTCGGCCACCTGCCGCCCGAGGCGCTGACCCGGCTCGCCGCCGACCTCGATCTGCCGCGCGCCCGGGTCGAGGGCGTGGCCGGCTTCTACAGCTTCCTGCACACCCGGCCGGTGGGCCGCTACCGGCTGTTGTTTCCGGACAACATCATCGACCGCATGCTCGGCGTGCCGCGGCTGATGCAACGCATCTGCCGCAACCTGTGGATCGAGCCCGGGTTGCTGTCCGAGGACGGGCTGGTCAGTGCCGACACCACCTCGTGCATCGGCATGGGCGACCAGGGCCCGTCGTTGCTGGTGAACGGGCGCAGCCTGACCGCCCTCGACGACGCCCGCGCCGACGCCCTGTGCGATCGGCTCCGCGCCGGCGAGCCGCTTGCGGCATGGCCGGCCGAGTGGTTCACGGTGCGCGACAACATCCACCGCCGCGACATCCTGCTGTCGGCCGCGCTGGCACCCGGCGAGGCGCTGGCCGTGGCCCAGGCCCGCGGCCGTGCGGCGTGGCTCGACGAGATGCACGCGTCGGGCCTGCGCGGGCGAGGCGGCGCGGGCTTCGCCACCGCGCGCAAGTGGCAGGCCTGCCGCGATGCTGCCGGCGAGCGCCGCGTGGTGGTGTGCAACGCCGACGAGGGCGAACCCGGCACCTTCAAGGACCGGGTGCTGCTGACCCGGATGGCCGACGCGGTGTTCGAAGGCATGACGCTGGCGGCCTGGGCGGTCGGCGCCGACCAGGGCTTCCTCTACCTGCGCGGCGAGTACCGCTACCTGCTGGAGGCGCTGCAGGCGGTGCTCGAGGCGCGGCGATCGGCCGGCCTGCTCGGCCACCGCATCCGCGGCGTCGACGGCTTCGACTTCGACATCGAGATCCACCTCGGCGCCGGTGCCTACGTCTGCGGCGAGGAGAGCGCGCTGCTCGAATCCCTGGAGGGCCGGCGCGGCACGCCGCGCATCCGCCCGCCGTTCCCGGTCACCCACGGCTATCTCGGCCGGCCGACCGTGGTCAACAACGTCGAGACCCTGGCCGCCTGCTGCCTGGTCGCGACCCACGGCGGCACCTGGTTCGCCGGCCACGGCACCGCTGCTTCCAGTGGCAGCAAGCTGCTGTCGGTGTCTGGCGACGTCGCCCGGCCGGGGGTCTACGAGTACCCGTTCGGCGTCACCGTGCGCGAGGTGCTCGACGATGCCGGGGCCTCCGACACGCTGGCGGTGCAGCTCGGTGGCGCTGCCGGCGTGATGCTCGCCGAGCACGAGTTCGAACGCCGCATCGGCTTCGAGGACCTGCCCACCGCCGGTGCGCTGATGGTCTTCGACGGCCGTCGCGACCCGTTCGAGGTGGCCGCCAACTTCGTGCGCTTCTTCGCCCACGAGAGCTGCGGCTTCTGCACCCCGTGCCGGGTCGGGACCCGCCTGCTGGAGGGCTACATGGACAAGCTCGCTGCCGGCAACGGCTCGTTCCGCGATCTGGCCGACATCGAGTGGCTCGACCGCCTGCTGAAGAACGCCAGCCACTGTGGGCTCGGCAGCAGCGCGCCGAACCCGGTCATCGACGGCTTGCGCAACTTTCGCCCTGCCTTCGAGCGGCGCCTGAAGAACGCCGATTTCCAGCCCGCCTTCGACCTCGACAAGGCCCTCGAGCGCGCCCGCCAGATGACCGGCCGCGACGACGCCGAGGCCCATCTCGGCAACCGCCCGGAGTCCTGCCCGTGACGGACACCGCCCATTTCCACCTCGATGGCGTGCCGGTGCCGTTCGCCGCGGGCCAGACCATCCTCGAGGCCGCCCGCGCCGCCGGGCGCTACATCCCGCACCTGTGCTGGCATCCGGACTTCCCGCCGCACGGCAGCTGCAAGCTGTGCATCGTCGATGTCGGCGGCCGCCACCTGTCGGCCTGCGCGACGCCGGCAGCCGACGGCGCCCTGGTCGCCAGCGACACCCCGGAGATCAACGCCGAGCGGCGGGCGCTTCTGCAGATGCTGTTCGTCGAGGGCAACCACTTCTGCCCGTCGTGCGAGAAGAGCGGGCTGTGCCAGCTGCAGGCGCTGGCGAGCGAGCTGGGCA
>JAGRGB010000105.1 GCA_020445745.1 Rhodocyclaceae bacterium | reverse complement strand
GTTGTCGCGGCTGTCTCGCACCACCTCCATCTCGAATTCCTTCCAGCCGATCAGCGACTCCTCGATCAGCAGCTCGTTGGTCGGGCTGGCCTCGATGCCACGCTTGCAGATCTCGACGAACTCCTCCATGTTGTAGGCGATGCCGCCGCCGGTGCCGCCGAGCGTGAACGACGGCCGGATGATCACCGGGAAGCCGAGCCCGCCCTGCACCTGCAGCGCCTCCTCGAGGCTGTGCGCGATGCCCGAGCGTGCCGAGCCGAGTCCGATCCGCGTCATCGCCTCCTTGAAGCGCTCGCGGTCCTCGGCCTTGTCGATCGCCTCCTGGGAGGCGCCGATCAGCTCGACCCCGTACTTGTCGAGCACGCCCTTGCTGGCCAGATCCAGCGCGCAGTTCAGCGCGGTCTGGCCGCCCATCGTCGGCAGCAGCGCATCCGGCCGCTCCTTGGCGATGATGCGCTCGACCACCTGCCAGGTGATCGGCTCGATATAGGTGACGTCGGCAGTACCCGGGTCGGTCATGATCGTGGCCGGGTTCGAGTTGACCAGGATCACCCGATAGCCCTCGTCGCGCAGGGCCTTGCACGCCTGGGCACCGGAATAGTCGAACTCGCAGGCCTGACCGATGATGATCGGTCCGGCGCCGATGATCAGGATGGATTGGATGTCGGTGCGCTTGGGCATGGCGGTTGTACTCAGTGGATCTGGGACGTGCGGGCGGAGGCGGTTCGCGGCGGTCGGAAGCCGTGCCGCTCACTCGCGTGCCGTGCGGCCTTCCTTCAGCAGTTTGACGAATCGGTCGAACAGATAGGCGACGTCGTGAGGGCCCGGACTGGCCTCCGGGTGACCCTGGAAACAGAAGGCGGGCACGTCGGTGCGCGCCAGCCCCTGCAGGCTGCCGTCGAACAGCGATACATGGGTGGCCCGCAGATTCGATGGCAGGGTGTCGGCATCCACCGCGAAACCGTGGTTCTGCGACGTGATCATGACGCGCCCGCTGTCGAGGTCCTTGACCGGATGGTTGGCGCCGTGGTGGCCGAACTTCATCTTGACGGTGCGGGCGCCGGAGGCCAGCGCCAGCAACTGGTGACCGAGGCAGATGCCGAACATCGGCAGGCCCTGGCCGAGCAGCTCGCGGATCGCCGAGATCGCGTAGTCGCAGGGCTGCGGATCGCCGGGTCCGTTCGACAGGAACACGCCGTGCGGCGCCAGTGCCAGCACTTCGCCCGCCGACGTCTGCGCCGGCACGACGGTGAGCCGGCAACCGCGCTCGGCGAGCATCCGCAGGATGTTGCGCTTGACCCCGAAATCGTAGGCGACGACATGGTAGCGCCCGTCGCCACCATCGCCGTAACCGCCGTCGAGTCGCCACTGGCCACCGCTCCATTCGAAGCGCGAGGCGGTGGTGACCTCCTTGGCGAGGTCCATGCCGGCCAGGCCCGGAAAGCCGCGGGCCAGGGCCAGGGCTTCATCCACCGCATCCGCGCTGCGCCCGTCGACGGTCATCAAGCAGCCCGCCTGGGCGCCCTTCTCGCGGAGCACGCGGGTCAGGCGCCGCGTATCGATGTCGGCGATCGCCACCACGCCTTCGTCTATCAGGTACTGCGACAGCGTGCGCTGCAGGCGCCAGTTGCTGGGCAGCACCGGCAAATCGCGGATGATCAGGCCCGCGGCGTGGATCCCGGCGGCCTCGCAATCCTCCTCGTTGACCCCGGTGTTGCCGATGTGGGGATAGGTCAGCGTGACCAGCTGGCGGCAATAGCTGGGATCCGTCAGGATCTCCTGGTAGCCGCTCATCGACGTATTGAACACGACTTCGCCGACGGCGCTGCCGGTGGCCCCGATTCCCGTGCCGCGAAACACCGTCCCGTCTGCTAGGGCGAGAATGGCTGAAGGGAAAGCGGTCACGGCAATACTCCTGGTCGAGGCATGAGGCGCCACTGGGCCCGGCGGCACAAAAAACGGGAGAGGCGTGGAAACGCCCTTCCCGTTAGCATCGCGATTATAGCAACCGGAAACCGGTGCTGCAACGCGGCAACCGGCTGCCGCCTCGGCAGTCGGCGCGCGCCGATCGGTTACGGCAGGAACGCCCCGCCGGCACCCGTCAGATCGCCATCGACGCCCGCAGCGCGCTCGCCACCCGGTTCAGTTCGGCGATCAGTGCCGGCAGCCAGCGTACCGCCATCTCCACATCGCCGTCCCGCGCGCTGCGCTCGACGCGCAATGCCGCATCGGTCGCGCGGTTGGCGCCGAACACGCCGAGGGAGCCCTTCAGCGAGTGGCTGATGGCGGCCAGCTCGTCGAGATTCCGGCTCGACCCGGCCCTCTGCAGGGTCTGGAGATTGCGGCCGAAATCGGCAAAGAACACACGGACGAGCTGCTGCACGGCGAACTCGTCGCCCTCGACCAGCTCCCGCGTATGGCCGAGGTCGACGACGTCGCTGTCGGCTGCCTCGTCGAGCAGCGTGCTGTCGCGGCCCTCGCCGCCCGCTCCGCCGTTCACGGCACCGCATGCCTGCTCGATCGCGGCAAACAGTTCGGCCGGCTTGATCGGCTTGGCAACGTAGTCGTCCATGCCGGCGTTCAGGCAGCGCTCGCGGTCGCCCTGCATCGCGTGGGCGGTCATCGCGACGATCGGTACGGGCCGCCAGTCGCCGTCGGCAGCCCAGCTGCGCCGCGCCTCCCGCGACCGGATCGCCTGCGTTGCCTCGAGTCCCCCCATGACCGGCATCTGCACGTCCATCAGGATCAGGTCGAATGCCTGCTTGTCGAACTGGTCGATGGCTTCGCGGCCGTTGCCGGCGATCAGCACCTCATGGCCGGCCTTCTTCAGCATCTTGCTGGCAACCAGCTGATTGACCGGGTTGTCCTCGACCAGCAGGATCTGCAGCCCAGACGGCCCGTCCGGCTGCATCGTCATCATCTCGGTCAGCGTCAGGCTCGGATTGAACTCCTCCAGTTCATCCACCCCGTCGCCATCGGCACAGAGCGCGAGTTGCAGCGCCTCGCCCAGGTCCTGCTCCGACATCGGCTGGATCAGCCGCCCGCGCACGCCCATCGCGTTGCATCGATCGGAACCGCGGCGCTGGTTGTCGGTATCGAGCAGCACCAGCACGCGGTCGAGCCAGGGCGTGCTGTCGGCAAAACCCTGGGCGATCTCGAAGGCGGCATCGTCCGGCAGCCGTGCGTCGAGGATCAGGAAATCGAACGGCCTGTCATCGTCCGCCGCCCGTTTCAGGGATCTGCGCACTCGCGCCGCATCGTCCACCGCCTCGACCTCGATGTCGAAGCCCGTCAACTGCGACGTCAGGTGGGCGCGCAGGGCATCATTGACCACCGCCAGGAGGACCCGGCGCCCGGCAAGGCCGGGCATAGTTACCGCCTCCGCTTCGTCGACGGTGACGGCGGCATCGATGGTGAATTCGAAGGTGCTGCCCTCGCCGACCCGGCTGTCGAGCCGAATCTCGCCGCCCATGATCTCGACCAGACGGCTGCAGATCGCCAGACCGAGACCGGTGCCGCCGAAGCGGCGCGTGGTGGAACTGTCGGCCTGGGCAAAGGCGCCGAAGATATGGCGCTGCTGTTCCTGCGGCACGCCGATGCCGGAATCGCGCACGGCGAACGCCAGCGTGCAGCGCGCGCCCTGGCGTGCCTCGACCCTTGCCGAAACGGACACTTCCCCGGATTCGGTGAACTTGGCCGCATTGCCGACCAGGTTCAACAGCACCTGTCGGATCCGGCCGGGGTCGCCGACGCAGGTAGCCGGCAGATCCTGAGCGGTCGAGAAGTACAGGGCGATACCGCGCTGGTGGATCCTCATCGCCATCGCCTTGGCCACCTCGGAGACCACCGAGCGCGGCGAGAACTCGATCGATTCGAGATCCAGCTTGCCGGCCTCGATCTTCGAGAAATCGAGAATGTCGTTGAGGATCACCAGCAGGGCATCGGCGGAGGCGCGCAATGTGTTCAGGTAGTCGCGCTGTTCCTGGTCGAGGGCGGTGTCGAGCACCAGCTCGGCCATGCCGATGATCCCGTTCATCGGCGTGCGGATCTCGTGGCTCATGTTGGCCAGGAAATCGCTCTTGGCACGGTTGGCGGCCTCGGCCGCCTCCTTCGTGCGCATCAGCTCGAATTCCCAGTCCTTGCGGTCGGTGATCTCCCGGTAGATACCCCGCACGATGCGCCAGTGTCCGTCCCCACCGCGTTCGCAGGCGCTGCCTCGAACCTGCAACCACCGCCAGCCGCCGTCCTGATGGCGCATTCTGAATTCGCACAGAAACACCGGATCGGCGCCCCGCAGGTGGTCCTTGAGCCGCGCGACGGCCGCCTCCAGATCCTCCGGATGGATCAGCGGCAGCCATGCCTGATAGGAACCGTCGTGTTCGCGGTCCGGCGCCAGGCCCAGCATGGCACGCCATTCGTTGCCGGTCTCGATCTGACGCGCCTCGAGATCCCAGGCCCAGTAGCCGGCGCCGGCCGCCTGCAGCGAGGCCGCGATGTCGCCCGACGGCAGATGGACCGGGCCGACGCCGCGCCGTCCGTCCGACCGCCGCTCGAGACGCGCGACGAGCGCCACCAGGCGATCCAGCTGTCGATTGGCTTCGGCCGCGTCCAGGCCCCGCAGGCGGGTCTGCAACTGTGACGCCGAGTCGACGCCGAACAGTTCGCGAAGCTCCATTGCGACAAGGTCTGCGTCCAAGGCCCTCTACCTGCCTACGTCATGTTCGCTGCGATGCCCGGGAGTGGTTCGAGCGGCGACAACGGTGCCGACATCGCGCGGCCGGCCCCTGCCTCCAGCCGCCTCCACCGACAGATATCGGGCCGCCGGGGGGAGTCTTGAGCGTCATGCACGAGGCTGTTCCGCGCGACCGGCGGCGCGGCGCCGTGGCCATCCGCCGACGGTCAGCGCAGGCCGAGGACGTCCTGCATGTCGAACAGCCCTTGCTGGCGGTCGCGCAGAAATGCCGCGGCCCGCAGTGCGCCGGTCGCATAGGGCATCCGCCCGCCGGAGCGGTGGGTGATCTCGATGCGCTCGCCGGCGCCGGCGAACATCACGGTGTGGTCGCCGACGATGTCGCCACCGCGAATCGTCGAAAACGCGATCGTCCGGTCGTCGCGCTCGCCGGTGCGGCCCTGGCGGCCATAGATCGCGCAGTCGGCCAGGTTGCGCCCCAGCTGGGCCGCCACCACTTCACCCATTCGCAGCGCGGTGCCGGACGGTGCGTCGACCTTGTGGCGGTGGTGGGCCTCGATGATCTCGACGTCGTAGCCGGAGTCGAGGATGCGCGCCGCAGTCTCCAGCAGCTTGAATACCGCATTGACGCCGACCGCCATGTTGGGCGCGAAGACGACCGGAATCCGCTCGCCCGCGGCGGCGATGCGAGCCTTCTGCGCGGCGTCGAAACCGGTCGTGCCGATCACCATCGACACGCCCTGCTCGACGGCCAGATCGAGGTGGCGCAGGCTCGCCTCGGGCAAGGTGAAATCGATCACGCAGTCGGCCGCCGCGATCGCCGCGGCGGCATCGTCCAGGATCGTCACGCCGGTCTGCTGGCCGAGCATTTCACCGGCGTCGCGCCCGACCAGAGGATTGCCGTCGCGCTCGAACGCAGCGCTCAGCTCGAAGGCCTCGCCGGCCAGCGTGGCCTCGATCAGGGTCCGTCCCATGCGCCCGGTGCAGCCGGCGATCGCGATTCTCTGCTTGTCCATGCCAGTCTCCGTTGCTTGCCGCTATTTCGGGTCGGCGGCGATCTCGATGACCCGCGTCGGCGGCACCAGGCTGTCGGCCGCTGCCGGCTCGATGTCGCCCTGCAGTTCGGCCAGCGCGCCGTCCCGGAAGAGCACGGTCAAGCGTCGCTCGGTGGCGGCGCCACGGCCCGGCGCGAATCGGTAGAAGTAGTCCCAGCGGTTGCGATGGAAGGGGTCCACGATCAGCGGCGTGCCGAGTACGAAGCGCACCTGCTCGGGGCTCATGCCGGTCTTCAACTGCGCGACCATCTCCGGCGTCACGTAATTGCCCTGCCGGACGTCGATGCGATAGGGCCGCAGCCAGTCGGCGATCGAACATCCGCCGATCAGTGGAGCCGCCAGCAGCACGGCGACGGTCAGCAGCGTGGGGCGCATCGGTCGAGGATTCCTGTAGTGGGCGGCAGCACCGGACCGATCCGGCCGCCTTTCTCAGATCGGGGCGAAAATATATCATAGCGTCTGCCGCCCGCCGCGCCGGGCCCGGCGGCAGCAGCCCCCACCCAGAGATCGGTTCCGGACCGCCATGCCCTCCAATACCCAGAATCTCAAGAATATCGGTCTGAAGGCCACATTCCCCCGACTGAAGATCCTCGATTTGTTCCAGCATGCGGAACAGCGCCATCTGACCGCCGAGGATGTCTATCGGCTGCTGATGCAGGAAGGCATGGACATCGGTCTCGCCACCGTCTATCGAGTACTCACGCAGTTCGAGCAGGCCGGTCTGCTCGAGCGCCATTTCTTCGAATCCGGCAAGGCGGTCTTCGAACTTAACGAGGGCAAGCATCACGACCACCTGGTATGCGTGCAGTGCGGTCGCGTGGAAGAATTCTTCGATGCCGAGATCGAGCGCCGCCAGCAGGCGGTCGCGGAGGAACGCGGGTTCGTGGTGAAGGAGCACGCGCTGTACCTGTACGCCGAATGCCAGAAGAAGGATTGCCCCCACCGCCAGCAGGAATGACTGCGGCCGGCGCCATCAGTCCCGCCGGCCGAGCATCTCGCTGGCGTGTTCCCGCGTCGTCGCGGTGATCCTGACACCACCGAGCATGCGCGCGATCTCGTCGACGCGGGCGACGGGGTCGAGTTCATGCACCCGGCTCAGGGTCGCACCGTCGCGCACTTCCTTGGATATCGTCCACTGCCAGTCCGCCTGCGCCGCCACCTGCGGCAGATGGGTCACGCACAGCACCTGGCGGTCGCGGCCGAGCCGGCGCAGCATCTGACCGACGATCTCGGCGACGCGACCGCCGACGCCGACATCGACCTCGTCGAAGATCAGGGTCGGCGTGGCGCCGTTGCGGCTAGCGATGACCTGGATCGCCAGGCCGATGCGCGACAGCTCCCCCCCCGAGGCCACCTTGCCGAGCGGGCGGAGCGGCTGGCCGACGCCGCCGGCCACCTGAAACTCGACCCGCTCCAGGCCGTGGGCACTGCCCTGCGGCTCCATCTCGAGGGTCACCTCGAAACGCCCCCCGACCATCGCCAGCGACTGCATCGCCTCGGTGACCGCCTCGCCCAGAGCGGCTGCCGCCTGGCGGCGTACCGCCGACAGTTGCGACGCCACCACCCGGTAGGCTTCGGCCCGCGCGCTCTCCTCGGCCGCCAGCGAGGCGACGTCGGTGGCTCGGCGCAGGCGCTCCAGCTCGGCCTCGGTAGCCGCCTGCAGACCGGGCAGCGCGTCCGGATCGACCCGATACTTGCGGGCAACGCCGGTGACCCGGGCGATGCGATCATCGATCGCCGCCAGCCGCTCCGGATCGATCTCGAGCTGCTCGCAGTAGCGACCCAGCCCGTGGGCCGCCTCGCCAGCCTGGATCGCGGCCGACTGCAGCAGTTCGGCCGTCTCGCCGAGCACCGCATCGAATTCGGCGAGCGCGGCGAGACGGCCAGCGTGGCGCTCGAGCTGGTCCACCAGCCCCGGCTCGGCCTGGGTCAGCGCCTCGCGCGCCGCCATCGCGCCTTCCAGCAAGCGCGCGGCGTGGGCGAGGCGCGACTGCTCCTGGTTCACCGCGGCCCATTCCGCAGGATCGAATTCGAGGGCGCCCAGCTCTTCGAGCCGCCAGCCCAGCAATTCGCGCTCGCGGGCCAATTGTTCGCGGGCCTGCTCGGCACGGTCGCGGGCGGCGGTCGCCTGCTGCCAGGCCGTCCATGCCCGCGCCACTTGCCGCGCCAGCGCTTCGGACCCGCCCAGCGCGTCGAGCATGCGCCGCTGGGCTTCGCCCTTGAGCAGTGCATGGTGGGCATGCTGGCCATGGATGTCGGCCAGTCCGTCGCCGAGTTCCCGCAACTGGGCCAGGGTGACGGCCGTGCCGTTGATCCACGCTCGTGAGCGGCCGTTGCGCTCGACCACCCGCCGCAGCAGCAGGCCGCCCTCCTCGCTGTCGAGGTGGTGCCGTTCGAGCCACGACCGGATCTCGCCGTCGGCCGGCACGTCGAAATCGGCGCCGAGCTCGGCGCGCTCGCAGCCGTCGCGAATGACGCTGGCTTCGCCGCGGCCACCGAGCAGCAGCGACAGCGCATCGAGAAGAATCGATTTTCCGGCACCGGTCTCGCCGGTCAGCGCGCCGAACCCGGTGCCGAACTCCAGGTCGAGGTGATCGACGATGACGTAATCGCGAATCTGCAGGGAACGCAGCATGGGCGCAGGGTGAATCAGAGCTGACGCGGCGACGCGCTCCAGTGCAACTTATTGCGCAGCATCGTGAAATAGCTGTAGGTCTTCGGGTGCAGCAGGCGGATCGACTGCGCCGAGCGGGTCACCCGCACCTGGTCACCGGCCCGGGCATCGAAGCGCGTCTGGCCGTCGAAGTGCACCCGGGCGTCGTGGGGCGGCTTCAGCACCATGTCGATGACGAAGTCGTTGGGCAGGGTGATCGGTCTTGCCGTCAGCGTATGGGGACACATCGGCACCAGCGCGATGGCGTCCACCCGCGGATGGAGGATGGGTCCGTTCGACGACAGCGCGTAGGCGGTCGATCCGGTCGGCGTCGACACGATCATGCCGTCGGAGCGCTGCGTATAGACGAATTCGCCGTTGATCATCACGTCGAATTCGATCATGCGGCCGAGTTCGCCCTTGTTTACGACGACGTCGTTCAGTGCGAGGGTGTGGAAGACGCGCTGGTCACCGCGCAGCACTTCGGAATCGAGCATCGCGCGGGATTCGGCCACGTACTGTCCGGCGAGAATCTCGCCGATGCCCTCGAGCGCATCGTCGCGGGCGACGTCGGTGAGGAATCCCAGTCGGCCCTGATTGATCCCGACCATCGGAACCGGATACTCGGCCAGCCGACGCGCCGAATTGAGCATCGTGCCGTCACCGCCGAGCACGATGGCGAGGTCCGCCCCGGCCCCGATCTCGTCGTAGCTGGTCACCGGGTAGGCGGCGCTCAGACCGGTGGAACTTGCGGTACCCTGTTCGATCCAGACATTCCGCTCGTGATCGCGCAGGAACTGGGCGAGCTTCAGCACTGCCTCCGCAACGTCCGGACTCTGGTATTTGCCGATCAGTGCGATGGTCTTGAATTCGCGTTCCATGGCCCGAATTAGATCACAAACACCCGCGCCCGCGTGATCTGCGCGTGGCGTGCTTTGCGCCGTGACGCGAGTTTCTTAGAATCGTTGCCGTTACCGAGCCCAGGCGCCATGAACGATCTCGACAACCGCTCGCAGATTCTGCTGAAGACGCTCATCGAGCGCTACATCGCCGAGGGCCAGCCGATCGGCTCCCGCGCCCTGTCGCGGGTATCGGGGCTCGAACTGTCGCCAGCGACGATCCGCAACGTGATGTCCGATCTCGAGGAGGCCGGCTTCATTGCCAGCCCGCACACTTCGGCCGGACGCATCCCCACCGCCCGCGGCTACCGGTTCTTCGTCGACAGTCTGTTGACCGTGCAGCCACTGGCCAAGACCCGGGTGCTGGAACTCGAAGGCCAATTGCAGCGCGATCAGCCGCAGCGCGCGATCAACAGCGCCTCGCACCTGCTCTCCGACCTGACCCGGTTCGCCGGCATCGTGGTGGCACCGCGCAAACAGAACACGCGCATCCGTCAGATCGAGTTCATCAGCCTGTCACCGCAACGGATCCTGCTGATCATCGTGACCACCGCCGGCGACGTCCAGAACCGGGTGATCATGACCCGGCGGGCCTACTCCACCCCGGAATTGATCGAGGCCGCGAACTTTCTCAACGAGCACTACGCGGGACGCGACTTCATGCAGATCCGCAGCCTGCTGCAGGCCGAACTGCGACAGTTGCGCAGCGACGTCAGCGAATTGATGGCCGCCGCGATGGCGGCCGGCAGCGAGGCGCTCAGCGAAGACACCGACGACTGCATCCTGTCCGGCGAGAACAACCTGCTCGACTCCGAGGACCTGTCGTCGAACATCGCCCGCCTGCGCGAACTGTTCCGGCTGTTCGAGCAAAAGACCAGCCTGATGCAGTTGCTCGACCTGTCCCACGAGGCCGAGGGGGTGCAGATCTTCATCGGCGGCGAGTCCGGCATCGCGCCGCTCGACGGCTGCAGCGTGATCAGCGCCCCCTACGAGGTGGACGGCCGGATCGTCGGTTCGGTGGGTGTCATCGGACCGACCCGGATGGCCTACGAGCGCGTCATTCCGATCGTCGACATCACCGCACGTCTGCTCTCCAGCGCCCTGTCCAGCAAGGACTGAGTCGCCACCGCCCAATCACCATACGGAGGAAGCCAGCCGATGGCCCGCTACCGGCAAGAACCCGCCTACACGCACGGCAACGCCCGCAGGTCCGCGGTCGTGCTAGCCAACCTGGGCACCCCGGCGGCACCCACCGCGGAAGCCCTGCGCCCCTACCTCAAGCAGTTCCTGTGGGACCCGAGGGTGGTGGAGATTCCCCGGCCCGCCTGGTGGCTGATCCTCAACGGCATCGTCCTCAAAACCCGTCCCGCCAAGTCAGCCGCCAAATATGCCACGGTGTGGACCGAAGACGGCTCGCCGCTGAAGGTGCACACCGAGAACCAGGCGAAGCTGCTGGCCGAGAGACTCGCAGCGACCGGCCATCGCGAGCTCGTCGTCGCTCACGCGATGCGCTATGGCGAGCCGTCGATTCCATCGGTTCTGGACGATCTGCGCGCACAAGGTTGCGACCGCATCCTGCTATTGCCGATGTACCCGCAATATGCCGCCAGCACCACGGCATCGGTCAGCGACGAAGCGGCGCGGTCGATGCTGAGCTGGCGCAATCTGCCGGAGATGCGCTTCGTGCGCAGCTTTTGCGACCATCCGGGCTACATCGAGGCGCTCGCCGCCAGCGTGCGCGAGCACTGGGCCGCCCACGGAGAAAGCGAAAGACTGGTCGCAAGTTTCCACGGCGTGCCGCGCTTCACGCTCGACAAGGGCGACCCGTATCACTGCGAATGCCGCAAGACGGCCCGGCTGCTCGGCGAGGCACTGGCCTTGCCGGCCGACCGGATGGTGGTGACCTTCCAGTCGCGCTTCGGCAAGGCCGAGTGGCTCCAGCCCTACACCCAGCCGACGATCGAGCAGATGGCGCGTGACGGGGTGCGCAAGGTCGACGTCATCTGCCCCGGCTTCGTCGCCGATTGTCTGGAGACCCTGGAAGAGATCGGCGTCGAATGCCGCGACGCTTTCCTTGCCAGTGGTGGCAGCGAGTTCGCCCTGATCCCCTGTCTCAACGAGCGCGCGGACTGGATCGCGGCCCTCGAGTCGCTCGCCGTTGCCCACCTCGGCAACTGGCTCGAATCGGCCGGCGACGATGGCGCCGGACGCGAGGCGAGCGCCCGGCGTGCCCGGGCACTGGGCGCCAAGGCCTGAAAGGAGCGCCGGCTTGAGGCTGCTGCTGCGCTGGGCATTGAACGCGGTCGCGCTGATGCTGATTCCGGAACTGGTGAGCGGCCTCACGGTGAATTCCTACACCGCCGCGCTGGTCGGTGCGTTGCTGCTCGGGCTCGCCAATGCGTTGATCCGCCCGCTGTTGATTCTGATAACCCTGCCGATCACGTTATTGACACTGGGTCTGTTCGCCCTGGTGATCAACGGCATCACGTTCTGGATGGTGAGCGCCCTGGTCGGCGGACTGGCGGTGGCCGGATTCTGGTCCGCTTTCTGGGCCGCCCTGATCTACAGCGTGCTGACGACGCTGGTCGATGGTGCGCTGGCCGACGAGCGGCGCCGCTGACCCGGCCCGCGATCGGGCCGGTCCGGGAGATCGGCGAGCGGCGGCGGGCGCTCAGACCCTGGCAGATTCGCCCGCCGCGCTGCGCGTCGCTCGGCGGCCCCGGCGGCGCACCGCACCCGGATCGAAACTGCCGTTGAGCTTCTCGATGGCGGTGCGACGAGCCGCCAAGGCTCGCTGGAAGGCACCTTCCTCACCGTATTTCTTGACCGAGAACTTGACCCGTTTGCGCTTGCCGTCCGGCAGCGGCCACGAAGCCACCCAGAACCAGCGCTGCTTGTCGTCGGGCAGATCGCGGGTCTCGGATGCACAGTAGCGGCAGACGCCGACGACGCCCGAGCGATTGTTCTTCTTGACGATGCTCGAATATTCCTGCATCGACAACGGCGGGTACTTGGCGAGCACCTCGTCGCGATACTCGCGGGCGGCTGTAAAGGCCTTGCGCTTGCCGCCGAGCATGCCGTCGGAGAAATGCTTGCGGTAGATGACGCCACGCCTCTGGATGGTTACCAGCCAGCCATGGGTGCGGCTGGCCTCGTTGTCGACACGGCTGATCCCGTAAACGCTTCCTCGACTCACACTCGAACTCCCCACCGGCCTCCTGGCCTGACATGGGATCTCTTCGGCGTGACGCGACGAAACTTTAGGGGTCGCGGGTGGCTCGGTCGCAAGCAGGGCGCGGCACCCCGGCCGGGCCAGAAAATCTCCGGCGGCTATTCCATGCGCATGACGGGGGAGCGCGGCGGGATCGACTAGTCGTCCACCAGATTCAGTTCGAACCCGGATGCGAAGCCGCTGCCCCGCCGGGCGGCGGCACCGCCCTTGGCGATTTCCCGGCCCGCCTCGGCGAGCCGCCGCGCGACCACGGTGATCAAGCGATTGCGGAACTGCTCCAGGCACTCTTCGGTGGCCAGCGCGATTGCCGAAGGGTTGAACTCGATGTACGAGGTCCCGCAACCGCTGACGACGGTGTGGGCCTGCTTGCCGTCGATCTCGTCGAGATAGGCGATCTCGCCGAACACTTCGCCTGGCCCCAGCTCCTTCAATTGGCGCCCGTCCACGGACAGTTCGACCTTGCCTTCGAGCACCAGCCCGAAGCGCTGGTCCACGTCGCCCTGGCGCAGCAGCGTGGTATTGGCCTCGACCTTGCGCCAGGCGGACAGGCGCAGCACCTCCCACAGTTCGGGATCGTCGAATTCGGTGAAGAACGTCATCTTGCGCAGGATCGAGAAACGCTTGGTGTCCGGCGGCACGAACTTGTCGTCGACGATCTTGTAGCGGACCGCAGACAGGTCCTTGGCAAACTCCGCGCCGTTCTTGTAGCGCGAATAGAGATCCTTCTCGAGCGCCCTGCGAATCACCATGTCCATCTGCTCGGGCACGTCCGGATTGAGCTGGCTGACCGACGGCGCGTCGGCGTTGATGATCTTGTAGATCAGCTGGGCCGGATTCTTGGCTCGGAACGGCAGGCGCCCGGACAGCATGTGAAACAGCACCACGCCCAGCGAGAACAGGTCGGTCTTCTGGTTCAACGGATAGTTCTTGATCTGTTCCGGCGACATGTAGGCCGGCGAGCCGACCCCCATGATGAAAGTCGAGTCGGTGTCGCTCTTCTTCGAGACATTGAGGGCCAGGCCGAAATCGGTGATCTTGACGTTGTCCTGGTCATCCACGAGGATGTTGGCGGGCTTGATGTCGCGATGCACGATGCCCTGGCGATACGCGTAGTCGAGGGCCATGCAGCACTTGAAGACGATGCCGATGGTGCGATGCACCGGGAGCAGGCTCTCGAACGAGCAATAGCGTTCCAGCGACTGGCCCGGGAAATACTCCATCACCACGTAGGCCTGTTCCTTGTCGATCACCGCCTCGAAGATCTTGATGATGTTGGCGTGGTCGAGTCGCTTCGAGACAGCCTGCTCCGCCTTCAAGAGCTTGATCAGGCGCCGGTTCCAGCGGGCTTCGTCGCGGGACTTCTCGCCGAAGCGGATATGCTTGACTGCTACCGGATGCGGGTAAAGAGGGCTCTCGGCGAGATAGACGGTGGCGGTCGCACCCTTCCCGATCTCCTTCAGGATCTTGTACTTGCCTATTTGTTCGGGGCTCTGGGCCATCGCAGGAGTTCCGCGCCCACCCGTCGGGGGCATCAGGGGGGTTGTCCAATTGTGGCATGACTGCGCGTCCGCTGTGCAAGCATGCGCCCGACCGCGACCGGCCGCGACGGTGTTGCCGACATTTCTACGGTTTTTTTCGAGCAGGGCTTGAAATTCGCCGACTTGCCCCCACCAAGGCTGTGGTCAAGAAGAGGAGCGATCCGATGCAACAGGAAAAATCCGAGGCGCAACCCCTGCCGACCGAAGCACTGCCGGCGGAACAGCTCGAGGCCGAGGCGTCCCCGGAAGTCGTCGAGCAGGCGCCCGAGGCGATCCCCGAAGTCGACACCATGCCCGATCTGGGCGAGGCCCTGCGCGCAGCCGAACTGAAAGCCGAAGAGCACCACGACGCCTGGCTGCGGGCCAAGGCGGAGACCGAGAACGTGCGCCGCCGCGCTGCCGAGGACGTGGCCAAGGCCCACAAGTACGCCGGCGAGAAGTTCGCCCAGGCGATGCTGCCGGTCAAGGACAGCCTCGAGGCCGCGCTGGCCACCGACAACGCCACCCTCGAGAGCCTGCGCGAGGGCGTCGAACTGACGCTCAGGCAGCTCGAGTCCGCGTTCTCCGGCGCACAGATCCGCGAGGAGAATCCGCTGAACGCGCGCTTCGATCCGAATGTACACCAGGCCATCAGCGCGATCGAGGCCGATGCCGAACCCAACACCGTGATCAACGTGCTGCAGAAAGGTTACGTCATGAGCGAGCGCGTCATCCGACCCGCGCTGGTCGTGGTTTCGAAGGCCAAGGGCGCTTGAAAACGGGCGCCCTCGCCACTACCTGAAGGACAAGCCAGAAACGGAGGCGAAGCCGCCCGGGCAACGGGCCCGAAGGCCGAGCCGCCACCAGTCAAAGGACACGAGATATGGGAAAGATCATCGGTATCGACCTCGGCACGACCAACAGTTGCGTCTCGGTGATGGAGGGCGGCAAGCCCAAGGTCATCGAGAATGCCGAGGGCGCCCGCACGACGCCGTCGGTGGTGGCCTATGCCGAGGACGGCGAGATCCTGGTCGGCGCGCCGGCCAAGCGCCAGGCGGTCACCAATGCCAAGAACACGCTGTTCGCCGTCAAGCGGCTGATCGGACGCCGCTTCGAAGAGAAGGAAGTGCAGAAGGACATCGACCTGATGCCCTTCGAGATCGTCAAGGCAGACAACGGCGACGCCTGGGTCGAGGTGCGGGGCAAGAAGATCGCCCCGCCGCAAGTCTCGGCCGAGGTCCTGCGCAAGATGAAGAAGACCGCGGAGGACTACCTCGGTGGGGAGGTCACCGAGGCGGTGATCACCGTGCCGGCCTACTTCAACGACAGCCAGCGGCAGGCCACCAAGGACGCCGGCAGGATCGCCGGCCTCGACGTCAAGCGGATCATCAACGAGCCGACCGCCGCGGCGCTCGCCTTCGGCATGGACAAGAAGCCGGGTGACTCGAAGATCGCGGTCTATGACCTCGGTGGCGGCACCTTCGACATCTCGATCATCGAGATCGCGGATGTGGACGGCGAGCACCAGTTCGAAG
>JAGRGB010000104.1 GCA_020445745.1 Rhodocyclaceae bacterium | reverse complement strand
CATCTCCGACCGGGTCGTGGTGCTCGACTACGGCAAGAAGATCGGCGACGGCTCGCCCGACGAGGTCAAGAACAACCCGGAAGTGATCGCGGCCTACCTGGGCACGTCCCACTGAGCGCAGGCGAGGGAGAATCGGATGGAGCTCACATTCTTTTTCGAGGTGTTGATCGGCGGCCTGCTGTCCGGCGTGCTGTACGCGCTGGTGGCGCTCGGCTTCGTGCTGATCTTCAAGGCCTCCGGCGTCTTCAACTTCGCCCAGGGCGCGATGGTGTTCTTCGCGGCGCTGACCTTCGTCGGCTTCATCGAGGTGCTGCCGGGCTGGACCGGCCTGGCCGAGGGCGGCGCAGCGGTGTTCTGGCTGGCCTTCGTGCTGGCCCTGGCGTCGATGATCGTGCTCGGCATCGCCACCGAGAAGATCGTGCTCAGGCCCCTGGTCAATCAGCCGCCGATCACGCTGTTCATGGCGACCATCGGCCTGAGCTTCCTGGTGGAGGGCATCGCCCAGGGCATCTGGGGCGCCAACGTGCGCGGCCTCGATCTCGGCATCGAGGACGTGCCGATCGAATACATGATGGATAACTTCAACATCCTGATCTCGAAGTTCGACCTGGTGGCGGCGGCCCTGGCCGGCGTGCTGGTCGGCTCGCTGGCGCTGTTCTTCCAGTACACCAAGGTCGGCCGGGCGCTGCGGGCGGTGGCCGACGACCACCAGGCGGCGCTGTCGATCGGTATCCCGCTGCAGCACATCTGGGCGATCGTGTGGGGCGTGGCCGGTTTCGTCGCGCTGGTCGCCGGCATGATCTGGGGGGCCCGCAACGGCGTCCAGTTCGCGCTCACCTTCACCGCGCTGAAGGCGTTGCCGGTGCTGATCCTGGGCGGTTTCACGTCGGTGCCGGGGGCGATCGTCGGCGGGCTGATCATCGGTGCCTCGGAGAAGCTCGCCGAAGTCTATGTCGGCCCCTTCGTCGGCGGCGGCATCGAATCCTGGTTCCCCTACGTGCTGGCGCTGCTGTTCCTGCTGGTGCGGCCCGAAGGTCTGTTCGGCGAGCGCCACATCGACCGCGTCTGAGCGGACGAAAACAAGAATTGCGGAGACAAGTCCATGCTCTATCGTGAAGCCGGCCAGTTCAAGGCAAGCTATCAGGCCGACCAGCAGATCTTCCCGATCGCCCAGGACCGCATCGGCATCGCCGTCATCCTGGCGTTCGCGGCCCTGGTCGTGCCCGTCATCGCCGACCAGTACTGGCTCAAGGCGATCCTGGTCCCGGTGCTGATCTTCTCGCTGGCGGCCATCGGCCTCAACATCCTGACCGGCTACGCAGGGCAGCTGTCGCTCGGCTCGGCGGCCTTCATGGCGGTCGGCGCGTTCGGGGCCTACAACTTCATGCTGCGCGTCGACGGCATGCCCTTCCTGGCGGCGCTGGCGCTCGGCGGCCTGGCGGCGGCCGCCGTCGGCGTGCTGTTCGGCCTGCCGAGCCTGCGCATCAAGGGCTTCTACCTGGCGGTGGCGACGCTGGCGGCCCAGTTCTTCATCGTCTGGGCGCTGGTCAAGTTCCCGTGGTTCTCGAACCACTCCAGCTCCGGCGTGATCACCGCCCAGGACATCGTGATCCTCGGCTATGCGTTCGACGGGCCGGTGTCCAAGTACCTGCTGACCCTGGCCATAGTCGTGGTGCTGGCGCTGGCCGCCAAGAACCTGGTGCGCTCGTCGACCGGCCGCGCCTGGATGGCGGTACGCGACATGGACGTGGCCGCCTCGGTTATCGGCATCAAGCTGATGCCGACCAAGCTGCTCGCCTTTGCCATCAGCTCCTTCTACTGCGGCGTCGCCGGCGCGCTGTACGCCTTCTGCTACCTCGGCTCGGTCGAGCCGGACGGCTTCTCGCTGGAAATGTCGTTCAAGATCCTGTTCATGATCATCATCGGCGGTGTCGGGTCGATCATGGGCAGCTTCCTGGGGGCGGCCTTCATCCTGCTGCTGCCGATCTTCCTCGACATCCTGCTGCCTTTCTTCGCCGAGCTGTTCGGCCTGCCTTTTTCCAGCGCCACCGTGTCGCACATCCAGATTCTGGTGTTCGGTGCGCTGATCATGTTCTTCCTGATCGTCGAGCCGCACGGGTTGGCCCGTTTGTGGCAGATCGCCAAGGAGAAGCTGCGCCTGTGGCCGTTCCCGCATTAAACCGGGCTACCACGCATTCATAACTAAAGGAGACAAAATCATGATTAAAAGCATCAAACCCGCCCTGACCGCCGTCGCGCTGTCCGTCGCCATGCTGTCTCAAGGCGCAGTCGCTGCCGAAGAGCAGTTCTTCCCGATTCCCGGCTACCGCGTCGGTCCGTACGGCGCCAACGGCCAGTCCTTCTATGGCGGTTTCATCGACTACCTGACCTACGTCAACCTGAAGGAAAAGGGCGTCAACGGCGTCACCCTGACTCACGAAGAGTGCGAAACCGAGTACAACAACGCCAAGGGCGTCGAGTGCTACGAGCGCCTGAAGAGCAAGGCGGCCAAGTCGGCCGGCCCGATCCACACGATGTCCACCGGCATTTCCTACGCCTTGATCGACAAGTCGGCCCAGGACAAGCTGCCGCTGGCCATGATGGGCTACGGCCGGACCGACGCAGTCGATGGCTCGGTCTTCCCGTATGCCTTCCCGCTGGTCACCACCTACCAGATGCAGGCCTCCGCCATCGTCAAGTTCATCAAGGAAAAGAATGGCGGCAACCTGGCCGGCAAGAAGATCGTGTATCTCTATCACGATTCCGCCTATGGCAAGGAAGCCATCATCGCGATGGAAGCCGAGGCTTCGCTGAACAAGTTCCAGCTGGTG
>JAGRGB010000103.1 GCA_020445745.1 Rhodocyclaceae bacterium | reverse complement strand
GGCTGATGAAGCAGGCCCAGCAGATGCAGGAAAACATGAAGAAGATGCAGGAGCAGCTCGGCTCGATCGAGGTCGAGGGCGAGTCCGGCGCCGGCATGGTCAAGGTCGTGATGACCTGCAAGTACGATGTGCGACGGATCGTCATCGATCCGTCGGTGATGGACGACAAGGACATGCTCGAGGATCTGGTCGCGGCCGCGGTGAACAATGCGGTGCGACGCGTCGAGAGCACGACCCAGGAGAAGATGGCCGGCTTCACCGCCGGTCTGAATCTGCCGCCAGGCATGAAGTTGCCATTCTGAGGCCGCGGGGCCAGCGGTGAGTTCACCGTCCAGCCTGGAGGCACTGATCGAGGCCTTGCGCGTGCTCCCCGGCGTCGGCCCGCGCTCGGCCCAGCGCATGGCCTACCATCTGCTCCAGCGCGACCAGGCCGGCGCCGGCCGGCTCGCCGCGGCCCTCGGCCGGGCGCTCGCGGTGTTGCGCCACTGCGAGCGCTGCAACAGTTTTTCGGAACAGGATGTGTGCACCCGCTGTGCCAATCCCGGCCGCGACAGCCGGCTGCTGTGCGTGGTCGAGATGCCGGCGGACCTCGCGGTGCTCGAGCAGAGTCGCAGCTACAACGGCCTGTATTACGTGCTGATGGGTCGGCTGTCGCCGCTCGACGGCATCGGCCCGCGCGAACTGGGGCTCGATCGTCTGCTGGCGCGGGCGACCGACGGGGTCGTTGAGGAAGTCATCCTGGCCACCAATTTCACCAACGAGGGCGAGGCCACCGCCCACCTGGTGTCCGAGCTGATGCGTGCCCGCGGCCTGCGGGTCAGCCGACTGTCACGGGGCGTGCCGGTCGGCGGCGAACTCGAACATACCGACGCCGGCACCATCGCCCAGGCGCTGATCGAGCGGCGCCCGCTGTGACCGGCGGATGGACCGGACCCATCCGATGGAGTCCCGATGAGTGATACGAAACTGCCGCTGGCGGGCGTGCGGGTGCTCGAGTTCGGTACCCTGATCGCCGGGCCGTTCTGTGCCCGGATCCTGGCCGAATTCGGCGCCGAGGTGATCAAGGTGGAGTCGCCCGGCGCTGGCGACCCGCTGCGCAAATGGCGCAAGCTGCACCAGGGCACCTCGCTGTGGTGGTATCTCCAGTCGCGCAACAAGCGCTCGCTGACCCTCAACCTGAAGCATCCGGAGGCGCTCGCGATCGCGCTGGAGCTGGCGATGCAGGCCGATATCGTCATCGAAAACTTCCGTCCCGGCGTGATGGAAAAGCTCGGCCTGGGATGGCAGACCCTGTCCGAACGCAATCCGGGACTGGTCATGGTGCGCCTGTCGGGCTTCGGCCAGACCGGTCCCCAGCGCGACCAGCCGGGCTTCGGCGCGATCGGCGAATCGATGGGCGGGCTGCGCTACATCACCGGCTATCCCGACCGGCCGCCGGTCAAGACCGGCATCTCGATCGGCGATTCGATCGCCGCGCTGTGGGCTGCGCTGGGCGCGATGATGGCCCTCAGACATCGGGAGGTGAACGGCGGCGCTGGCCAGATGGTGGACGTGGCGCTGTACGAGGCGGTGTTCGCGATGATGGAGAGCCTGGTGCCGGAGTTCGACATGTTCGGCTTCGTCCGCGAGCGCACCGGCAACGTGATGCCGGGAATCACGCCGTCGAACACCCACACCACGCGCGACCGCCGGCACGTGATCGTCGGCGGCAACGGTGACGCGATCTTCCGTCGTCTGATGGCCGCGATCGGCCGCCCGGATCTGGCCGAGGATCCGGCGCTGGCCGACAACGCCGGCCGCGACGGGCGGGCCGACGAGATCTATCGGGCGATCGACGAGTGGGTCGGCTGCCACGATCTGGCGACCGTGCTGGCGCGCCTGCGGGAAGCCGAGGTGCCGGCCGCCCAGACCTATTCGGTCGAGGACATGATGCGTGATCCCCAGTACCTGGCGCGCGGCATGATCGAGCGCATGCAGCTGCCCGACGGCCGGCAGGTGGCGATGCCGGGCGTCGTGCCCCGGCTGTCGGCAACCCCCGGCGGCACCCGCTGGCCCGGTCCGGCACTCGGCGAGCACACCGACGAGATCCTGCGCGAACTCGGGCGCGACGATTCGGAGATTGCCTCGCTACGCGCCGACGGGGCGGTCTGACACGCTTGCTGCGACGCCACCGGTGCATGTCAGGCAGTCGTGCCCCCGGCCGCTCGGCCAGGGCCGGGGTTCTGTCTTAAGTTGTTGAGCCGAAACAAGAAACGTCTAAAAGACTTTCATTTCTCCGGTTTTTTTTGCTAGACTCCCGGAGCTTTTATTCCTGCAACAAACTTTTTTCCTTGCACAGGGGAATCGGGTCTATGAGTGTTGACGACAAAATGGACTGCGGTCGCAGGCGGCTGTTGATGGCCACCTCCGCGGCCGGCGGCGCGATAACGGTTGCCGCCGCAGTGCCCTTCGTGGCTAGCCTGACGCCATCCGAGCGCGCCAAGGCGGCCGGTGCGCCGGTCGAGGCGGACATCAGCAAGCTGGCGCCGGGCGAAATGATGACCGTGGAGTGGCGGGGCAAGCCGGTGTGGATCCTGCACCGAACGCCAGAAATGCTGGAGTCGCTGAAGAAGACCGACAGTTTGGTCAGCGACCCCAATTCCGACAAACAGATGCAGCCGGATTACGCGAAGAACGAGGGGCGTTCGATCAAGCCGGAAATTCTGGTGGTGGTCGGCATCTGCACCCATCTTGGCTGTTCCCCGTCGTCGAAGTTCAAGGAAGGGGCCGAGAGCGGCATCTCCAACGACTGGCCGGGCGGCTTCCTGTGCCCGTGTCACGGCTCCACCTTCGATCTGGCCGGCCGCGTCTACAAGAGCAAGCCGGCGCCCGACAACCTCGAGGTGCCTCCGCACAAGTATCTGACGGACGCGACCATTCTCATCGGCGAAGACGGGAAGGCCTAATCCATGACGACCAAATCACAACAACTCCTCGACTGGGTCGACGCGCGCTTCCCGCTGACCTCGACCTGGAAGGCGCACCTGTCCGAGTACTATGCGCCCAAGAACTTCAACTTCTGGTATTTCTTCGGCTCGCTGGCGCTGCTGGTGCTGGTGATCCAGATCGTCACCGGCATCTTCCTGGTCATGCACTACAAGCCGGATGCCTCGCTGAACGCCTCCGGCGTGCCGGTCGCCTTCGCCTCGGTCGAGTACATCATGCGCGACGTGCCGGGCGGCTGGCTGATCCGCTACATGCACTCGACCGGTGCTTCGGCGTTCTTCATCGTCGTCTATCTGCACATGTTCCGCGGCCTGATCTACGGTTCCTACCGCAAGCCGCGCGAGCTGATCTGGGTGTTCGGCGCGCTGATCTTCCTG
>JAGRGB010000102.1 GCA_020445745.1 Rhodocyclaceae bacterium | reverse complement strand
GGACGTACATCTCCTTCATCTCCTGCGCGTCCACCTGGCCGCGCTGGATCAGGCCGGTGACGAAGGCGATCGCGCGCATCTCGCGCATCAGCGAGGAATTGAAGCTGACCTCGTTGATGCGGTTGAGAATCTCCGCGGCACTGGTAGGCACCCCCTTGCGCACGATCGGGTTGATGTGCACCACCACCACGTCGCGGCAGTCGCAGTCGTAGATCAGCGGGTAGATCGCCGGGTTGCCGACGTAGCCGCCGTCCCAGTAGTGCTGCCCGTCGATCTCGACGGCCTGGAACAGGAACGGCAGGCAGGCCGACGCCAGCACCGCCTCCACCGAGATGTCTTCGCGGGTGAAGATGCGCACGCGGCCGGTCTCGACGTTGGTCGCGCACAGGAAGAGGCGCAGCGGGCTGGCCCGGCGCAGCGCCTCGAAATCGACGTGGGCTTCCAGCACCTGGCGCAGCGGGTTGAAGTTCATCGGGTTGAACTGGTAGGGCGAGAACATCCGCAGCCACATGTCCGTCATCCAGTAAAGCGGCGAGTTGTCGAGCGAGAATCCGCCGACGCCCTTCAGCCACGGCAGCTGCCGGAATGGGCTGTAGACGGCGGACGTGTCCGCCACCGCCCGCCAGAAGCCGGCCAGCGCCTGACGCGCACCGTCGGCCCCGCCCTGTAGCCAGCCGTGGGCCAACACGGCGGCGTTCATCGCGCCGGCGCTGGTGGCGCTGACCCCCTCGATGCCCAGCCGCCCGTCCTCCAGCAGCCGATCCAGCACGCCCCAGGCGAAGGCGCCGTGGGAGCCGCCGCCCTGCAGGGCCAGGTTGACCGGCTTCACCCGGCTGGCGGCCGCAGGTCGTCCCGCGGCATGGTTCGGTATCGCGTCTCTGACGTTCATCTCCATCTCCTCGTCGGCGACGGTGGCACCCCGACGACCGGTGCGCCTGCGCGTCGCGAATGATTGTTCAGTGCTGCGTCCAGCCGCCGTCCATCGCCAGCGCGGCGGCGGTCATCGAGGCACCGGCGTCGCTCGCCAGGAACACCGCCAGCGCCGCCAGTTCCTCTACCCGGACGAACTCCTTGCGCGCCTGGTGCACAAGCATCACGTCGCGCACGACGTTCTCCGGCGGGATGCCGTGGGCGCGCGCCTGGTCCGCGATCTGCTTTTCCACCAGCGGGGTCAGCACGTAGCCGGGGCAGATGGTGTTGCTGGTGATGCCGTGCTCGGCGAGTTCCAGCGCGACGGTCTTCGACAGCCCGATGACGCCGTGCTTGGCGGCGACGTAGGCGCTCTTGAACGGCGAGGCAGCGAGGCCGTGGGCCGAGGCGACGTTGATGATGCGGCCCCAGCCGCGTGCCTTCATCTCCGGCACCACCGCCTGGATCAGGTGGAAGGCGGCCGACAGGTTGATCGCCAGGATCGCGTCCCAGCGCTCGGCCGGAAACGACTCGACCGGCGCGACATGCTGGATGCCGGCGTTGTTGACGATGATGTCCACCCGCCCGAACGCTTGCCGGGCGTCGTCGGCCATCGCGCGGATGGCCGACGGGTCGCCCATGTCGGCGGCACTGTGACGCACAGCGACGCCGTGGTCGCGTTCGAGCCCGTAGCGCAGCGTCTCGATGCGGTCGGCATCACCGAAGCCGTTCAGCATCACGTTGGCGCCTTGCGCCGCGAAGGCGGTGGCGATTCCGAGGCCGATGCCGCTGGTGGAACCGGTGACGATGGCGGATTTTCCTTTCAGCATTTTTGTCTCCGTGGGGTCGGGGATGGGTCAGGGGGTCTGGCTGGCTGCGGTCGGTGCCACCACCGCCATGCGGGCGGGCGGGCGGAGAGGTGCGATGGCGTCGGCGACGGCGGCCGGCGCGGTGCCGGCGGCCGCAGCTTCGTCGGCCTCGCTGCTGCGGGTGAAGCGCAGGTGGGTGATGTCGGCGCTGAAGAACATGCTCCAG
Organism: Rhodocyclaceae bacterium; assembly: GCA_020445745.1. GTDB lineage: Bacteria > Pseudomonadota > Gammaproteobacteria > Burkholderiales > Rhodocyclaceae > Cognatazoarcus. Next base: position 10,734 of record JAGRGB010000102.1, on the reverse strand, counting down.
CTCCATTCCACCCAGATGCGCAGCTTGCGGCCGAAGGTGGGCATCCGCATCAGGTAGTAGGCGCGCCACAGCAGCCACGCCGGCAGGCCCCACAGGCGCAGCCCGAAGATCTGGGCGACACCCTTCATGTGGCCGGTGGTGGCCATCATGCCCCGCGACACGTGGCGGAACGGACGGGTCGGACGTCCCGCGACGAAGCTCGCCAGGTTGTCGGCGAGCTGGGTCGCCTGGGCCACCGCGAACTGGGCGGTCGGCGGCGAGGCCTGGCCGCCGGCGGCGTTGGGCACCAGCGCACAATCGCCGAGCGCCCACAGGCCGCCCGCCGCGTCCACCGCCATGTCCGCAGCGGTGACGATGCGCCCCCGCTGGGTCGCCAGCGCGAGCCGTTCGACGACCGGATTGGCACGCGTACCGATGGTGCAGATCACCGTCGCCGAGTCGATCCTTTCGCCACTGGCGAGCATCACGCCGTCGGCATCGACCAGGCTGGCGCGGGCACCGAGCCGGATGCGGATGCCGCGCCGGCCCATCGACCTTGCCGCCGAACGGCCGAGGCACTCGGGCAGCTCGGGCAGCAGCCGCTCGCCGTCCTGCAGGATCGTCACGGCCAGTTCGTCCGCGGCAACCCGCGGATAGTAGCGGCGGGCGCCGGCCAGGAAGTCGGCCAGCTCGCCGGCGACCTCGACGCCGGAGAAGCCGCCGCCGACCACCACGAAATGGCCCAGGCGGCGCCGAACCACGGGATCGCTCTCCAGCTCGATGCGTGCCACCCGCTGCAGCACCCGGTTGCGGATGAACATCGCGTCGCCGATCAGCTTGAGCGGCAGCGCATGTTCGGCCATGCCCGGCACGATCGACAGGTTGGCGCGGCTGCCGAAGGCGAATACCAGGTGCTCGTAGTGGATCTCGCGCACGCCGGCCAGGGTTTCGGCGACCACCAGCCGCCGCCGCCGGTCGATATCGGTGACCCGCGCCATGACGAAGCGGGTGCGCGCGATCATCTGACGGATCGGCGCGATGACGTGCTCGGGAAACACCGAGGCACCCACCACCTCGGCCAGCATCGGGTTGAAGGTTGTGTAGCTTTCCTGGCTGATCAGCACCACCCGCCACGGCGCCGGCAGCAGGCGCTCGAGGCGACGGGCCAGCGTGGTGCCGGCAAAGCCGCCACCGATGATGACGACGTTGCGCTCGCCGGCATTGGAACCTGGGGTCTGCATTTCGGGTGCTCCCGGCTCAGGCGTCGCCGCCAGCGAAGCGGCGGCGGATCAGGTGGTCGAGGGAGAGCCGGCCGGGACCATGCACCAGCGTCACCAGCAGCATCAGGCCCCAGTACTGGTGATCCCTCAGCCCGGCCGCACTGAGGTCCGGGTAGGACAGCACCGCGACGACGTTGAAGACGAAGGTGATCGCCGCAGCCAGGCGCGTGCCCAGGCCCAGCACCAGCAGCACCGGCATCAGCAGCTCGACCCCGGTGCCGAGCCAGGCGGCCAGCTCCGGCGGCAGCAGCGGCACCGCGTACTCGTTCTCGAACAGCGCCAGCGTGCTGTCCCAGCTGGCGAGCTTGGTCAGCCCGGAATTGAAGAAGACTGCTCCGACCACCAGGCGCAGCGCCAGATCGACCAGCGGCGTGCCCAGCGCCAGCCACCCCAGCGCGCGATCCGCGAGCTGCCGCAGTGCGCGCGGCGAGGCGCCGCGGTGACGCCCGGCCGGCGTGGCCACCATTCTTGCCATGTCCATGACTCTCTCCTTTTCGACTCGGTATCCGGCCGCCCGGGTGGCGGCCGGAATGCTCGACCGCCCGTTCAGCCCTTGGCACCACCAGGCTTGTTGTTGGGCTTGCCATCCACCACCTGACCACCGGCAATGCGCTCGCAGACGCCCTTCGGCAGGTAGATCCAGGCCTCGGCGTCGTTGTCCATGTTCACTTGCCCTGCACAGGCGTTGGTGGACGTGCCACAGTCGTTCTTGCCGGCCTTGACGATGCCGCCGCACTTCTCGTTGTCACCCTTGGCCGCCAACACCTGGGTGGCCGAGGCGGCAAGTCCCAGGGCCAGCACGCCGGCGATTGCACTCTTGATGATCTGTTCGTTCTTCATGGTTCGTTCTCCGTTGAATTGCTCTGGATTTCGGAATTCCGGACACGCTCCTGGCCCATCCGTGGAACGCAGTTTCGTCGCCGACGTTCACGCCGCCATCGCCGATGCATCACTTTTTCGTCACGCAGGAGTAGGCTGGCGGCATGACCGTGGACGGAGCCTGGAGATGGGCAGGAAGGTGCTGGTGGTCGAGGACGACCGGGACATCGCGAACCTGGTCAAGCTGCAGTTGGCGGATCTGTCGTGCGAGGTCACGCTGTGCCATGACGGCACCGCGGGACTGCGCCTGGCCGAGTCGAGGAACTTCGATCTGGTGGTGCTCGACCTGATGCTGCCGGGCACCGACGGCCTGGCGATCTGCCGCGGCATCCGGGCCCGCAAGGGTCCGTACACACCGATCCTGATGCTGACCGCCAAGTCCAGCGAACTGGACCGCGTGCTGGGCCTCGAGATGGGCGCCGACGACTACCTCACCAAGCCCTTCAGCCTGGCGGAGTTCGGCGCCCGCGTGAAAGCCATCTTCCGCCGCGTCGACAGCCTCGGCGACGGCGCCCGCGGCAGCGCCCCGCTGATCGAGGCCGACGGTCTGCGCATCGACGCCGAATGCCGCTCGGTGAGCGTCGACGGCCGGCCCGTGGAGCTGACCGCCAAGGAGTTCGACCTGCTGATGCAGTTCGCCCGCAACCCGGGGCGCGTCTATACCCGCGCCCAGTTGCTCGACCTGGTGTGGGGCTACAGCCACAGCAGCTATGAACACACGGTCAACTCGCACATCAACCGGCTGCGCGCCAAGATCGAGCCGGACCCCGACCAGCCGCGCTTCGTCCAGACCGTGTGGGGCGTCGGCTACAAGTTCCGCGAGGCCGGTCCGCGCGAATGCTGACCACCCTCTACGGCCGTATCGCGCTGGTGCTGACGGTGGTGTTCCTGGCGATCGGCACGGTGATGATCGTCGCCACCCAGCAGATGCTCGAGGTCGAGCACCTGGTGGAGCTCGCCACCGCACTGATCATCGGCACCGTGGCCTTCAGCCTCGGCGCCGCGCTGATCGTCTTCAAGCTGCTGACCGAGCGCCTCAGCACGCTGGCCGAGGCGATGGACGCGTTCCGCGTCGGCAGCCTCGAGAAGGTCGGCGCCCTGCCCCGCGGCAACCCGCGCGGCGACGAGATCGACCGGCTCGGACATGCCTTCCGCGAGATGTCCGAGCGCATCGTGGACCAGTTCCGCGAACTGCAGGCGGCCGACGAGACGCGGCGCGAACTGCTCGCCAACGTCTCCCACGACCTGCGCACACCGCTGACGTCGATGCAGGGCTACCTGGAGATGCTGCTGATCCACGAAGGCCGGCTGTCGCCCGAAGAACACCACAGCTACCTGCAGGTGGCCACCCGCCACTGCGAACGGCTCGGGCGGCTGGTCGGCGACCTGTTCGAACTGACCAAGCTGGAAGGCCACGAGACGAGGCTGCAGAGCGAGGACTTCCCGCTGCAGGAGCTGGCCCAGGACGTCGCGCAGAAGTTCGCCCTGCGTGCCTCGAAATGCGGCATCCGCATCGATACCGGATTCGACCCGGACTGCCCGCCGGTGCACGCAGATCTCGCGCTGATCGAGCGGCTGCTCGACAACCTGGTGGAAAACGCCCTGCGCCACACGCCGGCCGGCGGCCGCATCCACATCCACCTCGGCCCCGCCGGCGACGAGGTCGAGATCCGCGTCCAGGACAGTGGCGAGGGCATTCCGGCGGCACAGATCGCGCACGTCTTCGACCGCTATTATCAGGTAGACCGCGGCGAGGCCGGCGCCACCGGCGCGGCGGGCCTGGGCCTGGCGATTGCCCGGCGCATCGTCGAGCTGCACGCCGGCGAGATCGCGGTCGAGAGCGTCGTCGGCGAAGGCACCTGCTTCGTCGTCCGGCTGCCGGCCGCGGCGCGCAATGCGAGCCCGGCGGGCTGCTGAGGTGGCGCCGCCCGGGGCGCCCCAGACCCAGTCGAGGCATCGGGAGGAAACATTCATGACCATTCGCATCGTGCGACTCGGCAGCCAGCGGGCGGCGGACGAGGGCCTGCGCATCGGAACCGTGCGACGGCCGCCGCGCGGCGTCCGCAAGGAGGACTACGCCCGCAAGGACATCTACGACCTGTGGTTTCCCAACCTGTCACCCAGCGAGGCCTTGCTCAAGGAAGGCATGCAGGCCGCCGACGAGCGCGCCTGGAAGGCGTTCCGGCGCAAGTTCGTCGCCGAACTGAAGGCGCCGGGCGCCAGCCGCGACCTCGACCTGCTGGCGGCGCTGTCGCACCAGACGAACTTCTCGGTCGGCTGCTACTGCGAGGACGAGAACCGCTGCCATCGCTCGATCCTGAAGGAGCTGCTCGCCGCCCGCGGTGCCCAGCTGCGCTAGCGGCTCGGGCCGGGCCGGTCGCGCTCGGGAGGCAGCACCTGCAGGGCGGCCGTGGCCAGGAAGCCGTGCAACATCGACGCGATCGGCGCCGAAGGCTCGATCTCGAGCACCCCTTCGCAGGCGGGGCCGAGCGCCGATCCGCCGGCGAGCGAGTCCAGCAGCGCACGCTCGGCGGCGCCCAGCCGCCGCAGTTCCACCTCGAATCCGCTGCGACACACCAGCAGCGAGACACCGCCGGCGGCGATGTCGAATTCCTCGTCCCACACCACCCCCGGCTGGTTCAGCTGCCACAGCCGGTCCACCGGCCACGGCGAGTCGATCAGCCGGCAGTGGGCCGCCAGGCGGAATTTCAGGCCCGGGTAGTCGACTTCGGCAATCCGCGCCAAGGGCAGGAGCGCTGCCGGATCCGGGTCCTGGGCACTGAACACCGCTTCGATCGCCCATTCGAGGCGCGCGGCGTCGGGCAGATAGGCCAGCCCGGAAGCAGCGGGAAAGCCCCGCAGGAATTCCGCGAACCGGCTGCCGAAGCGGTTCAGATCGCCGCAGCGGGAAGGGTGGACACGCACGTAGGCGTCGGCCGCGTAGGCGAAGAAACGCTCGCCGACCAGCCGCTCGACGACCGGATAGACCGCACGCAGCGCCTTGCGGTAGTTGCCGAACACGCTGCTGCGATACAGGCCGAAGCCCTCCCCGGGCGGCCGTCCCCCGGCCAGCAGGCCTTCCGGAAGGCCCTCCGGCGCGTCGTCCAGCACGGCCTCGGCAAAGGCCATCTGCAGCTCATGCAGCGATGCCATCGGTAGCCTCCAGAATGCCGGCGGCGCGCTCCGCCTCGCCGAGCAGCACCGCCAGCGGCGGGATGTCGTTGTCCCACTCGATCAAGGTCGGGCGCGCCCCGAGGCGCTCGATGGTCGCGGCGTACAGCTCCCACACCGGATCGGCGACCCGGGTGCCGTGGGTGTCCACCAGCATGCCGCCGATCCGGGCATGGCCCGCCAGGTGGATCTCGGCCACCGCCGCGGCCGGGATCGCCTCCAGATAGTCGCGCGCATCGAAGCCGAGATTGTGGGCCGAGACATATACGTTGTTCACGTCGAGCAGCAGGCCGCAGCCGCTGCGGGCCACCAGTTCGGCGAGAAACTCGGGCTCCGTCATCGTCGACTGGCGGTAGCCGAGATAACGGGAGATGTTCTCGACCAGGATCTGCCGGCCGAGCACGTCCTGGACCTGGTCGACGTGGGCGCAGACGACCGCCAGCGCCTCGTCGGTGTAGGGCAGCGGCAGCAATTCGTTGAGGTGCCGCTGCCCCGCCATGCTCCACGACAGATGTTCGGAAACAAGGCCGGGCTCGATGTGCCTGACGAGGCGAGTCAGCCTGTCCAGATGATCGCGGTCGAGGGGCCCGGCGCTGCCCAGCGACAGGCCGACGCCGTGCAGGCTGACCGGGTAGTGTTCACAGATGCGCTCCAGCCAGTGCCGTGGCTGCCCACCTGCGCCGAAGAAGTTTTCGCTATGCACCTCGACCCAGCCTATTTTCGGCCGCCTGCCCAGGATTTCGCGGAAATGGCAGGTGCGAAGGCCGATGCCTGCGGCGCAGGGGACGCCGACCGGATCGGCGCATGGGATACGATCGTTCATGAGCTATGCTGCAGTCGTAATGGCGAGTGGCCTCATGGTGGGCCCGCCGTTTCACGAAACGATCACGAATCGGTCATCGAAGCGTCGCCGCCGTCGGCCGCCCAGCGCCGGCAGGTGATGATTCCGGGGCCGCGGCCGGCCGGGAGGGTACGGAGATGGGTCTGCGCTGGAAACTGGTCCTGCCGCCGGCACTGGGCGGCGCACTGTTGCTGGTGGCCGCCAGCGCCGAGGGCGTCGTCGACCGATCGCTGCTGGCGGTGCTGGCCGGCGGGCTGGTGGTGGTGCTGGCGATCGCGATGCTGTCCACCGAGATCCAGCTGTTGCGACCGTTGTCACGGCTGGGCGATCCGGCGCTTCCGGTGCCCGACGACCGCGCCGACGAGATCGCCCGCTGGGATCGCGAACTGCGGCACCTGCGCAACAGCCTGGCCCAGACCCAGGCTTCGCTGGAACAGGTTCGCGACGACTGGCGTGATGCCCGCACCGGGCTGCAACGCAGCGAGGAGCGCTTCGCCGCGGCGGTGCGCGGCGCCCACGACGGCATGTGGGAGTGGGAGCCGGACAACGACTCGGTGCTGTTCTCGCCGCGCTGGAAGGCGATGCTGGGCTACGACGACGACGAATTCCAGAACCGCTACGAGAGCTGGCTGGACCACCTGCATCCCGACGACGTCGAACGGGTGCAGGAGGAAATCGGCCGCCATCTGGAAGGGACCCTGACCCATTTCGAGCAGCAACTGCGGATGCGCCACAAGGACGGCCGCTATCGCTGGCTGCTGTCACGGGGCGCGGCCCTGCGCCATGCCAACGGTCGCCCCTACCGGGTGGTCGGACTCGACACCGACATAACCCGGGTCAAGCGGGTGGAGTCGATCGTCCAGCAGATCGCCGAGGGTACCGACGGTGCCAAGGGCGAGGTCTTCTTCCGGGCGCTGGTCCAGCATTTCGCGGCGGCCCTGGAAGTGAATTGCGCCTTCATCACCGAATGCGTGGACCACCCGCCCACCCGGGTGCGGACGCTGGCCTTCTGGAAGGCGGCGGATTTCCAGAAGAACATCGAGTTCGACCTTGCCAATACGCCCTGTGAGGCGGTGGTCAAGCAGGGCGTGAGCTGCGTCCACCGCCGTGGCGTCGGCACGATGTTCCCGCGCGACGCCGCCTACGAGAGCTACATCGGCCTGCCGATCTTCGGCAGCGACGGCGAGGTGATCGGCCACCTGGCGTTCTTCGACACCAGCGAGCTGCCCGAAGAAGTACTGGCCGAATCGATCATGCGCATCTTCACGGCGCGTGCCGGCGCCGAGCTGGAACGCCGCCAGGCGCTCGCGCGCCTGGCCGGCCAGCGGTCGTCTGCGGCTTGATCCCGCGACGCCCGGCGCAGCGGCGCGACCGGCCGCCGTCGAGCCGCCACGCGATCACCGCCCGCAGCGCGAGCGATGCCGGCCGGCCCACCGCCATCCGGGCGCTCAGGCCCGTCGTTCGAGCAGCCACGCCCGATCATGGGCCTCGACCTTGCCCTTCAGCCCGCCCTCGACCTCCGAGCGGGCCAGCGATGTCAGCGCGAACCGGGCCTCGTAGAGGGCCCGCACTTCCGCCTCCTCGACCGAAAACGGCGGCCCTTCGAGCTGGCTCTGGTCGTATTCGAAGGTCACCAGCAGCTGCGGCGCGGCCTCGCTGATGCCCAGCAGATGTTCCGCATAGCGCGCACGCATCACCGGCGGCAGCGCGACCAGCGCCGCCCGATCATAGACCGCGTCGACCGCGCCGAGGCGCTCGCGGTCCAGGTCGAAGATGTCGCCCAGGAAGACATCGATGCCGGCCGCCCGGTGGTGCTGCAGGCTGCCGACGGGCGCCACCTCCGGCACCACGCCCAGCCCCTCGAACAGCTCGCCGACCGCCAGCGGGCTCAGTTCGGCACCGACCACCCGGATGCCGCGCTCGAGCAGCCAGGCGATGTCGCGGGTCTTGCCGCACAGCGGCAGGAAGACCCGCGCGCCGCCCGCCAGCCCGAGCCGCCCGAAATGGGCGGCCAGCAAGGCATTGACCTGGTCCTCGTGAAAGCCCGTGTCGCCCGCGTGCCACTTGCTATGCCAGAAATCCGCATCCATCCTTTCGCTCCCTCTGCCAGCCTGCCGCGATCGCCCGGCTGCCTGGCCTGAACGCCGTCCCTCTGACGGCCGATGGCGCGGATCAAACAGCGAACGCGCTCGCCGTCACTGACGCGAATTGTCCCTGATCCGCCGCACAGCCGCGTCAAGCATGGCATTGCCGCCGTCCTGTTGCAGCCGGCATATGGTCTCCCGCGGCGCGCTGGGAATCAACGGTGCATCGAACGCATGCCCATGACAACGGAGGTCGCGCCATCATCGGCCTGGTCTTCATCCGCTACGCCCACGCCGACGACTTGCATTCGACGAGAGATCGGCGATCCTCCGGGTCCTGCTGCAATCGCATCCGTAGGGACCAACCTGTTTGACGGGTTGCAGGCCTTCCGCCATGGGTGCGACCAAGCTCGCCCCGTGGACGGGCGCCAATGCGGCAAGGCGTGGATGCCCGACCAGGAGTCGCGAAGTCCCGCCATCGCGAGGACGCACCGCACATCGGCGGGCAACATGGGGTCGCCTCTTCACGGGGCCCATCAGAGGCCTGCAGCCCAGTCCCGTGCGATCGGTGAATGCTCAATTGGGGCCACGCCTTCTAGTATGGGTGGACGGCCGTCCGGATCAATCAGCCCCTTTCGCGTCCGGCCGCACCCACGTAGATTGGCACGATGGGCCGGCATCCGGTCAATTTGCGACTTTCAACTCCCTGTCGAGGGCTGCCGATGCACATCTGGGTCGACGCCGACGCCTGTCCGGGCGCAATCAAGGACATCCTGTTCCGCGCGGCCGAGCGCACTCGAACACAGCTGAGCCTGGTGGCAAACCAGCAACTGCGGACGCCGCCGTCACCGTTGATCCGGATGATCCAGGTACCCGGCGGCTTCGACGAGGCCGACAAGTACATCGCCGAACACGTGCATGCCGGCGACCTGGTGATCACCGCGGACATCCCGCTGGCAGCCGACGTCGTGGCGAAGGATGGCCACGCGCTGTCGCCCAGGGGGGAACTTTTCGGCAAGGAAAACATTCGCGAACTGCTGGACTTGCGCAATTTCATGGACACCCTGCGCAGCACCGGCGTCGAGACCGGTGGCCCCGCGGCATTCGGCGCCGCGGACCGGCAGGCGTTCGCGAACCGGCTCGACCGGTTGCTGCGGCGGGCCGGCAAAGGCCAATCCTAATGGTCCGCTTCGCAAATGCCGGAACACGACTGCGCGCCACGACGCTTTGCGGGCAACGACCCACCGGGACGCTGACCGAGGTACTGCTCGACGACTCGGCACCGAACACCGGTGGGCCCGGTGACAGCCTCGGCCGGCTGAAAGCCTTGCTCGGTCTCGGGTTTGGTCGAGGCATTTGGGACTTTCCGCTGCTTTTCGAGAAAGTGCTGCCGCGCATCACCGCCGAGCGCCGCGATTTCGATCTTGCGCTTCGCGTCGCGATTCCGGATGAGGATCGCGTCGCCGCACTCGATGCATCCCCGCTGTGGCGCGACACCGCCCCGTCGGACCCGTACTCGCTGGCACAGCCGACCGAATGAAGAACGCCCCCGGCAGTTGCCTGCCGGGGGCGTCGAAAGGTCCGAGGGCGACGCTCGCCGCCCTCGCCAGGGCCGTCGATCAGACCTCGACGGTATCCGCGACTTCGCGGAACTCGGCGATCTGGTCAAAGTTCATGTAGCGATAGACCTCGCCGGCCTTCGCGCCGAGGGCCTCGACCTGGGCCATGTACTCGGACACGCTCGGGATCTTGCCCATCAGCGCGCACACCGCAGCCAGCTCGGCCGAACCGAGATAGACCCGGGTGTCGATGCCGAGGCGGTTCGGGAAGTTGCGGGTCGAGGTGGACATCGCCGTCGAGCCCTTGCGGATCTGCGCCTGGTTGCCCATGCACAGCGAGCAGCCGGGCATCTCCATCCGCGCGCCGGACTTACCGAGCACCGAGTAGTAGCCTTCCTCGTTGAGGATCATCGCGTCCATCTTGGTCGGCGGGGCGACCCACAGCCGGGTCGGGATGTCGGACTTGCCCTCCAGCACCTTGCCGGCCGCGCGGAAGTGGCCGATGTTGGTCATGCACGAGCCGATGAAGACCTCGTCGATCTTGTCGCCGGCCACTTCGGAGAGCAGCTTGACGTCGTCCGGGTCGTTCGGGCAGGCGACGATCGGCTCCTTGACGTCGGCCAGATCGATCTCGATCACCGCCGCGTACTCGGCATCGGCGTCGCCGGCGAGCAGCGTGCCGTTGGCGATCCAGTCCTCCATCGCCTTGATGCGGCGCTTCAGCGTGCGGGGATCCTGGTAGCCGTTGGCGATCATCCACTTCATCAGGGTGATGTTCGAACGCATGTACTCGACGATCGGTTCCTTGTTCAGGGCGATGGCGCAAGCAGCAGCGGAACGCTCGGCGGCGGCGTCGGACAGTTCGAAGGCCTGTTCGACCTTCAGATCCGGCAGACCTTCGATTTCGAGGATGCGGCCAGAGAAGATGTTCTTCTTGCCCT